>NZ_JBIIQN010000001.1:0-224530 GCF_044342065.1 Aquirufa sp. | reverse complement strand
AAAACCATTCGTTCCATTTAAGTCATTGGTAGCCGTAGTTCCGGTAAATGATTTATCCCCGGCAATAAGTTGGTTTGTCGTTAAGTCTACAAAATTCTTCGTGGTCGAACCGGTTCCCCCATTCGCGACCGAAAGAGTACCTGACAATGCGGAAGTAGGAACCGAGGCCCAAGTTGCTAAGCCACTCCCGTTGGAGGTCAACACAAATCCTGAAGTCCCGTTGGTATTGGGATATTGAATCCCCCCTGCAGTTAATGTCCCCGCAATAACCGTATTTCCGGTAGAGGAAGCGACGCTAAATTTTGATGCACCTACAGCAAAATCACCCGACATTGTTTTCGCTCCAGCCACCGTTTGAGCCGAAGTCAAATCCACAAAATTCTGTGTGGCAGAGCCTGTACCACCTTTGGCAATAGAAAGTACACCTGAAAACTTGGCGTCTGTAACGGCTCCTGTAGCGATTTTTGACGCTGTTATGGCATTGTCTGTAATCACTGGTGCGGCCGCAGTCGTACCTGTTCCACCCAAATCACCTGCCAAACGCACCGATCCATTGGTGCTTGTTGTCGCATCGGATGCTACCGGTAATACTACTGAACTACTCGTACCCGAGATGGTTAACGTGGAACCCGCAAGTGAAAGTGTTTGAGTTTCTGTCAAAACACCCGTTGACGGTACCCATTGCGTTCCATCATATTTCAATACCTGGCCCGTAGTAGGGGCCGTCGAACTCAGCGTTCTCCCTTGTAATTTGGATACCAAAGGAGCTGCCGCCGTTCCACCTAAATCCCCCGCTAACCGAACAACCCCATTCGTTGACGTCGTGGCATCTACCGCAACAGGTAACACCACTGAACTACCCGTACCCGAAATGGTCAAGGTAGATCCCGACAATCCCAAGGTTTGTGTTTCTGTTAGAACAGAATTATTAGGGACATAAGAAGTACCATCAAATTTTAAAACCTGACCAGTCGTCGGCGGGGTAGCAGATACTGGAACGCCTTGAATCCGAACCACAGAAGGTGCGGTAGCTACACCGCCTAAATCACCGGCTAATTGGACCATACCAGAAGTCGAACTCGTTGCGTTTGGTAAGACCACGGAACTACTCGTTCCTGAAATACTCAACGTGCTTCCAGCTAAACTTAAGACCTGCGTTTCAGCCAAAATGGAGCTGTTGGGGACATAAGAAGTTCCATCGAACTTTAAGACCTGACCTGTAGTAGGCGTAGTGGAGGATACCGGAACGCCTTGAATCCGAACAACAGACGGTGCCGTGGCAACACCGCCTAAATCTCCGGCTAATTGTACTTTACCCGTAGCGGTTGAAGTTGCATCCCCCACGGCAGGAAGGGTCACAGAACTGTTGGTCCCAGATAAGGTAACCGTGGTCCCCGATAATGATAATGTTTGGGCCTCCGCCAAAACCACCGCATCTGGCACCCAAGCCGTTCCATTGTATTTTAACACCTGACCAGAAGTGGGTGATGAAGAACTCAAAGTGGCTCCTTGTAATTTCGCAATAGTCGGAGCAGCGGCCGTCCCCCCTAAATCACCCGCTAATTGAATCTTTCCTTTCGTTGTTGCATCGGCATCTGCTACCGTCGCATTAGCCATGGCTGTTTGCACAAAAGAGGTCGTTGCCAAAGAAGTCGAATTATTTCCGGGTGATTGAGTAACCCCCGTAGAACCGGATGGTAAAGACGGGTTCCCTGTAAATGTGGGGGAGTTAATATCAGCCTTCGCATTCAATGCGGCCTGAAAAGCAATTCCTGTAGTAGCTACATCGACATAGTCTTTAACTGCCTTAACAGAAGGATATTTGGTGTTTGATGCCGCATCCGCAGCTACATCCGTCGATTTATTCGCAAGTGATTCCTTCAAAGTCAATCCAGGCACCGTTGGCGATGTGGCAGTTCCTGATAAGTCACCTGCTAGTTGAATTTTCCCTGTTGCTAAGGTGGTTGCATCAGGTGTTCCCACCGTTACCACATTCGTCATGGCATTATCTACATAGGACTTAACGGCCAACTGCGTCGGATACAAAGAATTGCTAGGTTGGGAATTCCCTAAATCCAAAGCCGATGATTTATTCGCGGCTAATTCATACACACTCGTGATGGAAGATAAAGCATTTTGTGTAGACGAAATTTGGCTTTGTAATGAGCCTATTTGGCCTAAAATACTGGACGAGGTATTTTGAATTTGACTAACATTTTGTTGGAGACGAACCTCATGATCAGACAAGGTATTACTGATAGTTAACATGTTGTTTTTAACTTGAGTTATCGCTGTCGTATTCTTGTCAACTTGATCCGAAAGTTTTGTGACCGTTTGGTCTATTACGATAAAACGTAAGTTATTCGCTACCTGATTTGCCTCAATTTTGGTAGCATTTTCTTGAATCCCAACGATCGCCCCGCCCAAATCCTTCTTCAAGGGTTCCAAATCTTTGGGAACTAAATACCCCACGTCATTATTGAATTGACTAAGATTCTTCGGTGCATCGCGCACATTTTTATAATTTACTGACTCCGCATACAAAGCATAGGGCGTAAAAGTCAAAAGCTGATTACTCACTTCCGTGTAACTGCCAGAGCCAGTAAAATTCACAGAAACCTTTAAACGCTTCAATGTTTCATCCCAAAGAATCGAATCAAACTGCGAATACTTAGCCAATCCCGATGAGGCATTCGGACCCAAATTCATAGTAGAATTTCCGGAGCCTATCGTTAAGTTAACTAAGCCAAATTCATCCGTGGTTGTTTGCTGAATCTCTTCATAATCAATTCCCGCACCCGAAATCAACGTAAAACGTACCCAAACCTTTCCTTTAGCCAATGGCTGGCCTACAATTACTTGACCTGGAATTTCAATGGTATTCGGATCCAGAATAACAGCTTGGTAATTCAAGCCTTTTTGTTGGCCCAAAGCACCTAGCGAAATAAACAGCAACCAGAGGTATAAATGCTTCATTTGATCTTCAGATTATCGATTCAAGCTAATTCCCATGGAGATTGTCATAGGCAATAAATCCAATTTACCCGTAAGCGTTTGTGGGGAAAACAAACTTGCCGTCCGACGAACCTGAGCAAAAGCGCGCACATTCGGGCTTACAACTTTTGATAACTCAACTTGATATCCAGCAAAAATCTTGAATGAATTAAACTGTTTATCTTGAGTCAAATCATAATATTGAGATGATAATAATTGATTCCCCGCGATGAGCTGTTGGCCCATAACAACTCCCGCTAAACCCACATTCCAACCTCTGTATAGGGCAAATTTCGGACCGAAAGCTGCCGAAAAGCCAATAAAATCCGTTTGATAAGCAAAGGCGATTTTTTGAACGTCACCGATGGCATTCAATTGATGATAGTTTACGCCAAGTGCATAATGGAGGTAACTTAATGCTTTCGCGATTTTGGGACGATTGCTGAAATAAATCGCTGATTTAGAGAATTTTGATATCAAGCGCACGGTATCAATCAATACACGTTCTTGCGCTAACTCTACATACAAACCCGAGGATGGTTTCATCCAATCGATCTGTGCCCCCTTTGAGTTTTCAAATTGATAATGGGTAATTGCTGACCCTAAGGACCATTTCCAAGATTGAGCATGCGCGAAGAAAGGCGTAATACTAACGCAAAGAAAAATTAACCAAACACCACATAGGTGCTTCGTCAAAGCTGTGTAATATTTCATCTATCAGAACTTGGATTATGTTAAAACCGGAATAATTTTAACACATTTACCTCTAAGATAGGGATATTCAGCAAGTTTTAAGCAAAAAAGGGGGAAAAATTATCAACGAATAGATTACAAAACCATACGAATCGTATGGCATTGGCGAAATCAACTTGACAGGGGAAGCAGCTACCCTAAGTCAGTATTAAAGTGTAAACCCTTATTCTCGCGTTGCGCTCGGGCATGCTTAATAATCAAATACGCCACATTAATCATATTGCGTAATTCACACAAAGGAACTGTAATCCGTGATTGCTTGTATAATTCCTCATGTTCCAAATAGATTAACTCCAAACGATCATACGCCCGTTTCAGTCGGCGATCCGTACGAACGATACCCACGTAATTCGACATGATGGATTCCAACTCTTTGGCCATTTCGGTTACTAACACTAATTCTTCGGGATTACGTGTTCCAGCATCATCCCAGTCGGGAATATTAGTTGGTAAGGCTTGGGTTCCAAACTGGCTGACCGACTTCTCAAAAGCATTATGAGCATAAACAATGGCTTCCAATAAAGAATTAGAAGCTAAACGATTTGCCCCGTGTAAACCCGTTTGAGAACATTCACCTGCGGCATATAAATTTTCGATATTGGTTTGACCAAAATGATCCACGATGATTCCACCACATAAATAATGTTGGGCAGGAACTACGGGAATCATGTCGGTAGACATATCCAATCCTAACTCCTTCAGACAATGCGCATAAATCATGGGGAAGTGTTGTAATATTTCCTCTTTGGAAATATGACGCGTATCCAAATAAACGTGATCAACCCCGTGCTTTTTCATTTCCGAATCGATCGCCCGAGCGACAACATCACGCGGTGCGAGTGACAAGCGGGCATCATATTTTTCCATGAAGGTAGACCCGTCTTGGTTCTTCAAAATTCCGCCATGCCCACGAACGGCCTCCGAAATCAAAAAAGAAGGTTTCTTCCCGGGATTGAACAAGGCAGTTGGATGAAATTGAATAAACTCCATGCCTTGAACAAATCCTTTGGCACGGTAGGCCATCGCTATACCATCTCCGGTAGCGATGGTCGGATTGGTTGTTGATTGATAAACTTGCCCAATTCCGCCAGTGGCCAACAGCGTTGTTTTAGCTAAAAAGGTCTCAACTTTCTCCGTTTTTTTATTCAATACATATACCCCATAACATTGTTTGCCAGGTGTGTCTTTGGTTACTTTTTCCCCTAAATGATGTTGGGTAATCAAATCAACAGCAAAATAATGGGTAAAAAAGTCAACGGATTTAAATGACTTGACTTTCGCTAAAAGCGCTCGTTCAATCTCGTTCCCTGTAGAATCTTTGTAATGTAAAATACGCTTATCGGAATGCCCGCCTTCTTTGACTAAATCAAAGGATCCATCTGATTTTCTGTCAAAATCCGTTCCATAGGCAATAAGCTCACGAAGTCTCTCCGGTGCTTCGCGTACGACCATCTCGACAACTTCCCGGTCACTGATGAAATCACCCGCCACCATCGTATCTTCTATATGTTTCTCAAAAGAGTCATCGGTATCCCAAACGGCAGCGATGCCACCCTGAGCATATTTAGTATTGGTTTCCTCAGCAACGGTCTTGGTAATCAAGGCAATCCTAACTGGAATATTGCGTTTCTCAAAATGTTGAGCGACCTTCACCGTATAAGATAAACCTGCTATCCCTGAACCAATCACTATAAAATCATACGTCGGCATCCTGTCTTCGATTTTCCTGCAAATTAACCAAAAAGCGCATTGGAAATGAAAATTAGATTATTTATTGTACTTTTGCGCTTGAAAAAATTTAAACCCTTAAAATCATCCTTACCACATGGAAACATCCAACAATACTTCTAAAATTGCGCTGATTGTATTAGCGATCTTAACAGCAGTTCTAGGCGTACTTTATTTCCGTTCGAATCAATTAAACAACGAACAAGCTACAACGATCGAAGAAAAAGCAACTGAATTAGCCAACACCCGCACATCGTTGGATTCTATCTCAACGCAATTAGACGCCAAAATCACTGAAATCAAGTCACTAGGTGGTCAAGTTGCTGATTTAGAAGCATTAAAAGTTCAATTAGAACAAGATAAGGCTTCATTAAAAAAATCAAATCACGCTACCATTGCTTCTTATGAAGCTAAAATCAAAGAATACAATTTGGTATTAACACAAAAGGATGGCGAAATCGTGGAGTTGAAGAAGCAAAATGGTATTTTGACTGAAAACAATCAAGAACTGACTGCACAAAATACCAACCTAAACAACGAGAATACGGGATTAAAAACACAGAACAAATCTTTATCGGATACATTATCTGAAACAGCTGCTAAGAACAAAGAATTAGCTCGTAAGGTTAGCATTGCGGCTGCTTTAAAGGCTCAAAACCTGCGTGTTTTGGCAGTGAACTCAAAAGGTAAAGAGACGGAACGCTCGAAATTGAATGGTAAGAAAATTGAAAAACTGAAAGTTGTTTTCAACTTAGCCAATAACCCCATCACGAAATTGGAAAACAAAACCATCTACATGCGTGTCATTGATGGTGAAGGCGCAACACTTTCTGATGAAGCAATCGGTTCAGGCAAATTGAACGTAAATGGCAAAGAAGTAATCTACACAACGAAACAAGTCGTTAACTACACAAACGATAACCAAGAGGTCAGTGTTGTTTATCCTCGCGGTGGTGTGTCTTACAAACCAGGTAAATACAAAGTGGAGTTAATTTCTGAAGGATTTACAGTAGGCGCAGGGACGTTTGAAGTAAAATAGTCGCTAGTCAAAAATAAAATATTGAAGACCTCGGGAGTTATCTCGGGGTCTTTTTTTTAGACGTTGGACACTGGACGTTGGACATTAGACGCTGGACGTTGGACGTTGGATTTTGGACGTTGGACGTTGGACGCTGGATGTTGGACGTTGGACGTTGGACATTAGACGCTGGACATTAGACGCTGGACGTTGGTCGTTGGAATGCTGATTGAAGAGATGCTATACTTCGCGTCTAAACAAATGACGAATAGAATACAGTCGATTTGTATAAAAAAAATAGACGCGATGTATCGCGTCTCTACGGCCTAAAGTCCAACGTCCAGTGTCAAACTTCTACTGTCTACTTTTCCCACCACCACTTCGAAAAGCTCTTCGTAAACAATAGACTCGATCCGACTGTCTGGTTAATTTGGTAGGAGTTCAAAGACCCTGCCAGCGAGGTTTGAACGTTCCGATTATACGTTTTCAAACGCAAAGAACCTTCCCGATTTACAAACCACTCTAAGGCCCAATCACCCAACAACAATTGTGGACTTGTCTGATTTCGGGCATCGGTAAAGCCTCCACTGCGCGTAATACGGAGTCGGTCATTGACATTATAGGACGCACGTAACTGGAGATTAGATAAGATATCTTGGTTCAAAGTTCCTCCCCCCAAGAAAACATCGACGTTCAAATCCTTGTTGATTTTGGAAGCTAAATTACTCAACTGATTCGAGAGCATTTCCGTAAAATTCCCCATTAAATTACTAATGGCAATTCCCGAACCTCCAAACGGAGAAACCAATTGACCAAACAACAACACATTACTCACTTGACGTGTCAACTCCTGCTCATCTGTCTTAATACGATTTGCAAATGCCGTTACTGCTCCATTCAAATGTACATCTTTCGGATAATCGCGTACACCTATATCAAATGTGATGTTCGGTGATAATAAACGATTCTGCAAATTAATCGTCACATCAACGGGGTAACGACGTTTAAATTCTGGCATATTACTCTTATTCGTGGTGTCCAAAAGGATTGGAAATAAGGACGCATACTGGGTATATACCGCTTTAATATCCACATTAGCCTCTAAAGGATCACCTTTCCATGAAATCTTTGAACCGCGCTGAATCGCAAATTTCTTATTTATCAAATTTTGTAAGGTAAAGGTATAATCCCCTTGGTCAATGGCATAGTCGCCATTCATCTTAAAATCACCCTTTTTATCCAAGGTCATTTTGATATTTCCCATCCCATACACCCGCATGATATCACCCTTCTTTTGATCAAATTGTACCTCACCGTAGGCCTCAGGCGTAAGCGCCAAATTCAAATCCATCGTAATTCCGTCCTGCTTTAACTGACTTGCCAAAGGCTTCTGATTCAATTCAGCTGCTGCCGCCAAGGTATGGCTGTAAAATGAATAATCCCCCTGCTCCGTTTGCTCATATTCACGGTCCAAGGGAATAAATAATCGAGTGCCACGATCGCTCTTTAAATCAGCTGAAATCACCAATTGATCCAATGTCCCACGAAGAGCGAAGGGGCCCGTAGCAAAACCGGTACCGTAGTAAATTGACTTCGCCGTACGGGTCGTATTTAACAACTTATAATGATTCAAATCTGCTTTCAGATCAATCTCAAATGGACTTCCCTTTGGGAATGCCAATCGCGCATTCAACCGAGCTGTATTCCCTTCGGGATCTTTCAAAAGCCAATTTTGACCTAATATCTGCCTTGATTTAAACAAAACAGTATCAGCAAAAAGTATCCGAGTATTCAAGTAATCAAAGGTCGTTCTACCATTTCGCACAATAATCTTGCCATCAAACAAAGGCTCTTGTAATTGCCCCCTGATACGCAATTCCCCTGAGGCATCCCCACTCAAGTTTGAAAAAATACCTTTCGCAAAGGGTTCTAAAATCTGCAGATTGGTTTTGTTTAATTCAGCGCGAATATTCAATTTATCAAACTCTTCGTTGGGCTTGTAGGTTCCACTTACCGACAAAACGGATTCGCCTAATCGGTTTAAATGATAGTTTAAATCCATAAATTGTGATGCTGCATCATAGGTGCCTACGCCTTGAAAATCACCAATATAAAACTTGTCCAAACGCAAGGAATCCAGCAAAAGCCAAGAATCCAACCGCGTGTTTTGGTACCAGTTTTGTAGACTGAATTCGGCATTCATTTCGCCTTGAATATTCGTTGCAAACAAAGGTGCCAAGGTGCCTAATTGAAACTTGTTGACTTTTAATTTTAAGGTTTCCGTTGAATCCAAGGAGATGTTTCCCTGTAATGCAATCGACTGTTTTTTATTCGAAATCAATACGTGTTCAGCTCGTAAATCCTGCCCTTGAATTCGGACGCGATTCTCTGGATCAATCGACCAGTCTTGTCCTAAAATTCGAACATACGAATCCTTAAACCTCAAGGATAATCCATCTTTTTCAAACTTCCACAATCCCCCCAAATGAGCCATATTCTCCTCGCCCTGTTGCTTAAAATCCAACCCAAAATTAATGCGATCCTGATCCCAAAGCGCATCCAATTTGAAATTTTCTGTCGGTGTTAAAAAGTTCAACTGCTGTTTTCTTGATTGAAAAATCAAACTTGATGAAACCTCAGGGCCACCCAAATATTTGGAACTCTGAAAGGAAAAAACGGATTGGTAAAAGGTATAACCGCCCATCACCAAGGTGTCTGGGTACGCCTCTAAACTGAGTTGAAAACTACGCCCCTTGGCGATATTGCCAGAAAAAACCGTATTTTTCGCTACCCCTAAAGATGGGTAAAAGCGCTTCAATAAAGGACCTGCATCGTGACAAACAATGGTAAATTCAGCACCATATTTATTATCCGTCGCATGATTTTTTTGCGCATAGTAGGATTTTCGATCTTGCTCATTTTTCTGAAAATACAAGAGGTATTCTTGCCATAACTGAACGAGCTCCGACTGCATATTGCTTGGTACAAAATCCCCATTAATCTCCACGCTTACGAATGGAGAATTTAAAACATAATGACGTTTAGATTCAGCTCGAACCTCCGAATTAAATGTCACCATATCCATGGCCAAATCTTCCATTTGAGGCTTCTGAATATAGACCTCTTGAAAGAACCCTCGACCTGTTAAATCATCCCAGGTATTTAAAGCAAAATCAATGGTAAAGTTAGTTTTTAATCGAATAGGCTCGTTGGAAAAATGAAGCTGAGCCATGTCCGCCCGGTCTACACTGCCTTCCAACTGGTAGGTTGGTTTCGCTTGACGCAAATTAATTTCACCTGACATGTTTGCCAACAAGTGTGAATCTTTCACCGCAACAGTCCCCTTAAACAATTGCTTTTGCAAATTCCCTTTCAAGCTAACGCGTTTATACGCATAGCGGTTAAAATTGATTTCAGAAATCAAGCCATCGAAATCAACATTCGCTGATTGATTTGAAAAACCATTCCCCTTGATTTTTGCAGCTAAATCGATGGTGCCCAAGTAGTCCTCAAGTACTAATAACTTACCCAACTTAAATTTCTTAAGTGCTACTTGACCCTCATAGCTTGAAAGTGACATTGAATCCTTAATTCGCATGGAAACATCCCCTTCCATATAACCTAGTCCTGTATTCAGTTTACCTGAAGTTCTGAAGACGGTATTCGTCCCATTGAACTTTCCCGAGAAGGCAACGGGTCCTAAAATAAACATCTTATCCGCAGCAGGTTTGGATATGAATACAGCTAAATCCTGTGGTATAAAAAGCGAATTTTCCATCACAAAATCCATCTGGGTTTTGGGAATTTCAGGCAAGCCCTTGAACGCAAAATCACCTCTTAAAACAGACTTCGTGCCGAAACCCAATTGGAAATTTTTTAAGGCCAACGCTTTTACGGTTCCGGCCAACTTCCCCTCCAAGGTGTAGACACCTTTGTATGGATACATCGATTCGACAAAGCGACCGACATCAACGGAAGATAAACGCGTTTTTACTAGATTTGCTCGCATATCTGCCTTTGTGAACCATTCGGTCATATCCTCCACATGCTTATAATTCACTAAAAATTGGTCCGCTATATATGAATCATTCACAAGTAAATCCAGTTGGTCAAAGCGCATTTGACGATCGCAAATCATAAACTGCGTATTCAAGCGTTTAACTTGTAAACGCGTGTCTTTATGAAGTGCTTTAAACCCAATCGTTTGCAAACCGATGGTGTCCCCTTTGGTGTAAAAACGTTTTACCTTGGAGTTAATATGGCTTATCTTAAAGTGCGATAAATCAAAATGAGTAGGTGTTCCTAGGTTAGGCTCCCGCTCATCATCCAATAAAAACTGGCCATCAACAACCTCAGCTTCGCGAATTACGAAGGTGCTAGATGCTTTCGAAGGAGTGGGTGAAACTCGATATACCCACGCAATAATTCGATCAATAAAGTGATTCAAATTCACTTGGCCTTGTTTTTTTTCTAAAACCAAATGCACGCTTGGCCGCAATAATCGCGCATAATCTAATGTGGGCTCATTACCACCGAGGAATAAATCACTGATGCTAAAATTCACATCGAGGTTTTCAATGTAAATCATCTCCTTGCCCCATGGATCGTGAATACGAAGTCCAGAAACACTCAATTCATCAAAGAACTTAACTTGAATACCTTTTATTTCAACAGGATAACCTAATTCGCGCTGAATGATTGGTTTAAAATAATTGGCCAATAACATCTGATTGGACGGTGCACGAAGTAACAAAATGAAGGTGAAAATGAGCAAAAAGATTCCTAACAACCCGTAAAGGACTGATTTGGCTAGGATCTTTAGGTATTTTACCATGTTTACTTTTTTTGCCTTATTTTTGCAAATAACTCATAAAATGAACTTACTAGCCATCGAATCTTCGTGTGATGAAACCTCTGCCGCCGTGATGGTGGATGGAGTTCTACAATCAAACGTTATTTCAACCCAACTAATCCATACAGAATGGGGTGGAGTAGTTCCCGAGTTGGCTAGTAGAGAACATCAAAAAGCGATCATACCTGTTGTACAGGAAGCTCTACAAAAAGCAAATATAAACAAAAATGACCTGAATGCCATTGCCTTCACAAGAGGGCCCGGTTTATTGGGAGCATTGCTAGTCGGAACCTCATTTGCGAAGTCACTGGCACTCGCTTTAAACATTCCATTGATTGAGGTAAATCATATGCAAGCGCATGTATTGGCGCATTTCATTGAAGAGCCCAAACCTCAATTTCCCTTTCTGTGTTTAACGGTGAGCGGCGGACATACACAACTTGTTTGGGTCGAAGATGCACTTCACATGGAGGTCATCGGTGAAACCCAAGATGATGCCGTAGGTGAGGCCTTCGATAAGACTGCAAAACTCATCGGCCTTCCCTATCCAGGTGGTCCTTTAATTGATAAATTAGCGCAAGTCGGAAACCCGGAACGATTCCCCTTTTCCTTAGGTGAAATGCCCGGACTAAATTTCTCCTTCTCCGGAATTAAGACCCAGATCCTCTATTTCCTTCAAAAGGAAACCCAGAAAAATCCACAATTCATTGAAGAAAATAAGGCCGATATTTGTGCGTCGGTACAGAAAAGTCTCATCGATATGCTCCTGCGTAAAGTCAAAAAAGCCATGCGGGAGAAAAATTGTAAGCAAATTGCGATCGCTGGAGGGGTATCTGCCAACTCAGGTTTACGCAGTCGACTGAAAGCATTAGGCGAAAAGGAAAATTGGGATGTCTTTATTCCCGCATTCCAATATTGCACGGATAACGCCGGCATGATCGCCATGGCTGGGCAATTTAAATATGAAGCCGGTGAATTTACGGATCAGGATGTGACGCCGTTGGCGCGGTATTCTCTTTAATTTCACGAATTTGTAGAGACGCGATACCTCGCGTCTATTTAATCAACATCCTGATAATTCACATCTTCGAATAGGAAATCAATTTTTCATGTTGAAAATTTCAGTATGAAAAATACAATCAGTCCCAAAGACCAAAACAGATTTCAAATTAAATCAACTCGCGCAGATTGGTGGGATTATTCAGCAAGTGGCTTGTACTTCGTAACAATTTGCACTAAACTCATGAAACCCAGTTTTGGGAGACTTGAAAACGAAAAGGTCATTCTATCGACAATAGGAAAAATCGCAGATACCAATTGGCAGAAAATCACTAAATATTTTCCTTATGTTCATTTGGGGCCATACATCATCATGCTTAACCATTTACACGGCATCATTCTTATTGATAAATCATTCAGTAAATCTGAAAATAATCAAGCAAAATTTGGGTCTCAATCCAACAACTTAGCCTCAATTATTCGAGGATTTAAATCATCAGTGACAGTTGAAGCAAGAAAATTAGATGCTGATTTTTCATGGCAAGCAAGATTTCATGATCGAATCATACGAGATGAAAATGAGCTGGAAAATATTATTCAATATATCTATGACAATCCAATCAAAGGTTAATGAAGTACGAACGCGATTAGTCCCGGTTGTTCATATAATAGACGCGAGGTATCGCGTCTCTACACCAACGCCTTCAGGGCATTCCAGAACTCCATCTTCAAGGCCTTTTCTGCATCGGTTAATGTCGAAATTAAACGAGGGAAATAATAAACACGCTTATCCCCAATCGATACAATCTGATTCGCCTGCAAACCAGCGAGCGCCTGATCGCCCAAAAAGATAAAGCGTGTTGGCTTCGTCTTGCTCACAAATTCCTCCAAAGAAACCTGAATTTGATCCGCATCAATAATGGACCAATCCCCCTGAGGTAAAGTCAACGGCGGTGCAGAAAAAATCAATTGCAATCGCGATTTTTCTGCCTCGTTGATGGCTCCAATAACCAACCAAGGGCTCGCGATAGTAGGAACACCCACCTCAACAACCTCCGCTTCAGGAATGGCCGCTTGATTAAGCTGCTCCAATGGACGCTCTGACGTGACCCAGTAGATCACCTCATTCTCATATAAAGCAGCTAAATCAATTTCTTCTGACATCTTATGCTAATGAACCACGCAACACACAAGCCTCACGATCCGGGCCTGTTGAAATAAAGTTGATCGGTAAATCTAAATGCTTTTCTAAAAACTTAATATAGGTCGAAAGCGCTGCAGGCAACTCCTCAAAACGACGCATGCCTTCCAAAGAACAACTCCATCCTTTCAAGGTTTCATACACCGGCTTCACTTTGATATCCGTAATTTCAAAGGGAATTTGATCGGTAATCGTTCCATCAGGCATTTCATAGGCGGTACAAACCTGTATCTCATCAAAAATATTCAAAACATCCGCCTTCATCATGATCAACTGAGTCACCCCATTAATCATCATGGCATATTTCAAGGCTGGCAAATCAATCCAACCACAACGACGTGGCCGACCAGTCGTTGAACCAAACTCACGACCCTCTTGACGCATACGCTCACCTACTTCATCCTCTAATTCCGTTGGGAATGGCCCAGAACCCACACGGGTTGCGTAAGCCTTAAAAATCCCAAATACCTCACCAATGTTCTTGGGAGCAACACCTAAACCGGTACAAGCACCAGCCGTAATCGTATTTGATGATGTCACAAAAGGATAAGAACCAAAATCAACATCTAATAATGAACCTTGCGCACCCTCAGCTAAAATCGTCCTGCCCGCTTGAATCGCATGATTCACCGAATATTCCGAATCCACTAGATGAAACTCCTTCATGAAAGCAACCGCCTCAAAAAACTCTTTCTCAGCTGCAGCTAAATCATATTCAAATTTATAAACATCCAAAATCGCTTTGTGGCGATCTACCAATGCATTGTATTTGGCCGAAAAGTCAGGCGCAATCATATCACCCACACGTAATCCCTGACGAGAAATTTTGTCCGTATAGGTAGGCCCGATTCCCTTCAAGGTTGACCCAATCTTCGCATCCCCTTTGGCTTTTTCATACGCAGCATCCAACAAACGGTGCGTAGGCAAAATGATCGATGCCTTTTTTGAAATCTCTAAATTCTTACGTAAGTCTAAGTTGAAATGCGCCAATCCATCAATCTCTTTTTTAAAGATAATCGGATCTAAAACCACCCCATTTCCAATAATATTCTGAACCTCTTGACGAAAAATTCCTGACGGAATTTGATGCAATACGTGCTTAAATCCATCAAATTCAAGCGTATGTCCCGCATTAGGACCCCCTTGAAAACGTGCAACTACCTGGTAACGAGGTGCTAAAACATCCACGATCTTTCCTTTTCCCTCATCGCCCCACTGTAAGCCTAATAATACGTCAACTGCCATAATATGAATATAAATGATAAATAATTACTCCGGTGATTGAGCCTGGTATTGATCTCGAGACTCACAATTTTTCTTGGTGCAAGAACCATAAAATATCAAAGAATGGTGCATCACATTGAATTCCAACATTTCACCCACCAAACTCTGAATCGTTTGAACACGTGGATCACAAAACTCGGTCACCTTGTGACAATCTGTACAAATTAAATGATCATGCTGCCGACGTCCATAGGACTTTTCAAACTGCGCTTGATTGCGACCAAACTGGTGTTTAACCACCAAATCGCACTCCACTAAAACATCTAAGGTATTGTAAACCGTTGCACGCGAAACTTGATATTTCTTATTTTTCATGGAGATATATAACTCCTCCACATCAAAATGATCATCCCGCAAATAAATTTCTTCCAATATGGCAAAACGCTCCGGCGTTTTCCGCAGACCCTTATTTTCTAAGTAAGCTGTGAAAATCTTTTTAACCGAATCAAACTTCTCTATTGCTGCGGACATTCTTGAAAAAAAACAATGTAAAATAAGCAAAAAAAACGGAAAAATGCTACTTAATCTTCACGTGCAACTTCGATTACGCCAGCGACCATTTCCAACTCCGCCGCCAAACTTTCCAAGTGTGATGTATCATGAATCATCAATGAAATCTTGCCTTCAAATAAGCCATCTTTCACCCCAATCGCCAAGGCCGTAATATTTACCTTTAACTCATCAGAGATCACCCGCGTCACATCATTGACTAAACCCACGCGGTCTATTCCACGAATGGTCAACTCCACCACAAATGACATCTGAATTTGACTCGTCCATTGGGCTTTGATAACCCGATCCCCATGCCGAGATAATAACTCTGGCGAATTCGGACAGGTAGTCCGATGTATTTTAATCCCCTCATTAATCGTCACAAATCCAAATACCTCATCTCCCGAAATCGGGTTACAACACTTCGCCAAGGTATAATCTACCTTGTCCATGTCTTCACCTATTAACAAAATATCCGACTCCTTTCGACCTTCCTCCACCTGTTGCATTCCCTTCTTAAAGGATTTACTATCCACAATAGGCGCCTTAATAGCTTTCTCCGCCTGTTTCCGCTCATGCATTTCTTTGTCGGCCTTCCAGTGTTTCAACTGATCCACAGAAATATAAGCCTTCCCAAAACGGTAGAATAAATCATTCGCATCCTTTGCATTGAAATAAGCCCTCAATTGATTTGTTAATTCCAAAGTCAAATTCGGATAACCCAAATGCTTCAATCGCGCCTCCACAACATCGCGGCCTTGAATTAAATACCCTTTATTATCCTCTTTGATGCAATCCTTGATGCGCGCCTTGGCCTTGGTAGTAGTAACGATGCGCAACCAATCCTCGGAAGGTTTTTGCTTCGAGGAGGTTAAAATTTCCAACTGATCACCATTGCTTAATTTATGCGAAAGGGGTACTAGTTTTCCGCCCACTTTTGCACCAATGCAGTGCGAACCTACCTCAGAATGTATCTCAAACGCAAAATCCAAGGCCGTTGCACCCGCTTGAAGTACAACCAATTTCCCTTTAGGAGTGAAAACAAAAACTTCCTCATGGTATAAAGAGTTTTTGATGTCGTCTACTAATTCAACGGCCGACTGGCTTTTATCATTCATTTCCAAAGCTTCACGTACTTGGCTTAACCAAGATTCAAATGCTTGTGAAGTTCTTGTGTCGGTTCCTTTATACTTAAAGTGGGCAGCAACCCCTTTCTCCGCAATCTCATCCATACGTTTGGTACGAATCTGCACCTCAACCCAGCGGCCTTCTTTGTCATTGCCAAATGGCATACTCATCACCGTAGTATGTAGTGATTCGTAACCATTCGATTTAGGAGTAGATACCCAGTCCTTTAAACGGCTAGGATTAGGACGATAATGATCCGTAACGATACTATATACCTCCCAACATTCTCCTTTTTCACGCTCCAATGGCACATCCAATACCACCCGAATCGCGAATAAATCATAGATTTTTTCAAAAGGAGTATCGGCCTTTTTAATTTTATTATAAATGGAATAAATGGATTTTGGTCGGCCTTTAATCGTATACTTCATTCCGCGCTCATCCAATGACTTCTTGATTGGTCGAATGAATTGCTCCACAAAACTCTCGCGGTTTTGCTTATTTTCCATCAACTTATGTGCGATGTCCTTATAAGCTTCCGTCTCTGTAAACTTCAATCCTAAATCTTCCAACTCCGTCTTGATCGCATTCAATCCTAGTCGGTGAGCTAAAGGAGCATACAAGTAAATGGTCTCAGAAGCAATCTTCAACTGCTTTTCCTTCGCCATGCTCTCCAAAGTTCGCATGTTATGCAATCGGTCCGCAAGTTTGATTAAAATCACCCGAATATCATCCGAAAGTGTTAACAACATCTTGCGGAAGTTTTCGGCTTGTTGGGATGTCCCATACTCAAATGTCCCGGCAATCTTGGTCAACCCATCGATAATTTGAGCAATTTTGGGATTGAACATCTTTTCGATTTCCTGTAAAGTCATATCGGTATCTTCGACCACATCATGCAACAAAGCGGCAATGATGGATGTCGTACCCAATCCGATTTCCTCCACACAGATCTGCGCAACAGCCAATGGGTGATAGATGTAAGGCTCACCCGATTTACGACGCATTTCTTTATGCGCCTCCACAGATAGTAAAAATGCCTTCTTGATCTCCTTCGCATCATCATCTTTCAAATACGGTTTTGCCGTACGCAAAAGCTTGCGATAACGCTTTAGTATTTCCAGTCTCTCGGCTTCTAAATCTATTTTCATCACGCTATTTCGCTTGTATTAAGGCCACTGCCATCGCTGAAATTCCCTCTTTTCTACCCACAAAACCCAATCCTTCTGAAGTGGTTGCCTTGACAGAAATTTGATCCACATCCAAGTCCATAACGCTAGCTAGATTCTCCTTTATAGAAGGTATATGGGGGTTTAATTTCGGTTGGTCTAACACCACCGTCACATCTACATTACCCACTTCCCAACCTTTTTCACGAATCATTTCCAATACTTTTTTCAATAGCAATGTGGACGCTACTCCTTTCCACATCGGATCCTTATCTGAAAAATGGTATCCTATATTACGCATGTTGGCAGCTCCCAATAAAGCATCGCACAAAGCATGACATACTAAATCTGCATCCGAATGGCCCATTGGGCCAAAATCACTTGGAATTTCAACACCACCCAAAATAAATGGCCGGCCCTCTACCCAGCGATGTACATCATACCCTTGTCCTACGCGTATTTTCATGATTATCCTTGTTTAAGATAAAGCAATGTATTCTTTTTCCCTTGAACAAACAGCCTATTTGCCCATTCTTGTACTTCACTCAACGTTACAGCAGCAATATGCGCAGCCTCCGTATTAACAAAATCGACGTTCCCTGCATTTGCCGCCATCGCTAAATTCATCGCCCGATTTAACACTTCCACCTCACCAAAAACCAATGAAGCCTCCGCTTGATTTTTCACGCGCTGTAAACCGTCGGCATCAATACCTTTTTGAACAAAATGCGCTAGCGCATCAAGCAAGCTTTTTTCAGCCTCCGCAACATCCACTCCATCACAAACCTGACCAGAAATAACCAACAATCCCGGATCTACAGATCCTGTCAATGACGCCTGTAAAGAATCAAAAATACGTTGATTTTGTACCAATTCAATATATAAAAACGATGACTCATTGCGTCCCAGTAAGTCGGACAATAAATCAATCGCATGATAGCCTGAATCATAACGCCCTACCACCGGGCAAGCGATGTAAATCCGATTCGAAGGAACATCCGCTTGTATTTCCAAGCGCCGATCCTCAGCTTGCTGGGGTTCCTTCGGTAAATTACGTTCCGGTTTAATCCCGGCAGGAATAGGCCCAAACCATTTTTCTGCTAATGCCTTTACTTCTTCAAATTTCACCCGACCAGCAACAACCAAAATAGCATTACTGGGTACATAATGCTTTTGAAAAAAGGCTTTCACATCATCTAATGTTGCTTCTTCAATATGCGCTATTTCCTTTCCAATCGTCGCCCAGCGATAAGGATGTTGCTGATAAATTAATGGACGAAATTTCAACCAAACATCACCATACGGTTGATTTAAATACCGTTGCTTAAATTCCTCAATCACGACTTTCCGCTGGACTTCCAACGACTGTGGATTAAATGCCAACGATAGCATTCGGTCAGACTCTAACCAAAAGGCGGTTTCCAAGTTTTGGTAAGGCAAGGAAATATAATAATTCGTTAAATCAGGGGTAGTAAAGGCATTATTTTCGCCACCTACAGATTGCAAGGGAGCATCATAATTGGGGATATTCACCGACCCGCCAAACATCAAATGTTCAAACAAATGGGCGAATCCTGTCCGTTCCGAATCTTCATCGCGAGAGCCCACGTCATAAATTACATCCATTACGGCAAGTGTCGTGCTAGAATCCTCATGCACAATCACGCGTAGGCCATTGGATAATGTGAATTGTTCGTATGAAATCATGCGGTGTGGGCGAAATATAAAATAGAAACAAAAGTAAAAAATTAGGCCTAAAAACCACAGGTCTTAGCTATTTTTACAAACCAAAATTTGAAGATGCGAATTTTATTTCTTTGTTTATTTTCCTGCGTTTCCTTGATAAGTCCCGCGCAACTCTTACAAGATGCACAAGCACGTAGCCTAATCACACAAGGACTCAATCACTTATACCAATATAATTTCAAAGAAGCCTCGGAAGATTTTAAAGCCCTTAAATCCGCTCACCCAAAACATCCTGCCGCATATTTATTAACGGCAATGCAGTATGAGCAACAATATTTCCCATTAAAAGACCATCCAGCCCAAAGTAAAGCTTATCTAGCTTTTTTGGAAATAGCCTATAATTTGGCACAAGAAACCTATGAAAAAAACCCGAATGATTTAGAAGCATCTTTTTTCTGTACCGCTTCCTTGGGGTTTTTGGCCGCTTATGAAGCAGATAACCAAAATTTTATGAAATCGGTTTCTCATGCGCGCAAAGCATACGCGTTTATGAAAATTGGTATTAAAAATACCGATCGCCAACCCGAGTTTCTGTATTCCTCGGGTATTTACAATTACTACCGCGTTGCCTATCCAGATCTTCACCCCGTAATAAAACCCCTCATGTTCTTTTTTGAAGATGGCAATAAACGAACAGGTTTATCCATGCTTGAGGCTGGTACACGCAAAACCATTTTTGTTCGGAATGAATCCTTATTCTATTATAGTTACGTTTTCAACAAATACGAAGGAACTCCACATAGAGGACTACCCTATAACACCCAATTAATCCAACAGTTCCCTAACAACCACTGGTACATTTTACAAAGAGCTGAATTACTGACTTTATCGGGCCAATATGATGCAGCAGGGCCGTTTTTGGACCAATTAGAAAAAATCAATTCACCCTATTTCAAAGGTGCTGCTCAAGTTTTCAGAGGTATGCGAGAAGAATTTTTCACCAAAAAATATTCATTAGCTGAAGCTTTTTATGCAAAAAGCCTGGGCTATCCTTGGGAAGAAAGGTTTACAAAAGACATACGAGGATTAGCACTGTTGGGTATTTCAAGACTCGAACACCGGAAAGGAAACAAATCTAAAGCAACTGAATTTGCGAGAAAAGCGGCAGATTTCGTGGAATACAAAAACTCAATCGCAGAACAAAAAAGATTACTTAAACTTCATTAGCAAGCACCACCTGCTCATAAATAAATGTCTTTTCAAAAGCCCCCGCTAAAGGTGTCAATTCAAATGGAATATGTTTCCGCAATTGTGAAATATCCAAGCTAACTTGTTGGACATCCGTAGGCATTGCCTCCATAAACTCCACTTGAAAATGAGGAACTTTGGATTTTACCAAAGCAATAATTTCCAATACCGATATCGTTTGACCAGAACCTATATTCAAGGTCTGATTTTTCACTTGCGCCTTAAACAAATCCATGATCGCACGTGAAATATCCGAGGCAAACAAATAATCTTTCGCTTGCGTCCCATCTCCCCAAACCACTAAAGTTTCCCCTCGCAGGGCCTTACGAATGGCAATATTTATTACCCCCTGTGTCGAAGAGCGATGATGCAACCCAAAAGGATTCGATAAACGTAAAATCAAATAATCAATCTGATATAGATTCGCATACAAACGAATGTAATGCTCAACTGCAAGCTTTATAATACCATAGGAACTAATCGGTTGGCAAGCCTGCGACTCCTTTTTATGCGTTGGCAATTCATTCCCATAAACAGCACCGCCCGATGATAAATACACTAAATTCTTACAAGCAAAGGCCTTCATCACTTCCATCAAACCGATGGTAGGAAGCAAATTCGTTTCCACATCTCGTTGGATATTATGCGTCGAAAGCGCAGGAATTATCGAACTCGCGAAATGAAAAACGTGCGTAAACTGGTGATTTTCGAATAAATGCGTAAGCAGCTCTACATCTGAATAATCCCCTTCTACAAAAAGCACATCTGGAAAATATATCGAAGATTCAGGAATATCTTGGGATAAAACAACCAATTCTAAGGCATCATTTTGAAGGTGCTGCTGCACATAATCCAGGAGATTATAGCCTAAAAATCCGGCACCGCCAACAACGAGAATTTTATCCATGTGCTTTTAATGTGAAACAAAAATAGGGTAAATTCGTATAAAATATACCGCACTCATGAATTTGCTTATTGCTCGATCGAATTTCTATTCTTATTCTGAGACGTTTATCGACGAACAAATTAAGCAATTAGCTCCTACCGAGGTTCTATATGAGGGCTGGTTGCCAAGCAGAACCTACAGCGGAAAATCCATATACCCCTTTCCGCTCACGCTCCTGATTGTTCGCGGAACGTTACGAAATCTTTTCCCTTCGCTCTTCCGAAAAATATACCAGTATTTCTTAGTAAAATTTATCCGTAACAATGGAATCGATGCTTTATTAGCGAATTATGGACCTCTCGGAGCGAATATATACGAAGCATGTTTAGCGGCGAATATTCCTTATTCGATTGTGTTTTTAGGTTTTGATGCCAACGAGAAAAAAACCTTGACGCAATACCAGGCAGCATACCAGGCAATGTTACCTCGGGCAAAATCTGTCATCGTGGTGGCGCAATCGATGCGGGAAAACCTGGAGGCGATTGCGGGTCCTTTGAGCAATCTGTACTTCATTCCTTGCGGGGTAGATACGTCCAAATTCAAACCTTTTGGCGAAAAATCAGAGCAATTCACCTTCATTTCCGTGGCGCGTTTTGCCGAGAAAAAAGGACCTATTCATAGCTTAAGAGCCTTTACAAAAGTATTCAAAGAAATTCCTTCTGCTAGACTTCTCATGGTAGGCGATGGCCCCATGTGGGATGAGGCAAAAGCTTTTGTCGCTGATAACCACTTGGAAAATCACGTGGACTTTTTAGGCGCTAAAACCCAAGATGAATACTTGCCCTTATTGCAGTCGGCACATGTATTCATCCAACATTCCATCATCACCGCAGCAGGGGATTCCGAAGGAACTCCTGTGGCGATTTTAGAAGCGGCAGCCTGTGGCTTACCTACCGTTTCCACGCGCCATGCGGGTATTCCTGATGCCGTGATTGAAGGGGAAACGGGAATCTTGACCGATGAACATGATATTGAGGCCATGGCTACAGCTTGTATTTTATTAGCCCAAAATCCTTCAGAAGCTTTAAAAATGGGTATTGCGGCACGCAAACATGTATCCGAACAATACGATGTGGTGAAGCTCAGTCAAAAAATCAAAAGTATTTTAAAATAAGTGTATTTTTGTTCCTTATTCGAATAATGCATGGGAATCGTCATACGGCAAAGTCTTAAAGCCTCCATCGTCACCTATATGGGGACGGCGATCGGGACGTTCAATGTCATCTTCCTTTACAATCAATTCTTAAATCAGAATGAAGTTGGCCTAATCGCCGGCGCCTTGGTCAGCATTCCATTGATTTTTGCTTCGTTCACCCAATTGGGAATTCCCCAATTAGCCGTTCGATTTTTCCCGCATTTCGATGATCCGGAAAATGGCCATAACGGCTTTTTTACCTTCTTATTGATTGCACCGCTGTTTGGATTGAGTCTTTTTACCTTGGGATATTTGAGTTTAAAAGAGACCTTTAACAGCCTATACGCCGACACATCTCCTTTGTTGCCCCGCTATTTTTATTACATCATTCCGCTGACAGCCAGTTTTTTGTACATGGCGATATTGGAAGCTTATGCGCGGGTTCATTTACGCATCGTGGTTCCGGCCATCATTCGTGAGTTGTTATTACGCTTATCTAACTCGGCACTCATCTTAAGTTTTGGACTAGGTTATTTGAATTTAGACCAACTGGTTTTAGGCATCACGCTTTCGTATATCTTCGCGGTCATTGGTTTATTGATCTACATCAAACAGCTCAAACGCTTTTATACGCGGCTCGATTTTTCATTTCTTCGGAAGCCGGTATTCAATGAAATGTTGCAATATGGCGGTTGGGTTATTTTAGCTGGCGCGAGTTTTACCTTGATCCAACACGTTGAGAAAATCATGTTACCTGCCTACGCAGGCGGATTAGGCACCACGGCCGTTTTCGACATCAATTCTCGGATGGGCTTGATGATTGCCATTCCACGTAATGTGATTGCGGCGATTAGTACCCCTATTTTGGCACAAGCCTGGAAGCGAGACGACCATGCACAAATCGCTGATATCTATAAAAAATCTTCTGCTAACTTATTATTGGTTGGCTGTTTTCTCTTCCTCGGCATTTGGTGCAACCTCGATTTCATCTACCAAATCATCCCGAATCATGAGGTCTATGAGGCCGGTAAATGGGTAGTTTTGATGGTGGGAATCAGCAAGGTGATCGATATGGGAACGGGTTTGAATTCAGAAATCTTAATTAATTCCAAATACTACCGGTACGACCTGTTTTTTTACTTGATATTAGCCATCGGAATCGTGGTGGGCAATTTGATTTTCATCCCGCTGTATTCCTATAACGGAGCTGCATTAGCATCCTTAATCGCGCTTGGTGGATACAATGCCATCAAATATTTTTTCCTTTGGAACAAAATGGGCATGCAGCCCTTTGATATGAAAACGCTCGGAATTATCCTGTCTAGCATCCTAATTGGCTACATTGTTTTGGCGATTCCGGTGATTGGCGAAAATTGGTTTGTCAATGTGGGTTTACGTTCCACTGCGATTGCGCTATTGTTCTTTGGGGCTTGTTGGGCCTTCAATTTATCCCCCGACATACGCCTAATGATCGAAAATAAATTAAAGAAATGAAGTTGATGTCATTGGCGGGAGGTTTGCCGCACTATTACAATTTGGTATTAAACAAGCTCCAAAAGGAAATGGGGGTTGAGGTTTGTGTGGTTGTTCCATCTGCCAAAGGTGCCACCTTAGGAGCAGGTGTTTTTGAGAGCAAAGACGGCATTGAGTTCAAGGTTTTCTATCAAGAAGAATATACGACGTATTACGGCAAGAAGTTTTTCAAAGGCTTAAAGGAGTTAATATTACAGGAGAAGCCTGATGTTTTGATGGTCAATTGGCCTTATCAAGCGGCCTTTGTTTTTTATCCAGGTTGGTATAATTTTCTACGTCGGAATAAGGTAGCCTTAGTTTCCAAAGAGATTCCTTTTCAGGTTCCTCATTATGATCAAGCGATATCCTATTATTTGAATGGGGGCGGTGTGACGGAGAATAATCAAGCGCACCAACAAAATAAATCGATTTTGGCGCGAATCAAATTCATGATTGTGCGAGAGACCCGACGCTTATTCAGCAATTTGGTGGATGCGCATATTAATTATTTGGATGAGGCAGTGGCGATGCATGCGTCCTATGGCGTACCGGCTGAGAAGGTTTTTGTTACAGCAAATTCACCGGATACAGATGCTTTATTAGCCACGTCCAACGAGCTTAAAGACGTCCAAGCTAATCCCTATCGTTTGTTACACATCGGCCGATTAGTTAAGTGGAAGCAGGTGGATGTATTAATTGAAGCAACGATTGCTTTGCATGAGAAATACCCTCAAACCGAACTTAGTATCGTGGGTGACGGACCGGAATTGGAGGCCTTAAAAACGCAAGCGGCCGGATACGATTTTATACACTTTCTTGGAGGCATTTATGACCCGAAAGTTTTAGGCCAAATTACCTGCGAGGCAGGGATTTACGTCTTAGCCGGCATGGGTGGTTTATCCATCAACGAGGCCATGTGTTTTGCCAAACCGGTGGTTTGCTCAGTCGCAGATGGTACGGAAAAGCGTTTGGTGCGCGAAGGATATAATGGTCATTTTTTTGAGTCTGGTTCGGTGTCTAGCTTGGTTTCGGTGATCGAAAAACTTTTCGCGAATCCTGATCAAATTGCGGTCATGGGTAAACGTTCCCAAGAAATCATCCAAAACGAAATCAATATCCATACGGTATTGGGAAATTACATGGAGGCGTTTCGGTTTGCGATCGCGAAGCGATAGCAAACAGTCGCTAGTCACTAGTCTTCAGTCGCAAGTGGTGAGTCCGTATCCCTTTGGCAATTGTTTTGAAATAAATTACCCTTCAAAATCAAAGGTTGAATGAAACAAGTCTTCTTAGTGGTAACTCTTATCATTCTTTGTACAAACACAGGTGAGGCACAGACCTCTGATTTGGGCAGTTGGAACATCCTCAATTTAAAGTATAACCATTCTGACAAGCTCAGCTTTTTTGGCGAAGCACAACTCCGTTCGTTAAAATTTTACAACAACTTTCATTATTACGAATATAAGGGCGGTATTGACTACCAAGTTTACAAAAATGTTAAGTTGACTTTAGGTGCTGGTAGTTATCAAACCTACAAGGAGGGAGGTAATTTTATTTTACCAAAAAACAATGATGAATTTAGGCTTTGGCCCCAACTAGTATTATTTCAATCAATAGGAAAGTTAAAGATTGAACAACGCTATCGAACAGAGCTTAGATTCACAAGTAATGGCTATCGAAATAGGTATCGATATAGACTTGGGGCATCCTATCCTTTGGGCAAAGAAAAAAATGGATACAAACCATTTCAACTAAGTGTAAGTGATGAAATATTTTTCACCGATAACGAACCTTATTTTGAACGAAACAGATTACTGTTTGCCCTCAATTATAAACCTTCTAAATCATCCACGATACAGATCGGGTATTTACATCAATTTGACTATAAAATTAATGACGAAACGGGACGAGATTTTCTTGTACTTGGTTTATACTTTGATCTATTCAGAAAAGGGACTACTAAATCACCGACCAATAATGAGCTCATAGACAACTAGTTATACATAATCGCTTGTAGCAAACCGCACCTACAAGTAATTTGGATGTTCAGTGCTTAGTAGAAAAATTAGTGCTTATTTCATGTATAGATTTTTAACGAGCTTATTCTTCATGAAATCAACATCCATCGGGTTTTTTTAAGTAATTATTTGGAGGCATTTCGATTTGTAATCGCGAACAGTCGTTAGTCGCTAGTCACCAGTGGTCAGTCCGTGTCCCTTTGGCAATCCTCCCAGGTTTGCCAAAGTTTGAGACGCATTTCGCGTCGATTCATTCATTCCTCTCCTCTGTATTTTACCTTGGTTTCTCCCGAAATTGAGTCTGGAGAAGATAATAGGCAATTCAATGGAAAATGATTGCTATCTATTACACAACCATTAAATAAGTCGATTTGATGGTTTAAAATTAAATCGCAATTTTTGATGAATGCTAAATCAATAAAATCCATTTTGGTTCACATCAAATTGAAGTAAACTTAACATGGTTCCGTAAACATTGGAAAATTGCCCTGTTAAGAAATCATTTAAAATATTACTATACACCCAATTTATAAAGCTCATTATGACAAAAATCCTACCATTTCTTCTGCTATTATCATTTATAGCAAGTGGACAAAATAGTAATCGCAAAGCAAATCCCAATAGAGGCAACAGTGCCATTCAAGAATGGGAAACATTTAATGGGTCAGATTATTCGATTAGATACCCATCCAATTGGGAGTTAGACGATAGCGAACAAATGGGAACAAGTTTAATCTTGTTTTCTCCAATCGAGCACTCCAAAGACCAATTCAAAGAAAATGTAAATCTTATCATACAAGACCTTAGTGCTTATAATCTAGATTTAGATGATTTTGTTGAACTCACATTGGAACAAGTTAAAACAATGATAAGTAATTCCACGCTGGTGGAGAGCAAGAGAATAAATAAAGCAGATTCTGAATATCACAAACTGGTCTATTTAGGAGATCAAGGCATGTTTAAGTTAAAATTCGAACAATATTGTTGGGTAATTAATGAAAAGGCATACATACTTACCCTAACCTGTGAAAGGAATAAATTTCCCATCTACAAAGCTACTGGAGAAAAGATTTTAAATTCATTTTTGATTTTAAATTGATAATTGAAAGAAATAGAAACTCAATATGGAGCACTTGATTTCTAAGCTTGTTTCCCATTCAAAATATTGGGTTCTATGCATTTGTTTGAATTCCAACTTTTCTACGAATGCTCAGTCTTTCTTTAATCTTGAATCAGGGGCACTCTTTACCAATATCAATGATATACGTAACGGCAATAATGGAACAACGTTTTCTCTCAAAAATGATTTTCAAACTCCAGTAATTCCATTTTTGAGGATTCGTGTTGGCCACATATTAAATGGAAAAGATCATTTTTCAGTACTCTATGCCCCCTTAAAAATTACAGAAACTGGAACATTGGAAAATGATATACTTTTTGATGGAAAAAACTTTAAAGCTAACATACCAATAGCAGCTATTTACAAGTTTAATTCTTATCGTTTTACATATAATCGAAGAATAATTAGCAAAGACAATTTTAAATTTGGCCTTGGCTTATCCGCAAAAATTAGAGATGCTGGAGTATCGTTGAAGAATAGAGAGCTTTTAAGTGAAAATTTTGGATTTGGATTCGCTCCACTTATCAACCTAATAGCCAATTGGGATATCTCTCAAAAAGCAGGTATTGATTTTTTTGGCGAATTTATAGCGGCAAGCAAAGGTAGAGCAATTGATTTATCATTGTCCGGAAGATATCGTTTCTCGAAAAACCTGCAAGGAAATATGGGCTATAGACTGCTAGAAGGGGGATCAAACGGGAACATTCGATACAACTTTATTCAACTTCATTCGATCTTCACTAGTATAAACTACACATTTAACAATAACAATACAGAGAAATAACTACTGAATTTTAGCGTTTTTATTTAGATTACTATTTTTAACCTTGAACGGTATTAAGAAACTTGATTGACTACCTTGTAAATCGGTATGATACTGTAAGTCAAAAGGCGTTGAGATTTGCGAACGCTTCGCAATAACAAACAGTAGATATTCTTCCTTTGGCAATCCTCATTAGTTTGCTAAAGAGGGTGAGGTGAATGCCTTATCATGAGAACTAAGTTAATCTTTTGAGTAACTTTCTTACCTAACCAAGAAATTATAATTATCAACTGCCCAAACGGGATACTAATTCATTGTCAATGGAAGTAATATTCGAAATTACATTGTTTATACTAGCGGGATATTTTCTCATTAATTGGTTTGTTAAACAAAAAATTAGTGGGTTCAATAGTTTCTATGAAAATACTCAAGAAAATACAATAAGAGAAGCAAACAAAATTTTGAATTTATATTTATTAGAATTTTCGAATAAACCATCAGAAGAGTTAAAAGCCAAAATTTTGGACATTTTATCCCTAAATCAATCATATATAATTCTGACCTTTATTGACAATAAAGATCCCAAAGATGATGGTACGTTTAGCATTTCAAATTCAATAAATTTCAGAAAAATAAAAAATGGCGAAATAGGTGCATTTACTGACTTTGAAATAATGAGAAGTTACGTGGGACGCTATATTTCCACAGAAATAATATTAATTGCTGACTTCATTAAAATATGTAACGATAAAGGTATTACATCTATATCTTTGAATTTTACTTTGCCGAACCCCTTTCGTCTTAGAACGACTAATGAATAGAGTTGTATTTAACTTAATAGTAAACGGACTCGTATTTCTTGGAAAGAAGACTAGGCTTTCATACAATGAAATCAATATAATCGTTTATTACTTTGCCATACCATTTTCTTGGTTTCTCCTCATTGACATAATTTTGAATACACATTACTTAAAATTAGCTTTTGTAATTTTTACAATAGGTTTCATTTTCGGTTGCAGAAATTTCAAAGAATACGCAAACTGGTTGTTTGAAAAATCAGTTTCATTTTTAAACTATTTCAATAAATATGGAAGCAATTACATCAAATCATCCGTTTGGATTTGTGTTTCGTTACCAATAATCATTTATGGCATACTAATTTTTTTGATTATTAAGTGATTGGTTGGGAATTTATATAACACCAAAAGACGCGAAGTATCGCGTCTCTACAATCCCGCATTTTCCCTATCTTTGTCCCTAATTATCCTTACAAAGATTCCCGAATGAAAGTAATTCAAGTCGTAGGCGCGCGCCCCAATTTCATGAAAGTAGCCCCGCTACATCGTGCCATTCAAAATCTTCCCGGCTGGACCTCCAAAATCGTACACACCGGTCAACATTTTGATGCCAAAATGAGCGACGTGTTCTTTACCCAACTCGAATTACCCAAACCCGATTTCTTTTTAGGCATCGGTGGAGGAACGCAATCCGAAGTGACAGCAAAAATCATGTTGGCATTCGAACCAATATTACTCGAGGAAAAACCTGATCTTGTCATCGTGGTAGGTGACGTAACGTCCACCCTCGCATGTACCCTAGTAGCCATTAAATTAGGTATTCCTTTAGCACATGTGGAGGCAGGTTTACGCTCCGGCGATCGAAATATGCCGGAAGAAGTTAATCGAATCTTGACAGACTCTGTAGCTAATTTTTTATTCGTAACCGAGCAAAGCGGCATCGACCACTTGAAGCGCGAAGGTGTATCCGATGATAAAATTTTCTTTACCGGAAACGTTATGATCGACTCCCTGGTACGCTACCAAGAAAAAGCAAAAAGTAGTACAATTTTAAAAGACCTCGGACTAATGTCTAACGTCCAGCGTCCAGCGTCTTATATTGTTATGACCATGCATCGCCCTGCCAACGTCGACACGGAACAGGGCCTAACATCCATTTTACGTTTAATCGAACTAAGCACAACACAAACCAAAATCGTTTTCCCTATACACCCACGGACCCGTGCGCACATGGAGAAATTTGGATTGCTAAACGCGATCGAAAATAATCCAAATTTAATCTTAACAGAACCTTTGGGCTATTTGGAATTCATCCAATTGATGAGCCACGCCCAAGCGATCTTGACCGATTCAGGCGGGATTCAGGAGGAGACTACCTACCTGGGTGTGCCTTGTTTGACCTTCCGCGATTCAACCGAAAGACCTATTACGGTGACGATGGGAACGAATCAGTTATTGGCCGACTTAGATCCCGACAAAACCTACGAGGCATTAACGCAGATTTTGAAAGGCGAAACGAAAAAAGGGGAAATACCTCCACTTTGGGATGGCAAAGCCGCCGAGCGCATCGCTGCTAAAATCAACGAACTTTTCGCATAAACATGCTTAAACCGCTCAAAATAGCCCTAATCTCCTATCACAACCAAAATGGTGGTGCCGGGATTGCCTGTGGCCGATTGCGCGATGCATTAACAAAAGCCGGACACCAGGTTAGCTACATCGTCCAAGAAAAAACGGGAAACGATACGTCAATAGCATTAAATACCAATCCATGGAGGAAGGCAATAAGTTGGTTAAGATTCATCCTTGAGCGACTCGCATACCTACCCTACGAAAAAAACAAAGACGTCCGATTCCTTTTCAATCCAGGTAAATTTGGGCAAGATTTAAGCCAACATCCTTTGATTCAAGAGGCCGATATCATTCATCTGCATTGGGTGAATTTTGGTATGCTTTCCATTCAAAACATCAAGCAATTATTGAATATAGGCAAACCCGTGTATTGGACGCTGCATGACATGTGGGCATTTACCGGCGGATGTCATCACAGCGGGGACTGCTTAAATTTTCAGGTAGCCTGTGGCAATTGTCAGGAATTTCTTAAGAATCCAGCAAAAAATGACTTGAGCCACCAAGTTTGGAAAGAAAAAGTCCAAGCATTCCAACAACCCAACCTCCACATCATCACCTGTTCAGATTGGCTAAAAGAACGTGCTTCATCCAGCAACATTTTGAAAAACCAAACCATTGAAAGCATCCCAAACGCGATCAATATCGAGCTTTTCAAACCTGCAAAAAAGGAGGACGCGAAAAAATCCTTAGGCCTAGACCCTGAAAAAAAACACATCCTTTTTGTAGCTATGCGCGTCAATGCACCCAAAAAAGGGTTTAGCTATTTAGAACAAGCACTAAAAGCTTTAGATAAGTCGACACACGAATTAATCGTGGTGGGCAATGCGCAGGACTTACCTGAACTACATCTGAACGCACACCATTTAGGTCATATCCGTTCCACTGAAAAAATGATTCAAATCTACCAAGCAGCTGATGTTTTTGTTACGCCATCTTTGGAAGAAAATCTGCCCAACACCATCATGGAAGCTTTAGCTTGTGGAACACCCTGTGTAGGGTTCAACATAGGCGGCATCCCGGAAATGATCGAGCATCAGGTTAATGGTTACGTGGCCAACTATAAATCAGCTGAAGACCTTACAACTGGATTAATGTGGACCTTGGCAAATGCCCCAGCAGCAGCAGCTCGAAATAAAGCCACGACATTCTATTCGGAAGAAATCATTTCAGCAAAACATGTAAACTACTATGCGCATGTCGGCTAAACTCAGCATCATCACCATCACATACCAGGCGGAAAAATACCTGGAACGCACCATCAAAAGTGTTTTGGAGCAAGGGATGCGTTCGGAAATTGAATATGTCGTAATCGACGGTGCATCAAAAGACGGAACCTTATCGCTAATCAATCAATACCGGGAGCACATTGATGTCTTCATCTCAGAGCCCGACTGTGGAATTTACGATGCCATGAACAAAGGCATACAAAAAGCAACAGGCGACTACCTGATCTTCATGAATGCCGGTGATTCTTTCGCGGATAACAACACCATAAAGCAAATCATAGAATCGATGCACCACCAACCTGATGTGATTGTTGGCGATGCCCTCTTTGTAGACATGGAAGGAAAAACCATCGGTTTACGCAGCGAAGTAACACCACACAGAATCCCGGAGAAATTAACTTGGGAATCCTTCCAATATGGTATGGTCATCTGCCATCAATCATTTATTATGAAGCGAACGATGGCGCCATTATTTGATGTAACCTACCGCTTAAGTTCAGATATAGATTGGGAAATTAATTGTTTAAAACTGAGTCATAAAACCATACAGTTGGACATACCTATTTGTCGTTATTTAACAGGTGGAGCGTCCGTGCAAAACCTAAAGCGTTCATGGCAAGAACGATATCAAGTCCTGAACAATCACTTTGGCTTCTGGCAAACCCTTATCGCGCATGTCAAGATAATTAGCCGAGGGATTCAATTCGCAATCAAAAAAGGGGGCAAATATTGGTAATTTCAGTAAATTGATTGCTTATGAGAATTACCCTATGTATCATTTTCTTTACACTGCTCAGCCTACAGGGATATAGTCAAAAATTCAAATTAGGAACCAGTATCGGTACGAGTTATATCCTTTGGCATGAAAACCAAATGACGCTGGATTTAGGTGGCCAATTAACGTTTCAATTACCTACGAAAAAATATCAAATTTTTGCGAAATTAAAAGCTTTGGGCAACCTATATGATAGCCCCGCTAATCCCAACTTGCTTCTTCATGTAGATAACACAACGAATCAACCAGTCCAAGCTTCCTATCGAGGTGGCCAAGCAGAAACTGGAATTCGTTGGAATGCCTCATCCGGATTTTCTCCTAGCCTAGCTTTGTCTAGTAAATCGATGGCAAGAAAACTGACCACCAACCAGTCGGCATATCTCGAAGAAGAAAAATATGCCCTGCATGGGGTCAATGCTGGCTTAGCATATAAAGCCCAGTGGAAAGAAACTTCCGTCGAATTAAATGGGCAAATCTTTGTTCCCCTCTACCAGCGCATAACCTTGTATGGAGAATTGGTTGGTATACCTAAATCAATCATGACCGCAAGCAATTCCCCAAGCTATCAAACAGCTTTGCACCTTCGATACAAGCGAGTGGGACTCACGCTGTCCTATGAAATTGTAAATTTCGGTAGCCCCCAAGGTCAAAGTTTGAATTCAATCAAATCTTCGCACGCCGATATACTATCTTCTTTACTCACATTTTATTTTTAAGCCATGCTACTTAGTTTACTTTTTTCAACTTGGCTTTTTGTTGCACCAGATAGTACCCGCGAATTAGCCAACGTAGAAGTTCGTGTACTTGAACAAAATCGCACACGACTTTCTAGTCCAGACGCATTTAACTTATTGAAATCGAAAGACATTCAGCCGATTCACAGCAATAGTTTTGCGACAGCTTTAAATGCACAAGCTGGGGTTCGGCTCGAAGAAAGAAGCCCGGGAAGTTATCGCGTAGCCATTCGAGGAAGTTCGCTTCGAGCACCATTTGGCGTACGAAATGTGAAAATCTATTGGAATCAAATCCCATTTACAGACGCAGGAAACAATTCGTACCTTGCTATTTTAGAGCCTGATATGATGGATCAATTGATCATCTTAAAAGGACCATCAGGCGGACTATATGGAGCCGGAACTGGGGGCAGTATGCTTTTTCAGGGACCCAATTTGGGACAAAAAAAACTGGAACATCAAGAAATCGTCAACTCATTGGGTGGTTATAGGCAGACTTGGGATATTCAGCATTCAGGACATCGCGTTTATGCATCGTTTTGGCAACAACCCGGTGCAAGGGATTGGTCGGCCATGAAAAAACAAGTCATAACCCATGAATATCAAAAGAATTTTGGAATTAATGGTTCACTACAAATCACATCATACTACGCAGACCTCGCCTATCAAACTCCCGGTGGATTAACCCGAACACAATTTACGGCAAACCCCTTTCAAGCGCGACCAGCTGCAGGTATTTTTTTAAGCGCAGCAGCTCAACAAGCCACTTTCAAATTAAAATCATTTGGTACGGGCATCCACCTTACGAATTCGTGGAATGGCAATTGGGGATACAGCCTTGCCAATTCCATACAAGTAAATAAGGTTGAAAACCCGACCATCCGAAACTACGAAATACGGCATGAGCCCAATGTCAGCAGCAGGGGTGTTATCCATTATCAGAAAAATAAATCGTCCATCGACTTTGGTTATGAATTCCAAATAGGCCAATTTGATAGCCAAACTTTCGGTAATCGAAAAGGAATCAAGGATACCTTGCAGACTTCACAAAATACCAACATTCAAAGTGGGAATCTTTTTGTTCAATGGGATTACCAAATCAATCCAAATTGGAATTCAACGGTTTCGCTCAGTGCCAATGGGTATTGGACTCAATACATAGGCAATGAACAAATTGTAACTCCCAGGCTTGCCATCGTGCGAAAATTAGGGAATCGCCAGCGGCTTGTTTTCAAAATTGCATCCGGATATTCTCCTCCGAGTATCGCTGAAATGCGTCCCTCTACAGGCATCATCAATACAAAGCTACGAGCTGAAAAAGGCTGGAATAAAGAAATCAGTTGGCGAGGACACTATGCCAACATTGAATGGGACATAAACGCCTATCAATTTGACTTAGACGAAACCATCGTAATTCGTAGGGCGGCAGATGGCTCCGACTATTTTGACAATACAGGCAGTACAACCCAACAAGGTATCGAAATAGGTTATCAAATCAACTTGGGCAAAAAACTCACGTTACGCAATTCCGAAAGCTTTCAAAATTTCCGATTTAATCAGTATAAATCGGGGACAAAAGACTACTCAGGGAATCGAATTACGGGAACGAGTCCGTTTCAGCATGCCAGTCTTATTCAATGGGAATTGCTTCCTACATTAACATGGACTGGCCAATTTTTATTTACAGATTACATGTATTTAAATGATGCCAATACCGATGTGCTACCTTCCTCGCGAGTTTGGAATTCGAGAATTCAATATCAACGGAAGTACTGGGAAATTTACTTGGCTGCAGAGAACTTGTTCAATGAAATATACGTTTCAGGGCCCGACTTGAATGCCATAGGAAGTCGATATTTCAATGCCGCTCCCGGTAGATACTTCCAGACAGGGCTGAAAATTAAACTGAATTAGGTCGGGTAAAATTCAATTTTTCCATAAGTTCAGCCGCATGTGAATCACTCACTGGAATATCAAAGGTCGCTATCTTAATTCGTTGCTGCTTAATGGATTCAATTTTGCGCAAGTTCACAATAAAAGATTTGTGAACGCGCATGAAACCGTGCGGAAGGACCTTCGATTCCAATGATTTCATGGTAGATTTTGTTAGGACAGGTCTACGCTCCCCATCCAAAAATATTTTCACATAATCCTTTAATCCTTCGATATGCGAAATTTGAGGAATTGAAATTCGCACGAGTGAATATTCTACATTCACAAAAAAGAAATCCTCCAATGGCTCCCCCGCCACCTGCTTCAAATTTGATACTGGGCTTTGTTGGTTGAAAACCTGAAATGCTTTATTGGCTGCTAATGAAAATCGTTCCAAACTGACCGGCTTCATCAGGTAATCAACCGCGTCCAATTGGTAACTCTCTACGGCGTAATTATCATAGGCTGTCACAAAAATAATCAAGGGTTTATGGGTCATAGTCTGTACGAATTGAGTACCTAACATGCCGGGCATTTGTATATCCAGAAAAATCAAATCAATCTTATTTGATTGAATTTGCTCCATCGCGTCAAAAGCGTTTTTACACGACGCAACTAAATTTAAAAATGGAATCTGACGGACATTTTCTTCCAACAACTTCCGACCCATATTTTCATCGTCCACGACAATGCAGTTCATCTTTTCCATAAATCTAATTTTGGTGTAGGGTCATTTGTAAATCAACCTCAAATTCATCATCGGTATCACGAATTGTAATTTTATGCTGATCGGGATACAAAAGTTCTAATCTGCGTAAGACATTTTTCAATCCAATACCCGAACTATCATCTTTAAAATCATCCTTGATTTTCCCTTTTTTATTTTTGACATGAAAAATCAGTTGGCCTTGATCTATCGAGAATTTAATTGCAATGAAAGGATCTTTCACAAATGAGACACCATGTTTAACCGCATTCTCTACAAAAGGAATCAATAACATAGGCTCAATCTTACAACCGCGAACCGTACCCATCATTTCAAATTCAATGGCGACATCCCCTTCAAACCGCATGCGTTGAAGGTCTACATAATTTCGGAGGTATTCCAATTCACGATCCAATGGAACCATGCTTTGATCAGAGTCATATAACATATACCGCATTAAGGAAGATAAACGAATCGTAACATCCTCAGCCTGTTTGTCGGCCTTTGTTCGAATCAAATAGACAATGCTATTTAAGATATTGAATATAAAATGGGGACTAATTTGCGATCGTAAAAATGATAGTTCTGACTTCAATTGTTCATTACTGCGCTCCTCTTTTTCTGCCTCAAAATTGATAAATTCAAGTAATAAACCATAGGTTGATGCTATGCCTGAAATCATGATTAAAGGAAAGATGCCTTGTGGGTCAAAAAAGCCTTTATGATCATCAAATGGTAAAAAATACAGATGGTAGAAAGCCTGAATCCCAAAAAACAGCGCTATAACGCCAAATAGACTTACGAAAAATACAAAAACACCAAAGCGTTTGAAAACATGTGGAACTAGAATTAGCGTGATGATATAAAATAGCGGAACTACGGTTAAAAGCTCCAGCCATATATGTTCAGAAAATTCCGGATTGACGTGCGCATGTGGGTGTTCATTTTCATGCGTTTGATGTACAGGACTAAGCAAAGGTAGACCAATCCACAATCCCCAAAGAATCAGATTAAATAATACCTTGAAGGTTAATTTGGTTTTGGGAAGATTCCAAGCTCGCCACATAATCACTGTTTTTGCAATACAAAGCTAGGCATTCAGGCTGAAATAATAAATACTAAGGACAAGCCGAACAATCTTGTCGACTTTCACCCCAATTACGCCGATTTTCATCCCCCAGGGTATCGTCAACTCAATCAGTTTACGCATCGAATTTCATAAAAAAGCAAACAAAAAAAGGCTGCCCAAATAGAGCAGCCTCATTTACTATGCAATCATCTGAATTAAAAATTTCGTTCTCCAGCTTCGCGTTTTCCTAACAATACAGCACCAACCATCGCCACAAAGAAAAGAATGGAGACTAATTCAAAAGGCAATAAATACTCCGAATACAGAACTTTACCTAAATTTTCAACCATACCGGTTTGGGAGGTAAAATTAGCCGTATTTTCTGCCGTAGGAGCAGGTAAATTATTCTTGTGAAATGCTGCAACAAGAATAACCAATAAGGTACCAGCGACCACCGATCCAGCCATTTTAGCCAATGAGGATTTCGATTCAGGCATGTTTTTACGTAAATCCAACATCATGATAACAAAGAGGAACAAAACCATGATGGCACCCGCATAAACAATGATATTAACGGCCATCAAAAACTGGGCATTTAACAACACATAATGTCCCGAAATACAAAAGAATGTAAACACCAAGTACAAAACACTGTGAATCGGGTTTTTTGCAAAAACGACCATCAGTGCACTTAAAAGTGTCAAGGCTGACAGAAAATACCAAATATTTGTAATCTCCATAATATGCTTATTTCCAACCGTCGCGTAAATAGCGCTGGTCCATGTTTTCTACTAACTTATCTTTCCCATAAATAACTTCATCGCGCGTACTGAATACGGGAACCATGGTATCATGACGCAAGAAGATGGCTTCTTTTGGACAAGCCTCCTCGCATAATCCACAGAAAATGCAACGCAACATATTTATTTCATAAACTTTGGCATACTTCTCTTCACGATACAGTTTTTCCTCTCCTTTCTTTCGCTCTTCTGCAACCATCGAAATAGCTTCAGCCGGACACGCTACGGCACAAAGTCCGCATGCAGTACAACGCTCAGCGCCCTGCTCATCCTTCTTCAAGATATGCTGTCCACGGTAAATAGGTCCTAGGTAACGTTTTTGCTCCGGATAACGTATCGTTACGGGTTTAGAGAAAAAGTGCTTCAGGGTCGTAGCCATACCGCCTACAATTGCAGGAAGGTACATGCGCTCAGCCAAAGTCATTTCGCCTTGTTCCAACACCTTTGTTTTATTACTTAATTTCATATGCCTAAGCTATTTTTTTCTTTCTTGAAAGGGCATCATTTACAAATAAGCCCACAAATAAAATAACAATCCCGCCTACTCCTGCAAGAATGGGCTGATCGATCAATATACCAAATCCCGTCACCACCACATTGAACATAGCCAAAGGAATCAACCCGGTCCACCCTAAGCCCATCAGTTGGTCATAACGAAAACGTGGTAGCGTCCAACGTACCCACATAAATACAAAGACAAAGAATAGTGCTTTTCCAATCAAAGCCCCAACACCAATGAAGGCGGCGGCATTTGAGCCTAACTGAGCTGCGATATACGAATACCCTGGATAATCGTAGCCTCCAAAAAACAAAGTTGCCATTACTGCGCCCGAAATAAACATATTGATGTATTCTGCGAATAAATAAAAGCCCAACTTCATTGAAGAGTATTCCGTATGATATCCACCGATCAACTCAGTTTCACACTCCGGTAAGTCGAAAGGCGTACGATTACATTCCGCAAATGCACAAATCAAGAAAATTACAAAACCAATCGGCTGTTGCAAGATATTCCAATGACCCGCTTGCTGGGCTTCTACAATTGCCTTGGTCGACAAAGAGCCCGATAGCATCAAAATCGCAATGATGGACATACCCATCGCTAATTCATAGGAGATGTTTTGTGATGCGGCACGTATTGCACCCAATAACGAATACTTGTTATTGGAAGCCCATCCGCCCACTAAAATCCCATATACCCCTAAAGAAACAATTCCAAAAACCCATAAAATACCGATGTTTACATCGATACCTTGTAAATCAAATGTTACTCCACTGATGGTTACTGTATCCCCAAAAGGAACTACCGCAGAAGTCATCAGAGCAGTTAACATAGATAAACACGGACCGGCGATAAACAACCATTTGTTGGAATTTGCCGGAATGAAATCTTCCTTCATGAACATTTTGACCGCATCAGCTAATGGTTGTAAAATACCAAAAGGACCCGCACGATCTGGACCGATTCGATCTTGCATAAAGGCAGCAATCTTCCGCTCAAAATACGTTGAATAAGCCGCTACACCCAGCGTAATCGCAAATACGATTCCGATAAAAATGGCCTTGGCGGTAAAAACATCATTAAATAATTCCATATCCTATTTCTTTGCAGGTAAACTAGCTTGATTCGTTAAAAAACTACGATCGCGATCGTCATCGATTAGTTTGTAATCGCGTGCTGCTTGGGCAATTGGAAAAGCAGGACGGATTAATCCAGCGCCATATTTATTAGCTGAAATCACTGAATGACGCGAAACATTGGTAGGTCCTTCTATCACCCAATCGCTCGTTTTCTTGCGATCGAAACGACACGTATTGCAAATAAATTCTTTCAATTCACCCCACTCATTCTTGCGACCCGTTACACGAATTACCTCATCACCGCGGTACCACAAAGTCACATTTCCAGAACATTTATCACATGAGCAGTGCGCTTCCATCGGTTTTGAGAACCAAACACGGCTCTTAAATCGATAGGTTTTATCAGTCAATGCGCCCACAGGACAAACATCAATCACATTTCCCGAGAAATCATTATCAATCGCTTTCTCTATATAGGTACTGATTTCAGCGTGATCTCCGCGATGCATCACACCATGAACACGGCCATCTGTGATTTGATCGGCAGTGTAAACACAACGATAACACAAAATGCAACGGTTCATATTCAACTTGATATTTTCCCCTAAATCAACTGGTTCAAATGTATTACGTTCCTCCACGGTACGCGTACTTGAAACCCCATGCTCAAAAGAAAAATCTTGTAGGTGGCATTCGCCAGCCTGATCACAAACCGGACAATCCAGTGGATGATTCAACAACAAAAACTCCACAATACCTTTGCGCGTTTCCAAAACCTGCTCATTGACTGTATTCTCAACGATCATACCGTCTTGAACAGCCGTGATACAGGCAGGAACTAATTTAGGCATCGGACGTGGATCCTTTTCTGAACCTGCCGTAACCTTCACCAAGCAAGCCCGGCATTTTCCGCCAGATCCTTGCAAAGGCTCATAATAACACATCGCAGGAGGTGCCACCTCAGGACCGATCATTCGAGCGGCCTGCATGATGGTGGTTCCCGGTTCTACTTCCAGGGTGATGTTGTCAATCGTAACTTTCATAATCTATCATCTAGCGGGTAATTCCCGGTTATTTGCTATGTAATTGGGACCATCGGTCCATAAATAAAGACGCAGAATACTGCACAGCGCGCTTTTTTAAATCTTGCTGGTACGCCGCTAACGCCGTAGGACTTAATTGTAGTAAGGAGGCTATTTTATCCACAAACACATGGACATCCCAGCTATCAACCAACAATTCATCCAATCCTTTCAGAAAATCATTTACACCTCCACTAGCTCGCACACCTACAATGGGTTTTCCTACGTGAGCAGCTTCTAACATCACTAAAGGAAACGGATCCTCCCGTGATGAAAGAAAAAATAAATTCATCGCTTCAAAATATGGTCGGCTATCTGAACATACCGGCAACAAATGTACCTGCTGGTTTTTATCCCAAACCGTCTTGCTTGCAAGCAATTCGTTCGAATAATCATTATCCAATAAGCCTAACCAGATAAAATGCACCGTTGGCATTTTATCAATCAACTTTTTTGCAACTTCCAAAAACACATCCGGTCCCTTTCTCCATTCAGCTAATCCGCAACTAAACACAATAGGCGAGTTGGCCGGTATTCTTAACGCCGCTCGCACCGGGTCATTTGTATTTTTAGTCGCCTCCGGTAACTCAATAATTGGAGGCAATAAATCAATAATTTCAGCCTTAACTCCTACCTCTTTCTCGAGTACTGTTTTAACTAAAGCCGAAACAGCATACACGCGACTCACTTGATTGGCCATAAACTTCCGATCTTCTTCAGAAGTAAAATTTGAAATCGAATAACTCAACTCATGCACATAAACCTCAAAAGGCACATGCAAGGTTACTAATTCACGTAACAAGGAAAGGGACGAAACCGTATTTCCAATAATGCAATCAAACGCCTCCTCGCTGAGCGAAGACAATATTTGAGACATTTTACGTTGACTTGGCGTCTTATCCCATTCTTCCGCTTGTCGGAGCCCTGGTAAACGTTGCTTAATCTTAAACCAAAGTGGACGATCGGTTTTCCAAACCCACACCTTAGCCACTTTTTTATATTCCTCCAATAAACTTCCGCCATCCACAAGCAACAAATAATTCGTGTAGCCTTGCGCCTTGCGCTCTTTTAACCAATGTAAAAGAACCAACTGCGCACCCGCACGATTTGCGTCATGGCCAACAAACAGTTTCTTGCTTTCTACCATTTATTTTGACCAACTAGCTCCTGGACGCATGTATACGGCACCTGGTTTTGTTGCCTCTTCCGGATGTGTAACATGCCACTCAAACTCATCTCTAAAATGACGAATTGCCGCCGCAACAGGCCAAGCCGCTGCATCACCCAAAGGACAAATCGTATTGCCCTCGATTTTCTTGGCTACATCAACTAATAAATCGATGTCTTCCAAACGACCCTTACCCGTTTCAATACGTTTGATTACCTTATCCATCCAGCCGGTACCTTCCCGACACGGTGAACATTGACCACAAGATTCATGGTGGTAAAAACGCGCAAAAGTTAAGGTATTATGCACAATACAGGTAGTCTCATCCATTACGATAAAACCGCCTGAACCTAGCATAGTTCCGGTTGCAAATCCACCATCAGAAAGAGATTCATAGGTCATTAAACGCTTCTCACCCGCATCAGTGGTAAGGATATTATCAGCTGACAAAATGGGCACAGAGGACCCTCCAGCCACAACAGCCTTTAATTTATGTCCGTCACGTATACCTCCGCAATATTCATCTGAGTATATAAATTCTTCCACCGTAATTCCCAACGGAATTTCATATACACCTGGCTTCTTAATATGACCAGAAGCTGAAATCAATTTAGTTCCTGTACTTCTTCCAACCCCAATCGCGGCATAAGCATCGCCGCCGTTATTGACAATCCAAGAAGTTGCCGCAATGGACTCCACGTTATTGACTACCGTGGGACATTGCCACAAACCTTTTACCGCGGGAAATGGCGGCTTATTACGTGGATTGCCACGTTTTCCTTCCAATGATTCCAGCAATGCTGTTTCTTCACCGCAGATGTATGCGCCACCACCGGGTTGGACAAAAAGATCTAAATCGTAGCCAGATCCTAAAATATTCTTACCTAATAATCCCTTATCATAAGCTTCTTGAATCGCTTTTTCAAGGATATTGATGACATACATCAACTCACCACGAACGTAGATATAAGAGGTATTAGCTCCCAAAGCAAAGCTTGAAACAATCATTCCTTCTAAGAGGGTATGTGGTGTCTTCCACATCAAATAGTGATCTTTAAACGTACCAGGCTCTGATTCGTCTGCGTTACACACAAGGTAACGAGGTACACCCTCGGGCTTTGCTAAGAATGACCACTTCATGCCCATAGGGAAACCTGCGCCCCCACGACCGCGAAGACCAGACTTCTTTACCTCTTCGGTAACTTCGTCTGGAGTCATTTTCTTTAACGCTTTTTTGACCGCTGAATACCCACCATGTTTCATGTACACGTCAATCGTGTCGATGTTAGGTACGTCTATATGTTCGGTTAATATCTTCATCCTAGGCCTTATTTACTCAATTCATCTATAATTTCATCCACCTTGTCATTCGTCAAATGCATGTAATATTTTTCACGGATTTGGAATACGGGACCCCAACCGCAAGCAGCTAAACACTCCACTTCTTTGATCGTAAACTTACCATCCTTCGTCGTCTCTCCTGTTTGAATACCCAAACGCTTCTTCAAGTGATCATACACCTCAACCCCTCCCATCAAACAACAAGGACCGGTACGACAATATTCAATTACATGCTCGCCCACAGGCTCCAAATGGAACATGGTATAGAATGTTGCCACCTCATATACCTCAATTGAACTAATGGAAAGCAAGGAAGCTACATAATCCATAACTTCCGGTGAACACCACTTCCACTCAGCCTGTGCTAAATGAAGAATAGGTAAAATGGCCGATTTGTGTTTCCCTTCTGGATAACGGGCAATAATCTTTTTAACCAATTCCAGCGTTTCTGCTGGGAAAATAATGTTGCTCATGTCTTAAGTATCTAACTCTCCTGCAATAACATTCATGGATGACATCGTTACGATTGCATCTGAAAGGGTGGTTCCCTTAATCATCTCAGGGAAAGCTTGGTAATAAATAAAGCCTGGTCGGCGGAATTTCAAACGATAGGGTGTCCGTCCTCCATCTGAAACCAAATAGAAACCTAATTCACCATTACCGCCTTCAACTGCGTGATAAACTTCTCCAACCGGTGCATCGATTTCGCCCATCACAATTTTAAAGTGATAGATCAATGCCTCCATATTGTGATATACATCCTGCTTATCTGGCAAATAATAATGCGGCGCATCTGCGTGGTAAGGTCCTTCAGGTAGATTGTCCATGGCTTGCTGAATAATGCGCAAACTTTGCCACATCTCCTCTTCGCGCACTAAAAAACGATCATAGGTATCACCCTTTGTTCCCACAGGTACATCAAACTCAAAATCCTCGTAAGATGAATAAGGATTCATCGCACGAACATCGTAATCAACACCAGTAGCCCGTAAATTAGGCCCCGTAAAGCCATAATTTAAGGCACGCTCAGCAGAAATTCCACCTACATTTTGCGTACGGTCCATAAAAATACGGTTACGCATTACAAGGCCTTCAAATTCCTTTAAAGCAGCCGGTAATTCTTTTAACAATTTATTGATTTTCTCCAAGGCAACGGGCGTAAAATCCCGCTCCATACCCCCAAAACGACCCATATTGGTGGTCAGACGGGCACCGCACATCTCCTCATAAATCTCATAAATGAATTCACGCCACTGATATACATACAAAAAGCCAGTCAAAGCTCCCGTATCTACCGCAAGAATCGAATTACACACAATGTGATCCGTTAAACGCGCGAGTTCCATCATGATTACCCGCATGTATTGCGCACGCTTGGGAACTTCAATACCCAATAACTTCTCAACCGTCATGTGCCAGCCCATGTTGTTAATGGGTGCTGAACAATAGTTCATCCGATCCGTCAAGGTGGTGATTTGGTAGAAAGGACGACGCTCAGCAATTTTCTCAAACGCACGGTGAATATATCCTACCGTCTGCTCCGCATCTACTATGGTTTCCCCATCCATTGTCAAAATGTTCTGGAAAATACCATGTGTGGCAGGGTGCGTGGGACCTAAATTTAGCGTTGAAAGGTCATTTACATAAGGACCGCCCTTTTGCGTCTTATCTAAACCTACATTAGGATTATTTACTAAGGCTACTTCTGACATGCTTTGTTCGCTTTTATCGTCCAAATAATTCATCAATTTTATCATGACGCGTTGCGTCTTCCAACGGATATTCCTTGCGCATTGGATGGTAATCCATCTCGTCCATATTCAAAATACGCGTCAAGTTCGGATGCCCATCAAATAAAATTCCATAAAAATCAAAAGCCTCACGCTCCATCCAGTTGGCTGTTGCGAATAAACCCGTAATCGTTGGAAAATTAGGGGCTTCGATTGGCGCATAGGCTTTAATCATTAAACGCACATTGTTTTCTAAACTGTGTAAATGATAAATTACACCCAGCTCTTGTCCTTTAGCATCCGGAAAATGTATTCCTGCTAAATCCGTCAAAAATTGAAATTTAAATACAGGGTGGGCATACAAGAAATGAAACATCGGAACAATGTTTTCTACCCCTGTCGTAAACTGTAAAATACCATGAGATTCTGTCACGCCATAGACAGATTCCGCTCCAAATTGTGCAACTAAAGCATCCGTTATTTGTTGATTCTCCATGCTCGTTATTCTATACCGTAAGATGCCAACAATGCCTTATACTCAGGCTCGTTTCTACGGCGAGTTGTTTCCTTTTTAGCCAATTCTTGAATTTGCATAAAGCCATCCAAGATTTGTTCAGGGCGGGGTGGACATCCTGGAACATACACATCAACCGGAATGATGCGGTCAATGCCTTGCAATACCGAATAGGTATCAAAAATACCACCTGAACAAGCACATGCGCCTACCGAAAGAACCCAACGAGGCTCAGCCATCTGCAAATACACTTGTTTAACAACCGGCGCCATTTTCTTCGAAATGGTTCCCATTACCATCAAAACATCCGCTTGACGTGCTGAAAAGCTCAAACGTTCAGCTCCGAATCGACCAATATCGTAATGGGATGCCATCGTGGACATGAACTCAATCCCGCAACATGAGGTTGCAAATGGCAATGGCCACAATGAATTAGCTCGAGCTAAACCGACCAAATTATCTAAACTTGTCGCAAAAAAACCAGCTCCCTCCACTCCTGGAGGCGCTTCTGCAACTTGAACCGTTGAATTACTCATATCTTTTTAGTCTGTTGAATATATAAACTTTAGGCTAGCCCAATATGTTTATTTTTCCCACTTTAAAATTCCTTTTTTGATGACATAAATGAAGCCGGCCAATAACAAACCCATAAATACGAGCATGTCATAAAAGCCATCCCAAGATAACGCACGAAAATTAACCGCCCATGGATACATGAAAACGATTTCTATATCAAACAGCACGAACAAAATCGCTACCAAGAAATACTTTACCGAAATAGGTGTACGCGCATCGCCAATAGACTCAATCCCACACTCGAAAGTGTCGTCTTTCTTGGCTGAATGGCGTTTGGGACCCAAAGCATGTGTCGCAAACATGGTTGCGAAAATAAAGGCTAATGCTGCCAATAGCTGAACGAATATCGGCAGAAAATCTTGAGGTTGATAGTTCATTACAAAGGCTAAATAAATGAAGCCGCAATTTACTGCATAAAATCTAAAATTTTAGAATTTATGCGAAAAAATCGTAGCTAAAAATCAGCCTTAGCTTTGAATCGCGTATTTTTTGAAAAGTGTACCAAAAAATCAAAAAAATCCTGTAATTTTGTCCGGCAAATAAGCGTAGTTCTTACACTCCTTCAAATTATTTGCCATGCTCGATTCCAACAAATTTCTTTTTGAGGCTTTAACATACGATGACGTATTGTTATTACCTGCCTATTCAGAAGTATTACCTCGTGAAGTTAGTACGCAATCCCGCTTAACACGCAACATCTCATTGAACATTCCCATTGTTTCCGCTGCAATGGATACAGTTACCGAAGCGGACCTTGCTATTGCCCTAGCACAAGAAGGCGGAATTGGAATCATTCATAAAAACATGACGATTGATCAGCAGGCAGCTCAAGTGCGCAAAGTAAAGCGTTCTGAGTCGGGGATGATCATTGATCCTGTTACCTTAAAAGACAATCAAACCTTAGGCGATGCACAACGCATCATGAAGGAATTCAAGATTGGTGGTATTCCAGTCATTGACGATAATGGCCATTTGGTGGGAATTTTAACCAACCGCGATTTACGTTTCCAAAAGCAAACAGCACGCCCAGTGGCTGAGATCATGACCAAAGACAATTTGATTACGGCCAAAGAGGGTATCAGCATGGAGAAAGCCGAAAGCATTTTGCAAGAATATAAAATTGAAAAACTTCCAATCATTGACAAAAATGGAAAATTGATTGGTTTAATTACCTATAAAGATATACTAAAGCGCAAGTCACACCCTTTGGCGTCTAAAGATTCCCTAGGCCGTTTGCGCGTAGGTGCTGCTGTAGGCGTGACCCCTGATTTGATTGACCGCGTGCAAGCATTAGTGAACGTGGGAGTAGATGTCATCAGCATCGATACCGCACATGGACACTCAAAAGGCGTTATTGATGCGTTGAAATCTGTAAAGAAAGCATTTCCAACATTAGACGTTATCGTAGGAAACATTGCTACCGGCGAAGCGGCGCTAGCCCTAGCTAAAGCGGGAGCAGATGCCGTCAAAGTGGGTGTAGGCCCAGGTAGTATTTGTACCACTCGTATCATTGCGGGCGTGGGCATGCCGCAGTTGACAGCTGTTTATGAAGCAGCGAAAGCATTAGCAAAATATGATGTTCCCGTAATTGCTGACGGAGGAATTCGTTATTCAGGTGATGTGGCAAAAGCCATCGCAGGAGGAGCAAGTACGGTCATGATTGGATCCTTATTAGCTGGAACGGATGAGGCACCCGGTGAAATGATCATTTTAGAAGGACGTAAATTCAAATCGTATCGCGGCATGGGTTCTTTGGAAGCCATGGAAGATGGATCGAAAGATCGTTATTTCCAAGATGCAGAAGATGATATCAAGAAGTTGGTCCCAGAAGGAATCGTAGGTCGCGTTCCGTTCAAAGGCTCAGTAACGGAAATTTTATACCAAATGGTTGGCGGATTAAAAGCCGGCATGGGTTATTGTGGTGCATCATCCATCGAGGCTATGCAACAAGCCAAATTTGTTAAAATCACATCTGCTGGGGTGAAAGAAAGTCATCCGCACGATGTGAGTATTTCGAAAGAAGCGCCGAATTATTCGGTCAAGTAATACGCAGGAGCGAAAAAAAATACAATGCTATAATTAGATTATAACAAATTGATTAATAGCATTATACAACTATTAATAAAATTGGTCTTGTACCATGATTGAAATAAGAAAGTACTTCGATCGTATTGTACCTATGTCAGATAACGATTGGGCATTTTTTTCTTCCAAACTGACTCGTCGGACATTTCCCAAAAAATCAATTATCCTCCCGCAAGGAACAATAGAAAACTTCCTTTCCTTTATTGAAAAAGGGATGACTCGCATGTGTATTCCAAAAGAAATAGACGACCTAACCTTTAGCTTTGAATTTGAAGGTAATTTCACAAGCGCCTATAGTTCTTTTTTGACCCAACAACCAAGTGAATATCAAATCGAGGCCATTACAGAAACGGTTTTGTGGAGCATTTCCCACGCAGATTTGCAGGAAATTTATGCGCACACGTCGATTGGAAATACCTTAGGTAGATATGCCAGTGAAGGGCTTTACATAAAAAAGACCAAACGCGAATTATCACTTTTAAACCAATCAGCAGAAGATCGGTATTTGAATTTATTTACAGAAGAACCTCGCTTATTGCAACAAATCCCTCTCAAATACATCGCGTCCTATATCGGTATTACCCCTCAAGCGCTCAGCCGAATACGCGCACGCATTTCTTAACTTAGGTTCATGGTTTATGTTTGAGTCGATAGGTAGTTTTGCCTATAACTGAACAATAAAAAACATGAACAAATTATTCCTTTCCATCACATTAGTTACCATTTTAGGTACAGTCGTTAACGCTTATGGGTTAAATCCATATCATGCCATCATTAAAAGTAAGGTCAGACAACAATTTGGCTATGTCAATCAACATCAATACGATGAACTTTTAAAAGGGGTATCCGACGAAACGTTGGAACATTCATTTGCCGGAGACCATTCCTTAGGGGGTGTTCGACATGATAAAGTGAATCTTAAAAAATGGTTTGAACGCTTAGGCACGGTATTACCTGACTTGAAAATAGAAATTTCAGACATTCAAGTGAAAGGTGGGCCGAATAATACCCTAGTCATTGTCCGCTGGAAAGCCACATGTGTATTACTAAATGGTGAGTCTTACACGAATTATGGCGCTCATTTTATCACCCTCAAATGGGGTAAAGCCGTAAAATTTGATGTATATGAGGACACAAAAACCGTGTCTCATGGACTAGATGTTCAATTCGAAGCTGGTATTAAAGAAGCAAAGGCTCCGAAAATTGAAAGCTAAAGCAAACGATTGCACAGCGATGTAAGCCCAAAAGCCAACCTTGAACGGTTGGCTTTTTTTATGCTTGATAATTTTGAATGGTGTCCACGAAACACTGCACTTTATCGGGGTGAATATCGGGATAAACCCCATGACCTAAATTAGCAATATACCGCTGCGTCCCGAAAGCCTTCAACATCGCCTTGGTTTCAGCCTCCACGGTTTTGAAATCACCATAGAGAGCACACGGGTCTAAATTGCCCTGTAAGGTTTTATTTGGGCCAACTAATCTACGTGATTCTGCAATGTCCATATTCCAATCTAAGCCAATGGTTGCACAATTTAATTGGGCCATTTCTTCGCGGGCAAAGAAAGCTCCTTTGGCAAAAAGCGTAACAGGCACTTCTTGAATCGCATCACAAATCTGTCTCAGATAGGGTGTGGAGAAAGCACTGTATTGCGTGGGCGATAAAATGCCCGCCCAAGAATCAAATATTTGTAACAAATTTGCCCCGGCAACAACTTGAGCTTTTAAATAAGCGATTGTTGAGTCTGTTATCTTTTGTAGTAAAGCGTGTGCCAACTCTGGCTCAGCGTATAACATCTTTTTCGCTTGGGAGAAGGTTTTGGAACCCTTTCCTTCTACCATGTAACAAAATATGGTAAAGGGCGCACCCGCAAATCCAATTAACGGAACCCGTCCGGCTAATTCTTTTTTGACGATTTTAATGGCGTCTAACACGTATTTCAAATCTTCTTCTGGATTTGCATCGCGGATTTTAGCTAAATCGGCTTTTGACCTAATAACTTCTGGGAACACAGGACCTTTTTGTTCTTCCATTAAATAGGGCAATCCCATCGCCTCAGGAACGACAAGAATATCCGAGAAAATAATCGCGGCATCTACTCCAAAACGGTCTACAGGCTGAATGGTCACCTCTGCAGCCATTTCTGGATTTGTCGCAAGACCAATAAAGGACCCTGCTTTCGCGCGAACTTCCCGGTACTCGGGTAAAATCCGGCCTGCTTGACGCATTACCCAAACAGGTACACGTTCTGTGGCTAAGCCTTGCGCGGCACGAAGAATGAGGTCGTTTTGTAGTTTTTCCATATCGAGTGCAAAGGTAAAAAAAATAGTCCGAAGGAAAATAGTCCGAAGTCCGAAGGCTTATAGATATTTAACTTCGTTTCGGTTAAGAGATCGTGATAGACCATTTAACATTTTTGAGATTTCAATTAAGCTATTATTGCATTTATTAAATTCCTCAGCGGAGACATAGTTAAGTTTAAATGACAAATAATTCATAGAACGCACTTCACTTGCGGAACCCAATGCAATAAACAAAAATCGCTTAAACTCTTTATCTGAGCTTCGATCAAATCCCTCAGCAATATTATTAGCTATGGAAACCGATGCCCTTTGAATTTGATTTTTAAACCCCCAATCCTGATTCTTTGCATACAGCTTGTATACTGTAATTGCCAAATCAATAGACTTTTGCCAAACTAGTAAATCTTCAAATTTAGAAACACGCATACATTTATTTCTCAAACGATATATCTGCTTTGAATTGTATCTACAAACTGATATTCCTTCGGACTCTTTCCCTCCGGACTAATCTCCTCCGGACTAACTCCCTCCAGACTTCAGCCTTTTTTCCTTACCTTTGTCTCCATCATGGCCCAACTATCCGCGCGCTTTATTACGAGCAATACTGAATATAAATCTTGCCCGCCGGCACGATTCCCCGAATTTGCGTTCATTGGACGATCAAATGTGGGTAAATCTTCGTTGATCAACTCGCTTACTTTTCACAAAGGTTTAGCCAAAACTTCGCAAACTCCAGGTAAAACACAACTCATCAATCACTTCATGATTGACGACAAATGGTACCTAGTCGATTTGCCAGGATATGGATTTGCCAAAGTAAGCAAGGAAAAAAGACGTGATTTTGAAAAAATGATCTTTGATTATTTGATAAATCGGGAAAACCTAACCTGCCTTTTTGTACTGATTGACATCCGACTTAAACCGCAGGCCGTCGATATTGAATTCATGAGCCGCATGGTCGAGCATGAAATTCCGTTTCATATGGTATTTACTAAAGCCGATAAGCTTTCTCAAAAGCAAGTGAATGAAAGTGTCGAGGTTTATAAAAACTTCCTACTTGACATGTGGGATGAGCTTCCCGAAATATTTATCACCTCGGCAGAAAAACACGTTGGGAGGGAAGAAATTTTAGCCAACATTACCGAATTAATTCAAACATCCCCTTATAAAATAGGGAAATCTTAATACTTTTGCTGCCATCAATAGCTATAAACACATGGAATTATTAAACGAAGTTGCGCATATTTCTGGTAAACCCGGATTATTTAAAGTGTTAAAACCTACCCGTACAGGTGTAATCGTGGAAACACTTGACGCAGCGAAACAAAAATCAGTCGTAGGAGGTCAAACAAGAATTTCTGTCCTTAAAGACATCTCGCTTTACCTAGCTGATCATCAAGATAGCACCCTGCCCTTAGCTGATTTGTTTTTACAAATCCATGCAAAATTTAATGGCTCATTGCCATTAGAGCCTAAAAAAGCCGCTGATGCTGAACTTTATGCCATCATTGCTGAGGTAGTTCCCAACTATGATTCCGATCGCGTTTTTGCTTCCGATATCAAGAAAATTTTAAGTTGGTATTTGATACTTTTTACACACGTTCCCGAATTGTTCCCTGCTAAAGTCGAAAAAGCGGCTAAAGTAGAGAAAGAACCGAAAGCTGAAAAAGCGCCGAAAGCAGAGAAAAAACCTGCAGCAAAAAAAGCAGCAAAATAAACGATCTTCGAATGGAGGACGTCATCATAATACGACCCATTGAACCACAAGACAACCAATCACTCGCTGAAATAATTCGAGCGACTTTGACTGAATTTGGTGCAAATAAACCGGGTACGGTATTCTTTGATCCTACTACAGACGCACTTTTTGAACTTTTCAGAACACCCAAGTCATTCTACTACGTCGCATTACGAAATAATAGTATTGTAGGAGGTTGTGGTATTTTCCCAACGGCCAATCTTCCAGATGGGACCTGTGAACTCGTAAAGCTCTATGTCCATAAATCGGCAAGAGGAACAGGTACCGGAAAAAAACTCATGGAACAATCACTCGAATGGGCCAAAAACAATGGATACTCGCAAGTTTACCTTGAATCCATGCCCGAACTTTCTAAAGCCATTTCCATTTATGAGATGCAAGGATTCACGAAACTTGGAAAACCACTGGGCAATAGCGGCCACGATGGTTGCGATATTTGGATGCTAAAAACCTTATAAAAAAAGACCTTGATTTTTATCAAGGTCTTTTTTTTATTTCAATGAGTTGATGTATTTGGCCAACTTCACCGCATCATCTTTTGGTACTGTCATAGGTGCCATCGGAGGATAACCAGGCCAGTTAGATGGCTGAGGTTTCGCGATTAAGGATACAATCTTGTCTACCGAATATTTCTTCTTTGCTACATCTTTGTATGCAGGACCTACTAAACGTGCATCTATTTTATGGCACGCAAAACAAGTGTATTTTTGCATCAATGGCTTAATATCAGCCGGAAAATCTTCAGCTTTCGCCTCAAATCCAAAAGCAGCGACACCTAAAGCTGCAGACAAAATAAATTTAGAGATAGTTTTCATATGTTTTAAATAATCTTTTGAGGATAGTCGTATTGAAGAGCAAATTAAAGCTTTTTTTGGAAAAACGCTATCCCTTATTGGCAGAATCTACCGCATTTCTTACACTTCCGTGTTTTTCGAGCAATTCAGCTGCAATTTCTTCACTCACGCCCGTCGCTTCACAAACCATGCGTATAGCTCGTAAGACCAACTTATGGTTACTTAATTGCATGTCTACCATCTTGTTCCCTCGAACTCGCCCTAAGCGAATCATAACTGCAGTAGAAATCATATTCAGTACTAATTTTTGAGCCGTTCCCGACTTCATGCGCGTACTTCCTGTCACATATTCAGGACCTACTAGCACCTCAACTGGATATTTCGCTTCTTTTGCAATGGGACTTCCTCCATTACACACGATACATCCTGTCAGAATCTCGCGCGCATTTGCTTCCTTCAACCCTCCAATCACATAAGGCGTTCTACCAGATGCAGCAATACCAATCACCGTATCCAAAGGCCCAATATCGTAGGCTTCCATATCCTTCCATGCCTGATTCGGATCATCTTCTGCATTTTCAACGGCCTTCCGAATCGCACCATCCCCTCCTGCAATAATCCCAATCACCATATCAAAAGGCACCCCGTAAGTTGGCGGACATTCCGAAGCATCTACCACACCCAAACGTCCTGAAGTTCCTGCTCCGATATAAAACAAACGTCCCCCTTGCTCCATGCGTGGGACAATTTGATGCACCAAAACCTCAATGTGAGGTATAACCTTCTCTACAGCCAAAGGCACTGTTTTATCTTCCGCATTGATTTGACGCAATAAAGTATCAACTGATTGCTTGTCTAAATCTTCGTATTTGGACGTTGACTCAGTAGCCAACAATGTTAAATCTTCTGCCATCTTATTCGGATAATGCTTTATAGTTTGCAAAGAAATGTGGAATGGTTTCGATGCCTTTATAAAAGTTAAATAATCCATAGTGTTCGTTCGGAGAGTGAATGGCATCCGTATCCAAACCAAAACCCATCAAAATAGATTTAACCCCTAATTCTTTTTCGAACAATGCCACAATTGGAATACTTCCTCCACCACGGGTAGGCACTGGCTCTTTTCCAAACGTTGTGGCCAAAGCATCCGAAGCCGCTTGGAAAGCTATGCTATCCGTTGGCATTAAATAGGCTTCCCCTCCATGATGAGCCTTCACACTTACCTTTACGCCCTTCGGCGCAATCGATGTAAAGTGCTCTGTGAACAAACGTGTAATTTCAGCTGAACTTTGATTAGGCACTAAACGCATGGATATTTTTGCATAAGCCATGGAAGGCAAAACCGTTTTAGCGCCCTCACCCGTATAACCTCCCCAAATACCATTAACATCCAAGGTTGGGCGAATAGATGCTCTTTCTATGGTTGAATATCCTTTCTCTCCATGTACGGACTGAATTCCTAAATCCTTTTGGTAAGCTTCTAAATCAAATGGAGTTTGTGCCATGGCAGCGCGATCAGAAGCACTCAGATCCATAACCCTATCATAAAAACCCGGTATGGTAATGTGATTGAATTCATCATGCAATGAAGCAATCATTTGACACAATATATTGATTGGATTTGCGACGGCACCCCCATAAACACCCGAGTGTAAATCACGATTTGGCCCTTGAACTGCAACTTCCATGTAACTTAAGCCACGTAAACCTACATCAATCGAGGGAATATCATTGGCAATGATTGCCGTATCAGAAATCAAGATGACATCTGATTTGAGTAAATCTTTGTGTGATTCCACAAATACACCCAAATTATCAGAACCAACCTCCTCTTCACCTTCAATCATAAATTTCACATTGCAGGCTAATTCACCACTTGCCAACATCGCCTCAAAAGCTTTGACATGCATAAATACCTGCCCTTTATCATCGCAAGCACCACGAGCAAAAATCAAACCATCTTTTATGATAGGCTCAAATGGTGGATTATCCCACAAATCCAATGGATCGGCTGGCTGTACGTCATAGTGACCATATACCAAAACCGTCGGCGCTGCAGGATCAATCATTTTTTCACCATAAACAATAGGGAAACCTGCGGTCTCTTCTAAACGTACATGATCAGCTCCAGCTTGACGCAAATTAGTAGCGACCCATTCAGCTGTTTGGCGAACAGAAGCCGCATAAGCAGGATCCGCAGAAATAGAAGGAATGCGTAAAAAGTCAAGAAGTTCAGCTAAAAAACGATCGCGATTAGCTTCAATATAATGTTGTGTTTGTGTCATATTCAGAAGGCGGAATGGATTACAATTCCTCGAACAAATATAAAAAAATAAACTGAGGCTTTACTTCTTTGAAGGAATCAGATACATGCGATTTTCGGTTCCTTGAAAGATCCGAACAATGTTCATACGATGGGTAAACAACACAAGGAAAGCGATAAAATAGCCGAAATAAATGAGGGTTGGTATCTCTTCCCCAAATACTCCGAATTGAAGTAACAATGGAAAAACGATGGACGCTACCATGGATCCTAAGGAAACATAGTGGGAAATAGCAAAAACGACTAAAAATACGGCTATACTTACTAATGCCGCCATGGGGTGCAAAGCTAAAACCATACCCAAGGTCGTGGCCACCCCTTTACCCCCTTTGAATCCACAAAAAATAGGCAGTAAGTGACCTATGATCGCTAAAAAACCAAAGAATATCTTCAAGGTCACACAAGTCTGCCAGTCGATTAGGTGAAAATAAAATAAGACCGCCGACAAACTGGTAGCAAAAAAACCTTTTAATGCATCAACAAACAAAACAATACTTCCGGCTTTTTTACCAAGAACACGAAAAGTGTTCGTCGCTCCTGCATTACCGCTTCCCTTTGTCCGAATATCAACACCGTGATAGGTTGTACCGTACCAGAGTGCTGTTGGGATAGAACCCAACAAATAACTCAAAACAGAAAGTCCTACAATTATTAAAACCATTTATACTTCGCCAACTGCTTAAACGTCAACAGCCAAATATAAGTGCCTTCATGTCTAAAATCAAGAAGTTTAAAAAAGTTCTTGAAATGTTTAAATTTTAGTCTTCATAATATACCAAAATGCCAACTAGAAATGGAAATTAAAGGAAGCCAATAACCGAAAGCGCTCCGGATTACCATGATCTAAATAGGTCAAACGGTGGAAAGCTTGAACTCTAAATAAATTAAAAATATTATCGATGCCATAGCCAACCTCCACGAAAGGCTTATTGGGATCAAGCGAATCAAAAGCATACTGATCGGCATAATTGGACTGCAACGGATTATCTACCTCCTTCATGATATTTCTATTCGCATTCCGCTGGCTCCCCATTAAAACATTAGAACTCACAATAAAGCGCCATTTGAATTGCTTTATCATGGGCAATCTGTTGAAAAATAATCCTTCGAAATTGTGATTAAACTGTAATGAAGCATATCGGTCACTGACAAATTCAAAAAAATTCATCGTTGAAAAAGCGCTTCGCACAAAGAGTGATGTCTCATTGCCCAAATGGGGAAATAAAAGTGGTGCCGGTAAATTCGATGGGGTATAACCCGCATGCAAGGTATAATCAGAACGCCCTATTTTACCTACTCGAAAAGTTTGAAAAGCCTTCAAGGTAAATCGTTCATAATCAAAATCACCACCTAATAATCCCTTAATTCCTCGTTGGTATTTCAAGGTTATTACGGGAATGCGCCTGGTTGACAATGTCACTTTTTCATTCCCATTCATAAGGAATGTTTCATTCCATGCAAAACGTGCCTCAAGCGTAAAAAATGACTCTTGATAATGATCTTGCGCAAGAGAGGAGCTGCCTAACTCGGGATTTAAACGATACTGAAAACGAAACAAAGGATCAAAAGAACGTGAAACCAAAGAAGTCCTAAAACTTAACCCCTTTATAGGCTCTGAGGTAAAAAAGCCTTCACTTTCCCGCCGAAAGAAAGCGCCTGAAAAATTACCCCACCGCGTAAAAGCATAAAACAATTTATTTTCACCAATTAACTCAGGCGTTAATCCAACGCGCTCAATGTCATAACTATGTCGGATACCCGCCATCGTCCATTTCATTTCAGAAAACAAATAGTTTAGTTCACCCGCGTATTTGAGCGTTAAGTCTTTTGTTCCAAAGCCCACATTACCTCGTAAAATCCAATGCTTATCAAAATTAGCATTCGTGCGAAAACCTAATCGAAAACGCGCTCCCTCAATCCGATTAATGGCTACACTCGAAATATAAGGCCCAAATTCTATTTTGGGGTAACGTTTATAACCACTAAACAGAAGCTCGGCAATCTCAAAATAAGTTCGAACTACAGGAACATTTTTTACGGAATCAATCAACGAATAAGCTAAAACTTCTTGCCTAGTCAGTGGGTCATGCCGTTCTTGCCGCCAGAAATTTGGATCAGGTACATTCGCATTTTCAGCGATCTCGGATGCCTTATCATAAAAGGATACGGGGTGAGGATTGTTCACCACAAAATCCTTGTTTGAAATATACATCTTCAACAGCATCCCCGCAGAATTCTGCGATATTCTTGAAACATCAAGAATGAAACGCGTTCTTGCGGGTAACCAAGCACCAGAACCCACCCGCTCCAACTCTTGTGAAATTTTAACTTGATCGATAAAATTCAAATTGGCTAATTTACCTACCGAAGCCTCAATTTGCACCATAGCAAACGAGGTGGTATCAATCCACATTTGACCTGTAAATAAGAGGTCAGCTTGATTCTTAGGATCAAAATCAATCTGATAACAAACATGGTCATCTACCTGAACGGTGTCCCCCAAATAATACTTGTAATTCCCCTCCCAATTATCTCCGATGGGACTCGCAAAATCCTTGCCAAAGAAGGAAACATAGGTCTGATAAAAATTATAATTCGCAACGAAATTCCCTCCGACCAACTGTGAAATTACACTCCCCTCTTTTACACCAATCCCTTTTATGTTGGTTTTTAATATATGTTCACGCTTCCTTTTGGGTGATTCTAAATAATAAAACTTACTTATTGACTCCGAAATATAGGTGGGGATAATCAACTGTCCATCCTCACCGGCTGCACTTTCGAGCTTCTTAATGGCACTCGAAATATCCCGCATTACGCGTCGATCCTTAAAATCGTCGGCAATGCGATTTACATCAAGTTCCATCTTAGAGTAGGATGAAAATTCGTATGCTTCAAGTTTACTACGATCATTCATAGATCGATTCTTTACTACATCACGAAGAATAGTAAAGGCAGGATTTTCGCCTGAATAAACCTTGACCTCAGACAAATCTTTACTTGTGGGCTCCATCTGAAAATCAATTTCAACCACTTTTAACGCATTATTTACCCACTTAATGCGTTTTTTGTATCCCATGACTGACGCAAAAAGCGAATCGCTGTGTGATTTAACTGATAAGGTAAATTCGCCTTGAAAGTTGGTCGTCGTCCCAACAGTCCCCTTTAAAACGCCAACGGAAGCAAAAGGAATGGGGGCGCCATTCGTTGCATCAGTAACATGCCCCGTGATAAGAACTTGCGAAGAGGCATTGTGTAAAATGAACAAAAAAGAAAAAAGAAGCCAAAAACACCTCCAGGTAAAAAAGGGGATCTTTCTGTCTGAGATACTAAATGCCGTAGGAGTTCCACTAATTACCATGTAAAACCCCAGCTGTTTGTATGAATTGTTTAAACTTTTGCATAGCGCGGGCACGATGCGCTAGCTGATTTTTTTCGGCAAGTGTCATTTCGGCAAAGGTTTTTTCATAGCCATGTGGCTGAAAAATAGGATCATATCCAAATCCATGTTCCCCACGAGGTGTATCCACAATTTGGCCAAGAATCTCCCCTTCAAAGGTGTAAAAATCGCCCTGATGATGATAGGTCAGCACCGTCACAAAACGTGCAGATCGATCGGCAATGCCGTATAACTCCCCTAATAGTTTTTGCATATTGGCAGAATCATCTTTAGACTCTCCTGCATAACGAGCAGAAAAAACACCTGGCTTTCCACCCAAGGCATTTACTTCCAAACCAGAATCATCTGACAAGCAGGAAACATGAAAATGATTGGCAATAAATTCAGCCTTTTGTCTTGAATTCTCCTCCAGTGTGTTTCCTGTTTCTGGAATTTCTACCAGAAGGTTTAATTCAAAAACCGTATGAATGTCAAAAAGATCCCCGAGGAGATCTTTTATTTCTTCAATTTTATGCAGATTTTGAGTGGCTAAATAAATAACAGGCTTCATAAATTCATTATGGTGCAATAACCGTAATTTCAAAATATAAAGGTGAATAACCTGGAATAGCGTTTAGGCCTGCTGTTCCATACCCCAAACTATACGGAATAATTACCGCCGCTTTTTCACCTACGCGCATTTTCTTCAAGGCCTCCGTAAATCCAGGAATCAAACTTCTTTGACTTAATATAAATGGTATTGTCGGCGTACCAAGCGTACCTGAATCGAAAATCGGATTATACACGAAGGCACCGGTTGCATCTTTTTTTAGATAACTAAATGCCAAACGACCGGTGTAATTTACCAGCACAGGCGTATCTGCTGATACTAAAGCACCACTTGGATTATCAACTATTTTTTTAAACAAAAGACCCGTACTGGTTTTCTCAGGATTAACAATTCCATACGTCTTTTGAATCAAATCAATCTGTTCAGATTCGTTACGAACCGCATCTAATGCTAACTCCATTATAATAACGGAATAAGGCGGGATATTGTTAATTGAACTACCTCCAAAAGCCAAGGCAGAAGGCAATAAAAATAAACCACTTTCTCCTTCCTTTAACAAGGAAAGTGGCAGCGTAAACACCGTCTCTGATAAACCCCAAACGGTAGACCGATTAATATTTCTAGACCGAGAAGTAGAGTCCACAAGCGTACCGTCCAACAAAGTCAATTTATAATGAAAGGTGACCAAGTCCCCTAAATTTTTCAACTTTCCTGTACTACCGGATGTATTCAATTGATAGTATAATCCTTCGGCAGATTTCTGCATCGTCAGATTTCGCTGCTTAATAAAGTTTTGAATATCAAGCTCATTCTTGGCTATTGGATCATCACCGGATTCTAAATTACAGCTACTTAAAAAGGCTGCAAAAAGAAACAATATCCCAAAACTATATTTCATGTCTTTATTGAATTTTAGCAACATAAATTTCAAATGATAATGGAGAAAAACCAGGTATCGAAGAACCCGAGCCCTTTTCTCCGTAACCAATACTAGAAGGGAATACGAGAATCGCCCGTTCACCCAAACGCATTTTTTCTACACCGGCTTGAAAACCAACTACCGTTGATTTACCACCAATGGTTACTGAAAAACTATCTGGACGAGCCATATTTCCATCGAATGCAAATCCATTCAAAAAGCGCCCGGTATATTTCAACTTAACGACTTTCCCTGAAGCAGGAATTTCCCCTGTACCCGGATTCAATCGAATGAATCGAAGCCCATTCGCTAATTTCTCGGTAACAGTCAATTGTTTTTTTGCGATGAAATCCTCAATTTGATCATTCTGACTTCGCACTACATAATCTTTAATAAGAACTTTCAAAGGAGAATATGCAGGTAGTCCTGGAAAACTTTGTGATGTTCCTGGTATTGCCATAACCGCTTCCTCGTTCTCCTTCAAATAAGCCATTAATTTCGCGAAAACGGGGTTATAAAATCCGTATTGATATACCATAGGGGTTTTTGAACTATCCAATATTTCACCCGTAAGTAAATTAGACAATACATAACGCAATTTAATCGTATCTCCCCTAGAAGCCGTTTCACCCAAAGAATTAGGTTTGGTTACAAAGTAATAGGCCCCATTATCCATCGCAATCGGATTTTGATTCAACTTTGCGTAATACGATAAAATTTGAGCATTACTCTCCTTCGCCTTAGCCTCATCTGCTAATTCAACATCAGATAAACAAGATGTCAACCCTAGGATTATTCCGAATGCGAAAATTACTTTTTTCAAACCGTTTTGATTTAACATGAAACCCAATTAACTAACGAAATGCTAACGATTGAGGTTAGCATTTCGTATAAAAACCAATAAAATTAAAAAATTATTTCTTAGAAATAACCTCTAATTCGAATACAAGCACGGCATTGGGAGGAATAGGTCCACCTGGTTGTACTTGCTCTCCATAAGCGATTCCAGAAGGAATAACAAAACGAGCCTTACAACCTGCTTTCATTAAAGTTAATGCTTCATTAAACCCTGGGATCATTTGTCCCAAGGGCATTTCAGCCTTATCTCCTTTATCAAATTCCTTGCCATCCAAGAAAGTCCCGCGGTAATTCACTACCCACGTTTCTCCATTTTTAGGCGAAGGACCCGATCCCGGTTTTTCGATAAAATAGTTAAGTCCAGAAGCTGTTTTTTCATATTTTTTGCCTGATTTAGCGATAAAAGCAGCAATCAAAGCAGGTTCTTGAGCCAATCGCTTAGCAGCGTCTTTCTTAGCAGCAGCAGCCTGCGCTTCCATTTCTTTTTCAAATTCAGCTTTTGATTGAACCTTCAAGATTTTAACCGTATACTTTAAATCTGTTCCGGGCTTCAAGAATGGAGGCAATGGCGCCTGAACCGATTTAATCAAACTATCAATTGGCACCAAAATAGTTGCGGAATCACCCACTGACAACAAGCGTAATCCATTTTCAAAAGTACCTTTGAATGCCCCAGGTGCATTATTTGGAGGTTGAACCATGCCTTTTCCTGGCTGTGGTTCTTTGCGAGAATCCTGTAAAACAGAATCTGCCCCATTTTTAATCACCAAATCAAAAGTAATGATATCCCCATCTTTTAACTTTTGTGACTTGCTATCATGTGTGTGAAATTGAATTTTCACTCCATCAATAACTTCTACTTTGTCTTTGCTACATCCCACTACTATCGCAGCAGCTACAGCCAGTAATCCAATCGATTTACGCATGATATTAAGTTTATTTTTATAAATTTTTAACTCGTTTTATTTCAGAAAGATACAAAGGTAACACTTCCTTTAATTTTTCCTTCGCTTCTTCGATTCCACCTGCAGAAAATCTTCCTCCCGAAGCATTTTTATGCCCTCCACCCTCAAAATACGTCGCTGCAAATTGATTAACCGCGAAAGGTTCTATCGAACGAAATGACAATTTCACTCCATCTGGGCGTTGAATCATACAAATTGACCATACCGCTCCCGCTAATTGTAAACCATAATTCACCATTCCCTCCGTATCCCCTGCTTGCGAATTAAATTGTTTTTGGTCCTCGTCCGTAATCCAGAGTAATGCCAAATGATAGTCGGCTAAATATTCCAACCGGTTCGCTAACACATGACCCAAAAACCGCAAACGATGTAAACTTGCCGAATCGAATACCTTGCGATGAACCGCGTTGGTATTGACTCCTTTTTTGATCAATTCCGCAACTACCTCATGCACATGTGCTGTCGTATTCGGGTGTCGAAATGAACCCGTATCCGTCATAATCCCTGAATATAAGCAAGATCCCATGTCTGAATCTATCAAGGCTTCATCTCCCCATTCCGTAATCAAATCAAAAATTAACTCACACGTTGACGCGGCAATTGTGCGGTGATAATAAAAATCCGCAAAATCCTCCGGATCCAAATGATGATCAATGACCACTTTTTTACCTCTAGCTGATTTCACCAAATTGGCCAAACCATGTAAACGCTGCAGGCCGGAAAAATCTAAGCAAAAAATCCAATCGGCCGACTGAAGTTTCTCCTCAATCGTAACCTTTTGTAAAATATTTTCAAAATCCAATACTGAATCTGCCCCTTTCATCCATGTCAAATTTCGCGATACCGCGGAAGGTACCACAACATCCACCAGCAAACCCTTCTTAAGTAAATACTGCTGCCAAGCTAAACTCGAACCTATAGCATCTGAATCAGGATTAAAGTGGGTCGTAATAACGACAGATTGGCCAGGAATTAAGAGCGCGTGAAGCGCGGAAATCGAAGACATAAATTTACATATAGCCCACCAAATTTGGGCGTTCGCAAAGTTAGAGATAAATTTGTAAAAAAAACGTAATGCCAACAAATAGAACATTTACCATGATTAAGCCCGATGCAGTCACTGACGGGTTTACAGGGCCAATCATCCAACAAATTGAAGAGGCGGGATTCCGCATTGTTGCAATCAAAAAATTACATTTGACACCAGAGGAAGCTGGCAAATTCTATGAAGTTCACAAAGAACGTCCATTTTATGGCGAATTATGTGAATACATGTCATCGAATTCAATCATTCCGATGATCTTGGAAAAAGAAAATGCGGTAGAGGATTTTCGTAAATTGATCGGCGCAACCGATCCAGCTAAAGCAGCGGAAGGAACCATTCGTAAACGCTTCGCTCGCTCTTTGGCATCGAATGCCATACACGGCTCCGACTCAGATGAAAATGCAGCCATTGAAGGTGCATTCTTCTTTCCAAACGGAAACTAGTTTACATGCTTATAAAATAGAAAACCATTCTCCTCTTTGATTTTTCGCAAATGAGGATGATATTTAAAACGATCCTCGGCATCTGACTTCATCACAAAATACGTGGGGCGGTCTGTCGAGGATTGTTTCAATAAGGCCTCCGCATCTGGGCTTGGCCCTGTCTTTTGAAAATACAATAAATGAGCAAATGATTTGAAACCCACTGTTTCAATGTACACCTTTTGACCTACATGTGAAACATAAAAATCAATCGGCGTAGCCTGCGTGTAACCTGCTATTTTCGGCAAAACTAGCCCCATAAAACACATCATCACCAAAACACTGCCCAGCATCAAGCGAATAATTCCCCGGTAATTTACTTCGCTGCGAAGCACTGTCCAGAGGACTAAAACAATAAAAGATACGCCTATCCCCCATTCCCATCCCGACCAATATACCGGCGCTTGCAAATTTCCTCGCACAAAAACATCTTGAATATATACAGATGCCTCATCAGCATACATCCCGATAAGCGGCACCAAAGTAAGTATGATTCCAAAAAGCACACCGAAAATCCCTAAAACCACGGAATAGGAACGCTTCCAAGACCAAGTGCCTGACTGAAATTCAAATAAAACCTGAGCTGAAAAATAGCTCATAGGTATCCAACACATGGATGAGTAATGTATGATTTTCGTTTTGACTAAACTGAAAATCACCAAAACAACCCAAAATAATACCTGCATCCAGCGCGTTAAATCTATCGGATTATCTGCCGATTTCCTTCGAAGCAAACGCGCCCCTGCCCATATCGAAATAGGTAAACAACCCAGTAACAAAACAATAACATGGTAATATACCGGTTGGCCATGCCCCGCATCCCCGGTCGTCATCAAACGAATTTGATAAGCAACAAAATCATCCCATATCCCCCAACCGAATTTCAAAATTATCAAGCCGTACCAAGCGGCAAAAATGAAAACAGAAATCAAACCGGAAATCGTAGCGCCTGCCAACAAACGTCCAAGGGGCTTCTTTTTCCAAACCATTTGCCAAAGCCCTAAAACCAAAAGAGAAGCTCCCCAAAGCAAAAGTGCCACCGGTCCTTTTGTCAACATCCCCAATCCAATACTTATGCCCGACCACAAAATCCATCGTAAAGAACGAGGCTGTTCATAAAATTGGGAATAGCCATAAATTCCAAAGAAGATAAATAAGTTGAACAAGGGATCAATAATCCCGGAACTCGCATAAACATGTGGAGTCATCGCAGCCAAATATGAAAACGCCCACAAATGACCGAAATTCGCTGAAACATGTTTCTTACCTAGACGAAACAATATAAGGAGCGTGGCAATGCCAACAAGAGCATTCGGAAAACGAGCAGCAAACTCCATAGAAGTCCAAGCTTGATCTGTGAAGGTACCGAAAAGCGTAAAACTCAGAACCTGCAACCACATAAAAACGGGAGGTTTCTCCCAAAATGGCTGAAAATTTATTTGTACAGATAAATAATCACCGGTGACAAGCATCTCACGAGCTGACTCAGCGAAATTAATTTCATCCCAATCAAATAATTGAGAAGACCCCAAAAATGGAATATAAACCATACAACCTACCAACACCCAAAAAAGATAGGGCCTATGCTGTAATATCTTCATGATAGACGTAATAAATGATTGACGAACAAGCAATACCAATAAATGCCCCAGCAGCTACATCAACGGGAAAATGCTGAAATAAATATACCCGAGAAATACCGACACCACAAGCTAAAATTGCCATCAAAACCCCAGACCAGCGCTTATTCACATACAAGGCAATCCACACAAAGCAGAACCAGGCAGCTGCCGTATGCCCCGAAGGAAAGCTGAAGTATTCATTCATCTCAACTCCGGGTACTAAATACCAGTTGAAGCCCATGGATTTAAAAAATGCATAAGGGCGTAGTTCCAATGGAAAAACTAGATGCTTTAAGCCCTGAACAACTAAAGTAGAGCTTGCATAGGAAATCAGAAACGGCTTCACCCAAGTACGTTTTTTCACAAAAAATAAAACCAGAAGGAGTATGGGGATAAGTAACTCACCTGCAAAAGTAAGCAACTGAAACAAGTTGTCTAATTGGTAGGCATGCCAATTATTCACAATCCGCATTTGATCAAACCGACCGAATACAGCTATATACATGATTAAAACCAATTCAAACAATAGAAAAACAATCCAATAGGCTACCAAAGCCCTACTCATACGTTTCATATGCTCAAAGGTCGGAAGATTTTATGAAAAAGGTAAACGCATAACTTGTTGTTTCCAAAAAATTACCTAATTTTGCATTCCTTTTTTCAAGCAAGGTCAACATGAAAGTATTAGAAGCATTTCAGATACCTATTATAGCCTTAGAAGACAAATCGTATCAATATACCTTTGAAGGTGATGATGCATTTTTCGCTGCTTTTGAGCAGGATTGGGTTGAAAAAGGCCATTTTGAAGTAGAAGTAGACTTAACGAAGTCGGCTTTGATGATACAAGTTCAGATGAAAATCTCTGGTTCGATTGAATTAATATGCGATCGTTCCTTAGAAGCATTTGACCATCCTTTAGATGTAAACGAGAAGCTTATTTTTAAGTACTCAGATCATTCAGAGGACTTAGGCGATAATTTGTTTTTATTAGACAGAAAAGAGCCTAAACTTAATTTGTCGCAGGATATTTTCGATTTCATCGCCTTAGAAGTACCGATGAAAAAGTTGCATCCACGTTTCGCGGCCGAAGAAGATCCGAATGCAGTAGATGTTTTTATCTACACCACGGAGCGGGCAGATGAAAAACCTGCATCAACAACTGAAGAGGTGATAGATCCACGCTGGGCAGCACTTCAAAAATTAAAAGATTTAAAATAAAATTAATTAACAAATACCATGGCACATCCTAAACGAAGACATTCTACAACACGTCGTGATACTCGTAGAGCACATGATTTCGGAACACCAAAGCAATTGGCAGTAGATAGTCAAACAGGCGAAACACATTTATTTCACCGTGCACACGTGCATGAGGGAAACTTATATTACAAAGGTAAAATGATTGTAGAAGGCTATTCTACGCGTTAATTTTACTTAGCAGGCCTACTATTTAGTTTTTTTTGAGTTTTGCTTAAAATATCCCGTTAAAATACTATTTTTTGACTAAAATTAATACTATTTTTGTCCTCAGTTCTAGTATTTAAACACCTAGTGAATGAACATAGCAATCGACGTGATGGGCGGGGATTATGCCCCAGAAGCAGTAGTTGATGGGATTCTTTTAGCGATTTCAAACTTAGCACCGGAAGAAATTATACTGGCAGTAGGTCCAGCAGATACAATTAATACTTTACTGACTGAACGAGGATATACGGGTAGTCAAATTCGCGTGATTCATGCGGAAGAAGTAATTGAAATGGGAGAACATCCCACCCGAGCATTATCGCAAAAACCCAATTCCAGCATCGGAATTGGGTTTGCGCTTTTAAAGGAAGGTAAAGCCGACATTTTCGCATCTGCCGGAAATACGGGAGCCATGATGGTCGGCTCGTTATTCTCAGTCAAAACAATCGAAGGTATTCAGCGTCCTGCCATTGCAGGCTTTATCCCACAGACCGATGGCACACATGCCGTGATGCTGGATATAGGAGCGAATGCCGACTGCAAGCCGGAGATGCTCGATCAATGGGCGGTATTGGGTTCTGTGTATGCTTCGGCAACGCGTGGAATTGAACGGCCACGCGTAGGTTTACTGAACATTGGAGAAGAAGAACAAAAAGGATCGATCCTGACACAAGCAACACATGCGTTGCTAAAAGCAAACGATAAACTGAATTTTGTTGGGAACCTAGAAGGAAAAGATGTTTTCCGCGGAAAGGCAGACGTGATTGTCACGGATGGTTTTACAGGAAATATTGTCCTGAAGATGGGTGAATCCATTTACAACATCATGAAGGAACAAGGGATGGTTAATGAGTTTGTGGACCGGACCAACTACGAGAATTATGGCGGAAGCCCGATTATTGGCATAAACGGAAATGTCATCATTGCCCATGGCGCGTCTAGCCCTACCGCCATTATGAACATGATTTATTTATGCCAAAACATAGTAAAATCGAATGTTTGCCAAAAAATTAAGGCAGCCATCGAAAACAACTAACGATACGATGTCAAATAAAATAAGCGCAGCCATAACCGGTGTGGCAGGATATGTCCCGGATTATGTGCTCACAAATGAAGAGCTAGAAAAACTAGTTGATACAAATGACGAGTGGATCACCACCCGTACAGGAATCAAAGAGCGACGCATATTAAAAGGAGAAGGCCAAGGGACTTCCGTCATGGGGGCGAGAGCCGTAGAGGACTTACTGCGTAAAACAAATACGACACCTGAGCAAATTGATTTATTGATTTGTGCTACCGTAACCCCAGATTACTTATTCCCTTCGGCATCCAACTTGATTTGCAAGGCAGTAGGTATCCGAGAAACTGCCTCGTTCGATTTAGCAGCAGCATGTTCTGGCTTCTTGAACGCCTTGGCAGTGGGCTCAGCCTTTATCGAGGCTGGCCGTTACAAAAAAGTCATAGTTGTAGGCGCAGATAAAATGTCTGCGATTGTTGATTATACCGATCGTACAACGTGTATTCTTTTTGGTGATGGAGCAGCAGCCGTGATGTTGGAGCCCAATACAGAAGGATACGGAGTTCAGGATTTCATCCTGAAATCAGATGGGGAAGGATGTGAAAGTTTAATGCAAAAAGGTGGTGGTAGTGCATACCCACCTACGCACGAAACGGTAGAGCAAAAATTACATTACATTCGTCAAGAAGGGCAAGCTGTCTATAAATTTGCTGTAACGCGTATGGCAAATGTTTCGGCGGAGATCATGGAGCGCAATCACTTAGTGGGAGATGACATCCGTTTCCTGGTGCCACACCAGGCAAATAAACGAATCATCGATGCAACGGCGAACCGGATGGGTGTGAGCGAAGACAAAGTCATGTTGAATATTCAAAAGTATGGGAATACAACGGCAGCGACCATTCCCTTATGTTTATGGGATTATGAAAACCAATTGAAAAAAGGAGATAAATTAATATTAGCCGCCTTTGGTGGTGGCTTTACTTGGGGATCCGCTTACCTAACGTGGGCATACGATCCCAAATAATTAACAAAACACAATGGCAACTACAGCAGATATTAAAAATGGGATGGTGATTAAATACAATGACGATTTATATTCGATCATTGAATTTCTTCACGTAAAACCCGGAAAAGGTCCGGCGTTTGTACGGACAAAATTACGTTCATTAACATCAGGAAAGGTAATAGATAATACCTTCAACTCAGGTGTGGCTATCTACCCGGTACGTGTAGAACGTAGAAAATTTCAATTTATTTACAAGGATGAATTTGGCTTCAACTTCATGGATAACGAATCATTCGAGCAGATCTTATTAGGTGAAAACCTATGTGTAATGGCGGATTTGATGAAAGAGGGCCAAGAAGTAGAAATCTTGATAAATACCGAAGACGATTCAGCATTATCATGTGAATTGCCGCCATTCGTGGAATTAAAAGTTACCTACACAGAACCAGGTGTTCGTGGGGATACGGCAAACTCACCTAAAAAACCAGCAACGGTGGAAACAGGAGCAACCATCACGGTACCTATTTTCATTGAACAAGATGAATTAATCAAAGTAGATACAAGAACTTACGCTTACGCTGAACGCGTTAAGTAATTTCCACTACATTTGTCATTACTTAGTAAACGGTCAACCTTTATTACATAAGCGAAATGGATACGAAAGAAATACAGCGATTACTCGATTACATCGCAAAATCACCACTTGCGGAAGTGAGCATTGAAACAGAAGGATTAAAAGTTTCAGTGAAAAAAAATAGTGCTGTTGCACCTACGGTAACGGTAGCTGCAGCACCGGCTCCCGTAGCAGCAGCTCCAGTGGCTGCACCTGCAGCGGCTCCAGCAGTAGCACCAGCGGCAGCGCCAGTAGCTGACAATCTATACACAGTTAAATCACCGATGATCGGTACATTCTACCGAGCGGCGGGTCCGGATAAGGAAAACTTTGTCGAGGTAGGATCCGAAATTGAACCAGGGAAAACACTTTGCATGATTGAGGCAATGAAATTGTTTAACGATATTGATGCTGAGATTTCAGGTAAAATTGTTAAAATATTGGTGGATAATGCAAGCCCTGTGGAGTTTGACCAACCATTATTCTTAGTAGAAAAAGCTTAATTATGAGCCTAGCGCATACCACCTTAGGTTTAAGTATGCGATTAGACAAATCAATTACTATGTTTAAAAAAATACTAATTGCAAATCGTGGAGAAATCGCCTTGCGCATTATCCGTACTTGCAAGGAAATGGGAATAAAAACGGTTGCTGTTTATTCAACAGCCGACCGGGAGAGTTTACACGTTCGTTTTGCGGATGAGGCCGTATGTATCGGACCTCCGCCAAGCCGTGATTCATATTTGAGCATTCCTGCTTTAATTTCAGCTGCTGAGGTTACCGGCGCAGATGCCATCCACCCAGGCTACGGTTTCCTATCTGAAAATGCAGAATTCTCACGCATCTGTTCAGAACATAGCATCAAATTCATCGGTGCCTCTGCTGAGATGATCAACCAAATGGGTGATAAAGCAACCGCCAAAGACACCATGAAAAAAGCAGGAGTTCCTGTTATTCCTGGATCAGATGGATTGTTGGACACCGTGGAAGAAGCCATCGAATTAGCCAAAACAATCGTATACCCTGTGATCATCAAGGCAACTGCCGGAGGTGGTGGACGTGGTATGCGCATCATTCGTGAAGAATCAGAATTCCGCAAATTATGGGATGATGCCAAAATGGAAGCCGCTGCAGCATTTGGCAATGATGGCATGTACATGGAGAAATTCGTGGAAGAGCCCCGTCACATTGAGATTCAGGTAGTGGGAGATAAATTCGGGAAAGTATGTCACCTTTCTGAGCGTGATTGTTCGATCCAACGACGTCACCAAAAGCTTTGTGAAGAGACGCCATCCCCTGCCCTTACGGATGAATTACGTACTAAAATGGGAAATGCAGCCATTGCCGGAGCAAGTGCTATCGGCTATGAAGGAGCAGGAACCATTGAATTTTTGGTAGACAAAAACGGTGATTTCTATTTCATGGAAATGAATACGCGTATTCAGGTGGAACACCCGATTACAGAAGAAGTGACTGATTTCGATTTAATTAAGGAGCAAATTAAGGTAGCTGCTGGCATCCCGATTTCGGGCCAAAATTACTTCCCTAAATTATATGCCTTGGAATGCCGCATTAATGCGGAAGATCCAGCGAATGGGTTCCGCCCATCACCAGGTAAAATCACGAATTTACATTTACCGGGCGGACACGGTGTTCGGATTGACTCACACGTCTATTCAGGCTATACCATTCCCCCCAATTATGACTCGATGATTGCTAAAGTAATCGTGAGTGGTCAAAGTCGGGAAGAAGTATTGCGCCGTATGAAGCGTGCCTTACAAGAATTTGTGATCGAAGGCATCAAAACAACCATTCCATTCCACATTAAATTGATGGATGACCCTGGTTTTCAATCAGGTAAGTTCACCACAGCGTTCATGGAGAGCTTCGATATGAGTGGAATTTAAGACCAAAAAGTGCTTTTGAAGGAAGGAGGCTTAGGCCTCCTTTTTTATTGCCAAATAATTTCAACTAGCATTTGCATATTAGTTCTTGATTTTCTAAATTTGCACTCCCATTTTTCGATTGAATGCCCGTTTGAAAGATAAAATAGGTCATAATCAAATCCTTGAGACAAATTCCGTGGTCTTGGTGGAATTGATTCAACAGTTAAACATTAATACTAGTGGATACTTTAAGTTACAAAACGATCTCTGCCAACAAAGCTACAGTTCAAAAGGACTGGGTGGTAGTAGATGCAGAAAACCAAATTTTAGGTCGTCTTTGCTCTGAAATCGCGAAAATCATTCGTGGTAAGCACAAGGCTTCATACACACCGCACGTAGATTGTGGAGATCAAGTAATCGTCATCAATGCGGAGAAAATTCGTTTGACAGGTAAGAAAATGACTGACAAGGTTTACATCCGTCACACGGGGTATCCAGGTGGTCAGCGTTTTGCTACACCACGTGAGGTTTTAGTTAAAAACCCAAGAGGTGTTGTCGAAGCAGCCGTAAAAGGTATGTTGCCTAAAAATCGTTTAGGACGTGCTTTATTCAACAACTTATTTGTATATGCAGGATCAGAGCATCCACATGCAGCACAACAACCTAAAGAAATCAAGTTTTAACGGACATTACAATGGCAGAAATAACAAGTAAAATTGGAAGAAGAAAGACAGCTATTGCGCGTATTTCTATGACTCCAGGTAAAGGCCAAATTAAAATTAATGGCCGTACATTGACTGATTACTTCCCATCTGAAATTCTTCAGATTGTAGTGAATCAGCCATTCGCTTTAACGAACACAGTAGGTTCATTTGATGTAACAGCTAACGTAGATGGCGGTGGTATCAAAGGACAAGCTGAAGCGCTTCGTTTAGCAATTTCACGTGCACTTCAAACGCAAGATGCAGAATTACGTTCTCCTTTGAAAAAAGAAGGATTCTTAACGCGTGACCCTCGTATGGTTGAGCGTAAGAAACCAGGACGTGCGAAAGCTCGTAAGAGATTCCAGTTCTCGAAGCGTTAAAAAGGGTTCGTGGAAAAGGCTTGTCTGTTGCCGATGCCTTTTCCACATTTTTATTTTTCACATTCTTAAACAACCAAAATGGCACAATTAAGCTACAACGACTTGCTTGACGCAGGCGTTCACTTCGGTCACTTGACGCGTAAGTGGGATCCAAAAATGGCTCCATACATCTTTATGGAGAAAAATGGTATCCACATCATTGATCTTAACAAAACAATTTCTAGCCTTGAAGAAGCATCTGCAGCCATGCGTGCTATCGTTCGTTCTGGTCGTAAGATCATGTTCGTTGCGACAAAGAAACAAGCGCAAGAAGTAGTAACTGCTGAAGCAGATAAATTAAAGATGCCATACGTAACTGACCGTTGGTTAGGTGGTATGTTGACAAACTTCGCGACCGTACGTAAGTCGATCAAGAAAATGTCTAGCATCGACAAGATGTTGAAAGACGAAGTAATTGTTAAAACGCTTGCAAAACGTGAGCGTTTAATGATGACACGTGAGGAGGAGAAATTAAAGCGTGTGTTGGGTGGTATCACCGACTTGACACGTCTACCAGCGGCTTTGTTCGTAATTGACGTGAAGCGTGAGCACATTGCCGTATCAGAAGCTAAGAAATTGGGTATCCCCGTTTTCGCGATGTGTGATACAAACTCGAATCCGGAATTAGTAGACTACCCAATTCCAGCAAATGATGATGCATACAAATCAATCTCCATCATTGTAAAAGCAATCAGCAAAGCCATCGAAGAAGGTTTATCAGAGCGTAAGCAAGATAAGGACGATGCGCGTATCGCTGAGGAAGAAGAAGCAAAACGTGCGGTAGACGCAGCAGATGCTCAAGAAGCAGCTAAAGTAGCCGCTAAGTACGAAAAAGAAGCAGAACAAGAATAAACAATATTCATATTATGTCAATTACAGCCGCAGACGTTAATAAATTACGCCAAATGACAGGCGCTGGGATGATGGATTGCAAAAAAGCTTTGACTGAAGCCAATGGTGACTTCGAAGCTGCAGTCGATATCCTTCGCAAAGCAGGTCAAAAAGTAGCAGCAAAACGCGCTGATAACGAGACCAACGAAGGTGTCGTGTTAATCGCTATGAACGCAGATCACTCAAACGGTAAATTAATTGCCCTTGCTTGTGAAACTGAGCCCGTTTCTAAAGTTGATGCTTTCAACGATTTAGCGAAAAACATCCTGGATGCTGCCGTGAAATCTCACGCACCATCTGCACATGATTTATTAGCTGAGCCATTAGCTGATGGTCGTTCAATAGAAGGACACATCATCGATCTTACTGGTAAAATTGGTGAGAAAATCACATTAGCAGCTTACGAAAATATCTCAGCAGAGAAAGTCGTTTCGTACATTCACTCAAACAACAAAATTGGTGTTTTAGTGGCATTCGAAAATGTACAAGGATTTGATGTAGCTGAAGTAGGTAAGGATATCGCGATGCAAATCACAGCCATGAAACCTGTCGCTTTGGACAAAGACGGTGTAGATGCTGAAACAATCGAGCGTGAAATCGAGATTGGAAAAGACCAAGCTCGTCAAGAAGGCAAGCCAGAAGCTATGTTAGAAAAAATCGCTGTAGGTAAATTAGAGAAGTTCTACAAAGAGCAAACTTTATTGAACCAACAGTTCGTTAAGGATTCTTCAATCACGATTCGTCAATATGTCGAGTCAGCACAGAAAGGATTAACAATCGCTTCATTCAAGCGTATTGCTTTAGTCTAATCTTTACGTAGGTAATTGAAAAGGCCAGCCCAACAGCTGGCCTTTTTTTGTCGCTTATTTTCTTGTTTCACACCCATTGCCCGCTTGAATTAATCGGGACTATTTTCTAAATTGGGGTAAATTTCAAATTTAACATTTTCGAATAAAATACGCTTCAATGGCCCAGATTGTGATATTAGGTGGAGGTGAAAGTGGAGTAGGCGCTGCCTTATTAGCGCAAGCCCAAGGACATCAAGTCTTTCTCTCTGACCAAGGTCAATTAAAAGACGTCTATCAATCTGAGTTAAGCCAACATCAGATACCTTTTGAGTCGGGCCAACATACCCTTGAACGAATTTTACAAGCAGATGAAATCATAATTAGTCCAGGTATTCCTGAAAAATCTCCCATTGTACAAGCAATCAAGAAACAAGCTATTTCACTCGTTTCGGAAATTGAATATGCAGCGCGCTATACCAATGCAAAAATTATAGCGATTACTGGTAGTAACGGGAAAACAACCACCACCCTCCTCACCTACCACCTGCTCAAAGAAGCAGGATTCAATGTTGGCCTAGCTGGTAACATTGGTCAAAGTTTTGCCAAACAAGTTTTAACGCAATCCTTTGATTGGTATGTGTTAGAAATCTCAAGCTTCCAACTCGATCGCTGTTTTGATTTTACGCCTGATATCGCAGTTTTGGTCAACATAACACCCGATCATCTCGATCGATATGAATATACATTCGAAAACTACATACATTCCAAATTCCGCATCTTTCAAAATGCATCTGCAGCTAGCACCTGCATCTTGTGGGGGGATGATGCAGTAATCAACCAATATAAATCCTTAATTCCTTCCGGTACGCAGCTAAAAGAAATCCACTTTGCGCCTATTTCAGGCAGTGCAACCATCACAGATGACGAAATTGTGTTCGAGGCTGGCAGTATCATTCGTGCAAGCGCACCGATTCAAGGCCCGCATAATGCCATGAATATGGCAGCTGCAATACTCGCGGCAACAGAAGCCGGGGTAAGCTGGAAATCCATTCAACAAAATTTACCTACCTTTCAAAATGCCCCGCATCGCCTAGAACCTTGTGGAGAATGGCAGGGAGTTCAATTCATCAATGACTCAAAAGCAACCAATGTAGATGCCGTTTATTACGCACTAAATAGTTTTACTAAACCCATCATCCTCATTATCGGAGGTGTGGACAAAGGAAATGACTACAGCGTACTAGATGAATTAGTTAAAAATCGGGTAAAAGGTATGGTTTGTCTCGGTACCGACAATACCAAACTAGAAGAACATTTCGGAGGTAGGGTAGAGAAATTCATACAAACTGACCAACTTGAGGAGGCTATTAAAGAAGCGATGGGGTGGGCAAATGAAGGTGATATTATCATGCTTTCTCCAGCATGTGCAAGTTTTGACCTATTTAAGAATTATGAAGACCGCGGTGACCGATTTAAGGCAGCCGTTAAAAAACTAACTCATGGAAGCTAAAATTACAAAATACATTAAAGAACATTTAGTGGGTGATTACCAAATCTGGTTCATCGTTATTCTGCTAAATGTTTTTGGTTTACTTATTCAATTTTCGGCTAAAAGTAAAATGACCATCAGCGGTCCATTTGAACCGATCACCTCAATCCTGAAGACCATATTCATTTTGATAGGTTCATTCTACCTCATGTCATGGGTTTCTAGGCAAAACTATATCAAGGTTACGCGCTTAAGTAACATCTTACTTTTCTTATCCTGGGGACTCATCCTGTTTGCCTTTTTTTTCGGTGAAAGTAAAGGTGGAGCGAGCCGATGGATTAATCTAGGTTTTGTTTCTTTCATGCCCTCCGACATGGCTAAATTATGTTTGACTGCTAGTTTAGCAAAAATTTTCTCCTCACGTCAGGCGGATCAAAGCCAATACAATATCATTACGGCGATTGTAATCTTAATTTTAATCGGAGTCACGTGTTTTCTTATCATGTTATCCAATTTCTCAACAAGCGTCTTGATATTTTTAACGAGTATCGTCTTGATGTTTTTTGGTCGAGTCCCTTTTAAATACATCAGTGGTATCGTAGGCATCGTAGCACTTATGGCTTTCTTAGTCGTGTATTTTGAAATTGGCGAACGAGCTAAAACCGTAAAAAAACGGATCGAAACCTATAAAGAACATGCTTTTGAACAAGACAAAGAGAAGCTGAAGGAACTGAATAAAAGTGATGACAATTATCAAATTAACCTGAGTAAATATGCTATTTCAACGGGCGCTTTGATCCCAAGAGGACCTGGAAATAGTCAATATCGATGGCTTTTATCTCAAGCAGAATCGGATTTTATTTATGCCATCATCTTGGAAGAATATGGTATATTTATGGGTATCCTAATTCCGCTCTTTTTCCTTTGGTTTATGTGGCGAGGTTCCTCGGCCATTCGATATAGTGGAAAACCACTGGGTGGCCTACTTTCTGCGGGATTAACATTTTCAATCGTCATTCAAGCATTTATTAATATGCTCGTGGCAGTAGGTGCAGGACCAGTAACAGGTCAACCTCTCCCCATGGTATCAGCCGGAGGTACTTCACTCTTGTTTACCGCCATCAGTATTGGACTTATCTTATCCATCAGCCGCGACAAGGAAATGGAAACTAAAATATAATTTACCTTGAGTATTAAACGCGTCATTATTTCAGGAGGAGGAACCGGTGGACACATCTACCCAGCCATTGCTATCGCATCAGCATTAAAAGAAATTGATCCAACGATTGAATTCTTGTTTGTAGGTGCAGTAGGGAAAATGGAAATGGAAAAAGTCCCCAAAGCTGGCTTCAAAATTATCGGACTACCCATCGTAGGCATCAACCGAGCGCATCTACTGAAAAATATACTATTTCCGGTGAAGTTGGCCAAAAGCCTTATCAAAGCATTTCAAATCTTAGCGGACTTTAAACCAGACGTAGCGATTGGGGTTGGAGGTTATGCCTCCGGACCAATGTTATTAGCCGCTTGGGTAAAAGGTATCCCCTTTTATATTCAAGAACAAAATTCCTATGCTGGAATTACCAACAAAGCCCTTAGCTCAAAAGCCAAGCAGATTTTTGTCGCCTACCCCGGCATGGAGAAGTTTTTTAGTCCGTCCAAATTAATCCTATCGGGAAATCCTGTTCGGAAAGATTTGATTGATATTTCAGGTAAGAAATCCGCCGCTTCGAAGTTTTTTGGGCTTTCTCTAGAGAAACCTACCATCTTAATCATAGGTGGTAGCCAAGGAGCAAGAAGTATAAATCATGCCATTTTACATGGATTGGCAACATTATCCGATACGCCTGTTCAAATTGTTTGGCAAACGGGCATTAGCTTTGAATCTGAAGCCAAAGCAGCTTGCGAAAAATATCCAAAACTTTCAGCCTACGTATCAGCATTCATATATGAAATGGACTTAGCCTACGCGATGGCTGATTTAGTCATTTCACGCGCAGGCGCTCTTTCCGTATCTGAAATCTGCTTAGCCGGGAAACCCAGTATATTAGTGCCATTCCCCAACGCTGCTGAAGATCACCAAACAGCCAATGCAAAAAGCCTTGTTCAAGAAAATGCAGCTATCATCGTGGCAGATTCACAAGCAAAAGAAAATATGGTACCTACGGCATTAAGAACATTAAACGATAAAGACTTACTCGCTCGTTTAGCCGAAAATAGTTTTGGTATGGGTAAACCAAAAGCAGCTCAACAAATCGCTGAGACCATCCTAAAAAATTCAACATGCGTATAGATATCAAACTAGCTGAACTGAAACAGGTTTACTTTTTAGGAATTGGCGGAATTGGTATGTCAGCCATTGCTCGTTGGTTTCTTCAAAATGGATATCCCGTGGCTGGTTATGATAAAACTGAAAGTCCATTGACCCAGCAGCTGGTAGCCGAGGGAATGAATATTCACTATACTGATGATGTAGACTTGATTCCAAAGCTATGCCTAGAAAAACCATCAGAATGCTTATTTATCTATACCCCGGCGATTCCGGTAGATCATATAGAGAAAAACTTTTTAATTAGCGCTGGCATCACCTTGTGGAAAAGGTCCCAAATTTTGGGCTGGATGACCGAACAAATTCCGACACTTGCCGTTGCTGGAACGCACGGAAAAACGACCACATCATCTTTATTGACACATTTACTGGTACAGGCAAGCAAAAATGTCACGGCTTTCTTAGGTGGAATTACCCAGAATTATGGGACCAATTTCATCCCAAATAAAGGACAAGAAAATCTGGTCAGTGTCGTAGAAGCCGATGAGTATGATCGATCATTTCTGACTTTGCATCCTCAAGCGGCGGTAGTAACTTCGACAGATGCAGATCACTTAGATATTTACGGTGCGGCGGAACAAGTTTTAGAATCCTTCCAACTCTTTGTTAACCAACTTAAACCCGGCGGTTTTTTTATTCAGAAAGCTGGTTTAGAACTCGATGCCCCATTTGGTTCCAAAACCTTTGGTATCGAAAAAGGTGATTATCAAGCTCAAAATATCCGCATTGAAAATCACCGCATGGTATTTGATATGTTGTACCCAGGTGGATTGATTAGCGATATCCCCATGCGTATACCTGGATTTCATAACATTGAAAATGCGTTAGCGGCTGCAGCATTGGCTATGTATCATGGATTAACACCTGAAGAAGTTAAGAATGGCATTGCCAGTTTTAAGGGCGTAAAGCGCCGCTTTGAATACCACGTTGAGACAGAAGAGCATGTGCTGATAGACGATTACGCGCATCACCCTACCGAAATTACAGCTTGTTTGAAATCGGTTAAGGCCCTGTATCCGAACGAAAAATTGGTCGCAATTTTTCAGCCTCATTTGTTTTCCCGTACGCGCGATTTTTTAGTGGAGTTTGGTGATAGCTTAGCATTGGCAGATGAAATATACCTGTTGGATATTTATCCAGCTAGGGAACTCCAGATTCCCGGTATTGATTCCTATTTATTATTAGAAAAAATTCCAAGCCAAAACAAGCAAGTAATCAGCAAAACAGCGTTTATTGAACGAATGAAACATGATAAACCTAAACTCTTAGTTACCATGGGCGCAGGAGATATCGACTTGCTTTTGAATGAATTAAAATTGGCCGTAACTTCGTAGGATTATTTAATCATGAGTCAAAAAATTCGAATTGATTTTGCACGTGTCAAAAAGCTTTTAACCTTGGTGTTATTAGCAGGATTGACTGTTGGCGCAATCATTTTCGCCGAATTCAATTATCGTGAAATCAAATGCACAGGGATTGTCATCAAATTAGACTCAGAAAACGAAAGACCCCTATTAAGTAAAGAGGACATTAATGTCATGGTTACCGACCAAGGTACCCGCTATTTTCTTGATAAACCATTAAATGAAATCTCCTTGCACAATATTGAGGAGCGAGTAAAAAAAATCCCGTTGGTCAAATCCTGTGAAGCCCATCACGATTTCAGTGGTAAAATTGTTGTAGCAGTAAAGGAATATAGCCCTATCGCTCGAATATTACATTTTACTGCCGGTGAGTCGAATTACAAAGACCAATATGTAACCCAAGAGGGGAAGTTTATTGGTACAAGTTCACTTTTCACACCTCGCGTATTAATTGCATCAGGTCCTTTCTTTTCAGGCACCCGTAAAAACTTGTTGGATGAACGTGGAAAAACACTTATTCCGCTTTTTGAATTCATAAACAACAATGAATTTTGGCGGGCACAGATTACACAAGTTATCGTTGCAGCAGATGGCGGAGTGACATTAATTCCCGCAATCGGCAAGACGTATATAGACTTTGGTTTACCAACCCGCATTGAAACTAAATTCAAAAAACTAGCGCTGTTTTATAAAAAAATTATCCCCAATAAAGGGTGGAATACCTACCGATGGGTACACTTGAAATATAACAATCAGGTAATTTGTGATTAATTAACTAAATTTATATTTTAGTACAATTCAACTTATTCTTTAGTTCTTATTATATGCGAAACGATTTGATTATTGGTCTTGATATTGGAAGTTCAACGGTGCGTGCGGTTGCTGGGAAGCAAACTGAAAATGGCCAATTAGAAATCGTAGCTATTGGAACTGCAAGTACGGCCGGATATATTATTCATGGGGAAATCGTAAATATTGATAAGACGTCTGCTGCAATTGCTGATGCGATAAATCAAATCGCACAAGCTCTTCCAGGTAAATCGAAAGAATATTTCTTTTCTTCAAACCTATCGGGAAACCACATTAGAGTAACGCCATTTACGATTTCCAAAACACGTAAAAATCCATCTGATCCAGTTACTGTTAAAGATATATACGAACTCACAGAGGAGGCAAAAAAGAATGTAGCGGAGAAAAACCCTTGCGTTTTACATACACTGCCAATCGGATTTAAAGTCGGTAATCTCCCAGAAACCTTGGAACCCATTGGTCAAATTGGCGCCACCATTCAAGGAAATTTCATGGTCATTACGGCTCAATTAGAAAAATTTGATTCTTTTAAAAGAACGTTGAAATCGGCCGAATCTGAACACATCAAAGGTGGAAACTTGTATTTCAGTCCACTAGCAAGTTCAAGTACTGTTTTAAATGATGACGAGAAACAACAAGGGGTTGTTTTGGTGGACATAGGGAGCGGTACAACGGAAATTAGTTTATACCAAAATAAACGGCTAAAACATGCTACGGTATTAAATTGGGGAGGAGATCGCGTAACGGAAGATTTGCGGATTGGCTTAGATGTTACAATTGAACATGCAGAGGCCTTAAAAACACGTTTTGGAACAGCTTTACATCGTGTTATTGACTTGAATGAGGTAGTATTAATCCCGGGCATTGCAGGCAGAAAACCTACGCCAATATCGGTAAAAAACGTGGCCATAATCATTGAGGAGCGTATGAAAGAGTTAGCCGCAATTATAATGGCTGAAATTCAGAAAACAACTCAACCTCAATTATTACGTGGCGGAATTGTCTTGTGTGGGGGTGGTGCACAATTGCCAGATTTAGATGATTTATTTCAAAAGATTACCGGAATTGAAACGCGCATAGGATTACCCAATGCCAATCCTGCCTTTGGATTAACCACTGACATCAAAGATCCTGCATTTGCTACCTCCATAGGGTTAGTTCAAGTATTTTTTGACCAAGTGGAAAGCTCGGAAGAACAAGACACATTAACGTCTAGTGGGACAATTCCCACGGTTCCCGATAAACCAAAACCTCCGGGAATAAAAGACGTCTTTAGTAGGCTCGTGGATTCTTTGGTTGGTACCGAAGATGACGATGGTGGAAAATATTAATCAAAATAAAAAAGGCGCTTTTCATAGCGCCTTTTTTTATGCTTGAGGTGGTCTTTTTTTCCACACCTTCTTTTTGCCCTTAAAGCCACCGCCACCAGACTTACTATATGGCTTAGCTTCGCTCGGATTGTAAGCTGGAGTTTCTCCAAACTCCTCAGGAACTTGCGACTTAGTAACCTCCTTTTCAAGTAATCGTTCGATGGCAGCAAACTTCCGTTGTTCTGCCTCCGTAATTAAGGTATATGCCGTCCCCTTCGTTTGAGCGCGAGCCGTACGACCTATGCGGTGAATATAATCTTCTCCATCATTCGGGACATCGTAATTTATAACTAATTCAATCTCGTCGATATCAATTCCTCGACTCAATATATCGGTTGCCACTAAAATCTTGGTTTTCTTATTACGAAAATCCTGCAAAACTTGTTCGCGCACGTCCTGCTCTAAATCAGAGTGAATTTCTTCTACCGAGAAACGCGCGCGTTTCAGATCAGAAGTCAGTGATTTTACATTTTGTTTCCGAGAACAGAACACAATTACCCGGGTATAATCTTGACGCTTCAATAAATGCTTTACTAACGCGCTCTTCTGTTTCTCATACACCACAAAAGCCTCTTGGACTATTGCCTCAGGAGGTTTTGAGACTGCAATCGTAACTTCTACAGGGTCCTGCATCAATTTACGAGCAAGGTCCCGCATTTTGGGTGGCATTGTTGCTGAAAAAAGTAAATTCTGCCGCTCTTTGGGAATATGGCCCGTAATCTTCATTAAATCATCATGAAAACCCATATCCAACATACGGTCTGCCTCGTCCAACACTAAATATTTAACATGAGACAAGTCCACATACCCCATATTCAAATGGGCAATCATACGACCAGGCGTACAGACAACCATTTCGACACCCGAGGTCAACGCATTTTTTTCAGTCGTAAATGAATTACCATCCCCACCCCCATAAACAGGCATGCAACTTACATTGGTAAAATAACCCAAACCCTCCATATTGCCTGCGATTTGAACAGCAAGTTCACGCGTAGGAACAATAATTAACGCATTAATGTGATTTTCAGAATGTTCTTCCGTCAATAATTTATGGATGATGGGCAACAAGAAAGCCGCCGTTTTTCCGGTACCAGTTTGTGCCGATGCTAAGACATCGCGTCCTGCTAAAATGGGCTTCATCACCTGTTCTTGCACCGGTGTAGCCGTCTTATAGCCCATGGAATCAATCCCCTCTAATAATCTTTCGGCTAAGCCTAGTTCTTTAAATGTCAAAATGTTTTTTTTAAGACTTTAGACGTTAGACACTGGACGTTAGACCAAGTGAAACATGTAAAATCAATTAACTAAAATTTAAAACTTCTAACGTCTGATGTCTAGCGTCCAACGTCTAATAACCCATTTCCTTCTCAATCAATTGAATCAATATATGAATCACCTTAATGTGAATTTCTTGTATACGATCCGCATAGCCAAAATGATCAACCCGTACTTCAAATACATTATCGAAAGCCGCGAGTTGCCCACCATCCTTTCCCGTCAATAATACTACCGCCATGCCTTTAGTCTTTGCAACTTTTACTGCCTCGATGATATTGGCTGAATTACCGCTCGTAGATATCCCAAACAAAACATCCCCCGCATTCCCTAATCCTTCAATAAAACGTGAGAAAACATAATTATACCCGAAATCATTGCTTACACAGGAAATATGTGATGGATCTGAAATAGCCATTGCTGCTAAGGCAGGTCGGTTTTCACGGAACCTACCTGACAGCTCTTCAGCAAAATGCATGGCGTCACAATGACTTCCTCCATTTCCACATGAAATGATTTTACGACCTTGCTGAAGCGCACTCACCAAACATTTTGCAGCATTTTCAATGGATTCAATCTTAGCTGGATTGCTAAAAAACTGATCTAAAACCTGTTGGGCCTCCTGAAGATTGGCTTGAATGATATCTCTCAATTGAATTTAATTTTGCGTAAAGATACGCATAATTTAAAAATCCCCACCGGCTCCGCCTCCACCAAAATCACCTCCACCAAATCCGCCAAAATCAAAACCGCCTCCACCAGAAGAACCACCGCGGTCATATCCGCCGCCACCCAAGAAGATTGGAGGAAAAAACATCCCGCCGCCACGTGAACCAGGATTAGACCCACCACCTCGATTAATAAAGGCTCTAATTAACGTAATGATGACAAAAATTAGGACCACAATGACAAAAACAGGCATCCCTTCAGAGTCATCTGAAGCCTCCGACTGAAATTGACCGCTAGCTCGCTGCATCATTTCATTGGTTGCTAGATCTAAACCGCCATAATAATCCCCTCTTTTGAAAGAAGGTTTAAGGATTCGATTTATGATTCGTTTACAGGTTGCATCCGGCAACACATCCTCAATCCCACGGCCCGTAACAATTCGAATCTTGCGATTGTCCATGGATACTAAGATGACCACGCCGTTGTTCTTTCCTTTTTGACCAACGCCCCAGGTTTTACCTATCGCCATGGCATAATCATAGGGATCTGAATTCCCTGTGCTCGGCACTAATACAATCGCAAATTGCGTGGAAGTAGAATCCGCATAGCCGCGTAATTTTTGTTCCAATTGTTGGGCTTCATTCGCTTGCAACAATCCCGCTTGGTCTAATACATAACCATTGGGCTTCGCAGGAATTTCTTGCCCCAAAACAGAAAGTGAAATAAATAAAAGCCCTAGAAGTAATCTAACCCTATTCCCCATACGACAACTCATCCGATAATTCATTCACATCTTCTCTATGGTATGGAAAATAAACCGCTAAGGCTTCACCTATCCGACGAACACCCAATGCTAAACCAGCACCATATTCGTTTTGGGCTAATAAGGGGCGCATTTCATCTCGGATTGTCTCCCAAAATTCGGATGGCACATTGGCATCAATTCCCTTATCCCCGATGATCGAAAACTTACGGTCCTTAACTGCTAGATATACCAAAACCCCATTTTGCAAATCGGTCTGGTGCATGCCCATTTGAAAAAAGAGCACCTTCGATCGTTCGATCGGGTGCCCTTCACAATGACTTTCTACGTGCACACGTATCTCCCCAGAAGTCTTTTTTTCGGCCTCCTGAATAGCTTGGATTATTTCCGCTTCGTGTGCTGCGCTTAATTGCATCTTATTTTTTCTCTTCAAAATTCACATCAGGTGCTTTATCTGAACCTGCGTTTGATTGGAAGAATCCTTTGACAGCAAAACCGGAGAATGATGCGATTAAGTTATTAGGAAACGTTACAATTGATGAATTATACGCTTTCACCGTATCATTAAAACGATCACGCTCTTCTTTAATACGATTTTCTGTACCTTCTAACTGTGATTGCAATTCCGAGAAGTTTTCCGTGGCTTTCAATTGCGGATAGTTTTCAGCAACCACCATTAATCGAGACAATGCCCCCCCTAAAGATGATTGAGCGGCTTGATACTTCTGCATATTTTCAGGACTTAGGTCCTTTGCATCTAACTTCATTTGTGTAGCTGAAGCACGAGCCTCAATCACAGCAGTCAACGTTGATTTTTCAAAATTAGCTACTCCCTGAACCGTCTTAACCAAATTAGGAATCAAATCAGCACGACGTTGATAAGCACTTTCAACATTCGCCCATGAGGCCTTAACATCCTGCTCTCCCGTTGCCATACTGTTACGAGCACCTATTCCCCAAAAAATCACCAAGGCTACAACGCCTAATACAATCCAAATTGTTCTGTTCATTTTATAAAAAATTTATGGTTAGTTGATTGGCAAAGGTATAAATAAAACATAATGCCTCGCCATTTTTTACATCAAAATGCTTTTTCAAGGATAAACGTTCCTTTTCATCCAATTATTTTATTTTTATCTTGTACCCATGTTAAAAAATATTCCCAATCCGCCGCAAGCAACCGAAATTCCGAAGGCATTAACGATACATGGTGACGTCCGACAAGATCCCTACTGCTGGCTAAATGATCCGGAAAACCCAGCAGTTATCGATTACCTAGCGCAAGAGAACGCCTATACCGAAAGCGTACTCAAGCCTACAGAAGCGCTACAAAACGAATTGTTTGAAGAAATGAAAGGACGGATGGTGGCCGATGAGCAATCCGTTCCGTATTTCAATGGAAAAGATTGGTTCTATCACCGCTATGAAACCGGTGGAGAATATCCACTCTACTGTCGAAAAAAAGGGAATCTCGATGCACCAGAGGAAATACTTTTGCACGGAAACCAACTAGGCAAAGACGAAGCCTATTTCGCCGTTGGCGGTTTGGCATTATCCGATAATGAACAAATTCTTGCCTTTGCGACCGATACAGTGAGTCGACGGAATTATACGGTTTACTTTAAAAACATGTTGACGGGAGAATTACTCACCGATACGATTGAAAATACCGAAGGTGGATCCTATGCATGGTCGGCAGATTCGAAATACTTCTTCTACCTACTCCGTGACCCACAAACCTTATTGGCCTCCAAGGTACTCCGCCATGAAATAGGCACAGATTCTTCGCTAGACGTGCTCGTTTATGAGGAGAAAAACGAGGAATGCTATATGGGATTGAGTAGGAGCAAGTCGAAGGAATATATATTTAGTATATCGAGCCAGCAAGGTGTTTATTCGGAATATCGGATGTTAAAGACAGACAACCCGACGGGGTCTTTCGAAGTATTTCAGCCAGGCGAACGTGGATTAGAGTATTTCATTGAACACCAAAATGATCGATTTTTGATTCGTACCAATTTCCAGGATGCAACGAATTTTCAGTTGATGGCCTGTGGAGTACACGGCAAAACGGACAAGTCAAATTGGCAAACAGTAGTTGCCCATCGCCCCGATGTTTTCCTAGAGGATTTTGATGCAACGACAGCATGGATTGCTTTGGAAGTAAAAACGAATGGACTGTCCCAAATTCAATTGATTCAAGGGGATACTAACGAATTCATTCGGATGGATGAGGACGTTTTTCAGGTCAACATTGGCATAAATGCACACTATTCAAGTCACACCCTTCGTTATAACTATACCTCGCTGACTTGTCCAAACTCGGTTTTGGAATATGATGTCACAACAAAAACATCCACCTTATTAAAAGAAGATCGGGTTCTCGGTGGCTTTGATAAAAACGAATACCAGTCAGAGCGTTTGTGGGCCACCGCGCGCGATGGTGTGCAGGTACCTATTTCTTTGGTTTATAAAAAAGGCTATCAAAAAGGCCCGCTTCTACTGTATGCCTATGGTTCATACGGGTACAGTATGGATCCTTATTTTTCATCTAGTCGTTTGTCCTTATTGAATCGTGGATTTGCGTTTGCGATTGCACACATTCGGGGTGGTCAGGAAATGGGGCGCCATTGGTATGAGGATGGGAAAATGATGCGTAAAATGAATACGTTTACCGATTTCATTGATTGTGGCAAACACTTAGTTTCCATCGGTCAAGTGGACGCGAATCGATTATTCGCTCAAGGTGGATCTGCTGGAGGGATGCTGATGGGTGGAATCATCAACAAGGCTCCTGAATTGTTCGCTGGGGTTATTGCCGCAGTACCATTCGTAGATGTGGTCACAACGATGTTGGATGAAACAATTCCATTAACAACAGGCGAGTGGGAAGAATGGGGAAATCCGAAAAATGAAGACCATTACCACTACATGAAATCGTACTCACCCTATGATAATGTAGTCGCACAAGATTATCCGCATTTATTTGTCACGACGGGTTTACATGATTCCCAAGTTCAATATTGGGAACCTGCCAAATGGGTTGCCAAACTGCGTAAGTTAAAAACTGATGACAAGATCTTATTGCTCGACTGTGATATGTCGGCCGGTCACGGTGGCGCCTCGGGACGTTACAAGCGCTTCAAGGATATTGCCAAAGATTACGCTTTTTTACTTGGCATTAATGAGACGATCGCTGCGCAATAAGCATGCGGTCGTTGCCATGGAAATCTTTTAGTAGCTGAATGTTTTCAAATCCCTGCGCTTCCGCAAGGGAAACATTTTGTGTGCCAAAAGCACGGTTGATTTCAAAGCAAAGGTATCCGCCAGGCTTCAATCGATCCTGTGCCATTTCGCCTATCACGCGGTAAAACAACAAGGGATCTTCATCAGGTACAAACAAGGCCATATGCGGTTCATGGTCTAACACATGTGCTTCCATCTCGGCTTTTTCTGCATCTAGCACGTAGGGTGGATTGGAGACGATGATATCCCACATGGTTTGATCTGTAGACCATTCAAAAACATTTTGCTGCTTGAAAGTGACTTGCGCCCCTAAATGACTCGCATTTTCTTGTGCTTTTGTGAGTGCTTCTGCAGCCACATCCCAAGCGCTTACCTGAGATTGAGGTGCTTCTAAAGCAAGTGAAATCGCGATGCATCCAGAGCCGGTACCTATATCCAGTATGTGCTTAGCCTCAGATCCTATTATTTTCAATACCTGACTCACTAATTCCTCCGTCTCGGGACGTGGGATTAACGTAGCAGCATTCAATGAAAATAATCGGTCGTAAAAATAGGCTTTCCCTGTCACGTATTGTAGGGGTACCCCGGCGGCGAGTTGGGCCAAATCCGTTTTAAAATCGACCGGTTCCTCAACCGCTTTTTCCATCAAAATATCCAAGGTGTTTACCCCACATGTCATGTTCAAATACGCTTGCGCAATGGCCTTAGCCTCCCTTTTTGAATAGACAGAGGCAATGGCTTGCTGAATTTGCTGAGATAATGCGTTTACTGATACAAGAAACATGTTATTTATTTCGTTCCTCTAGGGGATTTAGCTTTGCCAATCCTGTAAGGTTTGGCAAAGCTACGGAACTCATAGCTGTTTGGCAAAGTAAAAAAATATCCTATATTTGAATCGTAAAATCCAATTAACTATGAACTTAAATAGAAGAGAAGCCATCCAGCGGGTAGCCATCCTCATGGGAGGTATGATTTCCGCCCCAGCCATGGCAGGCATTCAGGGACAAAAATCGCATCCCACCTTTGTGCAATTCTCAGCATCACAAGAATCATTGGTTGCTGAAATCGCTGATGTAATCATTCCAACAACCGATACACCTGGAGCCAAAGCAGCTGGTGTTGAAAAATTCGTTCTTCGTGTCGTACAAGATTGCTACCCAGAAGCAAGTCAAAAAACATTTGCAGCAGGGTTGGCGAAGTTGGATGCCGACTGCCAAGCGCGATTCGGTAAAGGATTCGTAGAAGTAACCTTAACACAACGCAAAGAGGCATTGACAACTTGTATGTTGGAATCCGATGCCGCACGTAAAAGTTCGAAGGGCCAGCCAACCTTCTTCTTCATGATGAAGGAATTGACAACTACTGGATATTTTACATCTGAAATCGGGGCAACCAAAGCATTGGATTACCTTTCGATTCCAGGCAAATTTGACGGCTGCATGCCATTATCTCCAACTCAAAAAACGTGGGCACTATGAATCTGAATATTGACGCAATCAAATCCATGACCTATGACGCTATCGTGGTGGGATCTGGAGTTTCCGGCGGTTATGCCGCTAAAGAATTAACTGAAAAAGGCATGCGGGTACTTGTCCTTGAAAAAGGCAAGAAATTCGACCACGTAACTGCCTATGAGCCGAGCTACAAAGATCCGTGGGATTTTAAATACAATGGTTTATTGACCAACGAGCAAAAGGCTTCCCATCCAAAACTTTCCCGTGATTATCCGTACAACGAGATGACTGAGAAGTATTGGATGAATGACTCTGACGCACTATACAAAGAAGTTAAGCGCTTCGACTGGTTCCGTCCAGACATCGTAGGGGGAAAATCAATCATGTGGGGTCGCCAAACATACCGCTTATCCGATATTGATTTTGAAGCAAATTTAAAAGATGGCATTGCTGTCGATTGGCCAATTCGCTACAAAGATATTGCCCCTTGGTATTCATACGTAGAGAAACACGTAGGGATCTCAGGTGAAGCATTGGGATTACCGCAACTACCGGATTCTGAATTCTTGAAGCCGATGGACATGTACTGCGTGGAAAAAGAAGTGCGTCAGCGCATCGAAAAGAACTTCCCAGGCCGTAACATGACGATTGGTCGGGTGGCCAACTTATCAGAAGCTAAAGAAGCACAATTGAAAATTGGCCGTTCAGCGTGCCAATACCGAAATAAATGCCGCTTAGGATGTCCTTATGGCGCTTATTTCAGTACACAATCGTGTACATTACCTCCAGCGGCTAAGACTGGTTTGTTAACGCTTCGCCCCGATTCAATCGTTTCTGAGATCTTGTTTGATAATGCGAAGCAAAAAGCAACGGGTGTTCGTGTAATTGATTCCGTAACCAAAGACGTGCGTGAGTATTTCGCTAAGATTATCTTCGTATGTGGTTCTACGGTAGCGTCAACGGCCTTATTATTAAACTCAAAATCTTCTCGTTTCCAAAATGGATTAGGAAATGATTCAGGTGAATTAGGCCATAACCTAATGGATCACCACTTCAAAGTGGGTGCTTCAGGAATATGGGAAGGTGACGAAGATAAATACTACATTGGCCGTCGGGCAAATGGAATTTACATCCCGCGTTACCGGAACATCGGTAATGACAAACGTGATTATGTACGTGGATTTGGATACCAAGGAGGTGGATCACGTCAAAGTTGGAATCGCGGCGTAAATGATATGAGCTTTGGTTCAGACTACAAAGATGCGATGACGAAACCAGGTCCTTGGATGATGAATCTAGGTGGTTTCGGAGAAACACTTCCGTATCACGAGAATAAAATGTATTTGGATCCTACGGATAAGGATAAATGGGGAATACCATTAGTCGTGTTCGACGCGGAATTCAAAGAGAATGAGAAAAAGATGCGGAAAGATATGATGGAAGATGCCAAAGAGATGTTGGAAAGCGCAGGCTTGAAAAACGTTCGTGCATTTGACAACGGTTCTTATCCAGGTATGGCCATCCACGAGATGGGTACGGCACGCATGGGTCGCGATCCAAAAACGTCGGTGTTAAATGGCAACAACCAAATGCACGCTGTGAAGAATGTATTTGTCACGGATGGAGCTTGTATGACATCAACTTCATGTGTCAATCCATCGCTGACCTACATGGCCTTAACGGCTCGTGCAGCCGATTTCGCAGTCAAAGAAATCAAAAAACGTAACCTTTAATTAAATGGGCTTCGGCCCATTTTTTTTGCCTTATGAAAAAAATATTCACAACCCTCGGCCTTCTAACACTTGGACTCACAGCTATGGCGCAATACCCCACCATCGGGAAAATCCACCAATATGATGCAGCATTGGACGCATTACTAGATACGACGGCAAAAATTGAAATTATTGCCCAGGGATTTACCTGGTCAGAAGGTCCTGTTTGGGTTAAAAAAGGAGGCTATTTACTCTTCACAGACGTCCCTGAAAACACCATTCACAAATGGTCAGAAGCGAAAGGACTTGAAGTATTCTTGAAGCCTTCCGGATATACAGGCACGGGCGTTTATTCGCAAGAACCGGGAGCCAATGGGTTAATCATTAATAAAAAGGGGAATCTTGTTTCCTGCGAGCATGGCGATCGCCGCATCGCAGAAATGCCGCTCAATCACCCTGAGCAAAAGAAAACCCTAGCCCATACCTTCGAAAGCAAACAATTGAACAGTCCCAATGACCTCGTTCAAAAGAAATCAGGCGACTATTATTTCACAGATCCACCGTACGGATTACCCGGACGGGGAAAACCAGAGCCCGCCAAAGAGCTTGACTTTCAAGGCGTATACCGCATTAATACCAAAGGGGAAATCAGTTTGCAGATTAAGGATTTAGGCAGACCGAACGGTCTCGCTTTCAATCCCGACGAAACCATTTTGTATGTGGGTACCTCCGAGCGACCAACGCTCATCACGGCATACCCAGTAGACAAGTCTGGAAATTTAGGAGCAGGCAAACTGTTTTTCGACGCAGCAGAATTAGCTAAGCAAGGAATCCGAGGTGGCTACGATGGCATGAAAGTAGATGCAAAAGGGAATGTGTGGACCACAGGGCCAGGGGGCGTTTTAATCATCAACTCAGCCGGAAAGTTACTCGGCAGAATCGCCACGGGAAATGCGAATTCCAATGTAGCTTTTGGTGGAACAGACGGAAAATTCTTGTTCATCACCTCAGATATGAATTTACTTCGTGTGAAAATAAAATAGGGGGCTTTCGCCCCCTATTTCTTATAATTCCTTAATCTTAATATTTCGGTACCAAACTGGATTTCCGTGATCTTGCAAAGCAATGCGCCCGCGCATATTCACACCAAAACCTGGCATCGTTTTGAATTTTGAACCAGCTACCATCGCCTTCCAATTTTCATCATCCGTACGTGTTTCGACTACTTTCGACCCATTTAAATACAATTGCAATAATCCACGGTTATTAACAATACGTGCCGTATTCCACTCACCTACCGGCTTAGTCACATTAACTGATGATTTAATTAAATCATACAAATCACCCGAATTGTGCTTATTGATTTTACCGTCTGGGTGACCGGCATCGTCAAGCACTTGCATTTCGGGCCCGGTATTATATGTACTGCGGTATTTCACGGGATCCTCCGTGACATTGAAGATGATTCCACTGTTTCCATTCGGTGAGATTTTCCAATCAACTGAAAAATCGTAATTCTCAAATTCAGCATCGGTAATGATATCGCCGCCATCTTTGCGCGCTAAATCAAATCCGATCACCCCATCTTCGATGGTCCAAGAAGCACCTACTTTACCGGGTTTGCCATAGGTATGCCAACCAGCAAATGTTTTTCCATCAAACAATAACTTAAATCCTGCCTTCTTCTCTTGCTTGGAAAGTGTGTTTAGTCCCTGCCCGAATGCCATCATACCTGAAGCCATGCAAGCGCAAATTAATATCAATTTTTTCATGAGTATAATTAAGTTTAATAAGTACAATACTAAAAAAAGAATTCAATACTTGTATCCCGTCGGAATGAAAATCCGTCTGAAGCTGCAAATTAATTCGTAAATTGCATGCTTATTCAAAGCAAGCATGAAAACCAAAGTAAGTCCAAAGCCATCCATCAACATCGTTACGCTCGGTTGCTCGAAAAATTTAGTCGATTCCGAAGTGCTATTTACCCAGTTGAAAGGCAATGGTTTGGAAGTAAGCCACGAAGCAAAGAAAGACACCGCTAACATCGTCGTGGTAAATACATGTGGCTTCATCGATAACGCTAAACAAGAATCCATCGACACCATTTTACGGTATGCAGATGCCAAAGAAGCAGGTAAGATTGACAAACTATACGTAACCGGCTGTCTATCACATCGATATAAAGATGATTTAGAAAAAGAAATTCCGATGGTTGACTCGTTCTTCGGGACGAATGAATTACCCCGCCTATTAAAAGCTTTAAAAGCAGATTACAAACACGAACTAGTAGGCGAACGCCTATTAACCACCCCCGCTCATTACGCCTATTTAAAGATTGCCGAAGGATGCGACCGCCCATGCAGTTTCTGCGCGATTCCCTTGATGCGCGGCGGACACGTGTCGCGTCCCATGGATGAATTGGTGAAAGAAGCTACATCATTAGCTGTGAAAGGGGCTAAAGAGTTAATATTAATAGCCCAAGATTTGACCTTTTATGGCTTGGATTTGAAGGGTGAAGGGAAGTCGGGCCGACAGTTAAAAGCGTTATTGGAACGCCTTTCCGACGTTCCAGGCGTGGAATGGATTCGCTTACAATATGCCTATCCGGCAGGATTCCCCATGGAAATTTTGCAAACCATGGCAGAGCGCGAAAACATTTGCAACTACCTAGACATGCCGTTGCAGAGTGGCTCCGATGCGATGTTGAAACACATGCGCCGTGGAATCACCCGTGAAAAAACGGAGCAATTGATTACGGACATCCGGGAGAAAGTACCTGGTATTGCTTTACGTACTACGTTAATTTCAGGTTACCCAGGAGAAACTGAAGCCGACTTCGAGGAAACGTATTCGTTTGTTGAGCGCATGCGTTTTGACCGTCTAGGGATCTTCAATTATTCGCACGAAGAAAATACCCACGCATATCTTGTGGAGGACAATGTCCCAGAGGAAGTGAAACAGGAACGTTCGGATGAAATTATGGCGCTTCAGCAAGGTATTTCAGAAGAACTGAATCAAGCCAAAATTGGAAAAACATACAAAGTGATGGTTGACCGAAAGGAAAGCGGATTCTTTGTAGGCCGTACCGAACATGACTCCCCAGAAGTGGATAATGAAGTCTTAATTCCGGCAGAACAATATGCTCGTCAGGGAGATTTTGTTCAGGTGAAAATCAATAAGGCAGAGGAGTTCGACTTATACGGCGATATCGTTTCTTAGTAGCGCGGAATCGAATTGTCTACATCCCGAGACCAAGCATCGATACCTCCAGCTAAATTCACCAAATTCGTAAATCCTTGCGCCTGTAAATGTTTCAACACATACATGGAACGCATACCATGATGACATAAGACAATGCCTTGGGCTTCTTTGGGAATAAGATTTATTTGCAAGGAATTCATAGGCATTTGAATCGAGCCAGGTAGACTGGCTAACTCCCATTCAAACGGTTCACGGACATCTAAGACAAACTTAACTTCGCCAGACTGCAAGCGCGTGGCTGCTTCTGAGGCACTAATTTCAATCAGTTCAACAGGTTTATTTGGAAAAATCCGTTCAGCCGCATCAGCCGATCGTTCCATTCGAAATGTATGCATCCGCATGCTACGTGAGTCCCAGCGAAGTAAATTATTTTGAGCTGGAGAATCCATGCCTACTAAATAAAATATGGCTTCTTTAGCTTGCATTAAACCAAGCATCCCCGGTAAAAATCCAAGCACACCCGCTTCGTTACAGGTCGGTATTTCACCTGCACTAGGCTCGTCGGGAAACAAACAGCGGTACGTAGGCCCTGTCCCAAACGCATTACAAACAGCTAATTGACCCTCCCAAGTATGAATAGCTGCATATACAAAGGCTTTTCCATAGCGAACACAGACATCGTTTATTAGGTAACGCGTATCAAAATTATCCGTACAATCCACCACTAAATCTACAGATTCGATGAGAGCAAGATTTCCAATTGAGAATTTATCGGCTATGGCGACAACTTGTACTTGGGGATTCAGTTTCTCTACAAAGGCTTTGGCTAAATGAACTTTAAACTGACCAATTTGGTCACTCTGGTAAATTACTTGTCGGCCGAGATTACTCAACTCCACAACATCATGATCAATCACCGTAAGCTTACCCACGCCAGCAGCAGCTAAATACGGTATAACGCTTACTCCTAAACCACCTGCACCCACAATGAGTACGTGTGCGCGTGCAAGCGTCTCCTGTTTCGCTACATCCCATTCAGGTATAGCTAATTGTTTCTGGTACCGATTGTATTCTTCAGGTGTCAACATGGGCAAATAAAAAAAGCCTCCTTGAATTCAAGGAGGCTAATTTCGATAAAAATTTTGATATAACTAAACGCTCAACGTACCCTTGCGAGCAGAAGCGATTAATGTTTTCTCGAAACCGTTCTTGTTGATCGTACGAATTGCTTTCGCAGATACTTTCATACGAACCCAAACACCCTCAGACTCCAAGAAAAACTTCTTTGTCTGCAAATTAGGATAAAACTTACGTTTTGTCTTGTTGTTGGCGTGAGATACATTGTTACCTACACGAGTTCTCTTTCCAGTCAATTGACAAACCTTTGCCATAATATATCGTTTTTAAAATTGTATGCGCTTCTGATTTAATTCCCTCAAAGGGATTGCAAAAGTAGGAAATATTTTGAGAAATCCCAAAGCTCTTTGTAAAATTTATAAAATGCCTCGGATTGTGTATCTTTGAGGCATGGCAAAGCGAAAATCCGAAGAATCCGTTAGCAAGAAAATCATCTCTTCCTTAATCTGGTTAGGAACCTTGCCTTTATGCCTTTATACCTTACTAACTTATTTATTGAGCTATTCGCTCATCATAGATCACTGGCTCGCGGGTTTCATTATGATGACGCTTCCCTACGCACAATTACTCTGTTTGGTATCCCTCATTTATTGGATTTTTCGCCGCGCTAAACGAGCACTCTTGCCACTAATTGTACTCGCATTGGGCTACGGATTTATCATGCGAAGTATTGCTTGGAATACAGCTACTCCGACTACAAAAAAGAACGTACGCGTGTTGAGTTACAATGTTTATGGCATGTATTCGAATAACTATGTGGGGAATGAAGAAAAAGTCAAAGCATTAAAAAGTTTTATGCTTGAATACGATGCCGACATAAAGTGTTTTCAAGAATTTTATTCACACGCGGATCGGAAGCCCTATCGTAGCATAAATATGATGAAAGATGCTTACCCCCATTATGCCTTTATTCCGCTAAAGGAAGATTTTTTTGAGGCCAAGGAAAAAATGGGCTTAGCTATCTTTTCAAAATACCCCATTATTAGCCAGAAAGGTAAGCAATTTGGTAATTCGGCCAACGGCTATTTGTATGCAGATATTGTAGCGAAAAAAGATACCTTCCGAATCATCAATGTGCAATTATGGTCCATGGGAATTCGTGTTGGTCGCGTGACTGGAAAAATTCGTGATCAAGATTTTGAAGATGCCAAAAAAGAAGGACGGGGCATCATGAATTCCCTGAGAAAAGGATTTATACAACATAAAGATGAAATGTCTCAAATTAACCGACTCATACAAGAAAGTCTATATCCGGTGATTTTGGTAGGGGATTTGAACGAAACCCCTTACGGATGGGCCTATGGTACCTTACGAGAGCGGTTGAAAAATTCCTTCGAAGAGGCAGGACGGGGATTTGGATACACACTGAATAGAAGTCCGTATTTGGTACGGATTGATAACCAATTTTTTTCGAAAGAATTTAAGATTAATCAATTTGTCACGCTACGTAACATTAACTATTCAGATCACTTTCCAATTGCGGGGGATTACGAATTAAAATAATTTCCTGAGTTTCAATTGGATCAGTTGAAAATTTTGCCCTCTAAGTATCACCAAATCAACTTTTTTACCTTCTTTTTTTTTCAATATTCGATAAATATCGCCCAACTGATATTCGGATGCCTTAATACCATTGACCATCCAAATTTCGTCTCCTTTCAAAATACCTGCCTCCTCTCCGGGGGAATTCACTTGAACGGTCTCCACAACAAATCTTCGAAAATTTTCTCCTTGTGATTTCAGCGTTAGGCCGGACATTCCAAAATCAAAACTACGTTTCCACTGCCTAGAAACGGGCTTAAACTGAACGTATTGCCCTAAATAATTAAATGTAACCACATAACGACGTAAAAACTCACCCCCAATACTCCCATGTATTCGATTGATGTCCAAGCCCCCTACCTGATATTTTGCATGAGGAAAAGCCGTAGGTATTTGATTCCATGACCAGGCCCCAAGTTGAATTTTGGGAACTTTACCCAACGATCCGATAATAGCCCCATTTAATCCTTTACCCAAATAAACCTTTTTGTCTGAATAGCTGAACATACTCGAATCAACTCCATTTTCATCTAAGAATAGAACATGCCCTGCGCCCGAATCCAATAATAATTCACTTAGCTGTTTACCTTTTTTACTCGTAATTATTAAGTCCTTGATGTAGGGTTTATTATCAATAATTTCCAATTCAAATCGCTTCCCTTTCCTTTTTTTATATCGGTAATCAGCTGTTTGTGTTAACACAAGCCTCTGTTTTGCATAATCAATGGTTACCACGGCATTGGAAAATAACTCATACCCCAATACGCCATCAATTTTAGTCCCTACATAATCTGATAAATTTAATTGATCATTGGACACATAAATAAGGTTTTGATGGACAGCCGTTGCCTGCCCCACTTGAATTTTCAAATCAATAATTACCTGCGCCTTAATGGGCTTTTCGTCACCTAAACCCAATAATTCTATTTGACGTGTGGGTTGTAGTTTCAATCGGCGATAGACCAAACTATCTGTCAAAAGCGTTGTTCCTAATCCTGTATCGATTAAAAACCGTAGCGTATCCGATTCATTTAATTTAAGGGGAACTACAACCAGGTTTGCATACATTTCAAATGGCACCTCAATGCTCTTTTTTTTACCTTTCCAATGGAACCCTAGGCTATAATCTTTTAAGGTATCAAGCTGAACAAGCTCTCCCCTGGCTGAGAAAAGTAAAAATATACAAAATAGAAAAATGAAACTCGATTTCATGATTGTTAAAACTAATCAGGGAAAACCAAAAAATCATCTATTTTTGCTATCAGCTATGAAAAAATCAAGTAATCAACTGTGGAAAGTACTAGGAACAGGCTTTGGCGTGGCGGTAACATTGGGGGGCACGATTGGAACGGGAATTCTTCGAAAGCCAGGACCTATAGCGGAACAGCTACATAGTCCAACTTTGATTATTTTCCTATGGTTAATCGTTGCCATTTATGCCTTGCTTGGGGTGAGTTGTGTATTGGAATTAAGTTTGTCCATTCCTAAAGCCGGCGCGTGGTACGGATATGCCGAGCGTGCATTTGGCCGATATATTGGTTTTTTAGTTGGTTTAAGTTCATGGCTTGGGACGGTAACTGCTTTGGGTTTTGGATCATTTACCTGTAGCGAATACCTGGCTATTCTATTTCCAGATTTGCATAATTATGAACTTTATTGCGCCATTGGCCTATTACTCATCCTGTGGTTTTTTCATCAATTAGGTGTCATCGCTGCCGGTAAATCACAAGAATGGTTTAGTGGCATTAAAGCACTCGCCCTTATCGGTTTCATTTATATCTGTTTATCACAAGGTGAAGGTGGGACATGGCAGTCTAGCCCAGCAACACCTACAGGATTACCGCTTTGGTCGGGCATCCTTACCGCGCTCCTTTCTATTTTTTACGCTTTCGACGGTTGGCATACCGCTGCATATTTCACAGAAGAAAATAAAGACCCACTAAAGAGTATGCCAAAATCAATGTATATCGGGGTCATTGTTGTTGCCGTCATCTATCTACTCATCAACATCGGGATTTTATATACCCTGTCTTGGACTGAATTAAGTCAAAGTAAATTAGCTGCAGCAGATGCCATGCAAAAGATTTTAGGCGCCGAAACGGGCCGATGGGTCACTACGTTTTTGATGTTGAGTATTCTGGGTATCCTCAACACACAAGTGATGTTTGCCCCGCGGGTTATTTTTTCGATGAGTCGGGATGGACTGTTTTTTGCTGGGGCCGGGAAAGTGAATGGGCAAGGAAGCCCAACCGTTGCGACCCATATGACTGTTGGACTTGCATGTCTTTTTTTAATTAGTAGCCAATCGATTAGTGACCGACTTTCCGACATAGCCACGTTCTTCTTTGTGGCGAGTTATCTGGCGGGATTTGCCTCTCTGCTTCGATTACGAAAAACAGAACCGGATTTGAATCGGCCTTATCGGGTATGGGCATACCCCTATTTACCCATAATCCTGGTAGTAATTTCCAGTTTGTTTTTAGTGGGTACCTTGGTCCAAAATATGTCAAGCATCCCTTTTGTGATTGCGTTTATGCTGATCAGCTTTTTGATATACCGATTTGGGCTAGTTAAGCGCATTTAGTATCCACAGGGCGTCCATTTGGATGCCAACCGTAGATTTTTTGGCCAAATTCCCCATAATCGAAAATACATACATTTTACCCTTGGCATTTCGATAGAATCCCGATAAATTATACGTGTTGTCAAAGGAGCCTGATTTCGCATAAAAACGTGATCTGCTTTCATCAGGCACCATTCTACGTATCGTACCTGTTCTGCCTGATTCCGGCAAGAGCTTGAATAAACGTTCTTCGCCTACCTCTTTTCTCAATTGTAATAGAATAGCTACCAAATCTTTGGGGCGCATCAAATTATAACGGGACAGTCCCGAACCATCAACCCACTTGAGGGGCAACAGTAAAGAATCCTCCTTGGTTAACTTCTCAATAATTTTTCGGGTAGGACCTTCCCAATTTCTTTTTGCCGCAATGAGATACAAAAGTTGTTCCGCAATCTGGTTATCGCTATCCTGCAACATTGGAACAAAAAGACTATCCACCTTCCCAGCATATACTAATTTGGAACGATTGTCATATGGTCTAGGCTGCGTCAAGATGGGCACCTTGATTTCGTAATTCAATAAATCAGCTGTTTGTTTCGTTGAGGTCAAAAAAGGAATTACAAATAAATTCTCTCCATCCCTTAGTAAAGGCACCTCAAATTGATTTGAATTTCGATCTCTTTTATGAAAAATTGATTGGCCGTAATTAACTTGGGACGTAAAGTATTCGGGGAAAACCGAAATACTCCCATTCTTCATTGTTACGCGGACCTGATTATTGTACATTGGAAGCAACGAAACCTCGGCTGAATAAGAATCCATGTAATCATCCCAAGCCCAGCCCGAACCTAAAGGGCGAACATATTTATCCGAATCAGCTAAGACCAATACTTTATCGGTAGAAGAAGCAAGCTTTTTAAATAACGCATCTCCTTTAATATCCGGATGGCCTAAACTCGGATCGCCAGTGCCCCAAAAATAAAGCGTATCTGGGGTTTCAAGATAACGGTAGGTAGGAATCGAATCTTTCAGAATGCGATTTGCCTCTAAAAATGTCACCAACTTCGCATTCGAAGCAGGCATAAAATAGTGGTCGGCGTGATACTGAAACACCACCTTTTTAGATTCAACTTCTTGTATTAAAATACCAGAAGCATATTCAGCTAAATGACTCGACTTAACTATTTTTTTTACGCGATGACTTGTGCAAGATGTGGCGATTAAGCCAAGCAAAAGAAGTAATGCGAGTTTGTTCATAGCTTAAAGGTAAAAAAAATCTGTATTTTCGTTCTTATTTTTTAGGATGCTGGTAGCTTTTGTCATTTTTTATTTTGTTTTAAACTTGGTCGTGGGCTGGTTTGCTAGCACCAAAGTCCATACATCAACTGATTTTGTTTTAGCGGGACGAACGCTTTCTTGGGGTTTGGCAACGATGGTTACGTTTGCGACATGGTTCGGATCTGAAACGCTACTTGGTTCCCCCCGCGAATTTGTTCATGGTGGTCTGTATGCTGTGATTGAAGAACCCTTTGGAGCGGCTTTAGGATTGTTCATTGTAGGCGCCATTTATGCTCGGAAATTATACCCGCTCCCAGTTCTTACCTTTAGTGACTATTTCCGCATTCGCTTTGGCGCAGTTTCAGAAAAAATATCTGCGCTGGTGATGATCCCATCCTATTTTGGCTGGATTTCTGCGCAGTTGGTTGCCTTGGGTCTTACGCTACATTTACTATTACCGATTAGCACGGAGTTAGGGATTGTCATAGGAGCTTTAATCGTAATGGCCTATACGCTGATGGGTGGAATGTGGTCCATCTCGATTACTGATTTCCTTCATAACATCATCTTAATTATTGGCTTGATTGCACTAGCTTATTTACTATTGGAAAAAATTCCCGATTTAGGCAAATTCATAGACCAGCAGCCTAAGGGATTTTTTCGCTTTACACCTATCCAAAATACGTGGGTGGAATGGCTAAAGTACCTAGGAGCTTGGATCGTGATCGGATTAGGAAGTATTCCCCAACAAGATATTTTCCAACGGGTTATGTCCGCAAAAAGTGGACCTGTTGCAGCTAAAGCGAGTATTGCCGCAGGCACCATGTACATCACGATAGCCTTACTTCCTTTGTTGATAGGTTTAATCGGTGTTCGTCTCTACCCAAGTTTAATGGCGCATGACACCTTATTAATACCGCAATTGGTCATGCAATTCATGCCCTACAGTATACAAGTATTATTCTTGGGTGCATTACTTTCAGCCTTGTTGAGTACAACCAGTGGTGCTATCATTGCCCCCGCATCGGTATTGGGGGAAAACTTATGGAAACCCTTGTTGAAAAACCCCACCGACAAAAAAGTACTTCTCATCATCCGATTTTCGATAGTATGGGTAACGCTGGCTTGTATTTGGATGGCTGTAAGCCGACAAAACATTTTTGAATTGGTGGGAGAAGCGTCAGCTTTTAGCCTAGTATCCTTGTTTATCCCGTTGAATGCAGGATTGTGGTGGAAAAAAGCAAGTCCGATGGGTAGCCATTTAAGTATGCTATTCGGATTATTTATATGGGCTTATGTGAATTTTATTCATCCATCCGAAATCCCAGCCATCTGGTTTGGTTTAGCCGCGAGCTTAATGGGATTATTGGTAGGCACCTATGGATTTCCTAAGCAAACCATGGCTGCTGAATAGCCCCAACGTATTTTCCTTTTTGTTGGGTAATTAATAGGTCAACCAACTCGATGCCAATATTAGGATACATGGTTATGTGGTTTACCTCTTCGATTGGCATCCAAACAATCTCTTGCGCACTGGTTTCATCTACTTGTAGTTCAGGAATACCACTAATAATTTCTCCTTCAAAAAGAATATGTAATACGGCATCTCGTTGTTCATTTCCGCTCACTTGGCCCATCAGTAACATGGTTCCAACTTCCACATCGATACCCAATTCCTCCATACATTCGCGAGCGATGGTTTCGCTAAGTAATTCCCCCGGATCAGGATTCCCACCGGGAAGATTATAGATAAATTGCTCCCCGTACTGATATTTCATCACGAGTAAATGATTATTTTCAATGATTACAAGGGCTGGTCTGCAACGCATAAATTAGGGTAATACATGATTAAATTAACATTATTTTTCGAATTGTCCTACCTTTACAAAACTAAAACCTGCTAAATGACCGTTCAAGACGTTTGCAACTCCATGGAAACATGGGCTCCACTGAGTTGGCAAGAATCCTACGACAATGCCGGACTTCTCTGTGGCAGTAGAGAACAAGTGGTATCTGGCGTAATGATTAGCTTAGATTGCACAGAAGAAATCGTACAAGAAGCTATTGAAAAGGGCTGCAATCTGATTGTTGCCCATCATCCAATCGTTTTCAAAGGACTCAAATCCTTAACAGGAAAAGATTATGTGGAACGGACGATGATTAAAGCCATTAAAAATGATGTAGCTATCTACGCAAGTCATACCAATTTGGACCATGCGCCAAAAGGGGTAAGTTACCAATTAGCCCAACAGTTAGGCTTACAAAATGGTCGCGTTTTACGACCATTTAAGCAAGCTTTAAAGCAATTGACATATTTTGTGCCGACAGAAGCTGCTGAAAAAACACGTAAGGCGCTACATGAAGCTGGAGCGGGTAATATAGGTAATTACACCGGCTGCAGTTTTAGCCAAGAAGGGATAGGACGATTTACTCCCAATACAGCAGCAAATCCAACGATTGGAACAGCAAATCAAGTTGAACAAGTCAACGAGGAACAAATTCAAATGATTTATCCGGTACACCTTGAAATAAGTATTTTGGACGCATTAAAAACAGCGCATCCTTACGAAGAGGTGGCATATTACCTTAATGGATTAGATAATACGTGGGATGAAGTTGGTTCGGGCTACATCGCTGAATTACCTGAGGCAATGGATGCGCGTACCTTCAGTCAATATATAAAGCAAAAACTTGAATTGAAACACTTTAGACATACGGCCTGGTTAGGCAATAAAATCAAGCGTATTGCCTTGTGTGGAGGAGCAGGTAGTTTTTTACTAAGTGATGCCATTCGAGCAGGTGCGGATGTATTTATTAGTGGAGATTTCAAATATCATGAATTCTTTGACGCTGAAAATCATTGCACTATTTGCGATATAGGCCATTATGAATCCGAAGTAATGATAAAGGATGCTATCCATGCTTATTTATCAAATAATTTTAGTACTTTTGCCGTTCTGAAAAGTATGACAAACAGCAATCCTGTGAGTTATGCTTAATCATTAGAGCGAATTAATAATTCAAACGCAACAAGAAGAATGGCTACAGTTACCGAAACTACAATTGCCCAAAAGTTAGAAGCATTATTAAAGCTTCAAACCATTGATTCAGCCTTAGACAATATCAAAAAAGTACGAGGTGATTTACCTGAAGAGGTTCGTGATTTAGAGGATGAAATCGCTGGTTTAGAAACACGTTTAACAAAATTCCAATCGGAAATCAGTTCATTCGAAGAGCAAATCTCGAATTACAAAATTTCGAAAAAGGACTCTGAAAAGCTCATTGTAAAATACAAGGAGCAACAAATGAATGTCCGTAACAACCGTGAGTTCGATGCAATTTCAAAAGAAATCGAACTACAAGGCTTAGAAATGGAAATTGCTGATAAACGAATCAAGGAAATCGATTTCAAAGTATTAAATAAAAATGATGAAGTCGCTAGCGTAGAATCTAATTTACATGAGCGTAAAAAAGATCTTGAAATCAAACAAAAAGAATTAGAAGTAATCATCGGCGAAAGCGAAGAGGATGAGCAAAAATTCTTAAAAGATCGTGATAAAGCGTTGAAAAGCGTTGAAGAGCGTTTATTGAAATCATATTCAAAACTTCGCGATAATGCCATCAATGGCCTTGCGGTTGTGATGGTAAAGCGTGGGGCTTGTGGTGGATGTTTCAGCTCTGTACCTCCGCAACGTCAAACTGATATCAAGGACAAGAAAAAATTAATCGTTTGCGAACATTGCGGACGTATTCTTGCAGGTGTTGAGGATCCGATTCCAGCTCCTGAAAAAGAGAAAAAACCACGTGGAAAAGCTGCAATTGCAGCGGCGGCGGCAGCAGCTACAGCTTCTGCTGAATAAGTATCCACTCGGAAATAAGTATTAAAAGCCTAGCCTTGTGTTAGGCTTTTTTTTGGGTTTCGCACCAACATAAAAAAGCTCAGCCTTTCGACTGAGCTTTTTTGATTTGAGATATTCTTATTTCTTAAGCATCCCTAAGAGGGCACTTAACTTATCTTTCATGTCCTTACGGTCAACGATAAAATCGAGAAAACCGTGATCTAACACAAAGTCGGCACTTTGAAAACCTTTCGGTAAATCTTTCCCTATTGTCTCTTTGATAACGCGCGGACCAGCAAAACCAATTAATGCACCAGGCTCCGCGATGTTAAAATCTCCTAACATGGCAAAAGATGCGGTTACCCCACCGGTAGTAGGATCCGTCAAAAGTGAAATATAAGGAATCTTGGCTTCTGCTAACAAAGCTAAACGAGCGGATGTTTTTGCCATTTGCATCAAGGAGAAACCTGCCTCCATCATACGAGCTCCACCAGAACGAGAAATCATTAAGAAAGGAGTTCCTGTCTTCAATGAATGATCTATTGCCCTGGCGATCTTCTCCCCCACAACAGAACCCATAGAACCGCCAATAAAACTAAAGTCCATAGCAGCAATGGTGATTGCCATACCATTCATATCGCCATAGGCAGCACGAACAGCATCTTTTAGGCCCGTTTTATATTCCGTAGCCTTTACACGATCCGTATATTTTTTCGTATCCGTAAAATTCAGGGGATCACCTGAACTCAACATAGGATCTAACTCGGTGTAACGAGATTGATCAAATAATAACTCAAAATATTCTTGAGAGCCAATTTTTTCGTGGTAATTACAACTTGAACAGGTGAAGGCAAACAAGCGGTGTTCCCGCGTATGCAATGCCTTCTTACAGGATGGACACTGATACCAAAGACCATCTGGTGCTTCACGCTTAAATTCTGTGGGAGTCTGTATCCCTTTATCTTTTCTTGTAAACCAAGACATAGTACTAATTTAAAATGTTTGCAAAGATAATTAAAAAGGCCTTAGCTTCCTTATTTGACTAACACAAATCGTTTGGTCAGGAGTTGGTTTTGCACCTGAAATTGCAAAGAATACGTCCCTGCACTCAAATAGGTCAAGTCAATTAGCTGGCTAAATCGATTACCTTGTGTCGAATATGATTGCATGAATACGGGTCTTCCTTGCAAATCAATTACACGCACCTGAACTCCATGTAAGGCTGTCGGTTGCTCATAAGTAATTTGCACCTGACCAGCACTTGGATTAGGTGAGATTTGCAAGCCCGATGACAATGAACTTGGCTCAATAGCCAAAATGGGATCTACTTTAGGTCCCTGAATTTTTAAATTATCTACGGCCCATCCCCAACCGTGCGCTCCTACATCGGCATGCAAACGGAATCGAATTATTACCTGATCATTGATATTGAATTTTCCAGATGCCAGCATATCGATCTCATGACTTTTTACAAGCGAGCTGGATGCTACAGCCGTAGAATTTCCATCAGCATCACCAGCACTTTTCCACCGTGCCAACCAAGCTGAATTTAAGCTGGAGTCCCACCCATTCTCAAAATTAAACCACGTTTTTCCTTGATCTTTTGAACCCTGAACAATTACGTAATCAAAAAAGCTTCGATTAACGGTTCCATCAGACTCCAAGAAAGGTTCGCCCGGTTCACCAGGTTCCACCAAGACAATTTCATCAAAAGTAATTTTAGGATTATCAGCCGTTATCTTAATGGGCTTCAATAAGAGCGCATCATTATTTGTGAATTTATCTGAACCTCCAGCCCCATCATAGGACTCCTCAATGCCGTCGGCATAGGGATGTTCAGAATGCAAAGCTGTAGTAGAAAATCCAGTTGTTTGAATCAAACTAAAGCCTTTAAGTAAAAAATCTGCAGATGCATTGGAATCGAAATTCTGCAAATAGGTCGTTACCGGGTCAGCTAATGCTAAAACTTTAAAGTCATAATAACCACTGGAAGGACTGTAAACAACATTGGAAATTTTAGCTGCATCCACTACAACAACTCGATATCGGATAACATCTCCAACTTTTAATTGACCTGTAGTAAAATTAAATGTATTCGTATAACTAAATGATTCCCCCGCAACTTTGGTAAAATCTTTACGAATAAATGCCGCACCATTAATTGAATATTCCATGTATACAGCTGAAATACCGAGATTATCAGATGTCAATAGCGTAGGCAAAGTAATGGTTGGCTGATTTAAAAAGATGTATTTTATCGGATTTTGGTAAATCACTACTGGCTTGACGGTATCAGCACCAATGGTGAAATCAAAAAATGAACCAAATCTTGTTCCAGCAATTACAGGAGCCTGTGCCGGTGTGGTAAACTTCTTACCTCCAGCATCGTTTGCTGTCCAATAATAACTGATTTTGCGTGTTGCTGAAGATTTAGGCAACGTATAGGTATAGGTATTACCCGACTTCACCAAGGGCATCGACGTTGCGTTCAAAATACTTTTATCAATAGACATCATCAACTTGACCGAAGATTCATTTATCAAGGTATCAGAGTACACTTTTGCTGAAAAAACAAAATCTTTACTGACATCTTCCGTATCATCATAATTGTCAGCAATAATATTAGATGAATACCACCCAAAATCATTGAAAGCTCCTAATACAATAGGGCCAATGTCACGCGTTAACTCGCCTCGAGCTATCTGAGGGGTCATAAGAGCGTTAGGGTCACCAACCTTATACGTGGCCTGATCGACGTGATAGGTACTGGAACCTTCAGAAAAATTACTCGGTGAATACAATTTACCCTTCTTCCCATTTAAGCGTACGATGCTGGGACTATTCAAAAATAAAGCCCCAGAAGTTAATTCTGCCTTCAAGGCTGTTGATTGATTATCTATTTTTGAAGTATCAGTTAATGCCACATCACTCCCATTAAAAATATACTGATCAAATATCCCTGGAAATCCATAGCCCGCAATGGTATTATCGCTTGATGACAAACCCATTTGTCCAACAAAACCCAATCCATGTCCAAATTCATGCAAAACAACCGAGTAAAGGTCAATTTGATTTACTTGAGGAACCCCCTCCGTCCCCTTGTACCAATCCAAAAAATCCGAATTGAAAGTTGCAACGATATCTGGACTATTACCATTCAAATTTTTATGTGCCATCTTTTCAGCTAATGCTACTGGATACCACGTATTTAATCGATCGCAACCTACAAAATTTCGAACGTTGGTCGATGCTCCAGCACTACCCAAAACCCCCGTTGCCAACGAACGCCACCGAACATAAATATTAATCGTAACATCTGAATTCAACGTACTAGCCCATAGATTTGCTGCACGCTCAAAAATCGTTTTAACATCAACTGGCGGCACATCCTCATAAGTTACAATGACCCGAGTACCCGCTTGAACTGCTTGTTGTGATTGAAGCGTTCGGGAATTTCGATTTTGAATCTCTTCCAACATCCGTTTTGAATATCCTTCTGGAAGTTCACGATGAATACCTGATTTCTCAGGTGTATATTCCTCAATGATTTGCCCAGGTTGAAATTCCATCTTGAGTTTTTGGCCAAATAGATTCCCCGTGCAACCTAGTAAGACTAACAGTATATAATAGAAACAATTTTTCATAGCACGAATATAAATGTTATAAGGGCTTCACTCCTTGAATATTTTCAAATAAATCAATAAAATCGTTGGCAATCCAATCCGTATGTGCAAGTTCTGTGGCAGTATGAGAAGTTGTAATTCCTACTACCCGCATTCCGGCATTTATGCCTGAAGCGATACCTTGTAATGAATCCTCAATGACCCAACAATCCGATGGCAAAACACCTACTAATTCCGCGGCCTTTAAATAGATTTCGGGATCTGGCTTTCCTTTACTAACCTCCGCTCCACCAATAATCGCATCAAATTGATCACGGATTCCTAAACCGTCAACGATAAAGTCAATATTTCCTGGACCTGCGGATGTGGCTAATGCCGTTTTTATCCCATGCTTTCGCAATGTTTTCAAAAAGTCCATCAATCCTACTGCAGGCTTTAGGTGTGCTTTGTAAAATGAACGGTATAAAATTTCCTTTTCTTCTTCGAGAATTTCAACTTCATCGCGTGACATCTCTTTTTTATAAAACCACTCGAAAGTATCTTTCGAGTTCATACCATTAAGTTCTTTGTAAAAAATCTCCCGGGTTAGTGGAATATGGTGTCGTTCACAAAACAATAACCAAGCGTCCACGTGATAAGGTAAGTTATCTACTACAACACCATCCATATCAAAAAGTACCGCTTTCATGAATTATATACTTAAGCTGAGGCCATCATAGGCCAAAAATACTTGAGGGGGTAATTCCTGTTGGACAGCAGCATGTAGTCCCATCATATGACTAATGTGTGTGAGGTAGGCCTGCTCAGGTTTTATCTTTTCAATGACCGCAAGTGCCTCATCCAGATTAAAATGCGAAATATGCGTTGACTTTCGCAATGCGTTAATCACGAGAACTTTGGTCCCTTTAATTTTCTCTAACTCCTCATCGGCAATAAAATTGGCATCCGTTATGTAGGTGAAATCACCAAATCGAAAACCTAAAACATCCAAAAAATAATGTTTGACAAAAATGGGAATGACCTCCACACCCTCGACAACAAAAGGCTTGCCATCAATTTCGTATACATCAATTTCGGGGACACCGGGATATTTATTTTCATCAAAAGCATAAGCAAACTCCCGCTTCAATTGATCAATCACCTGAGCTCGCGCATACAATGGAATAGCCCCTTGCTGAACAAAATTAAAGCCCCGAATATCATCAAGGCCTGCCGTGTGATCCTTGTGCTCATGCGTATACAACACAGCATCTACGCGCGTAATCCCAGCACGCAAAATTTGTTGGCGAAAATCCGGTCCTGTATCAATGATGAAACTTTTTCCATTCACTTGCACATGTATCGATACGCGTAATCGCTGATCACGCGCGTCTTCAGATGAACATACCTCGCAGGTACAAGCGATCATGGGAATCCCCTGTGAAGTTCCAGTCCCTAAAAAGCGTACCTGGATTGGGGACATGCATTTATTCTGTTAAGGCTTTCACTTGAGAAACCAAAGCATCAAAATTCAATGGCTTTGCTAAGAAATCATCAAAACCCACAGCTTTGAAATCTTCCATGGTATAGTTCCTAGCATTTCCTGTAATGGCAATCATTGGGATAGATGCTTTTTTCGTATCGGACAATGCACGTACCGCTTTTGCACAATCCATACCATCCATCACAGGCATATTGATGTCCAATAAAATAATATCAAAATCAGCCTTCGCTAATTCATCCAATACTTGTTGGCCATTTTTTACCGCATGAATTTCAAAATTTTGAAATTCTAAAATCTTGCGCGCTAAATTTTGAATAACAGAACTGTCCTCAGCGATTAATACTTTTTTCATAAATTTCGATTTGATTTATAGAGATTAAACCTCACATACAAGTAAAAATAGGTAAACATATGAACTTTACCAATAAAAAAAGCGACCCTTTTTGAGTCGCTTTAAATTTGGATAAAATTTCCCTATTTAACATAAATGGAAACAGAAGCTTTGTCCCAATCCAATTTAATTTGTCCAATAGGTGTAACACTAATGGTGAATTTTTCTGTCATGGCGTTCTCGCTTACTTTCCCAGTTACGCGCAAAACATCTTTTTCTGCTGAGTATTTAAATGCTCCCCATTGCTTAACATCACTGTTGAAAATTACCGTCCATTCTGTAGGACCAGGAATTGTAAAAAGTGAATACACACCTTTTGCCAAAGGCTTACCTTGAATCATTACATCCGCTGAAAATTCGATGGTAGTTGCGTCATTAGCCCCGGTACGCCAAACTTCACCATATGGAACTAATGGTTTGACATCCTTATTTCCGAATACTAAACGCCCCTTCACTGAAGGTTGCGCATACTTAATCATTACTTCCGTTGTCCCAACTTTCTGGATAACAACAGCTGGAGGTGATGCAGGCGCCTTTTGCGCAAATGCACCAAAACTCATCACACTTAACAAGATTACTAAGTACTTTTTCATATTTCTTTAACGTTTAAATTTTTACAAATTAAGCCAATAATTCAATTTCAACACTACGGTTCGATCACGAATTTGAAAATTATTTGGACTGTAATTATCTGAATATACCAGAAACAAATCAGATGCTGGTTTATAACGCCATTGCAAGCGCATATACAAATTCATGAAATTGTTTTGTTGGTTCAACTGAAAGAAGGTCGCAAAAAACAATTTATTGGTAAATGTTATGTCAACTTTCGGGCGAATAATCCAAAATTGTGATGATATTTTACTTGCAGGTGCTTTATCCGTTGCAGGAATGTATACATTCTGAATATCATTGTAATCCACTGCCATCGATATCGCACCGAATGGTTGGAAACGATAGCCAATATCTGCGGTGATTCCGGTACGCCAACCGTCCCCAAAATATCCACCAAAACGGGACGTGATAGCATACGTGAATAACTTGATAGGTGACGAACCGTAGCGCATGTTCAACGCATACCAATCATGCTCAGTACCTTTCAATACCTTTGCTTTTCGCATACGCGTCGCATCGAAATCATCTTGCAACTTGACAAAATCGTACGATAAATAAAATCCAAAAGTAGATCGATCCTTCATCGTTCCCTCATAAGAGACATAACTCGTGTTGTCCGTATACTCCCCCTGATTATTCCACAAGTTCATCGTCATGAGTTTCAATGAGGAATAGAATAAGTTGATGGACTTATTCTTCGGATAAAAGATTTTAGCTCCATCTGTCTGTACCTGGAAATAATTTACGCGGGGAACATACCCTGTTTCGGGATTGTAATTCTCGCCAACCCATTGTTCTTTGATGGAAAAAACCCAATTGTTATCGCCATATATCAATGATGCTGCCTGCGAAAAATCCCTTGGTTTGTCTAAAGGACTAAATGATTTGGCATAAAATAGTGAACCTGTCCAAAAATTATTGGCTGATGCCAAGTTATACTCAAAGCCAACATCTCGGTTGTAGGATTGAAAACCATACTTTTTTTGCATTTCAGGGGTACTAAATGACTGTTTATTAACCATGTACATACCAAAGTTTGAACGAGCAAATAGCTTACGTTGCAAAGCGACCATGGAGTAATTTTGCGTAGGTATACCTTTTGCATCAATCCGTTCCGACTGCACATTTAATGCCCCGATACGCCAATCTTGATTTAGCTTTCCACTTAACCGCGCGCCGTAGGTTATAGGGGTCTGCTCATAATTTCCATTCAGTGGATTTATCGTCAAACCAATTCTTCTTGAAAAAAACGGCCGAATATTTTCCGTTCCAAAACCATCAAATAAGTCCGAATTCTCAATAAAAAACTGCCGTCTTTCGGGATAAAATAATTCAAAGCGATCCAAGTTGGTTTGTTGGCGATCCACATCCACCTGCGAAAAATCTGGATTAATGGTCATGTCTAAATTCAACCCAGAATTAATCGCCACCTTGATATCTCCTCCAAATTGCTGCCGGAAGGCCGTGGGTTTATCCGAGCGGTAATTCGCTGAGACACCGGACAAGGTATATGGGATAACTGAAATATTCTTTTTGGGTGCCGGAGGCGGTGTATCCCAAACAAGTACTCCAGCATAAGCGAGTGAAGCGGTGGGGAATTGACGTGGTACGGGCGCCCAAGCTGATTTTTCTTTGGCCTTCAAATCATAGCGGGAGAAGTTGATGCCCCAGCGCTTAATATTATCCTTATATCGAATAGACTTAAAGGGAATAGCCGCTTCGAAAATCCAGGAATCTGTCTTGTAGGTAGTGGCGGATTCCCACTTGTTATCCCAATTTAAATTTACGCGGAAACCCTCTGACATTTGGCCATCCCACTGGGCACCTGCGGCATTGGCTCCAAAAGCAAATCCCGTGGTTTTATCTTCGAAGGTATCGATAAAGACCAGGAAATTATCATTTACCCCAAAACCAAAATCACGCTTCATAGATTCCACCACGTAAGCGCCAGGTTCTTTCAAAAAACATTCCGCTGAAATGTAAATGTATTTGTCATCGTAGGCAATCTTAACGTCTGTCCGCACTTGAGCACACAATGAATCATAGGGATTACACATCATGAAATCACTCACAGCAGCAGATTCCATCCAAGCGTTTTCATCCAATATGCCGTCGACCTTAATAGCACCCGTGGTTTTTTTAATATTTACTTGGAAACGCTCGTTGATTTTTTGTGCATTAGCCAGATGAATAAAGCCAAATATACAGCATGCAAGAAGTAGCAGTCGATTCATACGTTTCAAATAGGTCTAACAGAAAATCAAAGATAAGTTATTTTCATGAGGGGCTTGTGGGTATTATAGGGCTTGATTATTTTTGCATCAATAAATTCTAAAAACCAAACGCATGGGAAGAGCATTTGAATTCCGAAAAGCACGTAAATTCAAGAGGTGGGGCCAAATGGCGAAAACCTTCACCAAAATAGGTAAGGATATTGTCATTGCTGTAAAAGCGGGAGGTGGGGATCCGACCTCCAATTCCCGTTTACGGGCCATTATCCAAAATGCGAAGGCAGTTAACATGCCGAAGGAGAATGTTGAAAGAGCCATCAAACGAGCTACTTCCAAAGACCAAGAGGATTACAAAGAAATTGTATACGAAGGATATGCGCAACATGGCATTGCGATTTTAGTTGAAACCACGACCGATAACATCAACCGAACGGTGGCTAATATCCGTTCATCATTTACTAAATGCGGTGGATCTTTGGGCACCACCGGCATGTTGGATTTCATCTTTACCCGTAAATCCGTTTTTAAAATCGCATCAAAACCCGAAATAGATTTAGAAGAATTAGAACTTGACTTAATTGATTTAGGTGTAGATGAAGTTTTCTTAGATGAGGAAACAAATCAAATTAATATATACGGCGAATTCACAGCATTCGGTGGCATTCAAAAATATTTAGAGAGCCAAGGATATGAGTTGATGGGTGCCGACTTTGAGCGTATCCCAGACGAAACCAAGGAGTTGACAGATGCACAGATAGCTGATGTCGAAAAACTGATTGAACGACTGGAAGAAGATGACGATGTTCAGAATGTTTACCACAATATGGGATAAAGCAAAAGGCCAGTTTACTGGCCTTTTTTGTTCTATGCTCATTCCGAATAGGGAAACGCACCTATCCCCGTTAGCTTTGGCAAACCTTAAAGGATTGCCAAAGCTTAAGACCATACATCCGAGTCTATGGTTTTAAACGATATAAATAAGGGGCTTTATGCGCACCTCCTGAATATTTTTTTTCAATTCGATCTAAAATATCTAAACTTAAAATCTTGCGCTGAAAATTGGTCCTAACTAAACGCTTACCTAAAATCGTTTCGTATACTACTTGTAATTCTGACATGGTAAATGTTTCGGCAAGTAATTCAAAAGCGATCAACTTTTCATCCAACGATTTACGTAATGAATCCAATGCTTTTATCACGATTCGATTATGATCTAAAAATAATTTAGGTAATGATGCAACATCAACCCATTCTGCTTTATCCGAAATATCACCCGGATTGACAACAACCTTAGAGTAATCCACGAGGGCATAATAACCAATCGTAATATACCGCTTGGACAACCAAGAAACCTCATCCTCTGAGCGCCCCATAGCAGTATTAACATCTCGGTGTTCCTCCGTCGCCCGATAATTTCGAGCTAAATCACCAAAAGTATAAAACTGCTCCAAAAAAATATCTGTTAATCCCGTACGCTCATACAATACGCGCGCAGCAGCTTGGTCGACATCTTCTTCAAGGCCAACAAATCCACCCGGCAAAGCCCAAACGGGGCTCTTAATAAATTTCAACAGCAATACCTTTAACTGATTTTCATGAAATCCGAAAATCACACAATCAACGGAAATTCCAGGCAACCAAAGCTCCGATGGGTTGATTTTACTTAACATACTTTTGAATAAATGCGCGAATTTGATTCGCAAAAATTACATATCCTTTTTCGTTTAAATGCAATCGGTCAGCCACAAAAATATCCTGCATCAAGGATCCATCTGGCAAGAAAAATGGCGAATGCATATCAATGAAATATTCGCCTTTAGCCTTAATTAATCCATTCAATTCCCGCTGTTTTTCAAGCAAAGCTGTTCGCGCTAAACTAGGCCGAGCAGCCACAAATACCAACTTTGCACCCGGCACCTGCTTTGCCAAACGCGCTTTAAATTCATCGTATTCCGCTGCAATCACCTGAGGATTTTTTCCCTTTGCCAAATCGTTATCCCCCTCATACATAATGACCCATTTCGGCTGGTATTTTACCACCATCCGATCAAAATAGAATAACGCATCCGCAAGCGTAGAACCTCCAAATCCCCGATTTATTGAGGAAGGCAAGCCCCGCATATCAACAGAAAAAGTCCTCCACAAACGAAAGCTTGAGGAACCAATGAAGAGAATTTGGCCTTTAGCTGGCATCGCCAACGAATCTTGCTTCTCATACGCAATAATCTCTTTTTCAAATGGATTTTGAGCGAGTAAGGAGGTACTTACAAACAGCAATAGGGCAATTAGTAGCTTATTCATTTGGATATGTTAAACCGATTTGTGAACGTATTTCATCTAATAAACCCATTAATTCCTGACTGAATTGATGGGACATCCAGGCATTCTCCGTGCGACCCGCATGCAAGTCTTCTTGCACGGCATCTGCCTCATAACTATATCCCCAACCCAAACGCTCTGTCGCTATCACTGTCTCCGGCCCATCGTAAATCGTCAAGGTCATCCCCTTCGTTTCATGAAAACGTGGATGCATATAAATCTTTCCCAAGGTACCATAAACCGTACATGTTGTATCCGTTTGTGCAGCAAACGTCGAAAACAAACTCGCCGTAGCTCCCGATGCATATTTAGTCGCAATCGAACAATTCATGTCCACTCCCGAGGGAGCCATGACGCCCGTCGCTTTCATTTCAAGCGGTTGGCCCAATAAAAGTTTCGAGATAAACAAAGGGTAAATTCCGATGTCCAACAAGGAACCACCTGTTAGGTGGGGATTAAACCAACGAGCCTCTTCATCATAAACTGCCTTAAAGCCAAAATCAGCAACCACATGTTTGATTTCGCCTATCGCTCCTGAAGCAATTATCTCCTGTAATTTGGCAATGGATGGATGAAAACGTGTCCATAAAGCCTCCATTAAAAATAATTGCTTTTCACGCGCTTTGGCAATCATCGCATTTACTTGCTTACTATTGATGGCAAAGGCCTTTTCACATAATACGGGGATCCCCGCTTCTAAACATAACATGGTATGTTCATAATGAAGTCCGTGCGGAGACGCAATGTAGACAACGTCAATTTCCCCACTTGAAAGCATTTCCTCATACGAACCATAAGCCTTCACGGACGCATCGTAATGGGACGCAAATTCTTGTGCTCGTTTAATATCTCGGGAAGAAACTGCCGCTAAATAGCCGTTTTTGGCATGCGAGAGATCATCGGCAAATTTACGGGCTATACCGCCACAGGCTAATATGCCCCAACGAATGGGTTGATCTGTTTTCATAGTTTGGTTTATATTACAAAGAACCTAGCGTGGCTATTAAAGCCTCCACATGTTCGAAATTTACTGCTGGAAAATTCGCAATACGTATTTGAGTCTCCTTCATCTTCCCATAACCCGAGCCCAAAATCATATCCGATTTCGCCTGAACTTTTTTGATGACATCCCCCGCCATTCCTTTACAATTCAAAACGACAACGGTAGCAGAACGGTGATTGGGATTTTCAACAAAAATATCAAAATCAGCCGATTTAGAGGCAAAATCATACAAAGCCTTCGCCTTGCGATCGGTCTCTTTCCGCATAACTTCCACCCCTATCTTGTTGAAATCCTCCGCCACTTTTCCCAATACATATATCCCCATCACGTTTGGCGTTTCAGGAGTTTCAAATTTCTTGTAATTTTCCCAAAGACTCGGTAGAGAATGATAAGTCCCTACAATGCCTTCATGCAATTTCATGCGCTCCGACTTCTCAAGCATTTTTTCATTCGCCAACCAAACACCTAATCCCGCTGGCATACCAAATGCCTTTTGAACAGAGAACATGGCCGAATCAACTAAATCAAAATCCAAATTGGTATATGGCGCCGACGAAACCATATCCACCATCATCAACTTATTCTTGTTCGCTTTTTTGATTTTATGAATCTCGGCTGCTTTCATTTGAACGCCAGAACTCGTTTCATTCGCCGTACAGCAAATTAATTCCGCATATTCTGGAACTTCCACTTCCGAAGCATCGAAACCCTCACCAAAAGGTTTGTGCATCGCATGTGCGAATTTGTGCAACTCTTTGGAGAAATCGTAAAACTTCTTGGAGAATGAGCCATTCACTAAGTGAAAACTTTCGTGCTCAACGGTATTCATTATTGCACGCTCCCAGATTTCCGTAGCTGATCCGGTAAACAAGACTGCAGTCTCTTTCGGTAAGCCAAAAAGGATACGCAATTGTTCATCGGTATGTTGGTAGATCTTACGAAATACCGCCGAACGATGGGAAATAGAACCTATGTTTTGGCGAAATGCCTCCGCATAATGTGCTTCCACCGTAGGATATAAAGCTGCTGGACCTGGAGTAAAAAAAGTGCTCATATTTAATATAACATTCTAAATTTGATCGTATTGTCGATCAATTTCAATTCATTCACGATATCCTCTGCATACTCTTTCGCCACATCGGTAATCACATAACCCGTCTGCTCTGTCGTTTTCAAATACTGCCCAATGATGTTCACGTGGTATTTGGCAAATACATTATTTATCTGAGCCAAAATACCTGGTACATTGTGGTGAATATGCAATAAGCGGTGTGCATTTTCCAAAGGCGGCAACTGCAATTCTGGGAAATTTACAGATCCATACGTGCTACCATTGTTCATAAATTGCAACAACTTTGAAGGAACGAACTCACCTATATTTGCTTGTGCCTCTTCCGTACTTCCGCCAATATGTGGCGTTAAAATCACATTCGGCAAGCCCCGTAATTCATTGATAAACTCTTCATCATTCGTTTTAGGCTCATACGGAAATACATCAATCGCCGCACCCCAAACTTTTCCTGATTTGATGGCCTCTACCAAAGCACCTATCTCCACCACGTGACCACGTGAAAGATTCAAGAAAATCGCGTTCTCCTTCATCCAAGAAAACTCTTGCTTCCCGATCACATTCGTATTCGATTTACGACCATCAACATGTAAACTCACAAAATCAACGGTCGATAATAACTCTTTCAATGTATTGCATTTCTTCGCATTACCTAGTGCGAGTTTATCTACGATATCGTAGAAATAAACTTCCATTCCGAGCGCCTCCGCAATCACCGAAATCTGCGTACCGATATTGCCATATCCCACTAAGCCAATTTTCTTTCCCCGAATCTCGAATGAATTCGTAGCTGATTTATCCCAAATACCGGCATGCATTTTGGTCGACTTTTCGAAAATATTTCGCGTCAACATCACCATCAACCCTATCGATAATTCGACCACACTTCGCGTGTTGGAATAGGGCGCATTAAATACCGCAATGCCCCTCTTCTCACATTCAGACAAATCAATTTGATTCGTACCGATGCAGAAAGCGCCCACACACATTAAACGTGCAGCATTCGGATGTTCTAATACTCTTTTGGTCAAATTGGTTTTTGAACGTAATCCGATAATGGATACATCCTTGATTTTTTCAATCAACTCATCCTCATCCAATGCCCCTTTTAATAGCTCAACTTGAAAACCTTCTTTGGTAAACAATTGAACAGCTGCCGGATGTACGTTCTCTAGCAACAAAACTTTAATGCGTGATTTGGGATACGATTGTGCACGACTTAAGCCATTGAGGTAAAGAAATTCATCCAAGGATGGCACCACAAAATCCGCTTTATCAGTCACCGCCTTGCGCGACACATTTTCAGTAAAGGCAAAGAACTTATTCGCTAATCCTGCTTCGCGTAGTTCATAATCGGTATACCCATCACCGATCACATATACCTCGCCCTCCAATGCCAAAGCTTGCAATAAGCGAACTTTACCTTTATCTTGAGATAAGAGATTAGTGTGATCATATCCGGTAATATTCCCGTCGCTGTCGTAGGTAAAAGTATTTGCATGCACATTTTCTGCTGCGATCCCCATATCCGCTACAACAGGAACAATAAAGTCCTTAAAACCACTTGAAACAATTAAAATACGGTCAGCATGCTCCCGAATAAATGCCTTGTTTCTCTTGAATGAATCCGAAATTTTGCCTTTCAAAAAGGCAATCAATTGATTGACATGTGTTTGATTCGCTGGTAACAATGCCACACGCTCACGAAGAGAATCAGCAAAAGAATATTCACCTGTCATTCCTTTGTCTGTGATTTCACGAATTTTACCTACAATCTCAGCCTGCTTCGGATTCCCTTCAAGCGCGATGCGTGCTAATTCATCTAAACCTTCAACTTTGGTAAATGTGCTGTCAAAATCAATGACGATGGTTAATTGCGCTAGCTCTTTGTTAGACATATTTTTCAATTTTCAATTTCCGTTAAACCATGCAGTAGCTCTTTGCTCAGCCCAAGTTTGTCCCCGATAATTCCTCGGGTAAAACCCACAATGCCCCCCTGATTCAGGTAATTCGATTTGAACAAAGTCCGAATCAATTCGATCAGGCAAGCATTCCTGCGATAAAAATGGATCGTTTTTCGCGTTTACAATTAAGGTTGGCACCCGAATTCCCGCTAAAAAATACAGCGAACTATTACGCTCATAATAATCCTCCGCATCTTTAAATCCATGCAATGGCCCCGTTATCACATTATCAAAATCATACAAACTGCGAATAGAGGTTAACATAGACGGCGAAATATCCTGCGGATATCGGGCCGACTTTTCGGTAACTTTTTCTAATAGTGTTTGTAAGAAGCGATGCGTGTAGAGCCTGTTTTCCCGGCGAGTCAATTGCTGGCTACTGCTGGAAAGGTGTAAAGGTACGGAAAATGCCACAGCTTTTCGAACGAATTGCGACGCTTTTTTACCATTTTCTCCCAACCATTTTAAGGTCAAGTTGCCGCCTAAACTGAAGCCGGCCAGAAAAATATCCTTCACCCCGCGCGCAATTGCGTGTTGAATTATAAAGTCCAAATCATCCGTCGCCCCACTGTGATAAAAACGCAAATTCCGATTAGGTTCTTCCGAACAACTCCGATAATTCCAAGCCAAGGCATTGTATTCTGGCAATGACCGAATGAGTCCGGTAACATAAGGTCGCCTGCTACTCCCTTCCAAACCATGTGAAACAATTAACAAAGGTTTTTCATGTAATGCCTCGGCACGCAAATGCAAGTCAACATCCAGAAAATCACCGTCCGGCAATTCCAAACGCTCACTCCGCGTATGGGATATTGGAATCTTTCGAAATAAAGCTGGATAGATACTTTGACTATGCCCTTCTGGTAACCAAATAGGTGCGCGATACTCCTGCATTAGATAAAGAAATCTGGAATTAAGGATTTGGGATTAGCCGATGGGTCTACTTGATATTTGGAGAAATCCGTAGTCCCAGCTTCTGCAAGTACGGCATCATCAATAAAATAATTTCCTGTACAAATTTTAGCATCTCGCGTCAAAATCTCATAACAAGCATCAGCCATGATATCCGCGGTTCGAGCTAAACGCATCATTTCTGCATTTCCCACAGCAAATTCAATCGCCGCAGTGGCAATTATGGTACGTGGCCATAAAGAATTAAATGCCACTTTACCTTCAAATTCAGCTGACATCCCTAAGGTAACTAAGGACATTCCAAATTTGGCCATGGAATAAGCTACATGATGCTTAAACCAACGAGCCTCAAAGTTTAACGGTGGAGACAAAGTTAAAACATGTGGATTCGCGGATTTCAATAAATGAGGTAAGCATGCGCGAGAAACCAAATAGGTTCCGCGGGCATTCACACCATGCATCAAATCGAAGCGTTTCATCTCGGTTTCGAGTGTTCCGGTCAACTGAATTGCAGAGGCATTATTTATCAAAATATCGATACCGCCAAAGGTCTCAACCGCCTTAGCAACGGCTTCTAAAACCTGATTTTCGTCACGAATGTCGACAACACAGGGCAGAACTTTGCCACCCAAAGCTTCGATTTCGGATGCTGCGGAGAAAATGGTACCTTGTAATTTGGGATGTGGCTCAGCCGTTTTTGCAGCGATAACTACATTAGCGCCTTTTGAAGCAAGTTTTTTAGCAATAGCTAGGCCTATTCCACGGGAAGCACCGGTAATGAAAACTGTTTTGTTTTTGAAGTCCATGTCGTTCTAATTAAACTTTATCTAAATTACGATTTTATTGCAAAGACTTGTCAAAATTTAATTTTTGCGTTGTACTTTTGTAAACTATTTTAGTCCACTAGCATTAATGATCACTCCGTTTAAGTCAGTAAGTATTTCTCATCGCAGTGCACCGCTCACCATACGTGAGATGGTAGCGCTCAACGAGGACGAAAGCACCGCTTTTACGCTTAAATGCAAAGACCTTTTTGGTCTGCAAGAATTGTTGATTGTATCCACATGCAACAGGACTGAACTCTATTTCACTACCCAGGAGGATATTTCAGAACAATTAATCAAGGCCCTGTTAATCGAAAAAGGATTATCAAATACGACTGAATACATGAAGTATTTCATCCAAATGAACGATACCAACGAGTCCTTACAACATTTGTTTGAGGTAGCTACCGGTTTACAATCAAAAGTGGTAGGTGATCTTCAGATTCCCAATCAGATAAAAAAAGCGTATCAATTGGCGGCAGACCACAATATGGCGGGGCCCTATTTACATCGCTTAATGCATACCATTTTTTATTCCAATAAGCGTGTCGCACAAGAAACTTCGTTTCGCGATGGGGCAGCCTCGGTATCGTATGCAACTGTTGCTTTGGCAGAAGAATTATCCCAGGCTTTAGTTGCTCCAAAAGTACTTATATTAGGCTTAGGTGAAATTGGCATTGATGTTTGTAAAAATTTAGAAGATAAAGATTTTGCAGAGGTAACGGTTATGAACCGGACAATCGAAAAAGCAGAACGTGTCGCACAAGGTAAAAATTTCCGCGTAGCTCCTTTCGAGGATTTATGCAAAGAAGTCGAAGCGGCTGACATCATCATTTCGTCTGTTCGCACCGATTCACCCATCATCACACAAGAAAAATTAAAAGGAATGCAATTGCTTTCATTTAAATATTTTATTGACTTATCCGTTCCTCGGAGCATTGAAGAAGCTGTCGAAAAAGTCTCAGGTATTTTGTTGTACAACATCGATTCCTTGAAAGAACGTGCTGATGAGGCATTAGCACTACGGATGGCCTCGATTCCAGAAGTAAAAAAGATTATCACAGAAAGTATCGAAAGCTTCAATGATTGGTCCAAAGAGATGGAGGTTTCGCCTACCATCCATAAATTAAAAGGGGCCTTGGAGCAAATCCGCAAGGAAGAAATTAATCGTCACCTGAAAGGTCTAAGTGCAGAAGAAGTGGAGAAACTAGAAAAAATCACGGCTTCGTTGGTACAGAAAATCATTAAGCAACCCATCATTCATCTGAAAGCTGCCTGCAAACGCGGAGATTCTGAAGCGATGGTAGATGTACTGAACGACCTTTTTAATCTCGAGCAATTCGAAGAGCACGAGTCTTAATCCATGGACAGCGCATTACTGAATAAATTGGCCCGCTATTGCGCCTATCAGGAACGCTGCATCTCAGAAATCAAACAAAAAATTCAAGAATTAGATTCGGCTGCTGACCATGCGATTTATATCCACTGGTTAAAAGAAAATAACTACCTCAACGAAAGTAGATTTGTAGGACTTTTCATTCGCTCCAAATTTAACCAGAAAAAATGGGGACGAGGAAAAATTCAATTTGAATTACGCAAAAAAGGTATTTCAGATTCCGAGATCCAGGCGCATTGGGATGAAATTGCTGAAGAAGACTATACCGAGGCCCTTAAAATCCTATTGATTAAAAAAGCTGATTCTTTGAAAAAGGGAACATTAGCAGAAAAATATCAAAAGTGTTACCGGACAGGTTTATCCAAAGGGTTCGAACCAGGACTTGTTGCCCAGGTCTTGAAAGGTCTTTTTCCGAAGGGATTTGCATAAAATCAATTTTTTCCTACCTTTGGGACATGAATTACAAATCAACAGCATATTACGCAGGTTATTACTACGCAGGATATTACGTCTGCGCGTAACCGGTTTGATAGGTTTTTGATGTTAACTTATTTTCGCCGGCCTGTGAGTCGGCATTTTTATTTTATGAGCTTTTCTATTTCACCCGCTTCGCGTTTAAAGTCCGTAGAGGAATACTATTTCTCCACGAAACTTAAACAAATCGCTGCATTACGCGCTGCTGGCATTCCGGTTATTAATTTGGGCATTGGTAGTCCAGACCTCGCTCCTTCCTCGAAAACGATTGAGGCCTTGACTAGGTCTGCAGCTAATCCCGCCAATCATGCTTATCAGGGGTATCAAGGAATTCCGGCTTTACGTGAAGCATTTGCTGCTTTTTACATGAAGCACTATGGGGTTTCGATGGACCCGGCTTCTGAAATATTACCATTAATCGGTTCCAAAGAAGGTATTATGCACATCGCCATGGCCTATTTGGAGGCTGGAGATGTGACCTTGATTCCGAATCCCGGCTACCCTACTTACCAAGCGGCGTGTTCGTTAGCGGGGGCGACGGTTCAAGCGTATGAATTAACAGAAGCGAATGGATGGTTACCGGACTTGGATGCGCTGGACCAACAAGATTTATCAAAAGTGAAAATCATGTGGGTGAATTATCCGCACATGCCCACGGGTGCCAAAGCGGATTTGGCGTTCTTTACGAAACTACGAGATTTTGCTATTCGTCATTCCATATTATTAGTCAATGATAATCCATACAGTTTTATCTTGAATGATAATCCCATCAGCATGTTAGCTGTTCCGGGCATGAAAGACGTAGCCATTGAATTAAACTCACTTTCCAAATCCCATAATATGGCCGGTTGGCGCATCGGTGCCGCATTCGGCCGAGCGGAATTATTGGGGCCCGTTTTGAAATTCAAGTCCAACATGGACTCTGGCATGTTTTTACCCTTGCAAGAAGCGGCGGTAAAAGCTTTATCTGCAGATGCGCACTGGTTTGCGCGTCAAAATGAAATCTATAAGTCACGACAAAAGAAGGTATTTGAATTACTAGATTTATTGAATTGCGTATATGATTCCGCACAAACAGGCATGTTTGTTTGGGCTCGCGTGCCTGCATCCATTGAATCTGGCTATGCACTCTCTGACCAGGTATTGGATGAAAATGCGGTCTTTATCACCCCTGGTGGGATTTTTGGTACACAGGGCAACGGGTATGTGCGCATTTCGTTATGTGCCAAAGAAGAGGTTTTTCAAACAGCGATAGATCGCATCAAAAATCACAGCAATGGAATCTAAGAAAGTAGGTATTATTGGCATCGGTCTAATAGGTGGATCCATTGCGAAAGGTTTGCGCGCATCGGGATGGGCTTCAGAACTTATTGGAATTGAAGCCAATCCAGCCCATGCCGTTAAAGCACTATCTTTGCGCTTAGTAGATGAGGTTTTACCCTTATCTGAAGCCATTGAACGTGTAGATATCTTAGTTTGCGCAACTCCGGTAGATATTTTGGTACAAATCATTCCAAATGTTTTGGATCAATTAAAGCCTGGCCAAATCGTGATTGAAGTAGGTTCCACGAAAACACCTGTGTACGAGGTGCTTAAAAATCACCCAAAACGTGCGCAATTTGTTTCGACCCACCCGATGGCTGGAACCGAATTTTCCGGACCAGAAGCTGCGGTGGAGGGATTATTTATGGGCAAACGAGGTGTGATTTGTGATAAGGAATTAAGTTCACCCGAAGCTATTGAGACCATCGAAAGTTTGTACCTCGCTGGATTGGGCATGAACTTGATATACATGGAGTCGATTGACCATGACGTGCATACGGCCTACATTTCACATATATCACATATTTGTTCGTTTGCCTTGGCGAATACAGTATTAGAGAAAGAGAAAAATGAAGAGCGCATTTTTGAGTTGGCCTCTACAGGTTTTGAATCAACGGTCCGTTTGGCTAAATCTTCTCCCGAAACATGGAGTCAGATTTTCCATCAAAACCAAGACAACCTAATGGATGTGCTGGATGAGTACATTAATACGCTCCTGAAGTACAAAGGATTGATGTTGTCAGGAAGTTACGAAAAACTGAAAGAGGAATTAGGAAAGGCGAATGATATCGGCCGGATCTTAACGAAGCACTGATAAAAAAAGCCCCGATTTTCTTCGGGGCTTTTTTATTAATTTCCTCTCGGAGCTTTGTAAGCAACCGGCTTCCAGGTATTATTTTTACCGTTAATATCAGGGAAGACATGGTCCGGATCGATGGTCACAGATTTGATCGGCAGGTTAGTAGCCGTCTTAAATGTCCAAGAACCACCACGCTGCCAAATTTCAACTGGGAAAGTGAAACGTTCTTTCGCACCACCCGCCATTTCCACTTCAACAATTGCTGGCATAGCCATTTTGTCTAGGTTTTCAATCGTAATCAAAGCACCTTTAGCAGGATCTTGATCAATGTAATCGACATCTTTCACCGACTGATCAAGTTTCCATAATTCGTAGAACCATGGGCGCCAGAACCAACCTAAATCTTCGCCAGCACCATCCTCCATCGCACGGAAGAAATCGCGTGGGGTCGGATGTTTGAAGGCCCAATTTTTGATGTATTGCTTGAATGCATAGTCAAACCGATCAGCACCCAAGATATTTTCACGTAATATACGTAATCCAAAACCTGGTTTATTGTATGCCTCCCAGCCTAAATTCTTAGTTTGAATCACATCGGGAATCGACATGATTGGATCTGCGTCCGCACGGAAAATACGGGGAGCGATTTGATGCATATCAAACTTTGGATTCTTGTACTCCCCTTTGTTAAATGCATCTGTTGAATAGAAATTGATAAACGTATTAAAACCTTCATCCATCCAAGCGAATTTACGCTCGTTTGTTCCTACAATCATAGGGAACCAGTTATGGCCAAATTCGTGATCCGTCACACCCCATAAAGATGCCGTTTGATCACGATATCCACAAAAAATAATACCTGGATATTCCATTCCTGATACAATTCCCGCCACATTCGTAGCAACCGGATATGTGTATTCGTACAACCAATTCGAGTAATGCTCAATGGAAGCCTTTACGTATTCTGTCGAGCGCGCCCATGCCTTTTCGCCATCCGATTCGATGGGATACACCGAAACAGCCGTAGCCTTTTTACCACTTGGCAAATTGATCATCGAAGCATCTTGAATGAAGGCTTTCGAGGTAGCAAAAGCCACATCACGTGCATTCTTAATAGCAAATTTCCATGTCAAACGATCTTTAGCCGGACGAGAAGCCGCATCAGTTACCTCGGCTGCTGAACGAATGACAACCGTTTTATCTGATGTTTTTGCGGCAGCCCAACGCTTCATTTGCTCTTCCGTATATACCTCAGCTGGATTCAACAATTCACCTGAACCTACCACAATATGGGAAGCAGGAACATTTATTGAATATTCGAAATTTCCATATTCCAAATAAAATTCACCTGCACCTAAGTAAGGCAATACATTCCAGCCCTCAATGTCGTCGTACACACACATGCGCGGAAACCACTGTGCCACTGTATAAACATCGCCATTTTTAGTTTCTTGGACACCCATACGGTCTGAACCGTTTTTCGGAGACGTAAATGAATAAACAATCTTAATCTTTGCGATACCGGCCTTTTCTACTAGCGGAGTAGCTAAGCGAATTTGCATACGCGTATCTTCTACAATATAGTTGGCAGGCTTACCATCCACCAATACGCTTTCAATCGAATAACCACCATCAAAAGCGACATTACCAAAACGGCCACCTAACACAGGGGTTGTTTTGCCTCCGCGCGATTGCGTGTTGAATGAATTTTGGTCTAGTTGCAACCAAAGAAAAGGTAATTTATCGGGAGAATTATTCTTGTAGGTAATCTCCACATCCCCTGAAATCTTGCGTTTGGTATCGTCTAATGAAGCCGATATTTTGTAATCGGCTACATTTTGCCAATAACCAGGCCCAGGCGTTCCAGCTGCTGAACGCGCGGATGAAATAGGGCCATAATTCCACAATGGATGAAACAATTCATAAGCATTGTATTGCGCATTGGCCTGAATTGAGCATAGGAACAAGCCTATGGCTAATAGCTTCTTAAGCATATATTGAAGTTTAAATTTTACAATTATTCAAAAATGGTCAAAATCTCGTCATCAAGCAAGCGTTTTGTCAAACCCAAGGCTTTGGGAACCTCATAATGATAGAAAAATTTCATCGTATGAATCTTATCTTGATAGAAAGCTTGCTCGCTACTTGTATTTGCTAAAGCCTCTGCAGCCACATTTCCTTGTTTTAGCCACTGCCACGCGACAACAACCAAGCCAAACAATTCCATGTACAAGGTAGAGTCGGCAAGGAATACATCCGGCTGAGCAGCCTTGCTTAATTTATGCAGGGTTACCTTATTCAAGCTCGCTAATTCTAGAGCCAATTGCTCTGCATAGGGTTTCGTTTTTTCAAACGACATGCCCTTTTGGATATCAGCTTGAATTAATTTAACCAATGCTTGAACTGCTTTTCCTTGTTCACTCGGAATTCCTCGGCCCAATAAAGTTAATCCGTGAATACCAGTCGTACCCTCATAAATCGACATAATACGAGCATCACGTGCCATTTGTTCCAATGGAAAATCTTCGGTATACCCATAGCCCCCTAATACTTGAAGCCCTTGATTAACGGCTAAAAATCCTTGCTCTGCTGGATAGGTTTTAGCTACCGGTGTCATTAAATCCAAAAGTAATTGCGCCTCGTGTTTTTCTTCTCCATCTAAACATTTTGATAAATCATCCCAAAGGAAACATTGGAAAAGTAATCCCATGGCTCCTTCAACGATTGATTTTTGGTAGTACAACATCCGTTGCACATCGGGATGATTTTGAATGAGCGTCGGCGGAGTCTCCGGATCTTTATTGGTCAACTTTCTTCCTTGACTTCTTTCGGATGCATATTGTTTGGAAAAGTGATAAGCCGCCGAGGCGATATAAGCACCTCCCATACCTACTCCAAGGCGAGCCTCATTCATCATTTGAAACATATACATGAGGCCTTTATTGGGTTCCCCTACCAGATAACCTATCGAATCACCTTTATCACCAAAAGATAGATGGAGTGCAGGTGTGGCCTTTTGGCCCATTTTATGATACAGTCCCATCGAAGTAACTTCATTCGAAACCCATTGCCCATTTTCTTGACGGCGCTTGGGAACAACAAATAGCGAGATCCCTTTTGTTCCTTTTGGCGCGCCCTCTAAACGAGCTAAAACAAGGTGAATGATGTTTTCTGAAAAATGGTTATCACCACCCGATATGAATATTTTTTGTCCTTTAATTGAGTAAGAACCATTACCCAAGTCTTTAGCACTCGTACTAACGTCGTTTAATGAACTTCCGGCTTGAGGTTCTGTCAAACACATCGTGCCTGTCCATTTACCAGACAACATATTTGGAACAAACTTTTGTTGCAATTCATCCGAACCAAAACTGGCAATTAAGTGTGCAGCCCCATTACTGAGTCCTGTAAACATGACGATGGAATTATTGGCTGCACCGCGGATAAACTCATTTGCTCCACCTACAATCGAAGGAAGTTGTTGGCCGCCTTTCTCATATGAAAAAGTGGCACCAATCATCCCTGATTCACCCAATTCCTTCACATAAGCTTCCACAGAGTGATGTACATGTACAGTTCCATCAATCAACTCTGCCTGCTTGCGATCAGAATCCACATAATGGGGGCGTAAATGGCGTTCTGCAATCTGTTCAGCAGAGTCTAAGACCATGTCAAACATATCAGGGGCATAATCAACATAACGGGGGTATTGGCATAATGAACCATAATTGAAAACCTCTTTCAGAATGAAATCGAGGTTGCGGCGATCATATTCTCTTGGCATATCTGTTCTGTTTAGATGGAAACAAATTTGCATAGAAAAAAACTATTATGCAAGCATACTAGTTTGCGAGTTGCAACTCTACCTTTGGCAAACCTGGGAGGATTGCCAAAGGTAAAGCGTAGCGAGGAAAAAAACGCGAATTTTAAATCAGTAAACTGGTAAATTCAAGCCCACATTGTAAGGAACCCAAGCCGCTTGCCGACAATCCCATATAGGTGAATCTTGAAAGCGTAATTTCTTGAAATTGACAAGGTTAACAAGCTTCTGATACGACGCGGCAGGAATTCCATTGTAGCGATCAACCAACACGCGCCTTTTCGTTTTCCCGGCTACCATAAAATACCCAAGAACCTGACGATCCGGATTATTCAAACACGTCAAATTACCAATAATCTGCGCCGGAACTTTATCAAATATCCCACCACCTAAAGTGCGTTGATCCTCTTGACGCTTCCAATATTGATGCGTGGCCTTATCCACATGGTACACCTCCAGCTGCACAAACCACTCCGTAAAATCATCATACGGAATCGCTGCCAAAGGAACCTTAATCTCGCGGCCATCCAAAAATGCATCATCCATTAAGATAGGCTGGGTGTTTTGAACAGCTTGCCAACATTTACTATAACAAATGGGCACAGGTGCCGGCGGTGGAGGTGGCGTCGGACAGGTCGTCAAAAATTGAATGAAATCTTGACGTTTGATGAAATAATAATCATCAGACCCACGCGTATCCTGAAGACTTGCCTGCATCTCAAAATACATATCCTCCACTTTTTCCGAATTCACATACTTGGAATTCAATGTCTTCAACTCCGTTGGCGCAGAAAGCACTTGCCAGCTTGAAGCAATGTCCAAACCATCCGGCGTCATAATCTTTAGCCGGTACTTTTTTCCCACTTGACCCTGGAATGAAGCCGGCGTTTGATACATCCCCTTTTGGATTTCCTTCAACACAATCGCCGACCCAGACTCTTCCACAATGCGGACGTCCGCACCCGGAATCGATTCTCCTTGAAACTGCGTAGCATCAAAAGGGGAATAGCCTGAAGTATAATTTAAGCGAACCGTATAAGGTCCCACTTGATTAGTCATTTCACCATATACCACCACCGCATCACTCAAGTTCTCCGTCTTAAAATCAGTGATTTCCGTTTCACAAGAGAACAAACCCAACAAGCCCATAAAAATCAATATCCTCTTCATTAGAATTTAAAATTATAGGTGACGGATGGAATCGCAGCTCCCAACACCGATAATTGATACGTTCGCGCTTGATTAATCAAGCCAGTGGACGACCTAAAAAAGATGGAATAGGCATTCTGACGAGATAAAATATTGTAGATAGAGAAATTCCAACTCCCCTGCCAACGTTTTCCTTCTTTAGGTTCTATCGTAAAGCCAATATCCAAACGCATGTAAAATGGTATACGCTCCTGATTTCGCAAGGTAAAACTTGGACTCGAATATCCGTCCAATAAAGGCCGAATGGTGGTACTAGTCAAAAAAGTATTATTCGAACCGCCATATTGATAGGTCGTTGGCGTTAAACCTGGCCGCGGGAAAATTCCGTTCGCATAACCATAATCATACAAGTCATTAAATGCATAAATCTTATAGCGACCATTTGGATACGTGATAGGCCGACCAGAAGTATAGGTAAAGTTTGCATTAAACGAAATGCGTTTCGTTAATCGGTTATTCAACACAAACTTAAAGTTATGCGGCATGTCAAAATTCGCAGGAAATTCCTTACCAAAATTGGCAGCATATTGGCCATCCGTGGCACCCACTTGTCGGAACGACCGCGCATAGGTATACGAAACCCAACCAGTCAACCGCAACCCGCGTGCCTTTTTCAAGAAAAACTCTGCCCCATAGGCGCGTCCTTTTCCTACAACCAATTCTGTCTCAACCGTTGGATTTAAATACAAAGCTGCGCCATCCACATAATCAATCACATTGGACAATCGCTTGTAATAAAACTCTGCAGACGCCTCAAAAACAGCATTTTGCGCATTGGTGAAATTCTTAAACACACCCATGGAAAATTGATCCGCCACTTGTTGAGGTAAATAGGCATTCGAATTCTTCCAAATATCCACCGGCGATATCGCCATCGTATTCGATAACAAATGCATAAACTGCTGCATCCGATTAAATCCAAATTTCACCGAGGTACTCGAATCCAATTTCACTGCCAAAGAGACCCGCGGCTCCAATCCACCATACGATTGAATTACATCCGAAGACGCAAAACGCAAGGTATCTGTTAACGAATTCAAGGTACGCGGCGTTCCTAGTCGGTATTGGTAAGTCTGTAAAGGACCCAGTAATTGAAAATACGCATAGCGTAAGCCATAATCTAAACTGATTCGTTTTCCGATCGGCAAACTATGCCCCACATAAATCGCCATTTCACGGGAATTTTCTACCTGCATCGGGAATTCATTTACTTCGGACGAAGTCGAAGTAGGCCTAAATGTTCCCGCATCATTTTGATATTGATTAAACTCTGCACCAAAATCCACACGCCCTTTTCCCTTCAAATCTAAACTCAAATCCTCCCTTACCGTTTGCTGCTTAATCGATGGTTTCCAATCAAATTCCAAGCCTTTTTTCATCCCCTCAATCCCATATTGGTAATCACTCACAAAGGCTGTAAAATTATGGGACAATTTCCCCCAAAGAGCATTGTGCTTAAAACTCAGCGATTGCGTCTGCCACGAATACAAGGTATCCGAAGCAAATTTAAACCCATCATGACTGATATAGCCAGATAAGGAAATTCGTTGGTTTTCATTTATTTTATGTGTCAACTTAAAATTGACATCGTAAAAATCAGCCTTACTTTTCTTCAAGGCCGGATTCGGAAAATAGCCTAAGTAAAAATCGGAGATCGAACCACGAGCTCCTAGAATCAAGGAAGTTTTGCCTTTGACCAAAGGCCCATCTACCAACAATCGACTAGAAATCGGACCGACACCCCCCTGAATACCCCACGTATCAAAATTCCCTTCCTTCACGCGGACATCTAAAACAGACGAGGCCCGTCCGCCATACATACTCGGTATACCGCCTTTGTACAAACTTAAATCTTGCACCATATCGGCATTGAAGCCCGTAAAAAAACCAAATAAATGGGAGGTATTAAATAAAGGAACGCCGTCCAATAACACGAGATTTTGATCCACATTTCCACCCCGCACATTAAATCCAGAAGCCCCCTCACCGACGGTAGACACGCCGGGCAACAACATAATACTTCGGATTACATCTGCCTCCCCCATTAAATTGGGCAACTTTTTCAAAGTCTTGCTAGACATCTTTTCCACACCCATGATGGTGCGATTGACATTAGCTTCGGATTTTTCAGCTGAAATAACGACCTCATCTAATATCTGTTCGGCCTTTTCTAGATATACCGTCATGTTCGCATTTTCCTTCAAGTCGATGCGACCAGTCTTAAACTTATATCCCAAACTGCGAAAGACCATTTGGTACGAACGAGAAGGTAGCGTCAACGAAAAATGTCCGGATGAATCTGTTCGAGCTCCGATGGACAAACCTGAAAAAAGGACAGAGGCTCCCTCCAAAGGAGCTTTCGTCTCTAGGTCCTGAATGGTTCCAGAAAAAATAAAATAACCTCTTTTTTGACCGAATGTGGCACAAGAAATCATCAACAACACAACCAATACCGCGTACCTCATTTTCGTTTGTTTCGCAAGATTAAAATCCCTTTGGAGTTTTTCCAAGCAGGATCAAATCCGCCAGCTGGGAACTTCGCAACCGCATGGCTACCTAAAACCACATCCAAATCGCCATCCCCTTCAATATCCCCGATATCCATCACCGACCAGCGTCCAAGATGGGTCACCGGAATTGTTTGTTGGTCAAATGATTTCCCCAGATTCATAAAGTACATCAATCCCTCCTCGGGGCGCTTCTCCACATCCGGGAAAAGAGCAATCGACAACATATCTAGATCTCCATCCGCGTCTATATCTGCTAGCATAACTTTGGTTGCCCCGTTTTGCGGATAAAAAGCTTGCAGTTTAAAGCGCATTTGGCCCTGATTCGTATAAACATACACCCCGTGATAGGGCTTTAAAATCGTAGAAAAATCTGCATTATCTCCCGCCGTGCACACGATATCCAAATCACCATCACCATCTACATCCCCCATATCAAAGGAACTTGTCCCATAAATAGAAGGGAAACGGAGCAGACGTGTTTCATCAAATTTCAAGCCTCCTCGGTTCGTATACAACATAATGCGTTCATCTCCTTGCGCAAACAAAGCGACAATGTCCAGTTGGCCATCCCCATTAAAATCCCGAATATCCACATGCGTGGCCCCAGTTTGAGGATTTAGTACCTTTTTCGTCCAAGAGCTCCCCTGTTTTTCCCATACAGACATTCCTCCCTCCATAAATCCAAATTCACTTGATATCAGCTCCTCCTGTCCGTCCCCATCCAAATCCGTCGCCTTCAATTCAATAGGCCGATTTAAGCCTTTCAAAATTTCCTTAGACTCACCTTTTCCAATCACTTGGACAGATCCATTCACATCTGGATTGGCTTGGGTAGTCGTACCTATAAATGTGTACAAATACTGATCTTTCCAGCGTTCGATATAAGTTAAGGCATTTTGATTTTCAGATTTCTGAATCGGATTACCCAGGGCGTCCAGTACCCAAATCACGCGATTAGATTGGTCACCCGCGATAATCTGATGTTTTTTGACATCGATGCGTACCGCAGTAAAATTTGGGATAGTCCCTTTCGGCAAGGCAACAGGTAAATCTTCTACAGAAAAAGCACTATTTTCTTTCAATGGCGCAGCGGCCGGAATCTCCAATTCCTTCGGCGCCTTGGCTAAATAATATTCTTTGATTTTTTCCCAATCAGCATCCGGAATCATTTGTCCTTTGGGACGCATGATGGCATAATCTGAAAGCGGTTTTTGCAATTGGTCTATTTCCTTTGAAACACCTAGCATCACCGCCATGTAGGGCAAGGTGCTATATTGCCAAACATTCTTAGGCAATAATGCTGGTTCAGGAAATGCATGACAGGACTGACAATATTGCTTGGCTAGGGCTTCTCCTTCCGAGACGTCTTTTGAACAACTTGGAAATTCATAAGAGAAAACCGAAAAAAGGGCAATTGCCAGGATTATCCGCATCAATTCAGTTTTTTAAAGACTTGCATGCGATCAGCATTACGCGTCACAAAATACAAAGGCCCCTTCGGTGTTTGAACAATTTTGATATCGCGTACATCGCCTTCTTGCAAGAACCCCGTGTCCGTGGGTACGAGCGCTTTAAATCCTCCCTTTCCGTTACCCTTCAAAATAAGACCAAAAAAGGCATCGTAACGTGCTTGATACATCGAAGCTCCATTGAAATTTCCACCTAGTATGACATCCAAATGCCCATCTTTATCCACATCCTCGGTTCGTAAAACCATCACTTTAGATACTTGAGCTAAAGCCGGCAAATCATGGCGCTCAAACTTACCTTTGCCTTTATTCTCCAAATAGACAGATTCAAAAGTGTTGACCATCCGTTCAGTCGCACCTTTCAGTTCACTATCCCCGAATAATTCCTCGATGGTATTGCCTGCAAAATCTTTGTACTTCGTATACTTTTTAGAAATGATACTTGGAATCTGCTTCCCGATCTCATCCTTGCTATTGATCGGGTACCAATCATCTCCTCGATTATAGCCAATAATATGTTCCTCTGTCTCGTTCTTGTCCACATCCTTGATTAACATCCGCAGCTTTCCATTTAGCTCTTTGCGCAATTTGGTGTTCGTTCCTAAATTCCCAACCACAAAATCGACATCACCATCTTGGTCAAAATCTCCCGCCGTTAATCCACTCCAGAAACCGGTCAATTCCGATAGTCCATTGTCAATCAGTGTAAATTTCCCCCGTTGATTTTCATACATTTTAATAGGCATCCAATCGCCCACCACAGTCAAATCTTGGTCACCGTCTTTATCAAAATCGGCCCAAATAGCTTCGGTCAACATCCCCGCTTCACGTAGTTCCGGGGCTAAAGCCTGCGTCTTGTCGGCGAATTGGCCTTTGCCATTGTTCACCAACAAATATGATTTGGGCGAATATCCGTAATGGTAAGCTACCACGCGACCTCCGATAAATAAATCCATATCGCCATCCCGATCAAAGTCGCATGGACGAACAACCGATTTATTATCATACATCGCAGGCAAGGCTTTCACATCACGTGTGAAATTTCCTTTGCCATCATTTTTGTATAAGCGGTCAAACTGCTCAGGCATTTTATCGTAAAACTCATTCCCACCCGTCACCACATATAAATCCAGATCTTTATCGCCATCGGCATCAAAAAACAAAGCATCTACATCTTCATACAAGCTGTCCACATGAAAGGATGTTTGAGGAGAAAAGGTGAAACCGTTAGGCTTTTGCAAAAACAACTGGCCAGCTTGGTACTTCGCTCCTCCTACATAAAAGTCTTCTAGACCGTCTCCATTTACATCCCCCACGGCCATCTTAGGGCCTTCCATGGAAACCTTAAATGGAATTAATAGCTCACGGTTGAAATCAAAATACGTATTTTCTTGATGCAAATAAGGAATTCCATCTGCTGCGGTTACCTCTTCGAAAAGCGGTTTCGGCTGAACAAAGAATTGAAAATCCTTCACCAACATCTGGGCATTTTTTTGATCGAGTGTCAACAACTCATTGATCTTCGGATTTTTGATGATTTGCATTTTCTCATTTTCCCAAATCACAATCAAGGAATCAACTTGTTTCAATTGACCTATCCCAAAAAGTAAGGTAGGTTCTACCGAACTCATAAATCCACGTGTCGGCATCATTTGCTGAAGCTGTTGGCCCTCTTTCGTCTTCAATATCACTTTGGCCCCAATACCAAACGTATTCATTCCCTCGCCCTTAAACTTCACTTTCACGAAATTATTCTTCAACAATTCGCGGGAATGGTTCTCGTAAATTCCTGCTGGCTCATTTAAATTATTGGAAATCAAATCCAAGTCCCCATCATTGTCCAAATCCGCATAGGAACTACCATTCGAGATTCCCTCTTCCTCAAATCCCCAAACCATCGACTTATCTTTAAATCGTAAATCTTTCGCTCCTTGAAACAAGTAGTTATGCACCTTACCGCTCGGCATTAAATCGATTGCTTCTTGATCCAATTTATGGGAAGTAGGCAAGCCATAATGCAGCGAATCTCCGATGACGAATTTGAGGTAATCGAGATCATTTGGCCGACGCAAAATACCGTTTGAAACGAAGATATCTTTCAGCCCGTCTCCATCATAATCAGCCATTAACGTACCCCAGCTCCAATCCGTAGCTGCAACGCCGGATGAGGCGGCAATATCGGAGAACTTTTGTCCACCCATATTTAACTGCAAACAGTTTCGGCTATACTGATTGAAATACCCAAACTGGAGTTTATACATGTAAATATCTAATGGATCCTCCCCCACAGACGATTTCTCAACCTTTTCATCCTCAGGGTACATGTCGAGCGTCATCACATCTTGGTAACCATCGTTGTTGATATCTGCAATATCGGACCCCATTGAGAAGCGGCTTAGATGCTTGAAATGCTCTTTAATTCCTTCTTTGTAGGTGCCATTTTTTTGATTGATGTAATAATAATCGTCCTCGTGAAAATCGTTGCTGACATAGATATCGAGCCAACCGTCATTATTTAAATCAGCTACGGAAACGCCCAAACCATAGCCCATTGCTGCTTGGTAAATACCTGATTCAGCAGAAACGTCTTTGAACTTACCCCCTTCGTTGCGGTACAAATAATCACCTGCCTCGTTATCTTTTAACATCCGCGTATTGACACGATCATACGAACGGGTATTATGAACCGCGTGATTCAATAAATAACAGTCCAAATCACCATCTTTGTCATAATCAAAAAAGGCTGCTTGGGTAGCAAAACCGGTAAAATCTAGGCCATACTCATTTGCTTTCTCCGTGAAGGTATTGTCGCCATTATTGATGTACAACTCATTCGAACCCTCCATCCCTTTGAAATTACTCACCGCACAAACGTAAATATCCAACAATCCATCCCCATTCACATCGGCCATGGTCACTCCAGTCTTCCAGTCAGAGAATCCCTCCACCCCGGCCTTGACCGAAATGTCTTCAAACTCCATAGTCCCCTTGTTCAGGTATAATTTATTTTTGCCCTGATTCGACGTGAAGAACAAATCTACGAGACCGTCATTGTTGATGTCTCCAGATGCGACCCCTCCACCATTATAAAAATAGAGGTAATCCAAAATATTAAATTCAGGGGTTTCCTTGATTTGATTCGTAAAATCAATGTGCGTTTTGGAGGCAGGCAATTTCTCAAACAATTGCACATCATCACCTGATTTACACGCTAGGAAACCAGTGGATAAAATGAAAAATGCGAGATACTTATTCATACTACTTATTATTTTACTTGAAACACTTGTGCTTTGTCATTGTTTTTAGCGAGGACAACAAAATTCCCTCCTTTACCTTTTACTAAGGACATTTTTCTTACTTGCCCCATTGTTTTAAATCCAGTTTGCTGAGGTGATTTAACCGCGAATTTCCCCTTTCCTTGGCCTTGAAGCATCAATCCATAATTCGCATCAAATCGCCCCCACTCTGGTAATGAGTCAAAGAAGTTGCCAGCTAACAAAATATCCAACTTCCCATCATGGTCAAAATCACTTACCTCAATGCCTCTAATCGGTGAAAATTGAGCCTGATAAGGTAAAGCTTGTAAGCTAAAGTTACCCTTTCCATCATTGATCAAGAAAGCAGATTGAGTGGTTGTTATTTGTCGAATCACCATCCCTTCACGTTGATCATCTGCGTACAATTCCTCCACCGTTTTATTGGCATAATCTTTGTACTTGATAAATTTCTGCTTAATAGCAGGTGTAGCACGTTGCAATTCGCCTTTCAAGACCATTGGGTAGGTATTCCCATCTTCAGTAACACATGAAATAATTTGCTCTACGGTACCATTCTTATCAAAGTCATTAACCGATAAGGTTGCTGGGAATTCAGCAGAAGCTTTAATCTTCGAATTTAACCCAAAATTACCCGCCACAAAATCCATATCACCATCACCATCGATATCGGCTGGTTTTAAACATCCCCAAAGACCTTCTGAACCAGGAACCATTTCTTGCTTGACTAATTTACGGCCACGTTCATTTTTGAATACGACGATACCACCCCAATCTTGGGCAACTACAAGATCAGCATATCCATCGCGATTTACATCCGTCCATTCCGCATCAGTCACCATGCCTAATTCACCAATCTCCGGCATGAAGCGTTTTGAATAATTCTTAAACCCACCTGTGCCGTCATTAATGTACAAATTACTGCTTGGGCTCATTCCATACTTGGTGGATAACATTCGAGAACCGACAAATAAATCTATATCCCCATCATGATCCATGTCAGCGGCTGTCACACATGACCCATTTTCAAAGATGGTAGGAAAACGAAGATCACGTTTGAAATTTCCCTTTCCATCATTCAGATACAATAGATCATGTAATTCAGGAGCGTTAATTTCAAATTCATTACTACCGGTAACAATGAATAAATCTAAATCTTTATCCCCATCTGCATCAAAGAAAATGGCATCCGTATTTTCCGTAGTTTGATCTAAGTTAAAGTCGGCCTGCGTACTTTCCTTAAACTGACCACTAGCTTGTTGGACAAATAATTGCTTTTTCTGTCCAGCACCACCACCCATATACACATCGTCTAATCCGTCTCCATTTACATCGCCAACTGCCATGGCTGGACCTTGAGTAGAGAATTTTTGCTTCAATAAAACATCTCGGTCCCAATCGTTAAACAGACTTTCTTGATGCGTATAGGCTAATGTTTTTGACGTTACATCGGAGAAAAGCGGCTTAGTAACCACAGGAGTAAATACGAATTTCCCATTGGCCTTTGCATGATCAAGCGTTAGCACCTGATCAGACTTAACAGCCTTCAAGACTTGCATGTTATCATCTGGCCAAATGATTTGTAGTGAGTCAATTTTACCATTTTGACCTAGACCAAATACCATTTGGTGATCACTCGACGATTGAAAACCACGGTTCGGCATTTGTTGCAACACCTTAATTTTGCCTTGTTGGAACAAGGTAACCTTCGCCCCAATCCCATTCAAATTCCGAGCTGTTCCCTTTAAGTGAATGGTCAAATAATGATTCTTTAATTTCTCGTTGGTCTTATTTTTATACACCGAAAGTGGCGCATTGACATTATTCACCACTAAATCCAAATCCCCATCGTTATCCAAATCTCCATAGGCGGAGCCATTTGAAAAACCTGGACCTTCCAAGCCCCAAGATTTTGCTTGGTTTGAGAATTTTAAATCCCCTTCATTTTTAAATGCATAATTTGGAATGGGTACTGATGAAATCTTGTCCGTAAATTCTTTGTAATCAAACACTTTACCGTTCAGCATTTGCTGCATGGTATTGCGATCTCCCAAGAAATCCACAAAATCTTGATCAGTCAAATCCTTCGCGATTCCATTCGCCACAAAGATGTCTTTTTGACCATCGTTATCCATGTCAAAAATCAAAGCTCCCCATGACCAATCCGTTGCATGCACGCCAGCTAGTTGGCCTACCTCACTAAACGTCCCATCACCATTATTCAGCTGCAAGTTATTCCGCATGTATTGATGCCAAAAACCGCGCTTCAACTTTAAATCAACCAAGTTATAGCCTTCAAAAATAGAGGTTGTTTTCAAACGACGGTCATCCCCTGGAAGCATGTCAGTGACAAAAATATCCAGATTACCATCGTCATTAATATCCGCAATATCTGCGCCCATGGAACTGAGTGAGATATGCGGCATTTGATTTTCTAAGTCTTCTTTAAATGTTCCATCGTGTTGATTAATGTATAAATAATCGCGCTCGTAGAAATCATTTGAAATATAAATATCGGGCCAATTGTCATTATTTACATCGCCCACAGTAATACCTAAACCAAAACCGATCAAGCTGCCATAAATTCCAGCTTTTTCGGATACATCCGTAAACTTGATGCTCTTGCCATTGGGACTGTCGTTACGAAACAACTTGTCTCCGCCTAATTTGTCGCGCATGTCGCGCAAGTTTGTATAGCCTAATTTATCGATGGGTGTAAAGCTATTATTCAGCAGATACATATCTAAATCACCATCACGATCATAATCGAAAAATGCTGCGTGTGTCGAAAGACCACCGTCTTCTAAGCCAGCTTCTTTCGCCATTTCTTTATAGGAAGGAATACCACCTTTAATCCCTTGATTCATATATAACTGATTTCCACGTGCATCGCGAGAACCGGAGTTACATACATAAATATCCATTAATCCGTCTCCGTTGACATCTGCGAAAGTCACGCCCGTAGACCAGAATTTCTTACCTACAATACCTGCCTTTACCGAAATGTCTTCGAAGTGCATACCTCCTTTATTGAGGTAGAGCTTATTGTCTTCAAAATTTGAGGTAACAAAAAGATCGGAAAGGCCGTCATTATTGACATCGCCAATAGCCACTCCACCGCCATTGTAGAAATTACGGTAATTGAAAATATTGAATTCTTTCTTCTCTAAACTACGATTTACGAAATCAATACCCGTTTCAGAAGTGGGTAATTCTTCGAAAAGCGTGTCTTCTTTCGTGGAACAAGCGAAGGCTAGAAAAGCTGCGCTACAAAGGAGTACAAAATGCTTCATGGAACGTTCGACTAATGGACTGCAAAAATACAAAAAAGGCCTTGTTTAGAAAATAAAAAGGCAGAACCAATGGCTCTGCCTTTCTATCAAACTTGGGATGAATTAATACCCAGGATTTTGCTTTAACAATGGATTAGCATCGATACGTGGTTGTGGAATTGGGAACAAGTCACGTCTCTTATCTAAATTCTTCATGAACTTACGCTCTGAAGAGAATGTACCGAAACGAACCATATCGTTACGTCTCCATCCTTCCCATGCAAACTCACGACCACGCTCAGCTAAGATATCAGCTTCAGTAAGTGAGGTCAATGGATCTACACCAGAACGTGTACGAATTCTGTTCACATCAGCTAACGCTTCAGCAGTTCTTCCTAAACGGAAAGCAGCTTCAGCACGCATCATGATTGCATCAGCCAAACGGAATACTACGTAGTCGTTTGATTGATCACCATTCGGGTTGTTCTTTTGGATCTCATATTTTTGAGAACGGATACCAGCAACTTGGAATTCTGGATCTGCATCCGTCATTTGATCCTTGTTGAAGTCAGCGATAAACGCTAATGGAGCACCTTTAGCATCTTTCAATGCAGCACCAGAAGCAGCAAATTGCTGACCCTTGATCCACATAGAGTTACGTAAATCCTTAGACTCAAATGAGTTGTAGAAATCTGCTAATGTACAGAAACCGTTCCAAGGAGAGTTACCCAAACCATATGTTTGCTGGTTTGCATAGTGTAATGTTCTCATTTGGAAGTTCATACCACCTGCTTTGAAGCTATCGAAAGGAATTGTCCAGATATTCTCACCTGATCCTTCGTTTGCAACGATAAAGTTAGAAAGTGTAGAAGATGATAATGAATAAGCGTTTTTAGAATTGATAACCGCGTTAGCAGCATCATAAGCACCTTGCCAATCTGCTGAACCTTTGTAAACCGCAGCGTTCAACTTTAATTTAGCTAGCAACATACGTGCAGCATCTTGCGTCATACGTGAGTATGCTTTTCCAGGTAATAAGTTTGGAATTGCTTCGTTAAGCTCCTTCTCAATGAAAGCATAAACTTCAGCACGTGCCTTAGTACCGCCAGCAGAAGCATTATCTGTTACGATAGGGACGTTTCCAAACGCATCAATTGCCATGAAGTAATAGAAAGCACGTACTGCACGCAACTCATCTACTGCTTTTTGGTTTGTCTTCACAACTGGGATTAATTGGTTAATCTGTGAGATGTTACCAAAGATGAATCCCCACATTCCGTTGATAGGACCGTGTTGTGGAGTCCATGTGTGGCGAGAATACGCCAACCAGTCACCACCGTCAAACCAGTCACCACCACGTGTAGGAACGATCAACTCATCTGAAGATGCCTCACTAGGATTGAACCAATCCCACGTGATACCACGAAGACCACCATAAGCAGGTCCAAGTGCCGCAGCAATTTGAGCATCAGTTTTTAAGAATTGATCCGCTGGGATCGCATCGTAAACTGGCTCAGTTAAATCTGTACAAGACGATAGGGCTAACGAAGCGAAAACACCTACTGAAAGTACTTTATAGATATATTTTTTCATTTTATTAAATTTTTATTGATTCGATTATTTAACTAATTGAATACGATTTTGTTTGCTTAGAACGTAAGATTTACACCAGCAGTCAACGCACGAGTCTTGTAGTAAGTCTCACGAACATCGATACCTGGAGCAGCCGAACCAATTGCTAAGTTTTGGCTAATCTCTGGATCCACACCTGTGTAGTTTGTGAACACGGCTAAGTTGTTACCTGCTACGTAGATACGTGCACGCTTGAACACCCCTTTAACAGGAATTGTGTAACCAAACGATGCGTTGTTGATACGTAAGAAGTCTCCTGATTCAACATAATAATCCATCGGGATTGTACGCTCATCATTAATAACTGATGTCAATGCAGATTTCAATGCACCTGATTCAGCTAAACGACCATCTTGACGACCTAATAACAATGCATTTGTGTTAACAATCTTAGCACCTAATTGGCTTGTCAATTGGAATTGTAAGTCAAACGCTTTGTAACGAATGTTTGTAGTCAAACCACCTACGAATGTCGGGTTTGGATTTCCGATGTATGTACGGTCTTTTGAGTTTGGATCTACAACACCGTCACCATTTAAATCTTGGAATACATAACGACCATTCTCGATCTTGGCGATTTTAGCACCATAGAACTCTCCAACTGGACGACCTGCTTGTAATACTGAGAAGTTTACAGCTGATGTACCACGGATGAATGAACCTAATGACGTAGGTAAGAATACCTGATCAGGAGCAGCGAAAGAATCATTCTTCAATGAAACGATTTCGTTTCTGTTGAATGAAGCAGCTAGCGTAGTCGCAATGTTCCAATCTTGTGTTTCTAAGATTTGGTACGTTAATGACAACTCAACCCCTTGGTTTTTCATCGAACCGATGTTAGCCAACATAGTTGGGTATACATAACCTTTCTCTTGTGGTACGTTTACTGTGTATAACAAATCTTTTGTTGTACGCGTGTAAAAATCCAAGCTACCAGTCAATTTACCTTTGTATAATGAGAAGTCGATACCACCACCGTAGTTTTCGTTAATCTCCCACTTCAAGTTCGGGTTCGGGTTAGATTGGATTGAGTATGCAGGCAAGAAATCGTTTGCCGCACCATCAAAGTAAGATCCTGAAGCTCCGTAGAACGACTTAGATAACAATGGACGGATACCTTCTGAGTTACCCGTTTGTCCCCAGCTAACACGCAATTTCAAGTTATCAATTGTTGAATTACCTTTCAAGAAAGCTTCTTCAGATAAAGTCCAACCAACTGAAACTGATGGGAAAATACCCCACTTGTTGTTGTCTCCAAATTTCGTAGAACCGTCACGACGTACGTTAACTGTTGCGAAATATTTATTCATTAATGAATATTGCGCACGAGCTAAGAAGGAAACCAATTTATATTGGTTTTTATAAGAACCTAACAAGTTAGGGTTGGTACGAATACCAAGACCTGCTCCTAAGTTATTCGCCTCAAACGCATCTGTTAAGAAGTTGTTGTTTGAAGCACCGAAACCATCAGCAACCACATCTTGGTAAGTATAACCAGCCAAAACGTTCAAAGAAGAAACATCATTCAATTTCTTTGAATAAGTTAATGTAGTCTCCAACTGCTTATCAGTAATCGAGTTCAAATTACGGCTTGCCGCGTTACCACCAACAGTAGCTAATAAGTTACCTGGAGTAGATCTTGCGAAGAAAGAACCGTCAGCTGTTTGCGTACGTAAAGTTCCTGATACGTTGAATACCAAACCATCTAAGATCGTGTAAGCAGCAGAAGAATTAAACAAGAAATCGTGAAGACGTTGCTTATTAATTCTGCTTTCAACAGTTGCTAACGGATTGAAGTTGGCAAATGTACCTGGGATCTGGAAATACGTTCCATCCGCATTGTACACAGGATCTGTAGGACGCATGTTCATCGCAAAACCAATCGCACGGTTGTCCGAAAATTGGTTATCAGTTTGTGAAGCAGACATGTTTACTTTGAATGCCAATTTGCCATCCATTGCTTTCGCATCTAAGTTCAAACGACCTGTTAAACGCTCTTTACCTGAACCCTTCAACGTACCTGTTTGGTCTAAATAACCAATAGAAGCACGATAAGATACATTTTCAGTACCGCCAGACACACCCACGTTATGGTTTTGAGTCAGAGCAGTTTGTGTAATAACATTTAACCAATCCGTGTTAGCACCTAAGTCATCAAATTTTTGATTGTACTTTGCAGCAGCAGCACGGAACTCAGCACCATTCATTAACTCAGGACGTTGAGAAATAGTCTCAGCACCTACGTAGTTTGTATAATCAACTGTAGGAGTACCTGACTTACCACGTTTCGTGTTAATCAAGATTACACCGTTAGCACCACGAGAACCGTAGATTGCAGCAGAAGATGCATCACGTAAAACATCCATGGTTAAGATGTCTTCAGGAGCAACGTTTTCAATTGGAGCACCAATCACACCGTCAATTACATATAATGGCTCAGAACCTGCGTTCAATGAACCCGTACCACGTAAACGAACAGTTGGACGTGCATTTGGATCACCAGAAGCCTGTGTGATTACCAAACCTGCTACCTTACCTTGAGCCGCAGCTAATGGGTTAGTTACAACACCGGCGTTGAAATCACGAGAACCTAAGCTAGTTACTGTTCCTGAAATCTCTTTACGCTTTTGCGTACCATAACCTACTACTACCACTTCTTCTAAAGATTTGTTATCGGCAGCTAAAGAAACATTCACAACAGATTTAGAACCTACTGCAACTTCTTTAGATGTATAACCTACAAAAGAGAACACTAAAGTCGCATTTGACCCCGCATTAACTTTATAAGTACCATTTGCATCTGTCTGAGCACCACGAGAAGTACCTTTAACAGCTACAGAAACACCTGGGATACCTGAGCCATCAGCAGCATCAGTTACTTTTCCCGTTACAACATCTTGAGCGAAAGCACCCAAGGAAATTAACAGTGCAACAGCAACACTAAAAGCTTGTTTAAAGCCTAGGTTACAAACACTCGATCGCACAAGGCGACCCACTCTTTTGTAAGAATGAATCATAAGTGAAAAATTAAGGGTTAAAAATGATTAATGATTCTTTGTGGATTTGTTTCTACCATAACTACCATTTTAAACGTTTATAGTTTAAGGCTAATTTCAAAACCAAGGCAAAAAAAAGAATAAAAAATTGAATAAAAAAATGATTTTAATTAATGAAACGATGATTAGGGACTTATAAATTGGACGAAAATTAGAATTTCTTAATAATTAGCACAGTATAGGACAGGTTCACGAAATAATCTAATTTATAGTTATATATATTTAGCGCGGTATATTTAGTTGATATATTAGTCTAAAATGGCTTAAATTCGATTGTATTTTTTCAATAGAAATTTTTTTCAAAAAAAATGAATTATTTATCGGTAAGGAATTACCAGTTAACATTTTAGTCTAAAACGGAATAATACAATTTATTGTAATTTTTGGACAGTGCTAATCTGTATTACAAATTTAAGGCAGCGGATCATAACCACTACCTCCCCAAGGATGACAGGAGGAAATACGTTTAACAGCTAATTGAAAGCCTTTTATAAATCCATACTTTATGAAAGCTTGCTTGGCATATTCGGAGCATGTTGGCTGAAAACGACACGCATTCGGAAGAAAAGGCGAAACAAGCCCTTGATATACGCGAATCAATAGAATAAAGAGATATTTCATGAGCTCAAAGCATTTTTATAGCTCTAAATTAACAAATTAAGCAGAAATAAAGATGCTATTAGACTTGATTAAAAATACGAATTCAGCTAAATTGCTTTGAAATGAACCGCTTATTCAATTACATGTTGAAATTACCCAAAGCCCCTAAAATCATAGGCATATTAACCCTCTTTTCGATATTGGGACTTTTAATTGCATCGCATCCAACAAAAAGTTTTTTCAACGAAAAAACCGACATTGAAAAACGCAATGATAGTCTTGCGAATTTATACAATCCTGAAATTGCCAAACAAAAATCAATTAAACTCGATACATTTTTCACTAAACTCCAAGCAAAAGCAGGCTTTAACGGGGTCGTTCTAGTTGCCCAATACGGAAAAATAATCTTCAAAAAAGGATTTGGATACGCTAATTATTTTACAAAAAGCACGAATAATACCCACACCCCCTTTCAACTAGCATCTGTTTCAAAACAATTTACTGCAGTTGCTATTATGCAACTATACGAAAAGGGGCTTCTGAAATATGAAGATCCCATCTACAAACATATTCCTGGGTTCCCTTATGATTCAACTATCACAATTAGGAGTCTGTTAACGCATCGATCAGGCTTATCCGATTACGCATTCAACATGGATAAGGCCTATGATAAGAAACTTCCGCTGACAAATCAAAAGGTAGTAGAATTGATGTTGCGACTAAAACCTGCCATAGACTACCGTCCAAATGCCAAGTTTAGCTACAACAACACCAACTACATGTTACTTGCTTATATTGTTGAAAAATTAAGCGGCATGAATTTTAGAGAATATGCAAAAAAGAATCTCTTTATTCCCGCAGGAATGTCAGAGTCATTTGTATATGATCCAATGCACCCAGAAATGTTACGTACTGCTGCTACGGGCTATGTTCCACAAAAAGGGGGACCAGTCGTTTCTGAATTCAATCATTTAGATGGCGTTACCGGCGACAAAGGAGTCTATTCAACCGTAGAAGATCTTTACCACTGGGATGTAGCTTTAAATGATGAAAAACTTGTTAAAGTTTCGACATTATTAGAGGCATTTACCCCACAACACACCACCCCAAAATTACTTCCTAAAAACTATGGATTCGGTTGGCGATTAGCACAATTAGAAAATGGAGAATGGCTAACTTACCATACAGGTTGGTGGCATGGATTCAAAAATTACTACCTTCACAATCCTAAAGACAATTCAGCCATTATTATTTTGGGCAATATGGCTAATCATGCCCTTTCAAAAGTTAATATCGTTCAATCAATCCTATACCCTGAAAAATCTGCTTTATTTTTGAAAGGAGAACAGGCCCCAAATGAATTTGTACAAGTTGGCAACTAATCTAAAATCATTATGAAAAAAGCACTATCTCTCAGTTTCATTCTCGTATGCATCAGCATTTTTGCTTTTGGTCAAAATGCAGATGAAGATATCAAAGCGACGGTTGATCATTATTTCGAAGGCGTAACCACGGGTGATACGGCCAAACTTAGCAAAGCTTTCCATTCGTCGGCCATTTTACGCACCGTCAATGCTAGCACAGGAAGAATTCAAGATTTCCCAGTTAAAACCTTTATTTCTAAAACCCCAGCAGGTGGCGTAAAAGCTACAACTAAACTGATCAGTTATTCATATGCTGGCATATCAGGCTTAGCTGCAGTCGAATTGCAATTCGCCGACTTCAAGTACATCGACTTATTGAGTTTGTTGCAAATAAATGGAGAATGGAAAATTGTCACCCGCGTTTTTAGCCGCGTTGAATTAGATGTAACGCTGAAAGGCAATACGCCAACAAGTAGTTCGAAAGCAAGTACGCAAGCTCCCGCGAAAAAAAATTCGGCGAATGCTAAACCAAAGAAAGATGACGGTTGGTAGACATTAGACGTTAGACGTTGGACGTTAGACACATTAGACGCTGGACGTTAGACGTTAGACATTAGACGCTCGACGTTAGACATTAGACGTTGGACGTTAGACATTAGACGTTGGACATTGGACGATGGACGTTAGCATTGGACGATGGACGTTAGCATTGGACGATGTATTCTTTGGCACACGTATAATGAATTCCGAAGCTACCTGTGTATCTCACAACTATTAACTAACAAAAAAAAGACGCAAAAGCGTCTCCAAAGTCAATCATCAAGCGCCAAATCCCTATTTGTGTAAGAAAGAAAGGGCAATCGAACTTATCAACATCAATAGACCCAACACGAAAAATACCGTTGGATTCAAAACTGGTATTGATGTTTCATTCAATGATGCCTCATACGGGTTATCAGTTAAATACCGCACAGGTACCTCCTGTCCAACTTCACAGTTCTTAGCCAAGCCTTTATCAGCCTCCCGACGGAACTCGCTCCCGTTTACATAATAAGATACAATAGGAAAATAAATAGGAAATCTACCTGAATGGTCATCTCGTGCATATCGCCTAGAAATTTCTACTATTTTTCCATAAGTCATTTTTGAATGCGCCAACCAAGCTTTACGCTTTTGAAACAATATTATCCCAAAACCAATCAAAGCAAAAGCTATAAACGAAAACAGCACCAAAAATAAGGTCATAGAACCCTGAAAGGAACCAGTTGGTCGAGCTGAAATCAATAAAACACTGACTAGATTCATTGGATTAGTTTGATTGAAGGCTAGCTGCACTTCAAATTTTCATCAAATGAATGAGAAATATATCTGAAAATCAAATACTTAGCACTTGCAATAAAAACACTTCCAAGTTCGAATTTGAGGGCGCAAAATGACTTTTTTGCAGATTTAACAAAAACAGGATTTGATTTTGACCCATTCTTGGAAAAAATAGGAGTATTGTGGGATTTTAGCTTTGCGAAATCAAGTCAAAAGGCCTAAAAATATATTTTCAGAAAATTTGATATTTCTTTCAAATTTGTATTTTTGAACTCGCTAAACCTGAAAAACGATGAAAAATAATGTAAAGATTCAACTCATGTCTATGATGTTCCTAATGTTCTTCGGTTGGGGAGCTTGGTATGGACAAATGAGCAAATACTTACTTGATAATTTAAAAGCCAGTGGCGATCAAGTTGGTAATGCATACACCACCTTTGCTATTGCATCTATTATTGCCCCTTTCTTTGTTGGGTTAATTTCAGACCGCTATTTTTCCGCCCAAAAAGTGATGGGCTTTTTGAATATTTTGGGAGGTATAATACTCTATTTCCTTAGCCTCGAGAGAGACCCTGAGGTATTTTTCTGGTACATCTTGGCTTATACACTATGTTTCGCACCCAACCTCGCACTTTCGAATTCAATTGCGATGAATCAAATGGCAAATCCGGAGAAAGAATTTCCTAGTATTCGGGTAACGGGTACAATTGCATGGATAGTCGTGACCAATATTATCGGCTATTATGCCTTAGGTGACAAAGTTGCCATTTTTGAAATCGCCATGTACACATCGTTTATTTTGGGAATATATTCGTTTACTTTACCCAATACGCCACCAAAAGGCGACAAAAATGCCTCTGTGGCACAAATTTTAGGCTTAGATGCGCTGAAGCTATTTAAAGATCGCTCTTTCCTAATCTTCTTTATTTCCTCTATCTTGATTTGTATTCCGTTATCCTTCTATTACGCGATGGCAAACCCTTCGTTAACGGATTCGCACATGAGCAATGTGGAGAATAAAATGTCGCTCGGGCAGGCTTCAGAAGTGATTTTCATGCTATTAATTCCCGTGGCATTTATCCGCTTAGGGGTAAAAAAGATGCTCGTTGTAGGATTGATTGCCTGGATTGTTCGTTTTTTATGCTTCGGATATGGCGATGGAATTTCGAGCGAATGGATCTTATATATCGGGATTATTCTACACGGTGTTTGTTATGACTTCTTTTTTGTGACAGGACAGATTTATACAGACCAAAAAGCAGGCGAAAAAATTAAGAACTCCGCCCAAGGTTTAATTACTTTCGCCACCTACGGTATAGGAATGGGCATTGGATCAAAGCTTTCAGGTATCGTACTGGATTACTACACCGTAGATAAAGTAAAAGACTGGCAAGCTGTATGGATGGTACCCGCTGCAATCGCAGGCGTGGTATTATTACTATTTATATTCTTCTTTAATGAAAAAAAGGCCAAGCCTACGTATTCTTAATTTTACGAAGCATATAAGGCACGATGGAAGGGAAGAGGCGCTGTACAATCAAGCCAAATCTCTCCAAAGCGCCCCCAACGAAAAAGTGGTTTTTGCCCTGAGAGACGGCATGAACTATTTTTTGGGCGGTGAATTGCGGATCTAATCCTTTAGCCTGATTAGGGTCCATTTTACCATATTTTTCCCCATGTTCATTCATGGCATGTAAAGAAATCTCCGTGCGAATATAACCTGGCAATATAGTCGTCACCTGAACACCATCCGCATGCAACTCAGCGCGGACCGAATCAAAAAAACCAATTAAAGCATGTTTGGTGGCTCCATAGGCTGCTCGACGAGGCGTTGAAATCCGACCTGCCACCGATGCAATAGGCACAAAAATACCTGCTTGTTGCTTTTGAAAAACTGGAATGACTTGTTGGACCAAATGCACAATCGAAAAGAAATTCACTTCAAACAAACTTCGATATACATCAAATTTAGTATCCAATACAAATGACCTTTGGCTTACCCCCGCATTCAATACCAGCACATCAATTCGACCAAAGGTTTGCAAAACTTGATTGACTTGTTGGCCATGCGCCGCTAAATCCACCATATCAAAAGGCAAGACTAATGCGCTCCCACCCTGTTCTTCACAGGCCTGAGCCACCCTTTGCAGTTCGACTTCGCGACGAGCCGACAAGACTAATTTCGCGCCTTGTGCAGCAAATTCATAGGCTAATGCCTCTCCAATTCCCGAAGATGCTCCTGTAATCCAGACAATTTTGTTTTTGAATTCCATGATTTCAAAGATAGGAAAAATGTTGAACGTAGAGACGCGATACCTCGCGTCTTCATACGCAAAGACGCGAGGTGTCGCGTCTCTACAATTGCTCCAACTCCCGAAAAAACTCCGCCATGGGATTAACCTCTAAAAGCTGCAACTTCTGCCATAAGCGAATTGCCTTGGTCATCAAGCCGCTTTCGATTAAAAACCCATCATGTCCATAAAGGGAGTCAATTACCTGAAAAGAAGCCCCTGGGATATGTTTAGCTAAAAATTCTTGTTCAACAATCGGGAATAGCGCATCGGACTTAATTCCAATTACGAGTGTATTTGATTTAATTAATTTTAACGCAGGAATAATTCCTCCACGATTACGCCCCACGTCTTGTGAATCCATCATTTTGGAAAGAACATAATATGAATAAGCGTTAAAGCGTTGAGCTAATTTTTCCCCTTGGTAGCGCTGATAGGATACGGCACGTAGGGTTTTTTCCAACGAATGATCTTGGCGCGCTTGGGTAATTTGATAGGTTTCGTAATTCCGGTATGAAATTAAAGCGGTGGCTCGCGCGGCTTTCATCCCCTCTATCCCCGCTAGCGCATGTGACTCTCCCCAAGTTTTATCTACCTCAATCGCCATGCGCTGGGACTCATTAAAGGCAACTCCCCACGGAGAATGCACCGCATTCGTCGCCACTAAAATCAAATTCTGAATTAAATCAGGATTGATAATTCCCCACTCTACAGCCTGTTGGCCACCCATCGATCCTCCAATGCACGTCTTAATCCGTTTGATGCCTAATTCCTTACGCAATAACTCAAAGGCATGGACTACATCGCGTATGCTGATATCCGGGAAACTATGAAAATAAGGCTTACCCGATTCGGGATTGGTAGAAAGTGGCCCAGTTGAACCGTAATGCGAACCCAAAATATTGGCACAAACAATGAAATTATTCTCAGGATTGAATAGTTTTCCAGGGCCAACAAGCCCTTGCCACCATTCGGCAACATCCTGACTGCCCGTAAATGCATGGCAAATCCAGATCACATTGTCGCCCGCTTTGTTCAGTTGGCCCCATGTTTGGTAGGCCAAATCAAGTTGTGGGAGTAATGCTCCATTTTCTAGGGGAAAGGAATGGGGGTAATGATAGTGTCGAAATTCTGCTTGCATCGGTAACGATTTATATTTCCCTAAACAGACAAACGCCTGGGGTAGGAATTAGCACCGGGGTCAAATTTTGACGGGTTGCCAGAAGATCAATGAGCCTAGTCTCTCCCTTCTTCTTTATAATTCAATGCTTCACAGCCACTGAATGAGGTGACAAAGTAAATCATGAAATCAGGAAATTCCAAAAATCTCTTGATATTTGCCCCATGAAACAACTAAATCTCTTTTATATAGCCTTCGCTATTATACTCTATGCGGTTCATTTGAGCCCTTGGTCAAAGTTGTTGCACCCCAATGTGAGTATGATTTTTGTATTTTTAGCGTTTCAGTCCTATTTAACTTTCAACATTGCACAAATTGGACTAAAAGATGGAAAAGAAAAATTCGTCCAATTCCAACTGGTTAATCTTACCATACGCTTCATTTTAAGCCTTTCGTTCATTGGTTTTTTCGCCTATTCCGGCACCCCAGAAATATACTTGTTCGTAATCAACTTTTTTGTACTCTATTTATGTAGTGCAAATTTTGAAATAATTGGCTTGCTTCGTAACTTGCGACGTTTTTAGAATTAGGCTAACTAAATTTTTCTTTTTTTCTGCCCTAAAAACAGCTAATCAACGAATTAGCTAATCATTTGAAATCAATAAAGTAAAAGCAAGAATTACGATGCCGATTAAGACTTTTTTTAAGAAAATGTATTTTTCAAATATAATCATTGGATTATTATTCAGTTTTTCAAGCTTTTCGCTGCTCGCAAATGAAGAGGTCGTGGCACATGATAAAACACAAGTTCACGCAGACACGGCAACTCATGCCGCTTCAAAAGCAACTCAAGAAGCCGAACCTACCAAATTTGATCCAGGTAAATTAATCCTACACCATATTGCAGATGAGCATGAGTGGCATTTCTTTACGGTAGGCCATTTCCATGCTACTTTACCACTTCCTTGTATTGTTTACACAGAATCAGCTGGTTTACAAGTATTTTCTTCCGCTAAATTTAAAAATGAACACCATGAAGAGGTGCCATACAACGGTTTAGTTTTAGCGCACGGAAAAATTCACGCAGAAAATGGCGAAAAAGTTTACGACATTTCTATAACGAAAAACGTAGCTTCCTTGTTGATATCAGCTGTTCTATTGTTGACAATTTTCATAGGTATTGGCAAAAAATACCAAGATAATCCTCACAGAGCGCCAAAGGGCCTACAATCCATGTTTGAACCTATCATCATTTTTGTGCGTGACGAGATTGCAAAGAACAACATAGGCGAAAAGCATTACCGCCGTTTCATGCCTTATTTATTGACGATCTTCTTCTTTATCTGGTTCAATAATATGTTGGGCTTGATTCCTGGAGGAGCAAACGTAACGGGAAATATCGCGGTAACACTTGTATTAGCGATTATCGCTTTCATTATTACCAATGTGAATGGTCGCTCCGCTTATTGGACTCACATCTTCGCGATGCCAGGTGTTCCAAAATGGATGTTAATCATTTTAACGCCTGTTGAAATTGTAGGTGTATTCATGAAACCGTTCTCGTTAATGGTTCGTTTATTTGCCAACATCACAGCTGGTCACATCATTTTATTGAGTTTAGTATCCTTGATTTTCATTTTTGAAAATGCCGCTTTAGGACTCGCTGTAGTTCCTTTCTCGCTTTTCATGAATGTAATCGAGTTAATTGTTGCCTTCATCCAAGCCTTCATCTTTACGATGTTAGTTTCGAATTATATCGGATCGGCGGTCGAAGAGCATCACCATTAATTTGTAAATTATTTTTTATTATATAAACCCAAATCGTATGTCTATTTTATCGATTTTATTAGAAGTTTCTGTAGGTCTTGGTCTTGCAGGTATTGGTGCTGGTTTAGCTGCATTAGGAGCTGGAGTAGGTATTGGTAACATTGGTGGTTCTGCTATGGAAGCTATTGCTCGCCAACCAGAAGCTTCTGGAAAAATTCAGGGTGCGATGTTGATCGTTGCTGCCTTCGTTGAGGCAGTTGCGTTATTCGCTGCTGTAATTTGTCTATTGGTTACTTTGAAATAAGAAACCAAACGAATGAGCCCAAGGGTTAGCCTTGGAATCCTTATTCAAAACATTTAAAACGCGATTTGGAATGCATTAGGCACCAAATTGCGTTTTCTAAAAAACGAAATACTGTAAATATTTATATATCATGGAGTTAATTACCCCAGACTTTGGACTTATCTTCTGGCAACTACTTGTCTTTGGAATTTTATTTTTCCTTTTAGCCAAATTTGCTTGGAAACCCATCATTCAATCGTTGGCCGAGCGGGAGCAATCCATCGACGAAGCGATTAAATTATCTGAAACAACACGCGCAGAAATGGCCGAGTTGAAAGCAGGTAATGAACAATTAATTGCTTCAGCTCGTGCAGAACGCGATGCATTGATTAAACAAGCGAAAGAAGCGTCAGATGCAATGATTGCACAAGCAAAATTAGACGCACAAACTGCAGCAAACCAAGAAATCGAAAAAGCCCGCGCTTCTTTCGAACAAGAAAAAGCGAGTGCTGTAGCCGCAATTCGCAAGGAAGCCGCAAGCCTTTCATTGGACTTGGCTGAAAAAGTGTTAAAAAGCCAATTAAAAGACAAAGCCGCTCAAGAGAAACTAGTTACAGAGTGGATGGCTGACGTTAAATTATCTTAATCGAATAAACCATGTCAGAATTAATTGTAGCTCACCGGTACGCAAAATCGCTCCTTGACTTCGCCATTGAAAAAAATGCCGTAGAAGAAGTAGCTAAAGACATAATCGATTTCGCAGAAACCTGTGAAGGAAGTTATGAATTAGTACTCGCACTTAAAAGCCCCATCATCAAGCACTATACCAAGCTTGCAATACTTGCCAAGCTATTTAAAGATAAATTCAATCCCGTTACGTATGGCATCTTTGTGATCATCACCAATAAAAATCGTGAGAAAATCCTTCCGGCCGTAGCAAAAGAATTTATTTCGATGTACACAGATTACAAAGGAATCCAAAAAGCAACCGTAACGACAGCATCTGCCTTAACTGCAGATCAAAAAGCAAGCGTTTCCAAAATTGTAAAAGATTACACAGGTAAGAACGTCGAATTGATCGAACAAATAGACGAAAGTCTTATTGGTGGATTCATATTGAAAGTTGGCGACCAACAAATCGATGACTCGATTAAGCGGAAGCTAAATGACCTAAAAGTTTCTTTAGCATCATAATCAAAAGGCCTTGGCAACAAGGCCTTTTTTTATTCCCTACTCATGAAAAAGTTTTCTTTATTTACTGGGTCCTTAACTGCCGGACTTTCGATTGCTATTGGCGCATTTGGCGCGCATGCATGGAAAGATTACTTACGCGATATTAACCGCTTAGAAACGTTCGAAACCGCAGCAAGGTATCAAATGTATGGCGGAATTATTTTATTGATTTTAGGCGTTTGGCAAATGCATATTTCCAATAAATATTTAAAAACAGCAGGATATCTTGTATTCACAGGTACCCTGATATTTCCGGGCTCTTTATACTTAATTTGCATCACACAAAATGCACTTTGGGGAGCCGTTGCGCCCATTGGCGGGTTGGCTTACATCAGCGGCATGAGCCTTATGGCCTACGCAACATTGAAACAAACTTAATGTCGCATCACGAGCTCCAAGCTATTCCAAACGATTTCTCCCATAGTCTTACACTTGAGAAAACGATCATCATTGTAATGCTTAGCTAATTCAGATTTTAACTGATCAATATTCTCAGGAGCTGCGATATCATCTTTTGACATAACCGTCATTAAATCAGAGACCCGTTGGCTCTCCGACTTCAATCGGCTAGCAATCATGGACCTCTCTTCAATTTGGTATTGCCAAACCGATTCAGGAGTCATATACTTCATGCCTAATTCAATCAATGAATTATTCTGTTTGAAATATTGAGGCATGTAGACCGACTTCTTGCCCTCATAACACTGCTGATCAAAATCAATTGGTCGGATCCGATAATAAATCTCTTCGAAATCCGGATTCGTTATGATCACAAAATTGGCACTGTGCATGTCCCCTAACAATTGTACCAAACAACGTTCATTGAATTTTACAAACTCCTTTGCTAAACGGATAGGTGACTCTAATTCACGCTCCAAATCCTGCATTAAAAAAGTATCCCCCGGAATTCCAGCAATATGCTCTTCCACAAGTGTGTTATCAGACGTAACATAATTGATCCGGTTTGGCGATAAGATATGCTCTAATTCAAGCCCATATACACGAGAGGCATCGGCAATTTTGATGTAGAAATAGTCGAAATTATCATTCACTCTATTCACAATCCGAATGCGGAAGGGGTGGGTATTGCCATAGGTACAGTAATCTACCCGATCAATCACCAAATGCTTAATTACCTCCTCATTCCCATCCGTTTTCAAATCGGCATAAATCTGCTTCAAGGATTCATAAACTTCATCTTGATCGGATGGCGAATAAAAAACCGTCTCCCACAAGGTATCTTGACCATTCTTATCATATAAAACAATGGCGTTTGCGTAGCGTAATAAATCCTGATAGGATATATTCATCTCATGCTCACGATTGTATTTATGCAAATACCTGCGCAATTGATTATTTATTCGAAAAGGGGCTTTTTTCTTTGAAATTAAGGCCATTATTCGATGTAGTCTAATGATTTACCATAGGTTTCTTTCAATTGAGAAACCGCAAAAATGGCCAAAGAAAAACATAAAATGCCAACATAACTTGCTGCATGAATCAAACCAACGGAAGGAATTAAAAACTTAAAAAGCAATGAGATTGGAATCAAAGCCCCTCGCACAAAATTTGGAACTGTGGTCGTAACGGTCATGCGAATATTGGTACCAAATTGCTCCGAGGAATAGGTCAAAAAAACGGCCCAATAACCACCAAAAAAACCTAGAAATGCAATCATGGCATAGGCATGTGTTGTGGTAATATTTGACATGCCAAATAAATAGTAAATACATATACCCACAGCAATAACTAAATATATAAATACCGCCTTTCCTCGACTCTTTAACCATTGACTTAAAGCACCTGAAGCAAAATCACCCAAGGCAAGACCTAAATAGCAATACATGATGGCATCCCCACCACTAAGTTTGCCGTCGATCCCAACCAATGCTGAAATTTCCGGTGCTGAAAAAACGAGAATTCCAATGATGTACCAGATTGGCAATCCCATCAGAATGCAGTATAAATATTTTTTAAATATTCTTCCATTTGAAAACAATTGGAAAAAATTTCCTTTTTCTACACCTAAATCCATCTGCACATACATAGATGACTCAAAAGTGCCCAAACGAAGTAACAATAGTGCCAATCCCATTCCTCCACCGATAAAATAACACGTTCTCCACCATTCTGGATCGGAACTTAGCCCTGCGATGATGGGAGCAAATACCGCCCCTGCGGCTCCCACACCGGCGATTATCAAGGTCCCGATGCCACGTTTGGATGGGGGCAACGTTTCATTAACTAAGGTAATTCCAGCGCCTAATTCACCTGCTAAGCCAATCCCCGCAACAAAGCGAAGCAAGGCGTACAAATTCAAATCGGTCACCAAACCATTTAAAACATTGGCAACCGAATAAAGAATTATTGAACCAAACAACACCGATTTACGCCCTTTCTTATCTCCATAAATTCCCCATAATATGCCGCCAATCAACATGCCTCCCATTTGTATATTCATTAGATTTAACCCTTGATTCAAAAGTTCTGAACCTGATAAACCCAAACTCATTAAACTAGGGTTACGGACGACCGTAAATAGGATTAAATCATACACGTCCACAAAATAGCCAAGCGCAGCAACGGCGATGAGCATTTTAGCTTTGGAAGAGATTTTTTCGTTTTCCATACTACCTTGAAAGCATATCCGACCGATGAGAGTCTAATTTTAAAAAAATAAAAAGCAAAATGGTAAAGGACCATAAGGACGATCCGCCATAACTAAAAAATGGCAATGGAATTCCCATGATTGGCATTAGACCAATGGTCATGCCAATATTCACCAAAAAATGAAAAAACAATACCCCTACAACACCATAACCATACGCTCGTGCGAAGCGAGATCGCTGCAAGTCGGCCAGGTACATCAAGCGCCATAAAAAAACTAAAAATAGAATGATTATGCCCGCAACTCCTATAAACCCAAACTCCTCGCCAATTGTACAAAAAATAAAATCCGTACTCTGTTCAGGAACAAAATCAAATTTGGTCTGCGTCCCTCCCAAATAACCTTTACCCCAAAATCCCCCGGATCCAATCGCAATCTTGGACTGGGTAACTTGATATCCCAAACCCCTCGGATCAAAATCTGGGTCCAATAAAACTTTAATTCGATTGCGCTGGTGTTCTTTTAGGACATTATTAACTACCCATTCTACCAACATCGCCAATGTCATGACCACCGCAACACCCAATGCCATCTTCACATAGGTTTGATACAAACGTCGCAAGTAAATGGGCATTAACAAGACCAAAATACCCGCGAAGATTACCAACAAAATAAATATGGTTAAAGGCTCTAGAATTAGCGCACTAACAAATAAAAAAATACCCCCTAACAATAATCCTGGATATTCCCCAGGTAAGCCCTCGCGATAAAGCAAAATAATAAAGGAAACAAATACCAAGGCAGAACCTGTTTCATTGGATGCAATAATCAACAAAATGGGAATGATAATGATGAGAGCCACCTTCCATTGATCTCGAAAGCGAGTTAAACTAACCTGAGGGTCATTCAGGTATTTAGCTATTAACAAGGCGGTTGCTGTCTTAGCAAATTCTGCAGGCTGAATGGTAACGGTACCTATTTTAAACCACGAGTGTGAACCGTTAATCGCTACCCCCAAGAATGGAACCAGAACAAGCAACACAATAAATAATCCGTAAATCAGTGGTGCAAAGGACTCGAAGAAGCGGAAATCCAGGGCGAAAATAAACATGATCAGAACAAAGCTTGACCCTATCCAAATCAGTTGCTTGCCCGCATTTGAGGTATAAAATGTTTCATCAAAAAAGCCTAGCGGCGCTTCCGGATTAAATACTGCTGAATTGATACTCAACCATCCCAGCAAAACGAATAGGGAATATAATCCTACGCTCCACCAGTCCAAACGACTTGCCTTATATCCGGATGATTGACTCATTTTCTTAAACTATCGCTTGACGTTTTTTTGACGGGTCGATTATAGGTGACATTTGCCAAATAACTCATGTTCATAAATTTCGATTCAACCGCCTTCCTATCAACATGACCCTTTATATATTTTTCTACAATTAAAGATGCAATAGGTGCCGCGGCAGATCCACCAAAACCCGCATTTTCAACAAAAACGGCGATGGCGATTTTGGGATTATCACGCGGGGCAAAAGCAATGAAAATGGAGTGATCTTTCCCTTTTTGGTTTTGGGAGGTACCCGTCTTACCCACCATAGTAATGTCGGGAATACGACCATCTGCCTCCACAGTTCCATTTCGCACAGCATCTTGCATTCCATCAATCACCACATTAAAATACTTTGACTCCACACCTACTTTTACAGGCGTTTTGTAGAATGGATCGATACTCTTGGTTGGCCCCACCCCCTTAACCAGGTGTGGAGGAATGTACCAGCCACGATTCGCTATGATAGCAGCCAAATTAGCCATTTTTAACGGGCTTACGACAATCTCTCCCTCTCCGATGCTAATTGAATAAATATTTGAAAACTTCCAAGTATTACTTCCTTTGTAAACCGCATTATAATAATCGACATTGGGTAGAATTCCTTTTTTTTCATTACCCAAATCCACGCCCAATTTGCGCCCAAATCCAAAATTAGCAACTAAATCTGCCCAACGTTGTAAGCCTTTAGCGGATCGTTCATAAGTATCTCCCGTGGTATTGTCATAAACCATTCTTCTAAAGGCATGGTAAAAATATGGATTACAAGAGACCCGAATCGCCCCGCGTAAATCAACTGGACCATGACCGTGGCATTTTACTGGAGCTCCCGCATGAGAGAATACAGTACCCGGACCAATAAATCCCAGTTGCTGGCCTACAAGCGCTTGTACTAATTTAAAAGTAGATCCCGGTCGATAATAGGCAGAAGGTGGCCGATTGATTAACGGCTTCAAAGGGTCCAATGCAAGTTTTTGGTAATATTTCGAAAAATTTCGACCCGCCAAAAGACTTGGATTATAAGAGGGTGCCGAAACCATGGCTAATATTTCTCCGGTAGCAGGATCAATCGCCACGACACTACCCACCTTACGCCGCATTAGGCTATCTGCATATTCTTGTAAACGAATATCAATACTGGTATATAAATTTTTACCCGCAATGGGATTAACGTCGAGTTTACCCTGCTTGTAAACACCTTTTTCTACCCCATTACTATTAACCATTCGATATTTTACCCCGCGTTGTCCCCGTAAATCATCCTCGTAATAGGATTCTAAGCCTGAAATACCCACAAAATCCCCTTGTCGGTAATAATCATCCTTTTGGTCCTTCAGAGAATTTGGATCGATTTCAGCCACATATCCGAGCGCATTGGAAAAGGCGGCAGATTGATAAGTACGGAAAGCATTGGTCGTTATGGTGAAACCAGGATAATCAACCATGGCATCTTGAATACGCGCAAAATCCTCTTTAGACAAATGCTTCAAAAACAAAGATGGTTTTACGCGGGAGTAGGTACTCGCTTGCTTTGAAACGGTATCAAAATACCCCCGTGTTATACCAAATAACTTACAAAATCGATTCGTATCTTTTACAGAGGCCTTCCTTGGGGTGATGTACACATCATATACAGGGGTATTATATACAATTAACTTCCCCTTTCGATCATAAACTTCACCTCGGAATGGAACTTGAATAATTTTTCGAATGGCATTATTATCAGCAGCTTTCTCATAGGTATCATCAATCAATTGTAAATAAAACAACTTACCAATGAACACCACGCCAATGCTCACAAAAACAAGAAAAAGTACAAGTCGGCGACCTTCGAACACGCTGAGGCGAGGTTAAGTATGAAAAATAACAGCAATTTACGGAATCTTTTGCGATTTATTTGGGGAGGCTTTTAATCAATGCTACCATCGCCAATACGATAGACCCCAAGGCAAATCCTAAGGTAAACCAAGGCGTGTGGGTTTGAAAATAGCCATCTAAATAACGACCCAGGTAGACCCCACCTAAAATTGTCACCAACATTTGAAATGCCGCCCCAATAAATCGTTGATATGATTGCATTTTAATTAAAAATAATCCTTTGACCGAACACTAAATTTATGACTTTTTCATTTATATAAATTGTAAATTTGAAAATTGTATTTACTACATCATATGAGTCGATATCTTTCGGTTGCCTTTATCTTATTGGTTTCTTGGAGCTGTTCACAGCACAGTACCAAACCGGCTGCCGTAACATTTCACAACATCAACGCTAAATTCAACGCCATATGGCAGGCAGATCGTTTATTGATTGATCTTAAAAATAAATGGAATAACGACCGCATAGAAAATTATTCAAGAGAACTCCCCATCATCACACCCATTGACACAAGTTTTGGAATTTCACACAACCTTGAAATAGGGAATCTGATAAGAAAAGCTTCCTTGGTCATTGATCGACATCAAAATTCAACTTACTTAGATAATGCATACTTGCTAATAGCTGAAGGTCGCATTTTGCAAAAAGACTATAAAAATGCGCTTGAAACGCTTAAATACATCAATACCCTAGAACCCGATCGGCAAACGCAAAGCCAAGCATTAACCCAACTTTACCTGGTTTATTTAATGCAAAACGATTTTGAATCAGCTGAAAAAACAGAAAGCTTTATCTTAGAAAATGAACTTGAAAATAGAGGGTATAAGTTGGTCAAGGCATACGAACATCAGCTAAAAGGAGAAACGAAGCCCTGTATTGCCGTGCTAGAGCAAATTATAGACAAGGCAAAAACCCGAAGTGAACGAGGGCGTTTATATTATATTTTAGGCCAACTCTATGAATCGATTAATCAAAGTTCCCTCGCGAAAAAAGCCTATCAGAATAGCATGCGGCAGAAGTCGAATTATGAATTGACTTTACGGGCCAACATCGCGTATAAATCCTTGGATCAATCAATAGCAGACTTAGAGCGATTATTAGCAGACCCCAAAAATGAAGATCAAAAATCGGAGATTTATGTGGCCATGGGGAAAATTTACCTAGAACAAAAGGATTTGAACCGAGCTAAAGACGTTTGGCAAAAAGCAACTCAAAATAATCCCAATAAGGGAGAGTTGTATTTCCAACTTGGTCGTTTGTTTTCCACCCAAACATTGGAGTATACCAGGGCATCTGCATATTTCGATTCAGCGGCTACGAATTTATTCCCTAAGCATCCACTGTATAGCGAGGCGCAAAAGGCTCAAAAAGATTGGAATCAATACGTCAAGTTTGACCAAATTATACTTGAACAAGACTCATTACAAAAATTGGCTAAACTTCCTTTGGATAAGCTAAAAGCTATATACAAGCAAAATCAATTGAAAAATACGCGTACAAAAGATTCCGTACAAAAGGCCCAAGTAATTCCACAAAAAGTAATAGCAACCTTTACCCGCAGGCCACCAAGTGCGGACCAACAAAGTTTTTATTTTTACAATGACCAAGCTCGAATAAAAGGCGAGCAAGAATTCAGTATGAAGTGGGGGATTCGTACTTTGGAAGATTTTTGGAATCGCAAAAATAAGCAAAATGCTGCCTTGTCAATGATTGAAAATGTAAGTCAAACAACTACAGATAAAACGCGACCAATAAGCCCAACAGATAAGGTAGACTCCCTGGAAATATGGCTAGATGCCATTCCTTTGACAGATGAAAAACTATTGAGCTCCAACAAAAAAAAGGAGCAAGCTTTGTTTGACCTAGGCAAATTTTGCAAGACACAGATGGAGAATAATACCTTAGCAAATCAACATTTAAAGCGCTTAATGACAGACTATCCCTATACGACACACGAAGCTGAAGTATGGTATCTTTTGTATGCCTGTGCGGAAAATAAAGAACAGAAAAGCCAGTATAGAAATACGCTATTTGATCGATTCCCTGAATCCATTTACAAACTAACCATCTTAAAATCAGAAACAGGTAACCTATCCGATAGCAAAGAGCAACAAGCAGAAAAAGCCTATGAACGTGCCCTCAATCTGTTTAAAACAAATGCATTCGAATCGGCACTTCGAGATTGCCAAAAAATAAGGATTGATTTTCCAGGAAGTAAATCAGAAGATAAAGTCGTATTTTTAAGTGCCTTATGTTATGCAGGACTAAAAGACCGGGAACAATACGAGAAAATATTAAATCAATTTATTCAGCTATTTCCATTTAGCCCATTAAAAACGGAAGCTGAAGAACGAGTTAACGCTATCCCTAAAAATAAATGATATGTTAGAAACTGGGAAATACAAAAGTACGATACGATTTCTTTACCAATTATTCGGTGGCTTGGCCTTGGGATTTGTCATGTTTATTATCGCTGTGAACTTTAATTTTCTTTGGTTATTTGGAAGTATGCCGAGTTTACAGGAATTAGAAAATCCTCAAAGTCAAGTGGCATCATTAATTATTTCGGAAGATGGACAAGAAATTGGCAAGTACTTTCGAGAAAATCGGAATCCATTAAGTTTTGAAGAATTACCTGATAATGTTGTTAATACCTTGATTTCCACAGAGGATGTTCGATATAGTATGCATTCAGGCATTGACATTCGTTCCTTGTTTCGTGTCGTATTTTCTATGGGATCCGCAGGCGGTGGCAGTACAATATCCCAGCAACTAGCAAAAAATCTATTTCACACCCGCACCTTGGAATTTGGGGAGGATGACCCCGTTTATATGGGATTATTAATGAAAATACCAGGATTAAAAATTGTCATAGCTAAAGTAAAAGAATGGATTTTAGCGATTCGATTAGAAAGAAGGTATACCAAGCAAGAAATCATCGCCATGTATTTAAATGAGGTAAGTTTTGGGAATAATGCCTATGGGATTCAAGTGGCTTGTCGGACCTATTTTCAAAAAGAATTAGGTGAAATTAGCATCAATGAGGCTGCTACGCTTATTGGCTTATTACAAAATCCATCTCTTTATAATCCGCGCGTTCGTCCTGAAAAGACTTTAGAAAGACGAAATGTTGTTCTCAGCCAACTTGCCAAATATGATTTCATCAAGCCGGAGGAACTTCCCACCTTACAAGCAGCAGATTTGAATCTGAACTACCGGGTTGAAAATCAAAATACAGGTGCAGCGCCGTATTTCCGCGAAGCTATACGCCGTCAAGTGTTAGATGCCATAAAGGAGTTAAATAAAGATCGTCCTGAGGACCAGCAAATAAATTTATACACAAGTGGTCTTCGAATATATACCAGTATCGATTCTCGGATGCAAAAATATGCTGAAGAGTCCGTAAAAGAGCACATGCGCGCAGAACAAAAGTTGTTTTATGAGCATTGGAGAGGTCGAAACCCTTGGGTAAATGAGCAAATGACCGAAATCAAGGGCTTCCTAAAAGATGCCATGAAAAGGACACAACGGTATCGTGAACTAATGGCTGCCTACAATAATGATGAATTTAAGGTCTGGGAGGAGCTTAAAAGACCCATTAAAATGACCGTATTTACCTATGATGGGGATAAAGACACCACCTTAAGCCCAATGGATTCATTAAATTACTACAAACGCATACTTAATTGTGGTATGATGGCCATGGATCCAACCAACGGACATGTTAAAGCGTGGATCGGTGGAATCAATTATAAATACTTCAAATTCGATCACATATCTCAAAGCAAACGTCAACCCGGATCTACCTTCAAACCTTTCGTTTATGGAGCAGCAATCGAAAATGAGATTGCAACGCCTTGTGATTTATTTGTGGATGAACCTGTGACTTTTGGTGAAGAAGATGGACTGAGTGGAGGCACTTGGACTCCTCAAAATTCTGGCGGTGGCTACAGCTACAGTAGCATGAGGTTACGTAGGGCAATGGGGTTGTCGGTGAATACCATCGCTGCCAAATTAATAAAACAACTAGGACCTGAGAAAGTGGCTGAATTTGCCTATAAATGTGGCATAGAAAGCCCATTGCATGAAGTTCCTTCTTTGTGTTTGGGGGCATCTGAAGTTTCATTATTCGAACAAGTTTCGGGCTATAGCACCATGGCAAATGGTGGTGAAAGAATTGATCCGATTGTGGTATTACGAATCACCGACAAAGTGGGTAATGTATTAAAAGAATACTCGCCACCAATAAAAACAGTCATCAAGCCAGAAACTGCGTATATGATGACCTATTTGTTGCAAGGTGCCGTTCAGGAACCCGGTGGTACTGCTGAGGGCCTAAAGCGTAGCACAATCGTGGCCGGCAATGAAATAGGGGCTAAAACCGGTACCACATCAAATAACTCGGATGGCTGGTTCATGGGAGTAACACAGAAAATTGTGGCCGGCGTTTGGGTTGGAGGTGATGATAGAAGCATCCACTTTAGAACAACTGCACTCGGACAAGGTGCAAAAATGGCTATGCCAGCTTATGTTAAATTCATGGAAAAAGTTTACGCTGATCAATCGCTTGCCATTGAAGGTTATCGAAAAATGCCATTTACCAAACCGGAAAACTTTTCTTTTGATTTTAGCTGTTACGGTGGAGGGCAAGTACCCGTTGATTCAACAGCCGTCGAAATACCTAATGAATAAAATGAGACCAATTTTATATATCAGTCTATTGAGTTTTTTATTTTTCAATTGCCAACAAACACAAGAGGAGAAAGAAGAGGCAATTGCCAAAAAAACATGTGGGTCTTGCCACAAATTTCCTGAACCCAATTTATTGGATAAAAAGACCTGGGAAAATGGGGTTTTACCTGAAATGGCCTACCGTTTGGGATTAGGAAATCGCTTCGAATTAATGTCAAGATACTCAGAGGAGCAGTTCCAAGCAGTATTACAAATGAACATTTATCCAGAAACTCCCAAAATCTCACAGGAGGAATGGCAGGCAATTATGAATTACTACCTTCGAAATGCGCCTGAAAAACCACTGGAACAAAAGAAAAAGGAATCCATCACCTCCAATACCCTCCACTTTCAAGTCGAAGATTACGTTACTCCAAAAGACCTTATTGCTGGCGTTACTTCCATTAAAATCCATCCCAGTAAACCCGAAGTTTGGGTAGGAATGCGAACAAATTCCACCTTAATTCTAGATCAAAATCTACAAAGCAAGACCCAGATTAAAACAGGTTCAGCAAATGTGCTATCGCAATTTGCAGGCCCTCGAACCTTTCTCGTGGGAATAGGCAAATTGCAACCGAATGATTTAAGATTAGGATCCATTTATGAATTACAAGGAACAAAAACCAAAGTTATCTTGGATTCACTCAAGCGGCCAGTTGATTTTCAAGTCGCCGATCTTAATTTAGATGGAACTTTGGATTATGTTCTATGTGAATATGGAAATGAGCAAGGCCAAATTAATTGGATTGATGGCAAGAACCGTTCCATGCATCCACTAAAAATTCAAGCCGGCGCAAGAAATGTGGTAATTCGTGATTTTACAGGCGAAGGCTTGCCTGATGTAATGGTATTAACGGCACAAGCTCGCGAAGGCGTTACCCTTTTCATAAACAAAGGGAAAGGTGAATTTATCGAAAAGCCCTTATTACAATTTGACGCTGTTTTTGGCAGTAATTATATGGAAATTGCTGATATGAACAAAGATGGCTATGTCGATATCATCGTATCCAATGGGGATAATGCCGATTATTCCTACTCAAAAAAAGCTTATCATGGCATACATATTTACCTAAATGATGGTAGAAATAATTTTAAAGAATCATACTTTTTCCCTGCCTACGGGGCATCTAAAACACTTGCACGTGACTTTGACCAAGATGGAGATCTTGATTTGGCTATGATTGCATTCTTCGCAGAAAATGACAAAGGAATACATGAGGGATTTCTATACTTACAGAATCAAGGTAACTTACAATTCAAGGTTACCAACCTAGGTGTTCCGGCTGGAGCTCATTACATGGTTATGGACGCAGGTGATTTAGATAAAGATGGTGATATTGATCTACTTTTAGGAAATTACCAGTTTGGAAAAAGAAAGCCAGAAGTTAAAATTCCTCCTGGCTTACAAATGCATTATATAAAAAACTTATTGCGCTAATTTTGCGCCAATGGGTATAAAGGCCTGCGCTTGATTACTTTGACCCAGGTAGGAAGCACCATATGTCCAAGCAATCTTTTGTTTCCGACCTTTAAATACATAACTGAAATCTTTTCCTACCGGAACATTAGCCTTTTGCAAGGGATTTAAAGGCTTAAACACTTTCATAGCACCCCGATTCTGTAGCGCCACATAGGCTAATTCCTTCCCGATTTGGATACCTACCAAGGCCTTCGCATCACCAGGTACAAAAATCCCCGCATTAGCAAAGTAGTGGAATCCTTTCGGTCCTCCGAGTAATACACCCCCGTTGGATGCATCATATCGTCCCATAGCAACCTCATTACCGAAATTATTACCCACATAAATGATATCTAAGTAACCATCCTGATTCACGTCTACCACTTGCATGCCATTCATTGCTGAAACCTGAGCCATTAAAGGTAATTCATGTAATTCAAATTTACCCTCACCTTTGTTTTCAATATACATGGAAGCATTCTCCGTCAGAACTAATTTATTAACCTTCTTCTTTTCAGAATCAGATAAAAAAGTTTCTTGTGTTACTTTTCCAAAATCCTTGTAATATACAAATCGAGCCCTTGTCGAATTCATTTGCTTGTGTGTATCATCTTTGCCAAATAAAGGTGCTGAAATAGCAATGCCTTCAGCATTTTGGAAATAAACAAAAGGAAAAACATCATAGACGCCATTACCATCCAAATCACCATGTAAAACATCTACGGGTTGTTTAACATTGGCGCGAAGCAGCGTATTTTTACCCATATTACCTGCGACGAAATCCATATCACCATCCTGATCAAAATCAGCAGCAGTAATAGAACCCCATAAACCTGTTGACTGCTCTAAACCGGTATCCGTTAATTTTTTCAAATGACCTTTCGTATTTTGAAAAATCTGAATCGGCATAAACTCGCCGGCAACTACTAAATCTTGCCAACCATCTTGATTGTAATCCGTCCAAACCGCATCGCAATACATTGCCTCTTGTAATAACTCAGGGGCTACTTGGGCCGTCGCATCGACAAACTTGATACCACCCGACTTCGAATCATTACGCAGTAAACGGGACACCGTTCCTTTCGGATATTGAAATGGAACATTACGCCCGCTCACGAATAAATCTAAATCACCATCATGATCAACATCAGAAGCTCGAACAGCCGAATTACTTTCTGTAAATAATGGAAGAGCAGATGTTTGTAATGTAAACTTCCCTTTCCCATCATTTACGTAGATAACGTCCTGTGAAGTATCTGACCCAACTTTTTCCTCTGTCCCCCCCCGTGCAACATACAAATCCAAATCTCCATCAGAGTCCATGTCTATCAATAAGCTCCCCAAGTCTTCACCTAATTTTTTAGGAGCATCATACGCCCCTTCCAAGTAATTTTTAGTAAAGGTTCCGTTAGCTTGTTGGAGATAAAAAGTTCCCGAATAGAATTTAGAACCGCCTACAAACAAATCCTCGCGGCCATCGCCATTCACATCTCCTACTGAGGCTCCAGGGCCTAACTGCGACATTTTATGGGGCGTGGTGCTCTGGAAGTTAAAGTCTATAAAATCCATTTCCTTATGAACGTCGGTCAGCTGTACAGCATCACTAATCTCGGAGAACAATGACTTCTCCTGGGTAAATAGTGTTTGATACGTTTGGTTCGCTTTTGTGATAGACGCCTTGATTACCTGATTAACACCTGGGTTTTTAATTACCTGCATAGAGTCATTTGGCCAAATAACGCGTAATTCTTTTACTCTTTGTCTAGCACCAAGGCCAATATGTGCGATGGGCTCAACACTGGATAAATACCCTCGATAAGGATTGTTCTCATAATAAAAATGGGTACCATCGGCAAAAAGCCCTTCAATGCGAGCCCCAATTCCTTGCTTATTTAAACCCTTCCCTTCAAAACTCACACGCAAAAAACGGGCCTTTTCAGGAGCCTCTTCAAACGTGCTATTTCGATACACGAAAGCCTCATCATTGATGTTATTAACCACATAATCTAAATCTCCATCATTATCTAAATCTCCATAAGCAGCGCCATTAGAAAAGGATGGCACATTAATGCCCCAAGCAGCACTTACATCATCAAACTTTAGGCCTCCCTTATTCTTAAAGGCATAATTTTTTACCTTAATTACCGGCATTTGTTCCAACAAAATGGCATCAGAGGCTAGTTTCTGAGCATCTGCACGATAGGACATAAAATCACGATCCGTAACATCTCGCGGAAATCCATTCGTAATTAACAAATCACGGAAACCGTCATTATCAAAGTCGGCTAACGATGGACACCAGCTCCATTCGGTCTCAGAGACACCAGCCAATAAACTCATTTCATGAAATGGCAGTGGACTACCTGCATCGCTCTTTCCTGCATTAACTTGCAACGTATTTCGCATGTATTGATAGGTGTAACCGTACAAATCTGAGTTTTGATACGCTTGATAGCTGTTTGGGGGAGCTAATTGTTTCTTCCTTTCATTATCCTTGGGTAACATATCCAAAGCAACGATATCTTGTAAGCCATCGTTGTTTATGTCAGCCACGTCATTACCCATAGCACTTAAACTGGTATGCTTAAAATAGGTTTTGGCTTGATCCGTAAAGGTACCATCGTGATTATTGATGTATAAAATATCATCAGAAACATAATCATTGGTTATATAAATATCCGGCCAATTATCTTGATTGATATCACAGATATTGATTCCTAAACCATAGCCTTCAAGAGTAATGCCAGCTTCTTTAGAAACATTGGTGTATACGGGATGACCTTTTTCTTTTGAATAATCACAACGATACAGTCGGTCTGTGTTAGGATAAGAGCCATCCGTAACTTTCGCACGATATAAAGAAGGAAATTGGTCAATGACATCCGTTAAGACATACATATCCAAATCCCCATCTCGATCGTAATCAAAAAAGGCAGTATGCTCACTGTGACCTGCATCATTCACTCCATATGCTGCACCCATTTCTTTAAAGGATGGGATACCATTTTTGACACCTTGATTGACAAAAAGCATATTTTCTCGATCAAGTAAAGACGTTTTCATCGTTGCGGATACGTAAATGTCTAAAAGTCCATCTCCATTGATATCCACAATAGACACACCTGAACACCAACGACTCTTGGTATCAATGCCCGCGGCTCTTGAAATGTCATCAAACTTCATTTCGCCTTTATTTAGGTAAAGTGCTCCATTCGCTTGACTACCAGAAAAGAAAATATCCAAAAGGCCGTCTTGATTAAAGTCACCCATCCCTACTCCACTACCGTTGTATAGATATTCATACTTCAAAATATTTAACGTATCGTTTTCCGCGATGGTGTTTGAAAAATGAATACCGGTATCATCACCAGATAATTGCTCGAAAGTGCTTGTCTTTTTACAGGAAGCAAAAAAGAATAAAATAATAAAGGCAAAAAGTAATCTTGTATACATGATGAGCTTAATCTTTGAACTACTAAAATAAAAAAAGGTGGGGACTTCTCCCCACCTTTTCTATAAATAAAATCAATCGATTAATAACCAGGGTTTTGCTTTAATACAGCAGTACCTTGAATATCAATTTGCGCTTGAGGTATTGGTAACAATGCATCCGTATCTGTGTATGAAGCGCCACCAAACTTAGTTACTAACAACCGAGCTTCGTGCTTCAAGTATGCGTTCAATGTTTTGCTTGCAATACCTGGCGTCGTGCCATTCCAACGAACTAAATCGAAGAAACGGTGACCTTCAGTTGCTAACTCCAATAAACGCTCCATACGAACGATTCTACGTGCATTTGCTTGATCACCTAATGTAGTATAGGTAGAAATTACGTAGTTAGCTTCGTTAGCACCTGTTTTCGCATTCTTAACAAATCCAGCTGGATTTGCAGCACGAGCACGAACTTGGTTGATGTAACCTAAAGCTGTTGCTAAACTTCCTCCTTCGATTTCAGCTTCAGCTGCCATCAACAATACGTCCGCAAAACGGATGATGTTGAAGTTCATTGTCGCATATCCACGAGTCCAAGAAGATCCATCAGTCAAGGTATTTTCTTGACGCTTGTAATAGATGTGTTTCTTAGGTGAATAAGGACCAGCATAAGGCTGAGCACGAATCCAGTTAGCTCCTGGATGCTCGATCCAGTCTAAGTACTGAACTCCACGACGACCAATAGTGTGGTCAATACGAGGATCTAATGGATCAGCATCTTCAGTAAATGGTGAAGAAGAAGATACACCATAATCATGCTTAACTGCATTTGAAGCTAAGTTATAATCAGGAGTACCATCAGCTTGCTCTCCCAACAATGGAAGACCTGATGCATCTACACGGTAAGCATTTGCCATCGAGAAAGATGGTTGGAAGAATCCGCAGCAGTTACCTGGACCGTCAGAACCCGTGTTGTATGGGTAGTTCAAGTCATCAAAACCGTTCGCATTATTCACGTTACCCGTATTCATTGCAGATTGCACCGCAAAGATAGCCTCTTCATTGTTGTCATTCTCCGCGTTGAAGATTTCAGCAAATCTAGGTACTAAACCATACTTCTTACCATTCGTAGTCTTACCATTAGCAATAACTGTTGTAAAAATTGCTCTTGCATCAGCAAATTTGCCTTGGAATAAGTAAGCCTTACCTAAGTAAGAACCAGCTGCCCATTTATTTGCACGACCAGCTGAAGACGATGTCTCAGGCAAATTGTCATAAGCAAATTTAAAATCAGCTTCAATCTTTGGATACAAATCAGCTGTAGCTACAACTTTCTCAATACCCTTACCGTAATCTTGAGTTTCATCAACATATGGTGCAGAACCAAATAATTTTTTCAACTCAAAATAAAAGTGACCACGTAAGAAACGAGCCTCAGCAACAACACGCGTTTTATCCGAAGCAGATAATTCTTTCGAACCATTTGCTAAATTGATTGTCGCATTTGCACGCGCAATACCTTCGAATTTTGCTTGCCATGTTGAGTTCAAATCACCATCAACCGCTGGTACTTCATAACGTTGCATAACGTTAATGTTCGAGTAGTCACCCGGGTCAGTACCCTTGTTACTCTCACCACCACGGATAGATCCCCATACCCAGTTATTTGGTGCAGCTAAACGAGAAAATCCTTTACCTGCTAACTGTGCGTAAGTACCAATCAAGGCACCCTCTACACCAGCTCTAGAAGATAACTGCGCTTGAGCTAATGAAGCCGTTGGCGCTACCTCTAAAAACTGATCCTTACAAGCGAATGTCAACATGAATGCCGACGCACTAACTAAACTTAATCGCTTTAAAATCTGATATTTTTTCATGTTCTTAATTTTTAAAATTGGCTTTCGCTAAATTAGAAATTCAAGTTGATCGAAGCTACGAATGAGCGAGTAACTGGGTAGTTACCTACGTCAATACCAAAGCTTGTATCTGCAGCTCCACCAACACCTGGATCTAATCCCTTGTACTTAGTGAAAGTCAACAAGTTGTTAGCCGATAGTGTCAACTTCGCATTCTTAACTCCGATTTTTGAAATAACATTCTTTGGAATTTGATATCCCAAAGAGATATTTTGTAAACGGATATAATCACCATCTTCTACGTACCAAGAGTTCTCAGCAGCTGAAGTAGAGATGTTTGATGCTGATTCCCAAATTGGTGCTTCAGCAGCGTTACCCAATGCTGGAGTCCAAGATTGTTTTGCACGTACACCTTTACCCGATCCTTCGAAAGTTCCGTAGAAATCAGTAAACCACTTCGATTGGTTCCAAATTTTGTTACCAGCTGAAGCATATAGGTACATATTCAAATCAAACGCCTTGTATGTTAAACCTAAGTTCACACCACCTGTATAAGTAGGTACTGGTGATCCTAAGTAAGTACGGTCAGCAGGAGTAATCTTACCATCTCCGTTAATATCTGCATAACGGAAACGACCTACACCTTTACCTGATTGCTCTGGTGCAGCATTAACTTCTTCCTTAGACGCAAAATAACCGATTACTTGGTATCCGTAGAATGAAGACAATGAACGACCTACTTCCATACGAATTGGATTAATTCCACGGAATGAACCACCAAGTAAGTTGGTGATACCTGGAGCAAATGCTACAATTTCGTTTTTCAAGAATGAGTTATTCAATGTTACTTCATACTTAAGGTCAGAAGTTATGTTACCACGGTTAATAATTTGCATATCAATACCTTGGTTACGCATTTTTGCAACGTTAACAGATGGAGCAGAAGCAGATGGTCCAACAACCGCTGGAAGTGGAACGTTAAATAACAAATCCTCTGTATCTTTTCTCCAAATATCAAACACTACCTCCCACTTACCGTTTAACAAGGTTGCATCAACACCAATATTAGATGTTATAGCAGTCTCCCACTTCGCAGCCGGATTACCGATACGTGAACGGAAATAACCTTCGTTAGCTCCTGAAGATTGACCATCGATTGGGTAAAAAGAATTACCACGATCAGCCGCATATAAAGAGAACTGGTTAGCTGGGTTCACGTTATTTGAGTTACCCATTGTACCCCAACCACCACGGATTTTCAAATCGGTGATAGCAGGAAGATCCTTCATGAATTCTTCTGAAGTAACACGCCATGCTGCAGAGAATGCAGGGAAGATACCGTAACGATTCAATGAACCGAAACGAGAAGATCCGTCACGACGAACAACCCCTGTGAAGTAGTACTTCTCATTAAAGTTGTAATCTACCTTAGAGAATAATGAGTAGAAATTAACACCTGAGAACAAGTTCGAGTTAACTACTGGAGATTGTACAGAGTTCAATGTTACGAAATCCAAGTCCATTGAGAATGGGTTGATACCTGAACCACTAATTGAACGACCAGCTCCTGTATTCAAAGCCTCTAAACCAGCTAATACCTTAACACCGTGCTTTCTCCACTGGTATTTGTAATTAACTGTATTAGTCAATACCCATGAAAAAACATAAGAAGAACCCTCAGAGAATGAATTCGAAGCCTCTGGCTCTGAATCACCTAAGTAACGGTAGTTGTAGTTTTTAAATGCTGAGTTGTTGTATTGACCACCTAAGCTTGTACGGATTGTCAAATCTTTGATTGGCTCATAATCAAGATAAATATTTCCAACTGCATTTGCGTTGAAGTTATCATCATTTGAGTTGTTCAATACAATTTGACGAACTGGGTTACGTGGGTTATTAAAACCTGCTGCCTTCGTAGATGCATATGAACCAAACTCATCAAATACCGGAATAACCGTAGGCATACGATAAGCGGATAAGATTACTGACTCATCACCAGCAACACCTAAACCGTTGTTACCACCTGCTTGACCACGTACTGAACGGTAAGTGAACTGTAAGTTTTCACCTATTTTCACTTTCTTACCTAAGTTAAACTCAGAGTTGAAACGAACAGAATAACGCTTGAAATCATTTTGAATCAAGATACCATCTTGTTGCTGACCTGATAAACCTAAGTAAAAACGACCAGCCTCAGTTCCACCAGAAAATCCTAATGAATGACGTTGCGTAGCACCTAGACGAGTAATTTCATCGTACCAGTTAGTTCCAGCCTTGTTAGCTTTGATTAAGAAAACGTTCTCTGGATTCGCAGCACGCGCAGCAGTAATTGCAGCTAAGTCAACATTGTTAACCGCGTTAGCACCATTTGCATGCAAATAAGTAGGAATCGTAGCTTGTGCAGAAGTACCATATTGTGGGTGCGTGTAAGCAACTGCTGTACCATTTGCTGCCGCATTGTTACGGTATGCTACGTGTGTCCAATCTGCTTGCTCTTGTGGAGTCAACATTTGAGGAGCACCTGCTACGTTAGGATCTGTACCACCATACATACCATTGTATGTGATGCTCAAACCCTTCTTGCCACGTGAACCTTGCTTAGTTGTGTAAACGATTACACCGTTAGCAGCACGCGCACCATAGATAGAAGCAGCAGCAGCATCTTTCAAGACCGTTGTTGACTCAATATCATCTGGAGATAAGAAATCAGTTGAACCTACTGGAACCCCATCCACTACGTATAATGGCTCGTTACCACCAAAGGCACCAAAACCACGAACACGAATGATTGAGTTAGTTCCCGGCTGACCGTTTGTAATCAAGGTAACCCCTGCTACACGACCTTGCAACATCTGCTCAACGTTACCCGTTGGTGCGATTTGCAAATCTGCCGCTTTTACGATCGAAGCTGCCGCCGTAGACTCCTTTTTATTTGTAACTGAGTAACCAGTAACGATTACTTCGCTCAATTGAGATACATCTTCATCTAAAGAAACAGCGATAGAAGATTGAGATCCAACTGAAACCGTTTTTGTTTTGTAACCTACTGCTGAAATTGTCAAAACAGCGTTACCCGATTTTACGGTAACTGAGAATGCACCATTAGCATCCGTAGTAGCACCAGTAGTTGTTCCTTTAACAGCAACACTTACTCCTGGGATTCCTTCAGCGTTCGCATCAGTAACCTTTCCTGTTACCTTACGATCCTGTGCAAATGACGAAAAACTCCCTAGCATCACAATCGCGAGCAATAAGAAGCTTCGAAGACTTTGGTAAAAATTGTTTTTCATAATACGTTTTAATTAGTTTTTCTAAATTAGATTTAATAAAAGATACGCGGTTTTTTTTTACAATAATGGGTCTCCTTTCTTTTTTGGTTTAATAATCGATTTCATTTTTATACATTTAAATAGGTTTAAAAGTTCATCTTTAAATAATACAATAAATAGGTTTAAAGGCTAATCGTTCACTTTATTGGAATCATACAAATTGACAACTGTTCTATGCTGTTCCAATCCTTCAAATATGTATAAAGCCCATTACTCTTGCAAATATTTTTAAGATATTTTTTAACTTTTTTTAGCAAAAATGTCATTTATCCCGCAAAAGCTCATTTTTGCGCCCTTATTTAATCATATTAATACAATAGAAAATTCAAAAACTGCCCAATGTGTCATGTAAACGATTACAAATGCATTAAAGAAATAGATTAATAATCCTACTAAAGGTTATAAAATTGCACTTTGTCTAAAATTTACAATTGTCCAAAAAATCCAAAAGCGGATTCCAGAATATTCCCTAATTTTGACCCATGTCTCAATTCGAACCTAAAAGCATTTTAGCTTCCCTTCCCAGCCAGCCGGGTGTTTATCGCTATTTTGACGAACATGGGGTTATTATCTATATAGGTAAAGCGAAAAACCTAAAGAATCGGGTCAGTAGTTACTTTACAAGTATTCAAAACCACAATACCAAAACAAAAAGGCTCGTACAGCAAATTTGTAAAATAGAATTCACGATTGTGCATTCAGAGTTCGATGCGCTACTTTTGGAGAATACACTCATTAAGCAATTCCAACCCAAATACAACATTCTGCTACGTGATGATAAAACCTATCCTTTTATTTGCCTGACTCATGAGCCATTCCCGCGCTTGATTACCTTGCGGCGTATTGATCATTCAATCGGAACCTTCTTTGGGCCATTTGCTAATCCTAAAGCAATGAATGGGCTTTTGGAAATGATTCATCAACTATATCCCATACGAACCTGTACGCTCGCACTAAAGCCCAGCAATATTGAGCAAGGGAAATTTAAAGTATGCCTTGAATATCACATTGGAAACTGCAAAGGTCCATGTGAAATGCTGCAGACCGAATCAGACTACCTAACCTATATCGAGCAAATTACAGACATCCTAAAAGGGAACTACCAAAAACCTAAAAGTATGTTTGTCGAACGAATGCAACAAGCCTCCACGCGTATGGCTTTTGAAGAAGCTCAAGAATGGAAAGAAAAATGGGAGTTACTCGAAAACTTTCAAGCCAAATCGACCGTGGTAAATCCTTCGATCCATGATGTAGATGTATTTACCATAGTGTCCGATGAATCTTTAGCCTACATTAACTTCATGAAAGTAATCAATGGGACCATCTTACAATCTCAAACTTGGGAAGTTAAGAAAAAGTTAAATGAAGATGAATCGGAACTGCTCACGATGCTTATCTGGGAAAAACGCGATCAGTTTCATAGCGAAGCCAAAGAGATTTTAACGAATATCCCGATGGCTATCGAATTCAAGGGTGCGAAAAATACAATACCCCAAATGGGCGACAAGAAAAAACTATTGGACATGTCACTCAAAAATGTATTATACTTTCGGAAAGAAAAGGCCGACAGAAAAGCCACAGAAGAAAGTGGTGGAGACCGCAAGATGCGAATCATGCTTACCTTAAAAAATGATCTACGCCTAACACAATTACCTAAACGCATCGAATGCTTTGATAATTCTAACCTTCAAGGAACCAATCCTGTTTCTGCCATGGTTTGTTTCATCCAAGCGCAAGCTGCTAAAAAAGAATACCGACTCTTCACGCCGAGAACGGTTGAAGGCCCCGACGATTTTGCAACCATGTACGAAGTCATCACTCGCCGCTATACGAGGCTGTTAGAAGAAGAGGCAGAACTGCCCGATTTAATTATTGTGGATGGAGGTAAAGGCCAACTGAGCGCCGCCTGTGATGCTTTAAAAGCTATCGGCTTATATGGACAGATCCCCATCATAGGCATTGCCAAACGTTTGGAAGAAATATATTTCCCAGAAGATAGTTTACCTGTATACATAGATAAGAAATCAGAATCGCTGAAATTGATTCAACAATTACGTGATGAAGCGCATCGATTTGGCATAACAGCCCACCGAAATAGACGTAGCAAAAACTTTTTGGTAAGCCAACTCGAAGAATTGGAAGGAATCGGAAAGTTGACCGCTCAAAAATTGTTAAAACACTTTGGTACAATTCGAAACATGTACGAAGCCCCTATCGAAGATCTCGAAAAAGTTGTAGGTAAATCAAAAACGCCAAACCTTCGAAAGCAAATTAAAAAATGGTTAGATGAAAAAGCCTAGTTTCGCGATTTGAAACGACCTATGTCAATATGTTGTAGTTGGCGGTAAACCTGAATCACCAAGGCTAAAGCCACAGCCATTTCGCATACGCCTACAGCCAAAACAAAAATTCCCAACATTAATCCTTGGTTTGAAGCATCTTGTCTTGAAAATGCAATCAAATTCAAATTCGCCGCATTCAACATTAACTCTACCCCCATCAAAATAAAAATGGCATTGCGCTTTAGTAGCAACATACTAAAACCTGTTGCAAATAAACAAGCCCCAGCCCACAAGAAAAAAATTAAAGGTATTTCATTCATGATTTTTCGCAATGTATGTCGCACCAATAAGTGCGATTAAAAGGTATATTCCTACCAACTCAAAGGGCATGGCATACTCGGTTAATAAGGCTAAGCCCACATAACTTAATTTCGAGGAAGAATTCGCTATTTCTATGCCACTAAAGTTGCCTAATGAAAAAATATACACGAACCCAGCAAATAGTATACTACCTAAAAGTATGGGCCAAAATCGTGACGATTCTTCTGTCACTAAATCATTTTGACGTTTATCTCCTCGACTTTTTTGATTTGTCAGCATAATGCCAAATAAAATGAGGATTAGCACACCACCAACATAAATCATCAAATGCGATACGGCCATAACATCGGCATAGGCCAGTACATATAAACCCGCTAACCCAAGCATCGTCATGAACATCGCTAAAGCTGCGTGTAAAATATTTTTTGTCCAAAGCATGACCAATGAACTACCACAAGTAATCAATACCAAAACCAAAAAAGCACAGATTATTGGGGTCATCATTTGGGCGTTGGAAGTTGGTCTGTGGACGATGAATCCTGAACATCGGAAGCTGGACCATCAGACTTCGGACTATTTTCCTCCGGATTAGCGACTTTTTTAAAACTCGGCTTAAAAGCAGGCTTGGGTTTAGCCGATGGTTCTTCGGACTTCAGACTATTTTCATCCGGATTAGCGACTTTTTTAAAACTCGGCTTAAAAGCAGGCTTGGGTTTAGCCGATGGTTCTTCGGACTTCAGACTATTTTCATCCGGACTAGCGCCTGACGACGCTTGACTATCAAGCTCTTTCATCGCCGCTTTCTCAGCCACAAATTGTTCATACAATCTACGCTTCTCTTCCGCCTCCACTGGGCTCAAATTAGCAAATGAAAAATTATGCTCTTTGACCTCAAAAACAGAAAAATCATACTCAGATGTCATCGTCAAACATTCCGTTGGACATACCGTAGTACATAAACCGCAAAAACAACATTTTGACATATCTATGTCAAACTTAGCAGCATATAAACGAATCGGGGAGCCATCCGAGGCGTGCCCAATTAACCCCGTAGCTTTAATTGGCTCAATATCAATGCAATCCACAGGGCAGACCTTCACACATTTGTCACAAACAATGCAATCGTCCATCTCATTATGCAGCTGGTACCGCCCATTTACAGGGGTGGGAATCTGCAAAGCTGGATACTCCAAGGTGACAATACCATCGGGCTGACTGAAATAATTCGTATCTTGAATCTGATGAACCGTTCGCTGTTTGCGAGCATTCCAGGCATGCTTCCACGTCAAAGCCATTCCTTTCCGGGTACTTTGAATCACCTCGAAAATCCCTTGAAAATATGTTCTTATCGTAGACATCTTAAAAGTAAATTGCTGGGAATGATGAGGGGTCTGATTCTCGCATCATTTCATAAACCGTATCCACAACATTTTCCACGTTGGGTTTAGAAAAATAATCTCCATCTGAACTATATGCTGGACGATGCGGACGAGCAGCCAAACAACGGGCTGGACTATCCAACCAGCTAAATGCACCTTGCTTATCTAAGACCTCTTGCATCATATAGGCTGATGCACCCCCTGGCATATCCTCATCTGCAAACAATACGCGATGTGTTTTCTGAATGGACGTCAAAATATGATGATGCCGATCAAAAGGCAACAAAGTCTGTACATCAATCACTTCTACTGAAATCCCCATCTCAGCCAATGCCCCCGCTGCCTCCATCACAATACGACACATTGACCCATAGGTAACAATGGTCAAATCATTCCCTTCACACAAAATTTCCGGAATCCCCAATGGCACAACCAATTCATCCAAATTAGCAGGCATTGGTTCCTTTAATCGATATCCATTTAAACATTCTACCACTAAGCCAGGATCATCACCAGCCAGTAAAGTTCGATACATCCCAGCCGCCTGCGTCATGTTACGTGGTACACAAAAATGCACTCCACGCAAACCATTTAAAAGAACTGCCATCGGGCTTCCTGAATGCCAAATTCCCTCTAATCTGTGCCCCCGCGTTCTAACAATCATAGGCGCCTTTTGGCCCCCAGCAGTACGATAATGCAAGCATGCCCAATCATCCGATAGCAGACAAAAAGGATAAAAAATATAATCCAAGTATTGTATCTCAACAATAGGTCGCAGACCACGCATGGAAGCTCCAATGCCCTGGCCTACAATACTCATTTCACGAATTCCAGTATCAGTCACTTTTAATGGCCCAAACTTTTCTTGCAAACCCGCTAAGGTTTGATTGACATCACCTATTTGACCTACATCTTCCCCTAAAATAAAGACCCGAGGATCCTCTAAAAATTTGGAGAAACTCTTATTCAGAATTTCACGACCATCCACTAGCAAAGGCTCCTTATCGTATACCGCTTTCACCTCTTGAACTAACAAAGGACTGTCTTTTGACTCGCTCAACTGGTGTGAACTAAATCGACGATGATTGCGCGCCTCCAATTCGGCTAACCACTTACGAAGTAATTTAACAGCCGGCCCCTGAAAGAACCTAAATTCGCGCAAAGCCTTTCGACCCGCACGAACTAAATCACTAAAAATCGGATAAGCCAACTCATTTAACTCGGCTAAAATAGGTTCCAATAAACCAGGCTCATTGGTTGAATCATACAGGTTTTTGGCGATACGTAAAAAAGCTTTTTTATCGACATCAATCGCTGCCATATAAGCAGAAAAGGCCTCTTTTTGATATTTTCTCGCTAAAAGAGTCGAATCGGAGTCAATCGCTTTTAATTCTTCATCCGACGCAATCCCTTGGGCAACAATCCACGAGCCAAAATGCACATTACAATCAGCCTCATGTTCAAATTGAAGTCGATCGGAGGACTTATATCTTTCATGCGAACCAGATGCTGAGTGGCCTTGTGGTTGCGTACATTCAATGACATGTACAAGACAAGGAACCATTTCTTCACGCGCTAATTTTGCCGCCTTTTGATAGGCCTCAATTAAGCCAGGATAATCCCAAGCTTTCACTTGAATTATCTCCAAACCTTTTTCAGTTGGCGTCCGCTGAAACCCCGCCAAAGCTTTTGAAATAGAAGATTTAGTGGTTTGAAATTCAATGGGGACTGAAATTCCATATCCATCATCCCATACCGAAAAAACAATTGGAACCTGTAAAACACCTGCCGCGTTGATACACTCTAAATACATCCCCTCCGAGGTAGAGGCATCACCAATGGTTGTAAAACAAACCTCTTGACCACCCTTTGAAAACAAAATGGAGTGCTCCTTTAAATCAGCGCGTTCGCGGTACAATTTTGAGGCATAGGCTATCCCCAAGGCCCGGGGCGCTTGAGATGCCGTCGACGAAATTCCAGCAACAGAATTATAGCGGGTTGTTTGATCAATCCATTCCCCCGCATCATCCAACCAGCGTGTTGCATGGTGATTATTCATTTGTCTACCTCCCGAATGGGGGTCGAATTGAATATCAGGGTGTCCGTATAACTGCGCAAAATATTGTGGCCAAGTTAGGTCCCCGATCGCTACACCAATCGTTTGATCACGGTAATAACCTGAAACATAATCTCCAGGTTGCATGGAATTAGCTAATGCCAGTTGGCACAACTCCTTTCCATCCCCATAAATACCAAATTTTGCTCTTCCTGAAAATACTTCTTTTCGCACCAGTAGACTACATGCTCGACTAAGCGAGGCCAGTCGGTAATCATCCAATACCTTATTAGGATTAAATGAAATAGCAGGATCAGAAAAAGTATAATGATTCAGTGAAGCCAATGGTCTCCTGTTAAATTTAACGTGTAAAAATACAATAAAATAATCGGCAGTCAAATATGTCCTAAGTCAATTAATTTAGAAAAACTGGAACATTTCTTTTGCCGAATCTTCACATTGTTTTAGATTTGCTACCTTAGAAAATAAAATAAATCATTACCATGAAAAAATATTTAGGCGTACTCGCGTTGATTATTGGATTCGCATTCCAATCAAATGCACAAGGTGCAATCAAATTCAAAAAAGAAAAACATGATTTTGGTAAAATCGTAGAAGGTACTCAAGCTACCTACAGTTTTGAGTTTACGAATACCGGTAAAACCCCTGTAGTTATTTCAAACGTTCAGCCTTCTTGTGGCTGCACAACTCCAGAGTGGACACGTGAGCCAATCATGCCAGGAAAATCGGGGAAAGTAACCGCTTCGTACAACTCAAGTGGGCGTCCGGGGAACTTTAATAAATCGATTACCGTCGTTAATAATGGTGAGGTTCAACAAATACAATTGTTTATTCAAGGAACTGTTCAACCGAAAAAATAAGTTGATTTAAATACAAAAAAGGGACGCTCGTGTGAACGTCCCTTTTTTGTTTAGTCATGATTTAACAAAGCTTTATTTCGAAGTCCATTAATCCAAGAAGCGATCTTAAGAACATCTCCTTTGGGAACATGGCTCATCGGAGCCATTTCCGTTGCATAATCTGGCCAGTTCTGGGGATTGGGTTTATAAACCAAATCCAAAATTTGCTTATCGGTATAATTCCGTTTTGCAATATCGACATAAGACGGTCCAACAACCTTTGCTTCTTTCGCATGGCAAGCCAAACAAGTATGCTTCTTTAGCAATGCTGTCGCCTCCGCATCCGAAATTATGGTTGATTTAGCAGGTTTAACAGGCTTCTCAACAACCTTTTTAACTTCTTGCGTTTCTGCTAAACGATTAGTAGCCTGAATAAGTAATTTCCCTCCTGAAGGTATTTGATTTAAGGTATAGTAAGCTGTTTCATGCAACAATGGGTCACCAGATTCGTTACGAATACCTTCCAATTTAAACTCATGAATAAAGTACTGACGTAAGCCATCAATCACCAATCGTACTTTGCGTTTATCAGCCGAAACCTCCATGCCTGAAATCTTCAAGCTCTTCAACTCAATAATGGGACTTCCATATTGGTGCTGGTATTTGTAGATATATGATCTCAATGCATAAGAAGCTGCTTTCTTTACCGAATTAACATCCACCGACTGCGTAAAACTAATCTCAAAACCATCAGGTTTTGCCTGAATATCCTGGATTTCAAACGGCATTTGACCGTTCCAAATCAATCGTTGTAGACCAAATTCATCTTTTCCTGTAGACCCCCACCCACGTGAAGTCATACCGACAAACATAGACCCATCTAATCCAAATCGCTCACGTAAAATCCCCGATTGAAATCCTTCGCGGTAGTTGATGCAAAATCCTTGATACACTCCATTCACTTTTTCTAACCCCATTCGCATGATTTTTGACTGTCCTTGATCAGCCACAAAATACTGACCTGGGAATGGACTGAACTTGCCACGTGTCGTATCTTGAATGATATCGGATGTTGAAATACCCATAATAGCATGCGGAAACCATACCGCTGGTAATTTCAAATTCTTCACTTTCGCCGCGGCCTCATACATGGGTGCGCCATTGTCCTGAATTTCTTCCAAAGTTAAACGGAATGGACTATTAGGCTCCTTGGCCCATTTTAAGCCCCCTGGATTTCCTGCAAAATCACCCTTTGCCAAATGCGTTACACGGCCAGAGCCAACCCAGTCGCCTTGATTCTCGCCGTAAAAAATATCACCTTCTTGATTTATGCTATAGCCCGCAGGTGAACGTAAACCAGCAGCAAATGGCTCCAAAGTTCCGTCTGGATGTATTTTCACCAACCAGCCACGCCACTTGGCAAATTTACCTTCCCCAAATCCAACCCAAGCTAGGTTAAGAGTCACTAACATATCGCCATTTTTATCAAAAACAGGGCCATAGGTATATTCGTGGTAGTTTCCAGAAATATCGAATTGGTAAATTGGTTCATACAAATCAGCTACTCCATCACGATCCGTATCGGTTACTTTGGTCAACTCCCCTCGTTGAGAGCAATAAAAAGCACCGTTACGATAAGCTAACCCTAACACCTCATGCATCCCAGAAGCGAAACGCTTGTAATGAACTTGGTGATTCGAAATTTGATATGGATTTTCTACGATCCAAATCTCTCCACGACGCGTACTAACAGCCAGTCGACCATCAGGCATGGTGGCTAATCCGCCTGCCTCAAGGTAAATTTCCTTGGGAATGGGAAGCGTCTTAATTTCATAAAAATCTTGCTCTGTTTTCGTCGGCAATTTCTGCGCCAAAGCACCCAAAGAAATAAATAATATTGCGAAAGTATAGTGTATATTTTTCATCAGCTTACCAGATCAATTGATACGAAATTTCATTTCCTTGCACCGGAATGCGTGCTTGCTTTAAACCTTGTTTTGGGCTTAAAACCTCCGCTTTACTACCATCCCACTGAACAAAATACGATTGCCCTTGTAGGCCAATTATATTATTACTCACCGAAGCTATCCCCTGGTAACTATTCCCAAGCACTAACTCAGTAGCAGTCTGCATCGAGCTCGTCGATTTGTAGGTCAAAGTTCGCTGTAGGCCAGTACCAGCAGCATTAGGCCTCAGGTAATCCTCAATATGCAAATTTGCAGCTGGCCAATGGTACATAAAAATGGGCCTACCATCGTAAACTCGGAAACCCTTGTAGACCAATTCCGTCGAATCCGCTTGTGCTTGATGATCCAAAACCAATGGAAATTGACCATCTAAAGTAACAGCTACACCCAGAGGCTCCGATGTTTGTGGCTCCCCTCGATTTTCCCACATTTGCGTGGCATTCAAGAAAGGGCCTCGCCACATTTGCAGCAAAGCTCCCTGTTTGATATCATATGAGTAATGCATGCCTGATGGATCTCCAACCTGAATAACATACATCTTTTTCTTGCCTTCATGAAAAGCGAAAGAGCGCTGAAAAACAGGTTCAGCATTAGCTTTTACTTCAATCATCCCCACGGCTTCTGGATCTACTAAAGAGGTTCTTTCATGAAGAGCGACTGGATGTGAACCAAGGCGTTTTACAAATAAGCCCAAAGCTTGAGGCCCCCAAGGAAAATCTTTAATTTGTATTACTTCCAAACGATGTTTCCCTGCCGCTAAATTTACATTTGCTGAAACCTTTTCCGAGTACCAATGAGCTCCTTGATTCAATGCAATACCATCAATTTTAACCACACCAGATCCAGTCCAATATGACTGAAATTCATACCGATCAGCTTCTGGCACCTCTAAATCTGCCTGATAATGTATCAAATAATCATTTTTGGCTTTGATTACCTTATAAGTTAATTTTTCAAGTTTCCCAGACTCCACTATTTTTGCCGACCCTATCACGGGCTCTGTAAATTTCCCTGTATAATAATCATACGTTACGGGACCCATACGAACGGATGGTTTATCATAGGTTTCATACCGCAAATTTTTAAAGGCAACTTGTGTATGATCACCTTGAACTAAGATCGGAGCAGAAGCAACTTCTTGCTGAGAAACAGCCCCACGAGTTACCCCCAAAACTTCGATATTTTCATGAATCAAAATGCCATTTAAAATAACTTTTTTGAACATGGCATTTTGAATTTTCTTCCCACTGGCATCGAATCGAGGTGCTTGAAAATCAATTTCCATACTTTGCCATAGTCCTGGTGCTTTGGATGCATTCTGCCTAGGCGCGTATCCATCAAATCCCTCGTTACTCTTGCCTCTCGCATCATCCCAGCGCTCATAAATACCCCCACAATCACCAAAATTCAATTTCTTTTTTCCCCAAGAATCAGCCAATTGAACTTCGTAACGCCCTTGAAGATAAACACCGGAATTCCCTTTCTTTGGCAACATAAAATCAAACATCAAATGAATGTCCCCATGAGAAAATCCAAAAATTAAATCATCTGATCGCTTGTATTTACCGTTTCGTAAAGTGTTAACTAGAATCCCCTGTCCGGTCGCCACCTGCAAAGATGTATCAGCATAAGCTGCCTGAACAGCTCCTTCAATTGTCCAATTACTACTGGGTTTCTGAAATGCACTAAGGTCATTTAAGGTAAGCTGTTGCTGGGCGAAGCTAGTCCACGATAAGAGGCAAAGCAATATTATTTTGCGCATGTGTAGGTTAAATAGGTTCTTGAAACAAATCTAATAAAATAATATGAACTATTTCATCGACACAAACAGGATACACGTAGCATATTTGCCAAGTTTATTTTGCAAATTGTTTACTTCGAATCTTAATTCGTGAATTCATGGCTAAATCCAAGTTACTATCTAAGCCCATTTTATTGCATTTATTGTTTTGGGCTTGTCTTTTAGCGTTACCCATTTTGTTAGGCCCAAGCTCGCAATCACAAAACCCTGAAGAAGTTCAGCGCCATTTTCAATGGAATTTATTCTTCTTCGTTTTTGGTTTAGCCAATATCCCCATCTTCTACATAAATACAGAAATTTTAATCCCAAAGGTTTTAAAACGTCATAACATTTTGGCATACCTCGGCTTTCTTGTCATAGGTTATTTCATAATGGTCGGCTTAAATGATCTCATTTTCGATTCGCTTTTCAAGGATTTAATACCTCCACAAAGACCACGGGGCGGTGGTATGAAAAGATTCACCTTTTTGCGTATTATTTTTCAGTACCTTTTCATTATCGCCATTGGAATAAGCTACCGATTTCTTTCAGACAACCTGAAGGAACAAGAAGAAAAAAAGGAGGAAGAAAATGAGCGATTAAAGTCGGAACTTTCTTTCTTACGTTCGCAAATTAGTCCGCATTTCATGTTTAACGTATTAAATAGCATCGTATCCCTATCTCGTAGAAAACCAGAACGTGTTGAGCCGGTAGTGATCAAGTTATCTGAACTGATGCGCTACATGATTTATGAAACTACGGATTCAAAAGTTGCCATTAGTAAAGAGGCGAATTATTTGGAATCCTATATCGAATTGCAGAGACTTCGTTTTGGTAATGATATTGAAATTGAGTTCAAATCTGAGATTAATAGTACCAGTGGGACCATTGAACCTATGCTTTTAATTCCTTTCGTTGAAAATGCATTTAAACATGGCGTAGGGATGATTGAAAAACCTAGTATCAATATTCAATTGGAAGACAATGCTCAAAGCTTGCATTTTGTTGTCAGAAACAAAATCAGTCACCAACCGGCGGAAAGAAAAGATGAAAGTTCAGGAATTGGATTAACCAATGTCCGTAGGCGATTAGAATTACTCTATCCTGATCACCATGAGTTAACAATCTCAGATAGCGACAATACCTATATCGTAGATTTACTTATCACGCATAGCTAGAAATTATGGAAGAAAAGGAACATTTTTCAGAAATCTCCAGTACGATCTTAAAGTGCATCGCCATAGATGATGAAAGTTTAGCTTTAGACTTAGTTGAGGATAATATAGCTAAAGTACCATTCCTAAAGTTAGAAGCTCGATGCAGGAATGCATTTGAGGCCATAGATTACCTACAAAACAATCAAATTGACCTGATATTCCTTGATATACAAATGCCAGGCTTGACTGGAGTGCAGTTTTTAGAGGGCTTGACCCAAAAGCCTATGGTTATTTTTGTGACAGCTTATCAGCAATATGCCTTGGAAGGCTTTAATTTGGATGTCATTGATTATGTGCTTAAACCAATTTCTTTTGAACGATTCCTGAAGGCTAGCCACAAGGCTTTGGATTATTATAAAAGTAAACAAGCACTGTTGGAAAGTGTCAGCAAACCCGAGGCGAAAGCCGAGTATATCTTCATTCACGCCGACTATTCTTTAATGAAGATCATGCTAGAAGATATTTTATATATTGAGGGATTGAAGGATTACATTAAAATTCACCTCAAAAACCAAAAATTTCCAATCGTTTGTCGGATGACTATGAGACTCATCAGCGAGAGACTTCCTTCAGATTCCTTTTTACGGATACATAAATCCTACATCGTTTCTTTGAAAAAAATCGAATCGATTCGAAATCAAAAAGTCAAGATTGGGGAAAATCATATCCCTTTAAGCGATAGCTATTCAGAACAGTTTTACCAGACCATCGGCTATCAAAAGGAGTAATTATTTCAATTTGTTTTTGCCAAAATGGTAATTTACTCCCAGCCAAGCACGTAACAATCCAGTCTGCACTTTGGAATCTGTATATGGCGTAATTTCAAAGTTCAATCCTAAATGTGGTAAAGAGGTAAATGGATAGGCACGAACTCCTACACTACCATAATAACCTTTTAACAAAGAGGACTGATTAAATACATTGGATAACCAGCCTATGTTCACACCGCCGCCCGCATAAAATACCGCGTCTTTATTCTTATAAACCGTCAACATAGGTCCAAATTCAGAAGTGATAGCTGAGGTTGCTGAATTCATTTGCATACGTACCTCAGCCCATGCGATGTTGGTGGGATTTGAAGAAACAGCCAACTGAGAATTAAACGGGTAATAAGAAATTGATTGAGCGTTTGCAATTTGCGTTACTGCTAAAAAGAGGCCTAAAAAGGCAAGGATATTTTTCATTTGATATGGTTTTGTTACAATTTTTTGATGTATACCCAAAGGGTCCTAACAAATTATGTAACTTTGAATTTTGGCAAATATACAATTATGTCCATTCTGAAAAAATTAGCAGGTGAAACTCTTTCGTATGGTTTTAGTACCATTCTGGGAAGATCCCTCAATTTTTTACTTGTTTTTGTACATACCTGGGCATTTCTCCCAGCAGAATTAGGTGTGAATATCAAACTATATGGCTACGTAGCGATTGCCAATATCATCTACACCTATGGCATGGAAACGGCTTATTTTCGTTTTGCCAAAGAAGCTCCCGAGAAATATTACGAATTAATCATGACAGCAATCATCGTCACATCGGGCTGTTTTACCATATTCCTCTTTCTCTTTGCGGACCCCATTATGGTCCAACTCGGTTATCCAGGTAAAGGCATATTTTTAAACTGGCTTGCGTTGATTTTAGCCATTGATGCCATAACGGCGATTCCCTTTGCGAAACTTCGATTAGAGAATAAAATACGGACATTTGTCAAGGCTAAAATCGTCTCTATTTTGATCAATGTGGGATTAAATCTATTCTTCCTCATGCTATTAAAACCTTTACAAACAGGTGAGTTGGCCATGGAAGCACCTCAATTTTTACGCGATTTATACAGTCCTGGAATTGGAGCAGGGTATATATTTTTAGCCAATTTACTAGCTAATGCAAGTTTATTTTATTGGCTATCAGCCGAATTTAAGGCTTATCGATGGCGCTGGGATTGGGTTGAATTTAAAGCTCTTTGGGTGTATGCCTATCCCATTATGTTCATGAGTTTGGCAGCCATGTTCAACTTGATGTTCGATCGTTTATTGTTAGAATCTTACCTCCCGAGCGGATTTTACCCGGGTAAAACCTCGCAAGATGCTTTGGGGATTTATGGGAATTGCTACAAACTTTCCGTCTTCATGAGTTTAGCCATTCAAGCATTCAAATATTCAGCCGAGCCTTTCTTTCTTGGTAAAAAAACAGCCGAAAACAGCAAGGAAAATTTGGCATTAATCACGCACTGGTTCGTGATTGTTTGCACCGTATTATGGGTAGGCGTTTCGTGTAATTTGTTTTGGATTAAAACACTCTTTTTACGAAGAGCCATCTATTGGGAAGGCATGAATATAGTCCCCGTTTTATTGTTGGCCAATCTATTCTTAGGCATTTACTACACACAATCCGTTTGGTTTAAGCAGACAAATAAAACCTATTTTGGTACAGTAATTACCTTACTGGGTTTAGCTGTCACGTTAGTTGGCAACATCGTATACATCCCAATATTCGGCTACATGGCTTGCGCCTATTCGTTTTTAGCATCGAGTATGGTGATGGCCGGATTGTGTTATTGGGGAGGTCAAAAATATTCTCCTGCACCCTACCGCTGGAAAAGTGATTTATTTTATATCTTGTTAGGAGCAATACTTATTTATGGCGCGAAAGCCCTAGCCACCATAAGTCCACTGCCGGAGTTAATCAATCAAAATTTCGCAGTGTTATTTTTGTTAGGCTATTTGCTTATCCGTGAGTTTTCATGGAAAACAGGAAAGCCCAAATTAATCATTTAATATGAAGCAAGAATTGAAAACGCAATACCTTCAACTCAAACTGAAAGTCAGTTTGATGGTTGCGCGTTTACAAGAAAATGCTGGAAAAATTAGCGAACTAGAGAGAACAAATGTAGAATTACAAACAAAACTCGATGAAAAAACGCGAGAATTACAAGATGCCCTAAGCCAATCAAAAGAATTGGAGAAAAGCTTTAAAAAATCAGATAAAATTGGTAAACTTGTAGTTAATACAGAAGATACAGAGGCAGCTAAAGCTGAACTGAAGAAAAAGTTAGACGAATATATAGTAAGTATAGATCATTGTATTGAGCAATTACGCAAACCATGAGTACTAAACTACCTTGCAATCTCCTTTTAGGCATTCAAAATGTCGCGCTAAAGGTTAGTGAAGAGGAGGAGTCATGTGTGCGAAAAGCGGCAAATTTGGTTAACCGACTTGTAAAATATTACGAGAAAGAGACAAATAGTTCTGATCCTAGTAAAATTATGGCCCTTGTGGCATTGGATTTAGCTATGTGTGGATTGAAATTCGAGACGGAAACAAGATCATTAAGCAACAATGTTCATGCTGAGAACGAGCAGTTATTAGCGCTCGTGGATGAATTCCAACTATAATTACCCTTTTCTTTCAGTCATTTTTGGAGCCGATGTTCATAAACTAACAATTTATATGACCATTATATCCATTATTGTTTCCATCGTTGCTGCAGCTGGTGGCTTGTTTGTGGGGAAGACTTTTTCTTCCAAATCAAATAAGAATCACGAAGAAGAAGCTCAACGAAAAGCGGCAGAAATTCTAAAAAATGCTGAATTTGCTGCAGAAAACCTAAAGAAAGACCGCATGCTTGAAGCCAAAGAAAACTTCTTGCGTTTGCGAAGCGAATTTGAAGAAGAAACCCAAGCGAAAAAAGGAATTCTTTCAGAAAATGAGCAAAAATTACGGGAAAAAGAACGCATTTTGACGCAACAACAAGAGCAGCAACGTATTGTCGATCAAGAGTTGCAATCGCAAAAACAAAGCATTCAGTCAAAAGAAGAAAACTACCGAAAGAAGTTCGAAGACGTTGAAAAGAAACGTGAAGAGGCAGAAGCTATGCTTGCCACGCAAATCGGTCAGTTGGAGAAAATTGCGAATCTTTCAGCAGACGAAGCACGCCAGCAGCTCATAGATGCCTTAAAAGCTGAGGCAGAATCAAAAGCAAGCTCTATAGTGAAACAAGCCATCGAGGAAGCGAAATTAACCGCAACGAAAGAAGCTAAAAAAGTAGTCATTGAAACCATTCAAAGAACAGCTGCAGAGAATGCCATTGAAAACTGCGTGTCTGTTTTCAATATTGAATCCGATGACATCAAAGGCAAGATTATTGGTCGGGAAGGTCGAAACATCCGTGCCTTAGAGGCTGCAACGGGGGTTGAATTTATTGTTGACGACACCCCTGAAGCAATCATCATTTCGGGTTTTGATCCAGTTCGCAGGGAGATTGCTCGATTGTCACTACATCGTTTGGTACAAGATGGACGTATTCACCCCGCCCGCATTGAAGAGGTAGTAAATAAGACCAAGAAGAACATCGATGACGAGATTATTGAGATCGGAGAGAAAACGGTAATTGACTTAGGAATTCATGGATTGCACCCTGAATTAATTAAAATGATCGGCCGTATGCGTTTCCGTTCCTCTTATGGTCAAAACTTATTACAGCACTCACGTGAAGTAGCTAAATTATGCGCTACCATGGCAGCTGAATTAGGCTTGAATGCGAAACTGGCCAAACGTGCAGGCTTACTTCATGATATTGGTAAAGTATGGCACGAAGAGCCCGAATTACCACACGCACTATTGGGAATGGAATTAGCGCAGAAATACAAAGAGCACCCAGAAGTTTGTAACGCTATTGGTGCTCACCACGATGAATGTGAAATGACATCCATGATTTCTCCTATCATTCAAGTTTGCGATGCCATCTCAGGCTCTCGTCCAGGGGCTCGTCGCGAAATGATGGAATCGTACATGAAGCGTTTACGTGATTTGGAAGATTTGGCAACATCCTTCCAAGGTGTTCAAAAATGTTATGCCATTCAAGCAGGTCGCGAATTACGTATCCTGGTAGATTCTGAGCATGTAAGCGACGATAAAGCATCAATGCTTTCATTTGACATCTCACAAAAAATTGAAAAAGAAATGCAATACCCAGGTCAAATTAAAGTAACGGTAATCCGGGAGATGCGCGCTGTGAATTTTGCGAAATAACCTGCTTGATTATTTAAAATCAAGATTTTAAAGATTAATTTGCCAACGCTGCCGGAGAAATAATCCCGGCAGCGTTTATTTTTATGGAACTCATCAACCCACAGACAGAAGCACAGTGGAAGGCCTATTTTGCACTTCGCTACAGCGTATTACGTGAACCATGGAATCAACCACTTGGATCTGAAATACTCACGGATGAACAAGATGCAATCCACATCATGGCCATTGCGAACAATGAAGTTTTAGGGGTAGCTAGGATGCATGAATCAGCAAGCAATCAGGGTCAAGTACGTTGTGTGGCTGTGGCAACAGACCAACAAGGCAAAGGCGTAGGTAAAGCCATTATGCATGCATTAGAAGAGCAAGCAGAATCGAAAGGATGGAATGAAATTGTATTAGAAGCACGTGAAAATGCCGTACCATTTTACAAAAGCCTAGGATATCACATCGAACAAGAATCGTATCTGCTATTTGGTGAAATTCAACATTACCGCATGAAAAAAGCGCTAAACCTCTCAGAATAGCGCTTATCTTTTAATGGGTATGCTCAAGGCCTTGAGCACTCGGAATTTGATTAAATTCAATCCCTGATTTCTTTTCATCTTTAAATGCCTCCTTGGGCTTAATGTTAAGAATTTGGAATAATTCTTTATCCGACTTTGCATCTGGATTTGGTGTTGTTAACAACACATCTCCTGAAAAAATCGAATTTGCTCCTGCCATAAAACAGAAAGCCTGGCCTTCATAATTCAATTCCAATCGGCCAGCAGATAAACGCACGGCAGATTTTGGCATCAGGATACGTGCTGTCGCAATTACGCGAACTAAATCCCACACAGAGGCTGTTTTTTGATTTTCAAAAGGCGTTCCTTCTACAGGTACTAAATTATTTACAGGAACCGATCCTGGATGTTCGGGCAAATTTGCTAAGGTCAACAACATGCCGATGCGATCAGCAGTACTCTCCCCCATGCCAATAATACCACCTGAACAAACAGACAATTTAGCTTTACGTACATTACCTAAAGTTTCTAAGCGGTCATCATAGGTACGCGTTGAAATTACATCTTCGTAATATTCTTCACTTGTATCAATGTTGTGATTATAAGCATACAATCCGGCATCTTTCAATTTTTGTGCTTGCTCTTCGGAGAGCATACCGAGAGTACAACAAACCTCCATACCTAAAGAATTTACCCCCTTAACCATATCCAACACACGATCAAAATCTTTATTATCACGTACTTCACGCCAAGCTGCCCCCATACAAAAACGAGAACTTCCATTATCTTTAGCGCGAACAGCCGCTTGAATCACTTCCTCATAAGGCAGTAACTTTTGAACTTTAACATTGGTATGATAACGAGCTGCTTGAGAACAATAAGAACAATCCTCTGGACACCCCCCTGTTTTAATTGATAGCAAGGTACTAATCTGAACCTCATTCGGATCATGATATGCCCGATGTACCGACGCAGCCTGATAAACTAAATCTAAAAAAGGTTGGTTGAATATTTGTTCAACTTCCTCGCGAGTCCAATTATTTCTAATCTCCATATCTATATATTCTAGTCCAATTCCATCATAAATGGCATCATTGCCAAAAACCCTTCACGTTTCTTCATACGGTCTAATTCCCAAATTGATTTAGTCCAAGGCATATTTTGCTGAACAAAACGAGATTCCATTGATGATTCAGAGAAGGCCGTTGACACTATTTCATCAATAAATGATTTAGCTTTGGGATAAACCGCCACCTTGTAGTTTGATGGTGTTAACTTCGCTCGATCCGCCGCTATTTCGATCGCACGATCTAAGCCCCCCAATTCATCAACTAATCCAATTTGCTTTGCTTGAATACCTGTCCAAACACGCCCCCCAGCCAATGATTGTAATTTCACCAAAGACATCTTACGACCTTGAGCGGCTTTTGATGTAAATGAAGCATAGCCTTGATTCACCATATTTTGAACTACGGATTTCTCAAAGTCGGTCAATGCACTTGGCGAAGACATGAAATTTGAATGCGCGTGCGTATTCACATGATCCTGCGTAATGCCTAATTTATTCTTAAAAAAATTATCTAGGTTTAACCATTGAGCAAAAATTCCAATAGATCCTGTAATCGTGGTAGGCTGGGCAACGATAACATCCGTACCCATCGCCATATAATACCCGCCAGAGGCCGCATAATCAGACATGGATGCGATGACAGGTTTCACTTTCTTGGTAAGTTCAATTTCGCGCCACATTAAATCAGACGCCAACGAAGATCCGCCGGGGGAATCAATACGTAATACGATTGCCTTGACTGATTTGTTATCACGAAGTTTCTTTAGCTCTTTGATAAAATCATCTGAGCCAATGCTTCCATCCCCTCCTTTGGTACCCACGATTTCTCCCTCAGCTACCAAAACCGCAATTTTATTTGTCCCCTTAACTTCGGGAATTGGATTCTTGGCTTTCAAATAATCTGACAACTTCACAAGCGTCAAATCCTCAGAGGTTTTTTTTCGCGTTAAAGACTTTAATTTTGTTTCAAATTCATCGAAATACCCAAGTTTCACCATACCCAATCGCTCTGCATTTTTGGGGTCGAAAGCTTGCAAACTATCCGCAATGGTATTCAATTTTGCAGCTGAAATTCCCCGACTTTCAGAGATCTTTTGGAAAAGTTCTTTATTTACTGATTGAATAAAGGACAAGGTTTGCATTTTATTCTCAGGACTCATGTCCTCGCGAATGAATGGCTCAACGGCTGATTTGAACTGACCCACACGAAAAACGAGCGGTTCAATTTCCAACTTTTCAAATGCCTTTTTAAAGAACATGTACTGAACACTTACCCCATTAAAATCCAATAGACCTGCCGGATTAAGGTATACGACATCAGCAACTGATGCTACATAGTATCCTTTTTCAGAATACGAATTTGCATAAGCGTAGATAAATTTACCTGATTTTTTAAACTTCGCTAAGGCATTGCGGACTTCCGTTAATTTAGCATAACCTGCCATAGGGAAACTAACATCGAGGTAAACCCCTTTAATATTGGAATCCACCTGAGCTCGTTCAAGCGCTGATAAAACCTGAATTAACCCCAATTTATCCGTACTAGAGAAAAATGGATTAGGAATGTCATCGAAAGGATTATCCTCAGTAGAAGCATTCTCCACAAAGGGCCGATTTAGATCTAAATGAAGAATAGACTGTTCTTTAACCTTATATTCGACTTCTGAATCACTCATTGCCGCACCAATGCCGGCAGCAAGTAATAAAACAAACACAAAAAACATACAGATGCCAACCAACGTTGCCAGCGAATATTTAACAAATTGCCACATAGTTATAATTTAAGTAGATACGAATATCTAGTCCTTTATTTAATTTAAGCATGCAATTATGACCAGCGGTCAAATAACTATCCAAAATTTTTACGATAATCCTCACGTGATTGTCTAATCACTTCATGTGCCACATCCCGGCCATACACATCATCGATGTCAACCGCAGAGGAAGTAGTTTCACCCGGCAGCATTTTATATGTCCAAAAATAATGACGTAAGCGTTGAACAATGTCTTTGGGTGCATCTGAAATATCACGCCATTTTCCATAAATGGGATCATCCTTTAACACTGCTATAATTTTATCATCAGCCTCTCCCTTGTCAATCATACGAATTCCACCAATGGGGATCGCCTGACATAAAATATCACCATGCGTAATGGCGCGTTCAGAAAGCACTAAAATATCCAATGGATCACCATCACCTTGCTTTATATCCTTTCCTGAATACTTTCGAGCTAATTCCGCAATACCATCTGAACAGTACGTTTGAGGCAAAAAGCCATATAAGGCTGGAACAATATTAGAGAATTTCTGAGGACGATCTATTTTCAAATAGCCTGTCTCTTTATCGATTTCATATTTCACCGTGTCCGTAGGTACGATTTCAATAAATGCCGTTACTTGTTCGGGCATTTGATCACCAATCTGAATGCCATGCCAAGGATGTGCTTTAAAAAAGTTACGATTCATACGGTATAATCTTTACAAAAACAGCTTAGGTTGAATAATCTGCGCAAATTACAAAAAAATAAGGATATCATGGGAGCCCATTCGCTTTTAAAAATTCCACACTTTTCCCGTTTTTTCGTTAAATTTGCCGTTTGATTAATTAATATCATGATATATCCCATCATCCCTTACGGTGACCCGGTCCTTCGAAAAGTGGCAAAGCCCGTTGATTTCGACTCCCTTGATTTAGTCAAGCTTTCTGAGGACATGTTTGAAACCATGTACGCTGCAAGCGGTGTTGGATTAGCTGCCCCACAAATTGGAATGGATATTCGCTTATTTGTCGTGGATGGACGCCCAATGAACGAAGGAGAAGAAGATGAAGATATTGACCCATCTTTGGTCGATTTCAAAAAGGTTTTTGTGAACGCAACTATCCTGGATGAAACAGGGGAAGAATGGGGATTTGAAGAAGGATGCCTTTCCATTCCCGGTATTAGAGGAGAAGTTTTCAGACCAGAATATGTGAAAATACATTATTGGACTGAACGCGGGGAAGAACGAACGGACGTTTTCGAAGGTTTTGCCGCAAGAATCATTCAACATGAATATGATCATATTGAGGGAATTCTCTTTACGGATCACCTCAACGTGGTTAAAAAGCGAATGATTAAAAATAAGTTAAGTGAAATTACCCGCGGGAAGGTTTCTGTGGATTATAAAATGAAGTTATCCCGCTAATTCAGCAACATGAAGATTTCGATTAATTGGTTACGTGATTTCATCGATTTGGCTCGCTTGCCCAAACAAGGCCAAGCGGAAGAGCTCGATGTTTTATTAACAAATACAGGCCTAGAAGTAGAGGGCATTGAAGCACACGATAAAATCCCTGGTGGTTTACGCGGGTTCGTTATTGGCGAAGTGTTAACCTGTGAAAAATTTGAAGTAAAAGAAAAGACGCTCAGTTTAACAACTGTTGATGCAGGGCTAGATGAAATTTTAACCATTGTTTGTGGTGCCAATAATGTTGCTGCTGGCCAAAAAGTTATCGTTGCAACGCCAGGCACAACTTTGTATGATGCTACAGGAAAAGCACTATTTACGATTGAAAAACGTAAAGTGTACGGCCAGCCCTCAGAAGGTATGATCTGTGCAGAAGACGAAATCGGCATAGGAACTTCCCATGATGGAATCTTAATTCTGGAGACCACATTGGCAAATGGTACACCTGCAGCAGCGTACTTTCAAATCGATTCAGATTTAGTTTTGGAAATTGGCTTAACACCAAACCGTGCAGATGCAGCCTCACACTGGGGTGTTGCGCGTGATATCAAAGCGGTCAGTGGTATCGAGGTGAAACTTCCGGATGTTTCTGCATTTAAAGTGGCTAATAATGCATTCCCCATTGATGTACAAATTAAAGACGAGGGATGTACCCGCTTTTGTGGTTTGACAATCGATGGCGTTCAAGTAGGCCCATCACCCGCTTGGTTACAAGAAAGATTGTCGGCCATTGGCTTACGCCCAATTAATAATATCGTGGACGTGACGAATTACATTTGCCATGGCTTAGGCCAACCGATGCATGCTTACGATTGGAACCAATTACGTGGTGGAAAATTGATTGTGGAACAAGCTAAAACGGGGGCAAAATTTACCACCTTGGATGGCACAGAAAGAACTTTGTCGGGTGAAGAAATCATGATTTGTGATGCAGAAGGTCCTATCGGTTTGGCAGGCGTCATGGGGGGAGCAAATTCATCCATTCAAGATTCAACCACACGGATTTATTTAGAAGTTGCCTATTTCAAACCTGAACGTATTCGTAAGGCAGCACAAATCCATAGCCTAAAAACAGATGCTTCTTTTCGCTTTGAACGTGGAACGGATATTGAAGCGAAGGCTTTTGCAATTCAGTATGCGGCATGCTTAATTCAGGAGGTTGCAGGCGGGCAAATCACTTCAGACTTAGTTGATATCTATTTAGAGAAAGCGGCCTTGGCTGAAATTCATATGACCTATGCGCGCATCAGCAAGCTTATCGGCATTGAAATTGGCGCAGAGCGTATACAAGAGATTTTAATCGCTTTGGATTTTGAACTAAAAAACAAATCGGCGGAAGGTTTTCTCGCTATTGCGCCTGCTTATCGCGTAGACGTAACTCGTGAAGCAGATATCATTGAAGAAATTTTACGTATTCACGGATTGGATAATATTCCATTATCGGAGAACTTAAGTGCCAAATTTATCTCCGAATTTCCTGCATTAGACAAAGAAAAAGTGCAGCTCAGTATCGGCCAAAGTTTAGCTGCCAAAGGTTTTCAAGAAATCATCAGTAATTCATTAACGAAAGGTGAATACCATGGCTTAATTTCAAAAGACTTGGCATTCGATACCGTTGAAGTTTTAAACCGCTTGTCGGAGGACTTAGGCGTCATGCGCCAGCACTTGGTATTCCATGGTTTGGAGGTGATGGCGCATAACATCAACCGCCGTCAAAAAGACTTAAAGCTTTTCGAATTTGGAAAAACATACCATAAGAAGGGTGAAAAGTTTATCGAAAAGCGCCATTTGGCACTTTATTCAACTGGTCTTTTAGAAGGGGAAACGTGGTCACATGTCCCTCAAAAAAGTGAATTACATCACATGTATGCGCAAGTAATTGCCACAATGAAGCAATTAGGTGTGTCGCAACATGAGACATCGGTTATTGAACAATCCAATGTATACGCCTACGGATTAACGATTAGCGTTAACAAAAAGCCGTGTGTGACCTTGGGTTTGGTTCAACCTAAGTTAGCTCAAAAATTCGATGTTAAACAAGCGGTATTCATGGCCGATTTTGATTGGGATTTCTGGGTAAAACAAGAGAAAGGCAATTTCATATACCAGGAGATTTCCAAATTCCCAGAGGTGCGCCGCGATTTATCATTGGTATTAGACCAAACGGTTAGTTTGCAAGCTATTCAACGGGTGGCTGAACAAACGGAAAAAGATATATTGAAAAATATTTCAGTTTTTGATGTTTACGTGGGTAAGAATCTTGGCGAAGGCAAGAAATCTTATTCGGTTTCATTCATACTACAGGATGAGACACAAACACTGACGGATAAAGTTATCGATGCGACAATGGATCGATTGATCACGCGCTTTGAGAAAGAATTGGGAGCCTTGATTCGTAAATAGAATCAAGGCTATGCCACATTTATCGCTTGAACATGTTACCCATGTTCGGCATTTTCATTTTACCATCTTGCACTTTGTTCATCATGCGCATCATTTTACGCATGTCTTCAAATTGCTTTAAAAGACCATTCACTTGTTGGATTGATGTCCCAGACCCCGCGGCAATACGATTCTTGCGGGTAGGGTTCAAAATATCAGGATTCTGACGCTCCTTCAAGGTCATAGATTGTATAATTGCTTCAATCGGCTTAAATGAATCATTGGAAATATCAACATCTTTCACAGCTTGTCCCATACCAGGAACCATACCCATCAAATCTTTGATGTTTCCCATCTTTTTGATTTGCTGTAATTGCGTGTAAAAATCTTCGAATGAAAAATTATTTTGACGAATCTTCTTGTTTAACCGAGCTGCTTCATCTTCATCAAAGGCTTGTTGGGCACGTTCCACCAAGGAAAGCACATCACCCATGCCCAAAATACGATTTGCCATCCGATCTGGATAAAACAAATCCAACGCTTCCATTTTCTCACCGGTAGAGATAAACTTAATGGGTTTATCCACTACTTGGCGAATGGAGAGCGCAGCTCCACCACGTGAATCCCCGTCCAATTTGGTTAAGACAACCCCATCAAAATTCAAGCGATCGTTGAATGTTTTCGCCGTATTCACCGCATCTTGACCTGTCATGGAGTCTACAACGAACAAAATCTCCGTGGGACGAATTGCTTCTTTTACTGCGGCGATTTCATTCATCATGGCCTCATCCACAGCTAAACGACCTGCTGTATCGACAATCACAACTTTCTTGCCCATTTTACGAGCATAAGACAGTGCGTTTTCTGCAATCGAGACCGCATTTTTATTTTCTGGTTCGGCGTAAACTTCCACATCTACTTGCTCGCCCAATACTTTCAATTGGTCAATCGCAGCTGGTCGGTAAATATCACATGCTACCAAAAGTACATTCCTGCCGCCTTTTTTTATATGCTGGGCTAGTTTCCCCGAAAATGTCGTTTTCCCAGAACCTTGTAAACCTGCGATTAAAACCACAGCAGGGTCTCCTTTAAGATTAATATCCTGTTTAGTACCACCCATTAATTGGGTTAATTCCTCCTGAACAATTTTAACTAGCAATTGGCCTGGTTCAACAGCTATCAAGATTTTCTGACCCATGGCCTGATCCTTGATGCGATCCGTTATTTCTTTGGCTACCTTGTAGTTGACATCGGCATCCATCAACGCCCGTCGAATTTCTTTGACAGTCGCGGCAACGTTCACATCGGTAATGCGTCCGTTTCCTTTGAGGGTCCGCATAGCGGTACTTAACTTGGAACTTAAATTTTCAAACATAGTATGATAAAAAAGGATTGCAATTTACGCAATTTGAAGCAAATTCTTAATCAAAAATAATGGTCTTATTCCGGTGCATGAAAACACGATCCTCAAAAACCATCTTCAAGGCATTCGCCAAGACAATCTTTTCCACATCTTTACCTGCTTTGGCCATCTCTTTAGCCGAAAAGCTATGGTTCACTGCCACGATATCTTGGCAAATAATAGGTCCTTCATCGAGGTCGTCCGTTACGAAATGAGCAGTAGCTCCAATAATCTTAACCCCTCGATCAAAGGCTTGTTGGTAAGGCTTAGCACCCACAAAAGCTGGCAGAAAGGAATGATGAATGTTGATCATCCTTCCTAAATATTTGGCAGAAAAATCAGGGCTTAGAATCCGCATGTATTTGGCCAACACAATATAATCTGGATTATATGCGTCAATTTGAGCCTCCACAAGTTTTTCATGATCCTCGCGCGATAATCCATCTGCACTGATCAAATGAAAAGGCATGTTAAATTGTTCGCATAGGCCTTGTAAAACAGCATGATTGCCTATGACAGCGGAAATCTTAAATGGAAGATCTTGGAATTGAGATCGAATCAACAAATCCCCTAAACAATGATGTTCTTTAGTTACCAATAATACGACCTCTTTCAAGGATGGAGGAATGATGTCAACCCGAGCGGCCTTTGGCAAAATGGCAAACAATTCCTTTTTAAGAAGCTGAACATCGCAATCGCCAACATAAGAAATCCGCATAAAAAACTGATTAAATGCCTCATCCACGAATTCATTGGTGCGGGTGACATTCAATAATTTCTCATATAAAATGCCTGTGATTTTATGCACGAGACCTTTTTCATCCTGACATGAAATCTTAATTACCGTTTCCATAAAAAATATTGAGTCAATCCCTCAAATTTACCTCAAAATCATTAATAAAAAAGAATTCCTTATTTACCTTTGCAAGATTAATCGAGCCTAAGCCCGATTAGTAGAAAGCTTATAAAAAATCTATATCAAAATGGAAAAAATTAAAGTGGCCAACCCGGTCGTTGAACTTGATGGGGACGAAATGACTCGCATCATTTGGAAGTTTATCAAAGATAAATTGATCTTGCCTTATGTGGATGTTGATATCAAATACTACGATTTAGGTGTAGAGTATCGCGATGAAACGAATGATCAAGTAACGATTGAGGCAGCTGAGGCCATCAAGAAATATGGAGTTGGTATCAAATGTGCAACCATCACACCAGATGAAGCACGGGTGAAAGAATTCGATTTGAAACAAATGTGGAAATCACCAAACGGCACAATTCGTAACATTTTGGATGGTACGGTTTTCCGTGAGCCTATCGTTTGTGCTAATGTACCTCGTTTGGTACCCAATTGGACAGCACCGATTATGATTGGTCGTCACGCGTTTGGAGATCAATACAGAGCTACTGATTTCGTAACGAAAGGTAAAGGTAAATTAACCGTTACTTTCACGCCTGAAGAAGGGGGTGAGCCACAAACATTTGAGGTGTATAATTTCAAAGGTGATGGGGTTGCATTAACTATGTACAATACGGATGAATCAATAAAAGGTTTTGCGCATTCATGTTTCAACATGGCTTTGAGTAAAGGATGGCCATTGTATTTATCAACAAAGAATACCATTTTGAAGAAATATGATGGTCGTTTCAAGGATATTTTTGAAGAAATCTATCAAAACGATTATAAAGCAAGATTTGATGCTGCGGGAATTGTATACGAGCACCGTTTAATCGATGATATGGTTGCTTCAGCCTTGAAATGGAATGGCAATTTTGTTTGGGCTTGTAAGAACTACGATGGTGATGTACAATCAGATACCGTTGCTCAAGGATTCGGTTCTTTGGGATTGATGACATCCGTATTGATTACGCCAGACGGAAAAGTAATGGAAGCGGAGGCTGCACACGGAACGGTGACACGTCACTACCGTGATCATCAAGCTGGGAAACCGACTTCAACGAATCCAATTGCATCAATCTTTGCTTGGACGCGCGGGTTAGAATTTAGAGGTAAATTAGATAGCAATATGGCGTTAGTTAACTTCTGCCAAACATTGGAGAAAGTTTGCGTTGAGACTGTCGAGTCAGGTAAAATGACAAAAGACTTGGCGGTATGTATTCACGGAAATAAAGTGAATCATGGTGAGCACTACTTGTATACCGAAGAGTTCTTGGAAGCGTTAGATACCAACTTGAAAGCTGCTCTAGCGTAAGCAATATCTAGCTGATTAAAAAAGCCACCTTGCATTGAGGTGGCTTTTTTTTATTGCCCAATAATTAGCGTTTGTTGTAACACTTCATTTGATCGTGGCTTAACCACCAACTTATACCAACCAGCAGATAAAGAATCTACTTTAAATCCAAAAGCCCCATCTTCTTTAATTGTTCCATCCAATACCAATCTGCCATCCAAGGAATACAATGAAAATGAAGCACCCATTAAGTTTGACTTTGACTGAATCGTAACCGAACTTATTGCGGGATTAGGGTATACTGATAATCCTTTGTCAGCTGGTAAAACATAATTAATCTCAACCGTTGGAGAAATACATTTAGGCCCGTTAGGATATGATTTGGAAGCAAATACCTTATAGGTTCCGGCTTGATTAACCCGAAGATTAACACCCTTTTCTGAGTTGATAGGCAAATTATTGAGCGACCAGTTAAAATCTACATCGAATAATTTAACTCCTCCGGTTATAAAGTAAGGACTTAATTGGCTAATTACCGGTGTACTTGGATTAGCGAAGACCTTTGTTGTAAGTGTAGCGGAATTGTTTGACTTACAACCTAAATCGTCTTGTGTAAAAACGTTGAATGTACCTTCCGTATTTACCGAAATTGAACTCACTCGCTGTCCTGAACTCCAATAAAAATTGGCATACTGCGCTTTTGCTTCCAAATTTACTTGTTGACCTTGACAAAAAATTAACGTGCCATTGACCGTAACTGTTGGCACATCTGGTTTCACAATCGGCTGAAGAAGAAAAACGGGGGTGATTTGCTTTTGCTGAAGTGAATCTGTAATGACCAGTTGATACTTTCCGGCCACTAAAGATTGATTATCTGTTGCCGAATTTACATAGGTTCCATCTGAAGTAAGCCACTCTATTTTTTTTCCTGTAATAGCTGGTATCCCTTTTACACAAAGTGTCGAATCCTTGTCACAATAAAGAGATACTAATGGTAGATTTTCCGCAACCATCGGATTTACTTCCTTTTTGTTTAGGTCTTTTATTTTGGTCAACCATTTACTAGCTAGTTCTTGATAGGAATCTTTGGTAAAATGGACACATAAAGACAGATTATCACCCTTGCGTGGCACTTCAATACTATCCGTATTAGGCCCAGAATAAACATTTGGCAAATCATCCAAATTCAAAATATCTCGTTGGGCTTGAATAATATCCATATTAATTTTTCCCGTTGTACAACCCGCTTCTGTAAGGGCTGAAAAATAGGACACCTCAGCGATTACCCAAGGTATAGGAAAACCTGCATCTCTACGGGCATATTGGATTAATTTCTTTAAATAATCTTGATATGCCTGTTTGGGCATATCGAAATTACTATCTGTTTCACCTTGATGCCATAACACTGCTTTAAACCCCATATTTTTACCATAAACTTCCAGGGCTCGCTTTAAATTTGCATAAGGAAATCCTTTAGGATAGGATAATACGGATGCCCATGGATTGGTTGAGGATAGACCTTCTGCTGATTCAACCCAATTTCGAATGGAAGTAGCCGTCCAGCCGGTATTAATAAAACACACAGGTACTTGATACGTTTTTACCAAACTATCACCTAAAGCTGCCCAGTAATAAGGCGATAATCCAATGGGACCACTGGTTGATAAGCTGTCCATTTGAACAAATTGATTCATTGGAAAATCTAAGCTTTGCTCTCCTAAAAACTGATAATTACCTCCTTGATTAGAAGCTACATCTTTGGTGTAAAAATTTGCTACATTAACTCGATCGTCCGTAGCACCTTGTTCGTTTGATTTACGAATGGTGCCTTGCGCGTTTGATTGGCCAGAAATAAGGTAATTGTCTCCTACACCTACACGCAAAAGCTGTGCAGAGTCCAGTAAAATTTGATCCTTAAATGACCTGACTTTCAAGGTATACCATCCCCCCTTGGCTTTTATACGTCCATTAAACAATCCGCCAGCAGGTCGAGGAGAGATATCTTCCCATTGAGTGGATTCTTTTTCACCTCCATTAAGCGATACTAACTTAACCTGAACTTTATTTGCTTGGACTGGGCAATTGCCTAATACAGAAAAGACGGCTTGATTTGACTTATCACGTTGAAATATCTGTCGATTGTGTGGAAACAAAACCTTCGTCTGAGCATGTGCCCAATGAAAAGTTAATAATCCTATAGCCAAAATCAAATATTTCATATTGCATTAATCTGAATGCAAAATACAAAAAAAGGTCGTATTAGAAAACCAATACGACCTTTAAACTTATCTAACGTACACTAAATTACTCGCCTACTACAGAAAAAGAAATTTTGTGTTTCACTTCTTTATGCAAATCTAAAGTAGCTGTGTAATCACCAGTCATTTTTACCTCTGAGTCAAAAGAAATTTTCTTACGATCAACATCGAATCCTTTTTCTTTCAACATCTCAGAAATTTGTAAACTCGTTACACGTCCGAAGATTTTACCACTATCACCCGCTTTCGCTGCGATGGTTAATGACAACTCGCCGATAGATGAAGCTAATTCAAACGCATCTTGACGGATTTTCTCCACTTTATGCGCTGCTTGCTTTACGTTCTCAGCTAATACTTTACGATTGGATGGAGTTGCCATCACAGCAAATCCTTGTGGAATTAAGTAATTACGACCATAACCAGCTTTCACCGCTACAACGTCGTTCTTATATCCTAACCCAGCAATATCCGTTTTTAATATAATTTCCATCTTATTTTTACAATCAAATGTTTATCAGGTTACCCCCAGTTTATTTTAAACCATCCGCCACATAAGGCATCAAGGCTAGGTGACGTGAACGCTTAATTGCTTGCGCTACACGACGTTGGAATTTCAAAGAAGTTCCCGTAATACGACGAGGTAAAATTTTACCTTGCTCATTCACCAACTTCAATAAATAGTCTGGGTTCTTGTAATCAATGTAATTAATGCCCGCTTTCTTAAAACGGCAATATTTTTTGCGATTACTATTTTTATCTACAGGTTCGTTAACTAATGTCATCTTATGCTTCTGTTTTTTCTGGTTTTCTACCTACTAAACCTTTTCTCTTTTTCTCATTGTACAATACCGCGTGCTTATCTAACGCGGTAGTCAAGAAACGAATTACTTTTTCATCGCGCTTGTATTCAAGCTCTAATTTCGCGATTAACTGAGGATCCGCTGCAAATTCAAATATTTGATAGAAACCGGTATGCTTGTTTTGGATTGGGTAAGCCAACTTGCGTAAGCCCCAAGCATCGTCATGAACGATTTGAGCACCATTATCTACCAATAATTTTTTGAATTTTTCAACGGCGTCCTTTGTCTGTTGCTCAGACAAAACGGGAGTTAAAATGAACACCGTCTCGTAGTTTTTTAATTGCATACAAAATTGTTGTTTAAAAACTTAAAAAAAATTTGGATTGCAAAAGTATGAATAATACTTAACAATCAAAAACTTAGCCAAAAATAAATTAGGATTATCGTACCTCAAAAGTCCCCAAGCCTATGAGAAATCCCTCTGCATAAAGCTCGATCTCATGTTTGCCCTCTCGATACGGAGTAGATCGCGGGTATATAAATTCCACCGATTGGTGATTGTTCTCGTAAAAAATACGTTGTTTGGCGGTGTATACTAATTCCTTACCTTTAAATAAGACCGTACCCGAACCTAACGCGTAATCGGACAAGGTATTGCCAGTAGGTTCAATAATCCGCAAATAAATCGTTTTGATTTCACGTGTTGCCAAAGAGTTATTTTGCAGATGAAAAATAACCCGAATCTTATCAATTCGCTTGGCTTTCTGGCCTTGCATTCCGGACTCTTTTCCGCGGGACGAAATTGCGTAAACGTTAACCCCTTCTGCTCGTAAGGCAGCTGCAACTGATACTTTTTCCGCTAACTCTTGGTTTCTTACTTCCAAAACACGCGAACGCTCATTCAATTCTCTTTTCTCGATACCAAAAGTAGCACTTGAATCACGTAACGCTTTCTGCACATTTGAAAGGCCATCTTGCAACAATTTTGCTTCTCTACTTAAAGAATCATTTCGTGCCAACAAGAATACATTTTCACGACGTAATTTTTTGATTTCTTGGTCTTTTAACCCCAATAAACGTAAATAATATGCCAATTTTTTCTGAAACTCCTCTGGTCCCATTTCAGGATGTTCTGCTAGCTCTTTTTGATCTCCTAATATCTGTAAACGCGCCTTCTCAAGTTCATTTACGCGGCCGCCCAAGCGTTTAATTTGAATCATACGAACCTGTAATTGTTTCGAGATGGAATCTAATCGCTCCTTAGCATTCTCAACAAAAGTCTCTTGTGATTGTCCTAATTTCCAAAAATCAGGTTGGTACTTTTCAATGTACAGCATTCCAGCCAATAGGAATACCAAAAAGGCCAAAAGGTAGACCAGGCGTTCCAATCGTTTTTCTCTAGAACCTATCGAATCTGATTGCATTGATGTTATGTAATTTGCTGCCGCAAGCTTATGCCGCACCGAAGAATCAAAAATAATAAATTAATTTTACATCACAATTATTTTATACACGATGTCCATATCGAAAGAAGTAGCTAAAATTCAAGCCGAATTACATGCATACCCATGCAATTTAATTGTGGTAACCAAAACACGAAGTATCAAAGAGTTACAAGATGTACATGCCTGTGGCATTCGTGATTTTGGAGAAAATCGTGTGCAAGAAATGGTCGACAAACAGGCGCAGTTACCAAATGATATTAAATGGCACCAAATTGGCCATTTGCAGACCAATAAGGTAAAATACATTGCACCTTTTATTCACCTGATTCATTCAGTTGATTCATTCAGTCTTTTAAAAGAGATCAATAAACAAGCAGAGAAACATAATCGGGTGATACCGTGCTTACTTCAAATATATATCGCTCAGGAGGACACAAAATTTGGATTAGACAAACAAGAAGCGATCGATATCCTTCAGAATCCAGAGTTAGTAAATTTAGCCAATATTCAACTTGTTGGTCTTATGGGAATGGCTACCTTCACGGAAAATACGTCCCAAATCCAAAAGGAATTCAAACAACTTAAAGCCCTTTTTGATTTGTTTAAATCTGAGGAAATAGGATTGGATTCCCAAAGAGTAGTTTGGCAAGAAATCTCCATGGGAATGTCAGGAGATTACTTACTGGCCGCACAGGAAGGCTCAACCATGGTCCGGGTAGGTTCTGCCATTTTTGGGCCTAGGGCATAAAAAAAGCCCCCAAAAGGAGGCTTTCAAAAATTATATGTGCGACTATCGAGCCAATGATAAAATCTCGAATTCCATATGTCCAGCCGGTGCTTGAATTTGAGCCAACTCGCCTACTTTCTTGCCAAGCAATCCTTTACCAAAGGGAGAAGATGCCGAAATCTTACCCGCACGTAAATCAGCCTCTTCTTCAGAGACAATGGTATATTTTACCTTTGCATTATTCTTTGTATTTCGAATCTCAACTATGGAGTAAATCGAAACAATCGTTAAATCAATCGTTGACTCATCGAGCACTCGAGCATTGGAAACTACTTCTTCCAACTTCGATATTTTTAACTCCAATAAGCCCTGAGCATCCTTGGCAGCATCATATTCTGCATTTTCACTCAGATCTCCCTTGTCTCGGGCTTCCGCGATTTGTTTTGCCATATCAGAGCGACCTTGAATTTTTAAATGATGTAGTTCAGCCTTTAACTTATCTAGGGCCTCTGCCGTATAATATTGAAACTTTGCCATAATGGAACAGAAGTTAGTGCATGTGTTAAAAACAAAATAGAACGGCCTCCGACCGTTCTACTTAAATTATTTGTAGTTTTGTTTCGGATTCGGAACTAAAATAAATGTTGCTTTGCTAACACAAAATCAGTTTTGGTAAGCCACAAAGGTAAACAAAAAATGTTTTACAACAATCAAAAAACATTTTCAACCAGCCCCATCTTCTATGCGTATCGTTTTTTTTGGCACCCCTGATTTTGCAGTTGCAAGCCTTGAGGCACTCATTCAAGCAAATTTTGATGTAGTAGCAGTTGTCACTGCTCCTGATAAACCTGCCGGACGAGGCCAGCAATTACAGTCATCCGCTGTTAAACAATATGCCGAAACGCTTGGGCTTCCAGTTCTCCAGCCACTAAAACTGAAGGATCCCACATTCATAGAAGAATTAAAGCTATATAAACCTGACCTACAAGTTATCGTTGCCTTTCGTATGCTGCCAGAGGTCGTATGGAATTTACCTCTTATGGGGACCTTCAATCTGCATGGATCTTTACTTCCTAATTATCGGGGAGCGGCTCCTATTCACTGGGCAGTAATTAATGGGGAAACCACAACCGGTGTTACTACATTTTTCTTGCAACATGAAATAGATACTGGAGATCTTCTTTTCCAAGAAACAGAACCCATTTACCCGGATGATACCACAGGCGACGTATATGACCGACTCATGAAAAAGGGGGCCAACCTTGTTGTTAAAACTGCTCATGCCATTCAGGCAGGTAAAACTCAGCCCATCCCACAAGATGAGACCATGGCCATGAAACCAGCCCCGAAACTGAATAGAGCCATGGGTGAAGTTCATTGGTCCAAAACGGGATCAGAAATATACAATTTGGTACGTGGTATGTATCCATTCCCAGGATCACACACGACATTCCAAGGGAAAAATTGCAAGTTAGTTCATATTAAGTTTCATCCTGAAGTGATTCCTGATTTAGGAATTGGGATTTGGGATACAGACCAAAAAACCTTTTTACGCGTAGGATGCCAAGACGGCTATATCGAGATCCTAGAATGGCAAATGGAAGGCAAAAAGCGCATGAAAATCGACGAATTTTTACGTGGATATAACCTTACTTTTTAGGCACAAATGCCCATCGACCTAAGGCGTAAAAGTATCCATTTCCTTGCCTAGGCTTTATAAAAACCCAATTTTGCGTACTATTCACTTCGACAAGCGCATAATCACTGGTGGTTGTGATTTCCTTTGGCATAATCGCTATTTGACAGGCACAAACCTTACCCACTTTCAAGCTATCTAAAGTCATTAGTAAAGCCTTCGTGTCACGAACCTTGTTTAATCGATTCGCATTTCTGTAAACAATGGATTGATAATGATCTCTGTACTTTTCAAATTCAAAAGCTAATGCAGGAAATTTACTGACTAAATCTGCACTATTGATAAATCGCTGCACATGACCCGGATCTGGAAATCCTACAAAATCACCTCCCCAAAACATTCCGAGTTGTTTCGCCTCTTGCCCCATACGTGTGTATCTGGGCGATATCCTTAGATACTTTCTTCGGACATATAATCCCACATCAGCAGCTAAATTAAAATTATGAAAAGATAAATAAACCTGAGATCTCCCTGAATTCTTCAACTCCTGTTGGCGTTTCAAATTTCTCACAGCCTGCAAAAAACGCATCGACCACCCCATTTGTCCAATCCGATGTTTCAAACTATCCTTTTGAACTTCAAATGCGAATACCTCTGAACGTAAGACAGGTAACCATATCGAATCCAAAGCTGGATAATCAACCCGTAGACTCGCCAAATAACGCAAACTTGTACTATCAGTTAGCTTGGCAAATTGGCCATCAATTACCAGATTTAAGTCGCCTGATGCACTGTGATTCGGCAAGGTATCTCGCTGGCGGTACATCCAAAGTAAATCGGGTGCCTGTAAGGATTCGATTTTTTGAGGCAAACATGTTAACCGAACAGAATCAATTTGTGCCTCGACAGGCAACCAAAGAAATAAAAAACATAAAAAGAGTAGAACACGCATTATTTAAGCGGTATCACCAACTCCTCTCCTCGCATCGTAACATCCTCTGTTTTATGATTTGCGTCCATAAGGGCCTTTTTTGAAATTTTATACTTTTCAGCAACGACACGCAATATATCCCCTTTGCCAACAATGTGTATGGCTTGAACTTTCACTTTTACTTTCCCTCCACCTTTTACACCTGAAGGGTTCATGGATTTCAGTTGGTCGACAGTCATCCCAAAATGCTTGGCAATAGATTCCGCTGATTCATTTGGATCAGCTTGATACGTATACGATTTGCCTTCAGGCTCATCAACCTCCACATCGGGAACCTTTTCAGCTTCGGCCTCTTTTTTTTGTCTCTCTAAGTCCAATGCAGCTTGATCTACCGGTTCTTCCTCGCTTGATGAATCACTTACGGTTGAATCCCGAAGTACGGTAGGAGAAGCAATATCCTCCATGGGCAAGTCATCTTCTTCTTGTTGTACTTTTTCAGCTTTGGCTAAAATTGTTGTATCAGGCGCTAAAAAATGTTCGTATCCTACAAACAATAAAGCTACTACGGTCACTGATAACACAATTAAGGTTATTAGAGGCAAATTAGATGAATTACTTTCTTTCATAAATTTGAAATTATTATAAACTCCGCGTTTTTTGACTCATTTCAGCAACTTTTTCAATTAAGTCGGCCTTGTAAAGTTCTAATTTCGAGGATAGAGATACATCGCTAAGGGCAATCATTTGCATTGCCAAAAGACCTGCATTTTTAGCAGCATTTAATGCGACAGTGGCGACAGGCACGCCATTGGGCATTTGCAAAATCGAAAGTATCGAATCCCAGCCATCCAATGAGTTTGATGATTTTACTGGAACACCGATTACAGGTAAAACTGTAGCGGAGGCTACCATGCCAGGTAAATGTGCCGCTCCTCCTGCGCCAGCAATTATTACTTGAACACCTCTTGATTTTGCTGATTGTGCATATTCGAGCATTTTAACAGGGGTTCGATGCGCCGATACAATATCAACTTCATAGGCAATGCCAAAATCTTTACAAACTTGAATTGCATCTTGCATTACAGGCAGATCAGAGCTGCTTCCCATGATGATTCCTACCATATTTTATTATTTAGCTAACCACACGGATTAGGTTTTTTACTTTTTTAGACTTGGCAATAATAGCTTCCTTTGAATCCCCTAAAATAGTTACATGCCCCATTTTACGAAAAGGTTTTGTTATTTTTTTGCCGTACAAAAAGGGATATACCCCTGGAATTGCTAAAGCATCACCCAAACCTTCATATTTGACTGGGCCATTAAAACCAGCAGCACCTAGCAAATTCAACATACCCGAAACCCCTTGGGCTTTTGTACTTCCTAAAGGTAGGCCGGAGATCGCCCGTAAATGCTGCTCATATTGGGAGGTTTCATTCCCGCGTATTGTTTGATGGCCAGAATTATGAGGCCTTGGGGCTACTTCATTAATCAAAATTTCACCTGAGGAAGTTAAAAACATTTCCACAGCTAATACGCCAACTAACCCCATTTTTTCAATTAATTCCAATGCCATTTTTTCCGCTTTCGATGCAATTTCTTGGGAAATAAAAGCTGGAGAGAACAAAAAATCAACCAAATTATGTTCGGGATGAAATACCATTTCCACGGCTGGAAAAGCTTTTGTTTCACCCTGTGGATTTCTTGCAACAATTACTGCCAATTCTTTCTCAAAATCTACTGCTTTTTCTAGCAAACCTGGAGCATTAAATGCCTTCGACTGATCAGCTATAGATGATATACGCTGTACCCCTTTGCCATCATACCCTCCCTTGCCAAGTTTATGAAAAGCAGGTAGAAAATCAGCATGTGAGGTGATGTCAGCTTGTTTTTCAGTTAACACAAATGGAGCTGTAGGAAATCCATGATCTTGAAAAAATTGCTTTTGAAGCCGCTTATCTTGAATCATCCGCAAAATATGTGGTTGAGGATAAACCTGCTTCCCTTCTTTTTCCAATTGCTCCAGCGCCTCGATGTTTACATGTTCAATTTCAATACTAATTACATCGAAATGTTTCCCGAATTGATAAACCGAATTATAGTCTTGAAAAGAGCCTTGCTTAAATAAATGAGCCAATTCATGACAGGGGGCCTCGGCATCTGGATCAAGACATGAAACCTTGATGTCCAAATCAATCGCCGCTTGAAGCAACATTCGACCTAACTGTCCACCACCCAAAAGTCCAATTGACGGCAAAGCTTTATACATAAATTGAAATAGAATAGATAAAATTACGGCTTTTGTTTTACCTTTGGAAATTATTTAGCTTCCCACTCAAAGAAATATCAAATGACAAAGCGCACAATGGTCCTCTTGGGATTTCTTGCCCTCGCAGTAGCCAGTCGATTTTTAATATTATTAAACCCATCATGGGCTAATTTTTCTCCTGTAAGTTCAATGGCACTATTTGCCGGCGCTTATGCATTAAATCGTTCTCAAGCAATCATTTGGTCCATTGTTCCTATTTGGATTTCGAATTTAATCTTAAATAACCTGGTTTATCCACAATATTTCGACGGATTTTCATGGGGAATCGATATAATTCATTTAAGCTTGTTTGCGTTAATTGCCTTGATGGGTTCTCGCATTTCAAACCTAAGCACGTTCATGGGCGCAAATGTCATGAGCGTCATTGGATTTTTTCTTCTTTCAAACTTTGCGGTTTGGGCAGGTGATGCCATAGGCTATGGATTTCATGTGGGTAACGCCGTAGTATATTCCAAAGATATCACCGGTTTATTAAGTTGCTATGCAGCAGCATTGCCATTTTTAAAGAATGCAATCATAAGTCAATTTTTCTTCTCTGCTGTTTTCTTTGGTGGATTTGAGTTAGTAAAAAATAAAGTGCTTGCCGTTCAGCATTAATTAAAATGCAGATATACTTAACTAAAAAGCCCGAATTTTCATTCGGGCTTTTTAGTTATTCTTGTTTGTAAACCTTACCGTCTCGCATCACAAATTTCATCTTTAAGATGTCCTCCATATGTTGAGTTGGATCACCATCAACTGCAACGATATCTGCGAGCTTACCTACTTCAATCGACCCAATCAAGTCAGATTGTCCTAACAAGTCGGCAGCAGCAACTGTCGCTGATTGAATGGCTTCCATTGCTGGCATGCCAGCTTCATGCATCAACAAAAATTCATTTAGATTTTTCCCGTGGCCAAAAACACCTGCATCAGTGCCAAACGCAATTTTTACGCCTGCTTTATACGCTTTACCAAAAGTTGATTGGATGATTGGTCCAATGGATTCTGCCTTTTTCTTCACCATTTCTGGGTAGTAATTGGGTATTTTGGCTGAATCTGCCACAGAACGTCCCGCGATAATAGTAGGAACATAATACGTTCCATGCGCTTTCATTAATTCCATCACCTCAGGCGTCATGTAGGTGCCGTGCTCAATGGAGTTAACACCACCCAAAATTGCTCGTTTCATGCCTTCGGCACCGTGCGCATGCGCCGCCACTCTAAAACCATAATCCTTAGCTGTTTGAACGATGGCTCGAACTTCCTCTTCCGTGAACTGAGCTCCCATGCCATCTTTTGCATAGCTTAGTACGCCCCCGGTAGCTGTAATTTTAATTAAATCTGAACCTTCCTTATACCGTTGGCGAACAGCCTTAGCAGCATCTGACAATCCATTCACAACGCCATCCTCTGGGCCTAAATCCTTTTTAAATGTTTCATTAAGTCCATTTGCATCATCCGCATGACCACCTGTGGTGGCAATTGCCACGCCAGCAGTAAATATACGTGGACCGTCGACGGTACCTTTATTGATAGCATTACGCAAACTAATTACAACGTGCGTTCCACCTAAATCGCGCACGGTGGTAAATCCTACATTTAGCGTTTTCTTCGCATGTACCAGTGCCTGATACGCCACATCTCCTGGATTTTTTGTAAATCGATCTAGATATGCGTTCGGGTTGGTTTCACTTTCCATGTGTACATGCATGTCGATCAATCCAGGTAAAACCGTTTTGTTTTTCAAGTCAATGATTCGATCTGTTTTTCCTGCAGGAAGATAACCTGGTTGAATATGTTGAATCTTTTTGCCTTCTACCACGATGGTGTAGGCAGTTAGAACTTTTCCGGCCTTTACATCGACCAATTTACCGCAGTATAAAAACGTTTTTTGACCCAATAAAGCCAAAGGTGATAATAATGCCAATAGTAAAATCTGTTTCATAGTTTGAGTTGTTTATAATGGTAGCGTAGCCCGCGTATTAAGAACTCGGCAGCATTTACAATTCTACGCAAAAAAAAGAATTTTAACAGCTAAAAAAAGGAAATTAGTTGGTCGATGATTTCAACAACAATTCCACATGATTCCAAAAACTTGGATAGGATTTTGCCACAACAGTCGGTTCGTGTATAACAATTTCCCGTAAAAGACCGACGGGTGCAAACGCCATTGCCATTCGATGATCATCATAGGTGTCTATTTCGGGAACAATCCCTTCAGAGCTAAATGAACCTGAAACCCTGTAAAGTTCATTTGTCTTAATCTCACGTAATGCTGCACCTAATTTTTTCAACTCATTTTGTAAGGCTAAAACTCGATCGGTTTCCTTCACTTTGAGTGATTCTATTCCCGTTAATTGCAAAACAATATTTTTGGCCGCCGCAACCACACTAATCGTTTGTGCTAAATCTGGGCAATCCGTAAAATCCCAAGCTAATTCTGAAACAGCTTCACATTTCGTCAACAAATACCCTCGACCCGTAAAGGTACTTTTTACACCCAGCGGCAACATAATTTCGCGAATAGCGGCATCGCCTTGTAGCGATTCTTCTTTCAAGCCCAATAATTCCAAAGTGCTATCCTCAAATGGTGATAAAGCCACCATTGAATACCAATAACTTGCGCCCGACCAGTCTGACTCTACAGCGAAAGGGGCTGCGGTGTACTTTTGAGCAGGAATATCAATTAATCCTTTATCCCAGGAAACAGTAGCCTGAATACCAAATTGAGCCATTTGAGCCAAGGTCATTTCAACATAAGGCTTCGAACCTAAAGAACCTGTTATATGCAGTAATATACCATCAGGCAATAAGGGCGAAATCATCAAAATTGCTGAAATAAATTGTGAACTTACATCCCCTCGGATTGTTAATTCACGCTTACCGGCATAGTGAAAGCCTGATAACTTCAATGGAGGATAGCCCTCATTATGTTCATATGAAATCGATGCTCCTAAAGCGCGTAATGCATCAACTAAAATTCCAATAGGGCGTTCGCACATTCTAGGAGTTCCTGTCATTTTTTTGGACGAACCCATTATAGCATAATAAGCCGTCAAAAACCGCATGGTTGTACCTGCATCTAAAACATCCGCAACCGGATTAGCGTCATCCGCTAAAAGGCGAATCATGGTTTGTGTATCTCGAGCCTCCGCCAAATTTGATAAGTTATCGATGCTTCCTCCTGCCAACGCGTTAATAATTAACGCTCGATTACTCTCTGATTTTGAGGAGGGTAACGGGATGATTTCTTGAAACGATTGTGAACGAGGATAAAGGCGAATTTGACTCAAAACGGATATACGCTTAGCGTAATTTTAAAGTTACTAATGATATAACGGCTAAAATGATGCCTACAATTAAAAAGCGCGTAACAATTTTAGCTTCGTGATAATTTTTCTTTTGAAAATGGTGATGCAAAGGCGACATCAAAAAGATTCGTCGACCTTCTCCATACTTTCTTTTGGTATATTTAAAATAGCCTACCTGCATAATCACCGACAAATTTTCAATCAAAAAGATTCCACACAAAATGGGAATAAGCATCTCTTTTCGAATCACAATAGCGAGTGTTGCAATAACACCGCCCAGCATCAAACTTCCCGTATCGCCCATGAAAACTTGAGCGGGATATGCATTATACCAAAGAAATCCAATACAAGCCCCAACAAACGCCGCACAAAAAACGGCCAACTCCCCAGAATTTGGAATAAACATCACATTTAAATACTGTGAAATCACTTTATTTCCGGATACATAAGCCAATATCGCCAGCGCAATTCCAATAATCACTGAAGTCCCTGCAGCTAAACCATCAATTCCATCCGTAATATTAGCGCCGTTTGAAACAGCAGTAATTATAAAAATCACCACCAAAACATACACAATCCAGACGTATTCATCCGGTAAGAAATCAGGCAACAACATGTTATAATCAAACGAGTTGCCTTTCATAAAAGGAACCGTGGTAAGAAGTGATTTGTGATCAACAAAAGTCCCATTAGCTGCGAATTCACGTACCTTAATGTGTTGATTAAAGTACATGGTCAGACCAACAATTATCCCTAAGCCTATTTGGCCTACAATTTTGAACTTGCCTGATAAACCATCTTTGTTCTTTTTGAATACCTTAATGTAGTCATCAGCAAAGCCAACAGCACCTAACCAAACGGCCGAGGTTAATAACAAGACGATATATACGTTGGTAATTTTGGCAAACAAAAGCGTTGGAATTAATAGGGAGAGCAAAATGATGAACCCACCCATTGTTGGGGTTCCCTTCTTTGCCATTTGGCCCTCTAAACCTAAATCGCGTATTTCTTCTCCGATCTGCAATCGCTGCAAACGATAAATAACCGCCTTTCCCCATATCGCGGCAATACCTAAGGATGTAATTACGGCAGCAACCGCACGAAATGTGATGTATTGAAAAACTCCAGTACCCGGAATGTTTAAGGTTTTATCGAGGTATTCAAAAAGGTAATAAAACATGCCTTGCTGGTGGAGTGGGTGAAAAAATCAACGAATTAGCAAATTTGCAAAAATTTACGGCTAAATCAAACTTTCGCAAATGCTTCTGCAATGACCTTTTTGTCATCAAAATCATGCTTTACTCCTTGAATTTCTTGATAGGTTTCATGCCCCTTACCTGCAACCAAGATGATATCCCCGGCATGTGCCAACGTCTGAATAGCCTCTAGAATGGCTTGTTTCCGATCCGATATACGAACAATATGTGATTTAGTTTCTGCGGTAATCCCAACTTGCATTTGATCTAAAATTATTTCAGGATCTTCAAACCTGGGATTATCCGAAGTCAATACCACGTGGTCACTATATTGTGCCGCAATAGCAGCCATAATGGGCCTTTTGCCTGCATCACGATTGCCCCCACAGCCTACTACCGTGATGATATGTTGCTGCTTTTGTCGAATAGCTTGAATGGTTTTCAATACATTTTCAAGCGCATCGGGGGTATGAGCATAATCAACAATTGCCATTTTTTGATCAGGTCCATGCATTTGTTCAAAACGTCCTGTAGCCGTTTTAAGTCCTGATAATGCAATCAAAACCTCCTCTTTTTGCTCGCCCAATAGGATGGCTGTCGCATATATCGCCAACAAATTATAAGCATTAAATTGTCCGATCAATTGCGCATGTATCTCTTGACCATCCAATTCCAATTGCAAACCCGAGAGTACGTTGGCTTTAACCTTGGCTTTGAAATCGGCGGATTCAAGAATGCCGTAACTCGATTTCGTCGCCTTGGTATTTTGCAACATCACCATACCGCGCTTATCATCCACATTAATTAAAGCAAATGCGTTCTTCGGTAATGCATCAAAAAACCCTTTTTTTGCTTTTATGTAGGCATCAAATGTTTCGTGAAAATCTAAATGATCTCGTGTGATATTTGAAAAAATGGCACCTTTAAATGTTAGCCCAAAAATGCGCTTTTGAACGACAGCATGTGAACTAACTTCCATGAAAACATGGGTACAACCCGCAGACCGCATCTCAGCTAAAAGCGCATTTAAATTTAAAGCATCTGGTGTCGTGTGCGTAGCAGGAATAATGCGATCCTCAATCTTGTTCTGAACGGTAGAGATCAATCCACATCGATGGCCTAAGGATTTAAATAGTTCGAATAACAAGGTTACACTCGTCGTTTTTCCATTGGTTCCCGTAATCCCTACTAAATTAAGGTGCGCCGAAGGGTTCCCATAAAATACAGATGCTACCTGAGCCATTGCCTCATTAGAATCGCGTACTTGCAAAAGCCACACACCGTCAGGAATAACTTCGGGGATTATTTCAACTACGCAGGCAGTACATCCTTGGGCAAAAACCTGTGGCAAGAACTGATGACCATCTGCTTGGGTCCCAGGAATGGCAAAAAATAAAGACCCCGGTTTAGCCTGACGAGAATCAAAACATAAATGGCTTATTGCTTGATCCTCTCCAACTTGTTGGAGCTTGTCAACAGATGCAATTAGCTGCGAAGACAAATGTTCCATACTATTGAAGTTGAATGTTTATGAGTGCATTCTTTTGAAGTGGAGACCCGGCAGGAATAGATTGTGATTTTACAAACCCTAATCCATTAGCACGCACCTTCAATCCTTGATTTTCTAAAACAAAAAGTGCATCTCGTAAATTCATTCCAACCACATTAGGTATTTTTTTCGGCACAAAACTGACTCCATAATTCTTTACATCCTTCTTAGTTAACTGAAAGGAAAGCCAACGACCATCTTCCTCGATTCTTGGGAAGCCAAAATTCGAATATAAAATCCCATGATCCAAAGGATGAATCAAATGACGCAACGAAGCATTATTCAATGAGTCGGGTAGATAGCCGGTCAACTGACGTTGCAATTTTACGTCACGGGCATAAATGCGTTCTGAAATATCTTTAAAAACGGGAGCGGTAACTTGACGAGCATAGGTTGATTCTGCACTACCTTTTGGATAATCCATCGCCACCATAACCGTATATTTGGGGTTATTGACCGGGAAATACCCCGTAAATGAAACGTAATACGTACCTGAAATATACTGCCCTTTTGGATGCCGCTGCGCTGTTCCTGTTTTTCCAGCAATACCGTATACGGTACCATATAAATTATCACTCGTTCCTCTTTCTACTACACCCTTTAACATAATCTTAAGTTTTTCGAGCGTTTCCTTGGAACATATCGGTTTAGCATCTCGTTTCTGCAGTTTCGTATAATCGATTATCACTTCCTCCCCTTGCGTTGCTTTCTTCACGATAATGGGCTGAACCCAATAACCATTGTTGGCAATCGCATTATAAAAAGCTAAAATATGGAGCGGTGAGGTATTGGATGAATAACCTACCGAGGTCCACATGTATGTAATCTTATCCCATTTTTCTGGAACCGTAAATTTGGGTTTTGCTGTTACGGGTTTGATTTGAAAATCCAACGGATCCAGCATGTGAAAACTTCTCAAATAATCATACCATTTTCTCGGCTTAGAACCAAAAACCCGTTGCATCAATTTAATCATACCAATATTAGACGACCGCTCGATTACTGCCTGGGCCGTCAAGGTTCCATAATCATGCGAATCCGTCATAGTTTTATTAAAAATCGTATATTTCCCACCTGTAGTCACTTTCTCCGTCAATGGCATATTTGATTCCTCTAACATGGCCATCATAGCAGGTAATTTGAACACAGAACCTGGATCATTGTCAGAAACCTCGATAGCAAAATTTTGGGCTTCTGAATAACCCGTAGGTGAATTCGCATCCTTTTTTAAGTTGGAAATACCTTTTATCTCACCTGTTGCTGTCTCCATAACAATAGCCGTCGCATAATCCCCTTTGTAGGCATCCAGTGATTTCATTAATGCCAACTCTACGATGTCTTGAATATCCACATCCAAGGTCGTATGTATATCCAAGCCTTTTTGGGGCAGAACTTCTTTACTTCCATCCACAGGCCGCCACAAGTTTTTATCCATTTTTTCAAAAATACCGTGCCCCGGTATACCCGACAGCTCTTTATCGAATGCGCCTTCTAAGCCAACCTTGTTTTTATCTTTGAAATAACCAATTGTCCGATAAGCCGTCTGCCCGAAAGGCGCATAACGTACATCCTTTTTCTCAAAAACGACCCCTGTTTTAATAGGATTATTAGGATGTAAATTAAAAATGGGAAAGGTTAGGACTTTTTTTCGTTCTTGAAAATCCAATAAGCGCTTGTTAATTATGATAAACCTCGTTTTTGTATCAAACGCTTTTTTCATCATGTAGAAGTATTCATCAGCTGTGCGATCCATATAAAAAGCCGCTAAATGTTCCGCCAATGCACGTGAATTCTTTTCATACGTTTCTTTCATTTTCGGGGTTTTAAAAACCGAAAAATCCATTCCTAATCGATATTTTTGAAGAGACGTGGCCAATAGACTGCCATCACTCGCATATATATTTCCTCTGACTGCCGGAATCGAACGCTCCTTTAAATATTTTGCTGATGCATCTAATTTTAACGATGGTCCATCCACAAATACCAACTTAACAAGGAAAACAAGGAGTATAATAAAGGCGAATAACATTAAAATAAAGAAAATGTTGAACCGCTTGGTGATAATCTGCCGAATATTCTGGGTTGATGACTTCGCCATTTCTATTGCTCTTTTTCTTTATCTGCTACTAATTTAATCGGTGGAGTTAAACTCAACTCCAAATTGTATTTCTTCATGGCGAGCGCCAAATAACTTTGCTTGCCCACCTTCATGTACTCGGCTTTCTGTGTGGTATAATCAGCCCTAATCTCCTCCAAATCCATTTTTACACTTTCTATTCGATGTATTTTACTCTCAGCCATCATGGTGTAATAAATGTAGACCATAATGAGACCTGAAATAAAGAAAATCTTTTTCAACAAATCGAAGGGCAGTTCTCCCCCCGTTAAGGAATCGATGTTAAATAATAAATCCATGATACCACCTTTCGATTTTGTCTTGGATTCATTCGAATTACTTTTTACTGCATTTGCCATGTTATATTTTACTTGCGATTCTCAATTTTGCGCTCCTTGACCTTGGATTCTCTTTCAATTCAATTTCTGAGGCCGTTATGGGTTTACGAATTTCACTTTCCAAGGGTTTATGTACCACTCCAAAAAGATCCTTGTCTTCCTTACCAAAACAATCCCCTGTTCGGATAAAATTTTTCACCAACCGATCTTCCAAAGAATGAAAAGAAATTATACATAATCGGCCCCCATTCACTAAAACGTTAGGAGTTTGTTCCAAAAATTCCTCGATAACTTTTAATTCCTGATTGACTTCAATGCGTATCGCTTGAAAAGCCTGAGCAAAATATCGGAACTCCTTGTTGCGCGGAGCTAATTTAAATAAAATCTCCTTAAACTCCCCCGTGGTTTCTAAGGGTTTTTGCGTCCTGGCCTGCACAACTGCCAAAGCTAAGGTTTTCGCATTCTTTATTTCGCCATACATACCAAAAAGCTTCTGTAAATCAGCTGCCGAATAGGTATTTAAAATCTCTGCTGCCGATAATGGAGCGGATGGTCCCATACGCATGTCGAGCGGCCCATCAAAACGGGTAGAAAATCCACGCGCTGCTGCATCCAATTGGAATGATGAAACCCCAAAATCCGCTAAAATTCCATCAACCTGCTTCATCCCTTGTAAGCGCAAATACTTTTCAAGGTATCTGAAATTTGCTGTAATCAGAGTCAAGCGCTCATCATCAATTAAATCCGCTTGTTTCCATGCATCTGGATCCTGATCAAAGGCAAACAATTTACCATTTGGCCCTAATTTTTCGAGAATTGCTTTTGAATGTCCACCTCCACCAAACGTTACATCCACGTATATTCCATCCGGCTTAATCGCTAAACCAGCCAAACATTCATGCAATAAAACCGAGGTGTGATATGTACTTTCAGACATTCTTCAAATTTACAAATTATCTGTTGGCAAGCATAGGCTTTTTTAATACAAAGCTGATTTTTTTGTGACAAAGTTTATCCCCTATCTTTGTAAAAATAAATGCGATTTATGAAATCAATCTTTACATTAATATTAGCGATATTTTCCAGTAGTTTTTGCCTGGCCCAAGTACCCACAAGTGGACCTTGGCGGGGAGAACTTGATCATTTTGGTGGGAAGCTTCCATTCAATTTCATCGTAGGCGCTCAGGCCTCAAAAACCAAAGTGGATATCCGTATTCAAAATGGATCTGAAATCGCAACACAAGGTGATGCCTATTTTCGCGGCGATTCAATCGTTGTCCCTTTTGAATTATACGACTCTGAATTAATTGGTCATGTGAAAGACAGCAAGACCTTAATCGGGTTTTGGCAAAAAAAACGTAATGGAAAGTTATTGTTTCGAATCCCATTTCAAGCCAAAGCCGGCAGTAAAGACCGTTTTGAAAACTTGTCTCCATCAAAAATCAATTTGACCGGAAAATATGCAGCAGATTTTTGGTCGGACGAGAATAATCATAGCCCAGGAGTAATGCTATTAAATCAAAAAGGGAATGAGGTAACCGGAACGGTGTTAAAAACAAGCGGGGATTATCGCTTTTTGCAAGGGAACGTCAGTGGAGATAGTTTACTGTTAAGCTATTTTGATGGAAGTGGCATCATGCAATTCCGCAGTAAATTAATTGGCAATCAAATTGAAGGTCTACACTTTGCAGGTTTGGCAGGGAAAAGAAACTTTACAGCAATCAAAGACGACAAGGCTAGCCTACCAGATCTTAAAAAATTAACGTATTTGAAGCCGGGATTTGATCGCATCAACTTTAGTTTACCAAATCCAGCCGGAAAAATCATAAGCCTTTTAGATGATCGTTACCAGAATAAAGTTGTGGTTATCGAACTGATGGGATCCTGGTGCCCTAACTGCTTAGATGAATCCCGCTACCTTTCTCCATTTTATAAAAAAATGAAAGATCAAGGAGTAGAAGTCATTGGATTAGCCTTTGAATATTCACCAGAATTAAGCATCTCTGGTCCTAAAATTGAAAACTTCAAGAAGCGTTTAGGTGTAGATTATGAAATCCTTTTTGCCGGCCAACCGAACGATGAAACGATAGCTCAGGTGCTACCGATGTTACATAAAATCAATGGTTACCCGACAACCTTTATCTTAGACAAAACAGGGAAAGTGCGTGAAATACATACCGGGTTTTCAGGACCTGGAACGGGTGTTTATTATACAGACTGGATTCATGAGTTTGAACAAACGATTCAAAACCTCTTGAATGAAAAATAAATTTCTTTGCATTTTCTTTTTGTGCCTGAGCCTAAGTGGCTTGGCTCAAAATAAATCCTTGTATTACGTGGCCGGTTTAACCGGTATAAGTGCCATTTTATATACCGATTTTGCCAAAGAAGCGCAGCGGGAAATTTACCAAGAACACTTTGCTGGATTTAAATCCTCCGCAGATAATATCTTACAATATAGCCCTACCTTACTTAATATCGGTCTACATGTAGCAGGTCTAAAAGATGAACATAAACGCAAAGAGACTTTCGCTACCTTTTTAATCGGCACAGGAACCTATGCCATCGTTACCAAAGGTCTAAAACGAAGCATTAACGAAATTCGACCGGATGGCACGGAATACAGCTTTCCCTCAGGGCATACAACAACGGCATTTTTTGGCGCCCGAATGCTTGATCGTGTTTATGGTAAAAAATATCCTGCGATTGCAATCGGTGGGTATGCACTTGCCACAGCGACGGGAGCATTAAGAATGGCCAACAATAAACATTGGGCAAGCGATGTGGCCATGGGAGCCGCGGTTGGGATTGCTTCAGCAGAATTTGCCTATTGGTTATATCCCAAACTCCAGAAATCAGTAAAAAAAACAACGCTTCAATGGGAGCCTATCGTTGCGCCAAACTTCTATGCCGCCCGATTGAGTTATGCATTTTAATGTAGCAACAAATAGGTTGCAGCACCTGCAAGATAGCCAATAAGCGCTAAAAAGCCAATGCGTTTGGCATACCAAATAAAGTCGATTTTTTCCATCCCCATGACGGCAACCCCGGCTGCAGATCCAATAATTAAAATACTTCCACCGGTTCCAGCACAAAAAGCTAAATACTCCCACATGGCGTGATCCATGGGAAAATTAGCCAAAGGATACATCCCCATTGCCGCAGCTACCAAAGGCACATTATCGACCACTGAGGAAGCAATGCCAATGGCTGTTACAATGACAAATTGATTGCCAAGACTTGACTCCAGGTACGTAGCGAGTTGACCCAAAAAGCCAAAGGACTCCAAAGCCCCGATCGCCAATAAAATTCCTAAAAAGAACA
>NZ_JBIIQN010000049.1:0-8941 GCF_044342065.1 Aquirufa sp. | reverse complement strand
CAATGCAGCCCGCGCACATAAAAGTGCAGCACCCACTTTTCCTGGACTTCCAGCAATAATCAAGACATGACCAAAGGATTTCTTATGTCCATCGGGCTGTCTTGCTTGCTTAATCGAATGTATCCACGAAAGGTCTATCTGATTCATCTTGGGAAAAATTAATAAGCTGTTATGGGCTCAATTGATCCATCCGCGCGATACTTCAATTCAGTTACTTTGATGTTACGTAAATGTGTTCTGCCTGATAATTGGACATCATGGAAATACAAATACCATTTGCCATTTTGCTCCACAATCGAATGGTGATTCGTCCAGCCTTTCACGGGTTTCAACAAAACACCTTGGTAGGTAAAAGGCCCATAAGGACTCGTTCCAGTCGCATAGGCAATGTTGTGGGTATCCCCTGTCGAATAGCTGAAATAATATTTCCCCTTGTATTGATGTACAAAGGCTGCTTCAAAGAACCGACGGTCATGATCGGAGGACAACAAGATTTTTCCAGCCGCATCTACAATCTGCACATCACGAGGCTTCTCAGCTAACACCTTCATGTTTTTATCGAGCTTAGCTACTTTAGCCATCAAAGCTGGTTGGTCGTTTGCCGGTTGGCTATCGTCATTCGCCATGTAGTGCCCCATTTTCCAACGTTGCAATTGGCCTCCCCAAATACCCCCAAAATACATATAATGCGTTCCATCCGCATCTTTAAAGACACACGGATCGATACTGTAGGTTCCATTGATGTAATTCGGTTCCGCTTTAAAAGGACCTTCGGGCTTAATGGAACTAGCTACTCCGATGCGAAAAACGCCCTCTTTATCTTTGGCAGGGAAATACAAATAATATTGCCCATTGGATTCAGCAGCATCAGGAGCCCAAAGCATCTTACCCGCCCACGGGATATCGGCTAATTTCAAAGCTACTCCGTGATCCGTCACAGGGCCAGAAGGCGTTTTTTGTGACAGCACATGATAATCATTCATCGCAAAATGGCTACCCATGTCATCTTCTTTGACACCGGCATCGATATCATGCGAAGGATAAATGTAGATTTTTCCTTGAAAAAGGTGTGCAGAAGGATCTGCTGTGTAGATATGTGAAACAAGTGGTTGCTGAGCAAATGCCCCAAAACTCACTAAAGCAAAAACGAGTAATTTTTTCATTTGGATAGGTTTGTAGTTCAAAGCCCTAAATTTCTTATTTTTACTTCATGAAAGCAATTCAAACCGCATTATTATCGTATGGGATGTCGGGACGTATATTTCACGCCCCTTTCATCGAAATTCATCCCGGCTTCGAACTTGTGGGCTCCTACGAACGTAGCCAAAAAAACATTCAAAAAGCCTATCCCGGAACTCACTCATATGATTCACTGGACGAAGTCATACAAGATTCTGATATCGAATTAATTATCGTCAATACCCCCATCCCCACGCATTTCGAATATGCTTCCCAAGCTTTAAAAGCGGGAAAACATGTTGTGGTTGAAAAGGCATTTACGAACTCAACTGAAGAGGCAAAAGAGCTTCAGAAAATTGCTTCAGAAGCAGGGAAACATATTTTTGTCTACCAAAATCGCCGTTGGGATTCCGATTTTTTAACTGTCAAAAAGGTTTTTGAATCAGGCCAACTGGGTGAAATCGTAGAAGCTGAATTTCATTTTGACCGGTTTAATGGGATTAAATCTCCGAAGATGCACAAGGAAGTTCCTGGGCCTGGGGCTGGAATCATATTCGATTTGGGACCACATATCATTGATCAGGCTTTGTATTTGTTTGGAAATCCGACCCATGTTTTTGCGGATTTAAGGAAAACAAGACCCGGAACAGAAGTCGAAGATTTGTTTGAAATACTATTATATTATCCTGAAATGAGCGTTCGCTTAAAGGCTGGGTATTATTTTAAGGTACCCGTTCCCGCATTTCAATTGCATGGTAAATTGGGGAGTTTTATTAAAACGCGCTCCGACCGACAAGAAGCAGACTTGGATGCAGGACGAAAACCACAAGGGGATACTTGGGGCCAAGAAAGTCCACAGGATTACGGAGTCATGCAAGTTGATGGAGGAAATCCAGAACGCATCCCGTCCGAAAAAGGTAATTTTATGGCCTTTTATGAGAATGTTTATCAATCTTTACGCGGTGATGCGTTACCGGCGGTATCGGTGCAAGATGGCATCAACAGCATGCGGGTGATCGATGCGGCGATGGAAAGTAGTCGGGAGAAAAGAGTTATTAACTATTAGAAATAGACGCGAAGTATCGCGTCTCTACAAAAAACAGACGCGAGGTATCGCGTCTCTACAAAAAAAAACAGACACGAAGCATCGCGTCTCTACAAAAATCCGCGAGGTATCGCATCTCTAGAATCAGCACATGGAAACAGACATATTCACTAATTTCGAACCCGAATTACAAAAGAAGATCCAACAAGTTGGCGTAATCCGCAAGTTTCAGGCGGATGATTTCCTCATGAAAACAGGCCAAAGCATCCGTTCAGCCGTGTTTGTCACCAAAGGGATTATCAAAGTTTTTCGAGAAGATGATGAAGGCAATGAAGTTTTCATGTACAACTTACATCCAGGTGAAGCATGCGCCATTTCGATGACATGTGCAGCCAGAAACCTCAATAGCCAAATTATGGCCAAGGCTTTGGTCGATACCGAAGTTATGACCATACCCGTGGAATTGATGGATGAATGGGCTTCTAAATATAAATCTTGGTATCAATTTGTTTTGGAAACGTATCGTTCACGCTTTGAAGAGTTATTGGACACCTTGGACCACATTGCCTTTCGAAATTTGGATGAGCGTTTATTATGGTACCTCAAGCAGCATCAAAAAAGTTTAAAGAGCAATACGATTAAGGTTTCGTTTACTGAAATCGCCACGGAATTAAATTCTTCCCGAGAAGTCATTTCGCGCTTGATGAAGAAACTAGCAGAAAAAGGGCATATAAAAATCATCAAAAACCAAATTGAAATTATCGACCTAAGGTCATTGTGATACTTATCACGCCATAACAAACCTAAAAGACGAATTTTTGCATATTAATTGACAAAATTTTATGCAAAAAAATCGCCTTTGGTATTTAGTAATCTTTACCCATTTAGTCTTTAATCTTTACGCACAGCATCAAGAAATGCACACGCCTCCACATCTGTGGAAAGGCAAAAAAAGTGTTGCCGAAGATTCCACATCCCTCCTATTTGCCTTCAAACACGGGAAAGTACACGGAAACTTACGGTATTTTTTCATGGCTACGGATAATCAAAATAGATTAACCGATGCCTATGCACATGCAGCAGGTGGGGGATTATTTTATGAAACTGCTTCCTATAAAGGCTTCCAAATGGGTGTGGGTGGTTATTTCATTTATAACATTGGCTCGTCGGACATGACACGAATTGATCCATATACCAATACAATTAGTCGGTATGAAACAGCGCTCTTTGACCTAGAGAACTTAGCCAACAAACATGATTTAGATCGCCTCGAGGAATTATATCTAAAGTACAATTGGGGAAAATCGCATATTATAGTAGGTAAGCAATTGATTAACACACCCTTCATTAATTTGCAAGATGGGCGAATGCGGCCAACAGAAGTGGGTGGTATTTACAGTGAAATTTATCCTGGGAAGCATAATAAATTGGAAGGAGGCTATTTATACGAAATTTCTCCGCGCGGAACGGTAGATTGGTATGGAATCGGCGAGTCGATTGGAATTTATTCGAATGGAGTGAATATCAATGGCACCAAAGGAAATTATGCTCAGCACATTGAATCCAAAGGCATTGCTTTAATTGGCTATACGCATACACTCCCTAAAGGACACTCTTTGAAACTTTGGAATGTCTATGTAGACAATGTTTTTAACACCACACAAGTGCAATATGACACCAAACAAGGAAACTGGGTAGCAGGCTTTCAGTATACAGAACAACATGCGGTCAATTTTGGCGGAAATGAAGATCCTACCAAGACTTATTTTGATCCATCACAGATGTCGCGCGTGTTTAGCTCCAAACTTGGCTGGGAAAATAACCAGTGGAAAACTTCCATTAACTACACACGTATAACCGGTGAAGGCCGTTATTTAATGCCACGCGAATGGGGGCGCGACCCCTTTTACACCTTTATGCCGCGTGAACGGAATGAAGGCTTTGGCGATGTAAATGCCATTGTGGGAAAAATTAGCTATTTGGCCGATAACTTTCCGCTCAAAACATCTTTAAGTTATGGCGTATTTAAATTACCCGATGTTAAACATGTGGCATTAAATAAATATGGCTTACCGAGCTATGACCAATTAAACCTGGAAATGATATACGAATTCGAAAATTTCTTAGAAGGATTAGAAATTCAAGCCTTGTATGTACACAAGTCCAATCAAGGAAATACCTACGAAAATGAGAAATACATTATTAATAAGGTCAATATGAGAAATTATAACGTCGTTTTAAACTTTCATTTTTAATGTTTAAAAAAAATGGGACTTGTGATAAAAATCACGAAATAGCTTTGTAAAACACCCGACATTTGTAATATTAAAAACAATAAAAGATCACATGGAAATCATCGGCTACTTTGCCTCTTTACTTATCGGAATTTCACTTGGCCTAATCGGTGGCGGTGGTTCCATTTTAACTGTTCCTGTATTGGTTTACTTGTTTGGCGTTGACCCCATTTTAGCTACAGCTTATTCCTTATTTGTTGTAGGTGCGAGTTCATTAGTTGGCGCATTCCCAAAATACAAGCAAGGATTAATCAATGTAAAAACAGCGATCATTTTTGGTATCCCTTCTATAGCTTCGGTATATGCCACGCGCAAATTCATTGTACCCTTAATCCCAACTGAAGTTTTCATGCTAGGAGATTTCGTAGTCACAAAATCCATTCTCATGATGGTACTTTTCGCCATCTTGATGGTAGCCGCATCGATTTCTATGATTCGTGGAAAGTGTGAACAATGTGAAAAAGAAAAATTAGGTACTTACGTAGAGGAAGAGCAGGTATTCAATTACCCAATGATCCTATTAGAAGGTGCGGTTGTAGGTGTTTTGACCGGTTTAGTTGGCGCTGGCGGCGGTTTCTTAATCATTCCAGCCTTGGTTATGCTTTCTAAACTGTCCATGAAACAAGCAGTAGGCACCTCATTGTTAATCATTGCTGCCAAATCGCTCATTGGATTTACAGGTGACTTAGGTCATACAGTCATTGATTGGAACTTATTATTACTTGTTACCGCATTAGCCATTGGCGGAATTTTCATAGGCGATATTATCAGTAAAAAAGTAGACGGAAATAAATTAAAAGTGGGATTTGGTTGGTTTGTACTAGTGATGGGTATTTACATTTTAGTACAGCAATTAGCCTTCCCTTTAAAATAACAGCACAAAAAAAATAACATGAAAGTAGAACAAATTTACACAGGATGTTTAGCACAAGGTGCTTACTACATCGAAAACAATGGCGAAGCAGCGATCATCGATCCACTTCGCGAGGTTCAGCCTTACATCGAGAAAGCAGAACGCAATGGTGCGAAAATCAAATACGTTTTTGAAACACACTTTCATGCGGATTTCGTATCTGGACACATTGATTTATCTGCAAAGACGGGTGCTCCTATCGTTTACGGTCCTAATGCAGCTTGTGCGTTCGAATGCATAACAGCTACAGATGGCCAAGAATTCAAATTAGGCAACGCAACAATCCGAGTGATCCATACACCAGGACACACCATGGAATCTACGTGTTTCTTATTGATTGATGAGTCAGGAAAAGCAACAAGTTTATTCTCTGGAGACACCTTGTTCATCGGTGATGTAGGTCGTCCAGATTTAGCTCAAAAAGTAAAAGCTGATCTTACTGAAGATATATTAGCAGGTCACCTATTCGACTCGTTACGAAATAAGATTATGCCTTTGGCTGATGATATCATCGTATATCCAGCGCATGGTGCAGGTTCTGCCTGTGGAAAAAACATGAGTAAGGAAACGACGGATACGTTGGGCAATCAGAAGAAAACCAACTACGCTTTGAATCCTGCCTTAACAAGAGAGGCATTCAAAAAAGAAGTTTTAACAGGTTTAGTTGCTCCTCCGGCATATTTCCCATTAAACGTATTGATGAATATCCAAGGATATGATTCTATTGATAAAGTAATGGAGCGAGGCCAACACGCCTTATCTCCGGAAGCATTTGAGGTAGCGGCTAATGAGACTGGTGCATTAATCTTAGATACGCGTGATCCACAAACGTTTGCTGCTGGATTTATTCCAAATTCGATTAACATCGGAATTGATGGTTCATTCGCACCCTGGGTGGGCGCGATGATTCCAGATATCAAGCAAGAAATCTTGTTGGTAACAGATGAAGGCCGCGAAGAAGAAGTAATCACACGTTTAGCGCGTGTAGGCTATGACTTCACTATTGGTTACTTAAAAGGTGGCATTGCTGCTTGGAAAGCTGCAAACATGGAAGTGGATACGATCACTTCGATCAGCCCGGAAGAAATGTTCACTCGTTTCGAGGCAGGTGAGGGTGAAATCATCGACGTACGTAAAAATTCAGAATACTTAAGCGAGCACATCGTGGACGCGGAAAATGCACCTTTGGACTTCATCAACGATAGCATGATGAAAATCAACAAGAACAAGACTTACTTCGTACACTGTGCAGGTGGTTACCGTTCAATGATCTTTAACTCAACACTTCGTGCACGTGGATATGATAATTTGATCGACGTAAATGGTGGTTTTAAAGCCATCAAAGAATCAGAGAAATTTAAAATCACGGACTATGTTTGTCCATCAACTTTATTGTAACATGGAAGATTTATTGAAAAATCCCGCTACTACGGTAGTTGATGTTCGCGAAACAGGTGAATTTGCGAGTGGACATTATGAAGGTGCTATCAATATTCCCTTAGGAATTGTTCCTTTAAAATTAGACCAATTTAAATCGATGGAAGGACCAATCGTGGTGTATTGTCGGAGCGGAAATCGTTCAGGAATGGCCATGAACTTGTTGAAGCAAGCCGGCCTATCCGAAGTTTACAATGGTGGAGGTCTGCATGACATGCTCGTTTATCAAGATTAACTAACAAAACCCCAGGTTTAAGCCTGGGGTTTTACCCTTTAAATTCATATTATGCTAACGAATCTAACTCAAAATTGGGGCATCATACGCATCATCCGCTTAGTAATTGGCGGATACGCATTGCTGGAGGCCTATCGTGGAAACGATACACTGATGGCCATGCTCGGACTAGTATTGGTAGGCATGGCCTTATTGAATGCTGGTTGTGGCGCACAAGGCTGCGGTGTACCCATGAATAAATCAACTCAAAAAGAATCCGAAGATGTATCTTATGAAGAAGTTCATGCTAAATAACTTATGGTCTATTGCAGGAGGGCTCTTTGGAGGCCTCTTTGGATATTTCTACTGGAGAGATATTGGTTGTGCGACAGGCACTTGTCCAATTACCAGTAAACCCCAAAACAGCATCGTTTACTTTGCTGTTTTGGGTTATTTTATGATAAATACGATAGCAGGCTTCAGAGATAAGAGAGTAGAGAGTAAAGAGTAGAGAATTAATTAATTTGCAAATCAAAATATAAATCAACGTCTAACGACTAAAGTCTAAATTAACTTACTATGATGGAAACAATCACCCAACCCTGGCCTTGGTATACGGCAGGAATTATCATCGGACTTATTGTCCCAGCCTTATTGATTTTAGGCAACAAACACTTTGGTATATCGGCCAACTTACGCCATGCGTGCGCAGCGTGTTTACCGAGCAACATTCCTTTCTTCAGTTATGATTGGAAGAAAGAAACTTGGAACTTCTTTTTCGTGGGGGGAATTTTAGTGGGAGGCATCATTTCTACACTTTACTTGGGATCCGATGATGCTGTTATTGTTCACCCAGATTTAGCCAAAGAGTTAGCTTCTTATGGTATCACCGATTTCTCAGGCATGGTTCCGGCCCAATTGTTTTCATTTGAAAGTCTATTCACATTACGTGGACTTGTGATGATGGTCGGTGGTGGTTTCTTAGTAGGCTTCGGCGCTCGCTATGCAGGTGGTTGTACCTCTGGACATGCGATCATGGGCCTTTCCGACCTTCAATGGCCATCGTTAGTTGCTACCATCTGTTTCATGATTGGTGGTTTCGTTATGGCTAATTTCATTTTACCATTCATCTTACACTTATAATACCCATGGAAAAGAAGACAACAGAACACGCAAATCCAGTAGATTTCGAAGTACGTTCATTAGACACGATGTGTGTCAACGAATCTGAATTGGTTCACCCTTGGTGGTATAATTTCAAATATGCAGCTGTAGGCGTGATTTTTGGTATCGTATTTATCAAAGCTGAGATTATTTCTTGGTTTCGCATTCAAGAAATGTTCCGCTTACAAAGTTTCCACATGTACGGTGTGATCGGTACTGCGGTTGTGGTAGGAGCCATCTCTGTATTTTTAATTAAAAAATTCAAGATTAAAAGTATTCACGGAGAGGAAATTACCTTCACAGATAAGAAGTTTAATAAAGGCCAAATAATTGGTGGCTTAATCTTCGGCCTTGGATGGGCGCTGACTGGAGCTTGTCCAGGTCCGCTTTTTGCTCAAGTGGGAACAGGAGCTTATGTCATCTTAGTGGTGGTCTTAAGCGCAACTGCCGGAACTTGGGTGTATGGTAAGTTTAGAGATCAGTTACCGCATTAGAGGTGAGAGGTAAGAAGTTAGAGGTAAGAGGGATTTCGGTTTAAGTCGGGATCCCTCTTTTGTTTATTAATATTAAACAACAACAACAACGCAAAACAATTAAATTGAATTATGAAAAATCTAAATGCCATAGGACTAGACAAGTCTAAATCAAAAGAGCTTGCGGAGAAATTAAATATTCTTTTAGCGAATTATTCTATC
>NZ_JBIIQN010000029.1:0-30081 GCF_044342065.1 Aquirufa sp. | reverse complement strand
GGTGTATTCGCTGCAAAGTTCGCATCCCAATGAAGCGGGTTAAAATCACCTGATATTTTACAGAAATCATTTACCTGCTCCTGGGTAAATGAAAATTCAATTTCATAGAAATCTCCGACTTTGATCATATGTATAGATATTAATTACTAAAATGAAGGTAAATTGCGCAAAAATTACCGCATGGTTTATTTTATATACAATCCTAACGCTGGCAACAAAAGTAATAGATATCGACAAAAGTTGATAAGTAGCTTACAAAAGATTCCCAATACAAAACTATTCATTACCGAATATGCGAATCATGCATCTGAAATAATTCAAGAAATCATTTCCCTTAATCCACGTAGAATCATCAGCATAGGAGGTGATGGCACAGTCAATGAAATTGGAAATGCCTTAAAAGGTACGGGAATACCCATGGGGATTATTCCTTTGGGGTCAGGCAACGGACTAGCACGACATTTAGGGATACCCATGAAAACATCCAAAGCGCTAGAAATTGCTTTAAACGGAACCCAAAATAGCATCGACGTACTTACTTGGAATGATCGCGCTTTCTTTTGCACTGCAGGCATTGGCTTTGATGCCTACGTTGCCAATGAATTTCAGCATGGCAAAAGACGCGGATTTTTGAATTACGTAAAATCTACAATAAAATCCTTACGCACTTACCGTTCTATAGAAATCAAAATAGAAAACCAACTGCCCACATCGTATTTTTCATTAACCTTTGCGAATGCCAATCAATTTGGGAATAATGCTTACATATCACCTTTTTCAAATTTGCAAGATGCTCTTTTTGAAGTAGTTAAAATAAAAAAGGGGAATTTTTCGCAGATTTGTCAACTTGGAATTAGCCTATTTTCAAAAAATATACATACACACCAATTAGTAGAGATCGAACAAGTAAATTCATATCGGCTACAGGTTACCAAAGGCACAAAATATCATTTAGATGGAGAAAGTCTTCAGAGTGAATTGGAAGAAATACAAATAAATTTATTTCCAGGTCAACTACAAGTCATAACAGGAAAATAAAATAATTTATTTTATGCAACATACTGATTATCAATAATTTATCATTAAATGTATATTTTTCAACCAGAATAACTTTATTTCAAATACGATTTTTATTCAAAAAAAAATCGTTTTTTTTTATTTGACTTTTTCAAGTAAATCTAGCTCTCAGTGGCTGTATTGTTGAACAATTTTTAGGTCCAAATTTTTACCGATAAATTTTAGTAAAAATAAAAAAAATCAAATTTGGAACGACACCGAATTTTACTATTTTTGTCTCCCCGCTAAACAAAAACAATTTAGTTTTTGTCAGTACCCAACCAGTAGAATATAAAATTTATAAACCGATGAGCAATTCAAATTTTGAATAGCTTTTCGAAAGAATTATTGGCCCCCAAAAAATAATAAAGCGTACAAATTACATGCATAACGAGGTTAAAGAATTGTGGAATAAATGTTTGGATATTATCCGCGGGGATATATCAGAACAACAATATTCTACTTGGTTCAGCCCAATTGTACCTTTACGTTTCGCCAACAATACCCTTACGATTCAAGTTCCTTCACAATTCTTTTATGAATGGCTTGAAGAAAACTACGTGAGTACTTTGCGCAAAGCAATAGACCAGACAGTTGGAAAACGTGGAATGCTTGAGTATTCAATCGTAGTTGACAAAGGAGATCGTAAAAACCCTCCGCTTACCTTTAATTTACCCACGGTAAACACGCAGTCAGCACATCAAAACGCATACAAGCAAGAAACAACTCCAATCCAGCCAAATGCTAATCCCTTTCAATTTAAAGATTTGGACTCCTTGGAGTTAGATTCCTATTTAATACCAAAGTATACATTTGATAAATTCATTGAAGGGGATTGCAATCGTTTGGGCAGAGCGGCAGGTATGGCAGTTGCCAATAAGCCAGGATTAACTTCATTCAATCCTTTAATGATATATGGGGGTGTAGGTTTAGGAAAAACACACTTGATTCAGGCGATTGGTAATGAAATCAAAAACCAATTTCCTGAGAAGTTCGTATTATACGTTTCTACCGAAAAATTTACAAACCAGTTTGTGAATGCGATTCGCAACAATTCCATTGAGACATTTACGAATTTTTACCTTCAGGTAGACGTCTTGATTATTGATGATGTTCAATTCCTGTCGGGTAAAGAGAAAACGCAAGAAACATTCTTTAACATTTTCAATCATTTACATCAATCAGGTAAGCAGATTATTCTTTCTTCAGATCGTGCACCACGCGATTTGGCTGGCATGGAAGATCGTTTGTTAAGTAGATTCAAATGGGGCTTAACTGCCGATTTACAACAACCTGACTTCGAAACAAGAATTGCCATCATTCAAAAGAAATTACAAGATGACGGTATTCAAATCAATTTTGATGTGTTGGAATACCTAGCCCATTCTATTCAAACCAATGTACGTGAGTTAGAAGGTGTCATAATTTCCTTAATGGCTCAAGCGTCATTAACAAGGAAAGAAATTGACTTAGAACTAGCTAAATCCACCTTGAAAAGCATCGTTAATGATCAAGAAAAGGAACTTAGTGTAGACAATATATTGGAAGCTATCACCTCACACTTTGATGTTAACATGGAATTGCTAACAGGAAAATGCCGGAAAAAAGAAACGGTTTTCCCACGTCAAGTAGCCATGTATATGTTAAAAGAGCTAACCAATCTACCTCTTAAATCTATTGGATACCATTTTGGGGGCCGAGACCATAGCACCGTTATTCATGCTGTTCAATCCATTTCTGAAGCTATGGAAACAGATAAGTCAGTTGAAAAAACGGTAAGAAAACTTTTTAACCGATTCAACATCGCATTAAACTAAAAAAAGAGGCTTATGGCCTCTTTTTTTAGTTTATACAAAATACGTAAATCTACGCTTCCGCAATAGCTTCTTTATCCAACAAAGCTGAATCATTGCCCTTTACTTTTTCTTTAATCTTCGCCTCAATCTCCTCCATAAGTTCAGGATTATCTTTAATCAAATCTTTCACGGCATCGCGGCCTTGACCTAAACGATTTCCGTTGTATGAAAACCAAGAACCTGATTTGTCAATAACCTCTAAGTCAACACCTAAATCCAAGATTTCTCCAGCTTTTGAAATGCCTTCTCCATACATAATATCAAATTCGACAACTTTGAAAGGAGGAGCCAACTTGTTTTTAACAACCTTCACGCGCGTACGGTTACCCGTAATCGAATCAGCCGACTCCTTTATTTGCCCAGCACGGCGAATATCTAAACGAACAGAAGCATAAAATTTCAACGCATTACCACCTGTTGTTGTTTCAGGGCTACCAAACATGACACCAATCTTATCACGCAATTGATTGATAAAAATACAGCAGCAACCTGTTTTGTTGATCGTACCTGTCAACTTGCGAAGTGCTTGAGACATTAATCTGGCCTGCAATCCCATTTTTGAATCACCCATCTCCCCTTCAATCTCCGCTTTAGGTACTAAAGCAGCTACTGAGTCTATTACAATAATATCAATTGCACCAGAACTGATTAAATGTTCTGCAATTTCCAAAGCTTGTTCTCCATTATCCGGCTGGGATATCAATAGGTTTTCTGTATCAATCCCTAATTTTTCAGCATATGCACGATCAAATGCATGCTCAGCATCTACAAAAGCAGCAATACCTCCAGCTTTCTGAGCTTCTGCAATACAATGCAAGGTTAATGTTGTTTTACCTGATGATTCAGGGCCATAAATCTCAACGACACGTCCACGAGGAACTCCTCCGATTCCTAAGGCTAAATCCAAACCCAATGAACCCGTCGATATAACAGGCACATCCATCACTTTACTATCCGATAAACGCATAACGGTACCTTTTCCGTAAGCTTTATCTAATTTTTCCAATGTTGTCTGGAGAGCTTTTAATTTTTCAGCTACTAAGCCTTGAGCTCCATCCGATTGTTTTGCCATGTTATATTTATTGATAATTTTGAATAATCATTTTATGTTTAAATTTACCCTTGTTTAAATCCTAACAAAAATAGCAAATTGACAGTAAAGTTTTATCAAATTTATTGATAATATCCATGAAGATTTGGCAGTCAAATTTTATGAGTTTCTATCTAAATCTTTAGTAAACACGCACATTGAAATCATACGCGAACCTAAGTAATTTTTTATTGCTATTTATTAGCATTTTTTTGTCACTAAACTTGATAAGTTCAGCACAAGAACGCGTAATCTTTCAAGGGAACGAACAACTCAAATATCGCATACATTTAGGCTTTATCGAAGCCGCAACCGCTGTTATCAAAAGTAGCCCTGGCGTTTATAACATCAATAATCATACCGGAAGAAAAGTAGAGATTATAGGAGAAACTGTCTCTTGGTTAAAGTATTTTTCAAGAGTTGAAGACTACTGGTCGGCATACTTAGATGTAAATTCCCTTATGCCTATAAAAACGGAAATGCGTAAACGTGAGGGTCGTTATCGGAAAGAAGAACAGGTAAACTTCTTTCAAGAAATAGGCCAAGCAAAAATCCACTCGCCACAAAATACGCCTGTGGATAAGGTTATGGCAATCACTCCCTCAACCCTTGACCTTATAGGTGGTTATTTTTTCCTACGTGACAAACCCTTGAGTAGCATGTCAATAGGACAAAAATTGAGCGCCAAAGTACTAGTTGATGGAACCATTTATGAAATCTGGTTTATCATCAAAGGATTTGAAACCGTTACTAGCGATTTTGGTAATAAAAAATGTATTCGGACTTCATTGGTATTACCCAAAAACAACCTTTTTAAAGATGAGGATGCCATTAAACTTTGGATTACACAGGACAAATATCAAATACCTTTAAAGTTGGACGTCAACTTGAAAATAGGCTCACTTTCAATCGATTTAACCGATTATAAAATTCAAGGAAAGAATATCTATTAACGAACCAAAGCCTTTTTATAGGCCGCAAGTGCTCGAACTCGCGCTTGTTCATGGTTGACGATCGGTTGGGGATAACTGAGCTCCTGAAACTCTGGCACCCATTTACGTATATAGGCTAAATCTTTATCAAATTTCTGTGTCTGTAAAGTTGGATTAAATACGCGGAAATAAGGTGCTGCATCGCAACCACTTCCTGCAGCCCATTGCCAGCCCCCATTATTAGCAGCAAAATCGAAGTCTAATAATTTTTCAGCAAAATAGGCTTCACCCCAGCGCCAGTCGATTAATAAGTGTTTAACTAAAAAACTAGCAACAATCATTCTGACACGATTGTGCATAAATCCTGTGGTATTCAATTCACGCATACCTGCGTCCACAATTGGATAACCTGTTTGACCCTGACACCATGCCATAAACTCGTTTTCATTATTGCGCCATTCCATGCGGTCATATTCCTTTCTGAAGGCAGACCCTTGAGAAACGTGCGGAAAATGATGTAATATGTTGAAATAAAAATCACGCCAAATCAACTCATTTAACCACGTTTCTGAGAGCCCTAGTGCCTTTTGAACAAGACTACGGATGGATACTGTACCAAAACGTAAATGAACAGAAAGACGTGAGGTACCATCCTTTGCGGGAAAATCACGTTGCGCCTGGTAGGATTGAATTAATGAACGATCTAGCTCATTGCCGGGAAATTCGATTCCGGACTCCCGAAAACCCAAGTCATGTAAAGTAGGCAACGCAAGCGTACAAGAAACGTAATTGGATAAATCTTCTGACGGAAATTGACTAATGGGATGCTGACTTAAGCGCTCTTTCCATCGACGTGAATATGGCGTAAAGACTGTATATGGTGTATTTTGTCCACTTAAAACTTCACTTTTTTCAAAAATAACCTGATCCTTAAAAGTATTAAAAGGAATCTGTTTTGAGGAAGCCCAATTTCGAATAGATGAATCGCGCTCATCGGCGTAACGCTCATAATCATGATTTGTAAATACCGCTTGAATTTCAAATTGATCTGCTAATTCATGAAAAGCTTGCAATGGATCAGCAAACTTAACGCATAAAGAAGTATTCCTTTGAGCAAATTGAACATTCAAACGCGCTAGACAAGCTAAAATAAATTCAACGCGCGCATCGGATTTGTTGGATAGCTTAGCCAGTATATTGGGATCAAATATAAAAATGGGTAATACAGGCCAAGGTGACTTTAAAGCTTCATACAGACCATGATTATCTTCAATTCGTAAATCCCGCCTAAACCAGAAAATGGCAACTTTATTCTTCACAGAAATCTATTTGGTATAGTCAACAAGGAACAAACTTAATTGTTTTAAAAATATGTCTTGACAAGCCCCCCTTGAATAGTGTATATTTGCAAATTGCTAATAATATGCAAATTGCAAAAATGCTTTTTGCCTTAATACACATAAACCCATCCGAATGAAATTATCTGAATTCAGATTTGATTTACCCCAAAGTCTCATTGCTTTAAACCCAACTGAAAATCGTGAAGATGCACGTATGATGGTTGTGAACCGTAAAGAGAAAACAATTGAACATAAGAAATTTACTGATATCGTTGACTATTTCGGTGAAGGAGATGTATTAGTTACTAACAATACAAAAGTATTCCCTGCGCGCCTATATGGAAACAAGGAAAAAACTGGCGCACAAATTGAAGTCTTTTTATTGCGTGAATTAAATCGCGAACATCGCCTATGGGATGTATTGGTAGATCCAGCACGTAAAATTCGCGTGGGGAATAAATTGTATTTCGGTGATTCAGATTTAGTTGCTGAAGTTATTGATAATACAACCTCACGTGGAAGAACAATCCGATTCCTATATGATGGCGACCATGATGCATTAATGCAAACAATTCATGAGCTAGGAGAGACACCGCTACCCGATGAAATTCGTTTCAAACGTGCTGCTGTAGAAGATGACCGGGAACGTTTTCAAACGATTTATGCTGAACACATTGGTGCTGTTGCGGCGCCAACTGCCGGACTTCATTTTTCGAAAATCGTTATGAGAAAAATGGAATTAAATGGTGTTCAATTCTCCCCTATTACCCTACACATTGGTCTGGGGACATTTCGTCAAGTAGATGTTGAGGATTTAACAAAACATAAAACAGATTCGGAACATTTCATGATTGAACCCGATACTTGTACGTACGTAAATGATGCGATAGACAATAAAAAACAAGTATTAGCTATCGGAACAACGGTAATGAAGGCATTGGAATCATCGGTATCAGCAAGTGGTCACTTAAAACCCATCAATAGCTGGACAGATAAATTCATTTTCCCACCATACGAGTTCAAGATTCCTACGGCCTTATTGACCAACTTCCATTTACCTGAATCGATTTTATTAATGATGACTTCAGCTTTTGGTGGTTATGAATTAGTACAAGAAGCTTATAAACAAGCCATTAAAGAGAAATACCGATTCTTTAGCTATGGCGACGTGATGTTAATCATTTAATCATCTAAAAGGGTTTGTTTTGAAAAAAATAGCAATAATTGTGGCAGGAGGTTCTGGACAGCGAATGAACAGCTCCGTCGCAAAACAGTTTTTGCTTCTTCGAAACAAACCCATTTTATTTCATACGCTTTTGGCTTTCAAAGTCGCAGACCCGAGTACAACATTAATCGTTGTACTTCCAGCCAATCAAATCGATTATTGGCAGGCATTATGTAAACAATTCCCTGAAATTGAACAAAAGGCACCTCATCAAGTGGTTGCTGGGGGTGAAACACGTTTTCATTCGAGTAAAAATGGTATTAACACCCTCGTTGACAGGGAAGAATGTTTGGTAGCAATACATGATGGCGTACGCCCATTAATTGATCCAGAAACGATAAATAAAGCATTCTCGCATGCAGAAAAAGTTGGGAATTGTGTAGTAGCTGTATCAAGTAAAGATTCTATTCGCTTTTGGGATTCGGAATCTCAAAGTTTCAAGTCGGTCTTGCGCGACGAGGTGAAAATCATCCAAACCCCGCAAATTTTCGCACTTTCAAGTCTAAAAAAAGCATTCGATCAAGAATTTTCTCCACTCTTTACAGATGATGCGAGTGTAATTGAGGCTACAGGAGAAACCATTCATTTGATAGAAGGCACCTATACGAATTTAAAAATAACGACGCCGGAGGATTTGCTCGTGGCAGAATCGATATTACAACCTAAGTGAAATATGAATAAGACTTGGAATTGGATTGCAAATCAAATTTTGGCCTATAAAATTGGTATTTTAATTACCATAAGTGCGCTAACGGTCGCTTTCATATATGAAGCAAGTCAAATACAATTGAGCTATGAATTAGCTAAAATTCTCCCCAAAACGGATGAACGTTTCCAATTGTATGAGTCATTTAAGAAGAAATATGGCGAAGATGGTAACATCATGGTCATAGGCCTTGAAAATCCTGAAATCTTTACGCCTACCGAATTTGATGCTTGGAATAAATTATACCAAGATGTAAAGCATCAAGCTGGAATTAAATCTATTTTAGCATTACCCAACCTACCCATTTTATATCTTGATAGTTCAGCAAATCAATTTAAATCTAAATTGGCTTATGAAGGAAATGATCGAAGTTCACAAGTTCAGCTGAATCAATTAAAAGATCGATTGGCCCAACTGCCTATCTACCGAAATTTTCTTTATACCGAAGATCTCAAGGTCCATATGATGTTAATTACATTGGACCAAAAAACAATAAATAATAAAAGCAGAATAACCTTAGTAAAAAACATTAAAAAACTGGGGGATGATTATGCTCAAAGGACAAAACATCCAGTTCATTATTCTGGAATGCCATTTATCCGAACTGAATTAACTGCGCAGGTCACCAATGAACTTGTATTGTTTTTAGGTCTTGCCATTTTCGTTACTTCACTTATCCTATTTTACTTTTTCAGATCAGTAAAAGTTGTTTTCTTTGCTTTAATCGTCATTTTAATAGGCATAGTCGCCTCCCTAGCTACCATTGTATTTTTTGGCTATAAAATAACCTTACTCTCTGGCTTAATACCCCCACTTATTGTTGTTATCGGGGTTCCCAATGCCATATTTTTATTGAATAAATACCACGAAACCTATCTAATTACACAAAACAAAGAAGCCTCTTTAATTGAAAGCACAGGAACAGTCGGGCGAACATTGTTTTTGGCCAATTTAACTACCTCCATTGGTTTTGGTGTTTTTGCCTTTACGGGATCAGCTCTATTGGTCGAGTTTGGTGTTGTTGCAGCGCTAAATGTCATGCTGACATTCTTGCTCTCCCTTCTGCTAATCCCCATCTTTTTTAGTTATTTAAATCCGCCCAAAGCAAAGGATTTGGCACATTTCGAGTCTAAAAAGGTCAACAAGGTGTTAGCTTTTGTCGAAACCTGGGTGTTTAATCATCGTCGGTATATATATGGAATCATTGGAATTATTTTAAGCATTTCACTTTATGGCTTAACCAAAATCGAAGCGGTGGGATACATTGTAGATGATTTACCACAGGATAATGCCATTTATACTGATCTTAAATTCATTGAAAAACATTTCAAGGGAGTCATGCCATTTGAGGTTTCCATTGATGCGAATGAAGCTGGGCGGGCCTTGACACCTGAAATATTGTCAAAAATGAAACGTACAGAAAAACTTCTCGCAAAATATCCAGAATTCACTCAAGGAATTTCCCTACTCACAGCAACCAAGTACTTGTATCAAGTGTATCGTGGCGGCGATCCAAAATATTTTACGCTACCAGGAATTGATGAATTATCAAAGCTTAAAGAGTTTAACAGCAGTTTAAATGGGAAAAATAATCTTTTCAACGGTTTTTTAGATAAAGAGAAAAGATTTACACGCATTAGTTTTCAAATGGCAGATGTGGGTACAGTGCGTACCAGACAACTTTTTAATGAAATTCAACCCAAGATTGATAGTATATTTCGAACAGATGTCGAGACAGGAGAAATCCTTCCAGTGACCGACAAGCGTGCCTACAATGCCAAAGTAACAGGCAATTCAGTCATTTATGCATTTCAAACAGAATACTTGCAACGGAACCTAATTGAAAGTACACTTACCGCCATATTTTTGATTTGCGTTTTAATGGCATTTTTGTTCAGGAGTTGGAAAATGGTTATTATATCCACCCTCCCAAGCCTTATTCCACTTATCATTACGGCAGGATTAATGGGCTATTTTCACATCGCGCTAAAACCTAGTACAATTTTGATTTTTTCCATTGCATTTGGTATCTCAAGTGACGGGACCATCTATTTTTTAACCCGGTACAAAGAGGAGTGGCTGAAGAATGCCAATAATGTAAAATTAGCAGTTCAGATTACTATTCAAAAAACAGGCGTATCTATGTTTTATACGGCTATGATTCTGTTTTTTGGTTTTTTCATCTTTACTGCATCTACGTTCAAAGGAACCCAAGCTTTGGGGGTTTTGGTTTCAATTACCCTTTTAATGGCAATGTTTTGTAACCTTGTGCTATTACCCGCTTTCCTCATGGGAATGAATAAAAAAGAGGTTGAGTCATTAATTGAAGAAGTATAATGGAGGAAACAAAAACCATTTATACCCTTCAATTTTGGTTGCTATGTCTTAGTAATTTTTTATTCTCAGCTAGTTTTTCAATGATAATTCCTGAATTGCCTGATTATTTGGCAAGCATGGGAGGAAAAGCCTACATTGGTTACACCATCGCCTTATTTACGCTCACTGCAGGATTAAGTAGACCATTTTCTGGTAAACTTACAGACCACATCGGTCGCGTCCCCGTTATGGCGTTCGGATCCATTGTCTGCTTTATATGTGGGGGATTGTATCCATTAATTCATACCGTACAAGGGTTTCTATTTCTTCGCTTCTTACACGGAATGTCTACAGGTACAAAACCTACAGCAACCGCCGCTTATGTTGCCGATATAATTCCAGAAAACCGCCGAGGAGAAGCTCAAGGTGGATTAGGCATATTCACAGCGACAGGCATGTCCATCGGGCCTGCGATTGGTAGCTATTTAGCGAGTACAGTAGGCCTGCAAGAAATGTTTTGGATTTCATCCTTATTTGCTTTATTCTCAATTTTAATCTTGATGCGCATGAAGGAAACCTTGCCGAAGGCGATGAAATCCAAGTTCTCCTTGAGGCTTTTCAAAATTTCTTGGGATGATGTATTTGAACCAAAAATTTTACCCGTATTTTGGATTATGCTGCTCGTTTCTTTCTCATCTGGCGTAATCGTTACCCTATTACCTGATATCTCTAAATTAATTGGATGGCATAACAAAGGGCTATACTTTACGATTTATACCATTGCATCCATTTTAGTACGCATATTCTTCTCGAAAAGTTCAGATCAATATGGGCGCATTCCTATCCTGTTAATTTCTACATTAATATTAACTGCCTCCATGGGTGTCATGCTTATTGATTTAAATAGTTTTACCGTGGTTCTTTCCGCTGTACTTTTTGGTATTGCCTGGGGATTCAATACCCCAACTTTAGCGGCTTGGACGACTGATTTAGCTCATAAAAATCATATGGGGAGGGCAATGGCCACCATGTATATCGCATTAGAGCTTGGAATAGGGTTAGGGGCATTTTTCTCTGGAATAATTTATGAGGGTTTGCAAGAAAGAATCCCAATCCCCTTTATTCTATCTGGATTATTCGCAATTACTTCGTTTGTTCTATTGTTAAACTATTTCAAAAACTGGCAAAAAAATGAAATTTGAAGACTATCTCATGAGTAAAAACATAAATTCTGAAGCATTTAAAGTAGCAGAATTGAGTCAATTTTTGACTTGGGAAAATGCTTTTAATCAGATGCATCCGAATAGCTTTACAGAACAATATAAATTCCAACTCAATAAAATACGACGTAAATACATTTTAAAAAATACGTTTTAAGCGTTTAATTTTTAAACTTTTACGATATTTTATTGCAATATTTAAATAAATAAATCTTTAGAATAGGTAAAAGAAACAAATCCATGAGATTTGTGTTTGGAAATAATACAACAATTCAATATGCAAGCGAGTGATTTAGAAAATCTGTTTCCCAAAGCAACAGATATCCCCAAAGAATTTGATTTAACGCAACCGATCGAGCAACGTGAATATTTGGTCAACGGAGAAATGCGCAAATGGAATGGCAAAACCCAAGATGTTTGGTCGCCTATCTACGTACAATCAGCCAAAGGTTTTGAGCAAAAACGCATTGGATCCTATCCAATTACAGATGCTACTGATGCCATGGAAGTACTGTACGCCGGTGTTAAAGCGTATTCAAATGGTCGCGGCGAATGGCCGTCTATGTCGGTAAGCCAACGAATCGAATGCGTGGAAAAATTTACTCAAAAGATGATTCAAAAACGTGATGAAGTTGTTAAACTTCTTATGTGGGAAATCGGTAAATCTTTAGGTGATTCTCAAAAGGAATTTGATCGTACCGTTCAATACATTTACGATACAATTGGTGCTTTAAAAGATATCGATCGTACCTCGTCAACTTTCTTGATTGAAGAAGGAATTATAGGACAAGTGCGTCGTTCACCCTTAGGTGTCGTATTGTGTATGGGACCATTCAACTATCCATTGAATGAAACCTTCACAACATTGATTCCTGCGCTAATCATGGGAAACACCGTACTTTTCAAACCACCAAAACACGGTACATTATTACATTACCCACTTTTACAAGCTTTCAAAGATTCATTCCCTGCAGGGGTAATTAATACTTTGTATGGTCGCGGAAATTCAATCATTCCTCAGTTAATGGAGTCAGGCAAAATCGATGTGTTAACCTTAATTGGTTCTTCTAAAGTTGCCGACAAGTTGAAGAAAATGCACCCTAAGGTAAATCGTTTACGTGCCATTTTAGGGCTTGATGCTAAAAACGCGGCGATCGTAACGGAGAGTGCACAATTAGACGTAGCAATTAATGAATGTTTATTGGGTTCGTTATCCTTCAATGGCCAACGTTGTACGGCGATTAAAATTATTTTTGTTCATAAATCTTTAGCTGAGGCATTTAACAAAGGTTTAGCAGAAAAAATTGAAACATTGAAAATTGGCATGATGTGGGAACCAGGCGTACAAATTACTCCCCTACCTGAACCCAATAAGCCCGCTTACCTGAAAGAATTGATCGAAGATGCCAAATTACACGGGGCAAAGGTGATCAATAAGCACGGGGGTGAAAACTTCAAATCCCTATTCTTTCCGGCATTATTATATCCGGTGAATACTAAAATGAAAGTTTGGCATGAAGAACAGTTTGGACCAGTGGTTCCAGTTGTTCCTTTTGAGGATTTAGCTACCCCCATTGAATACATTCATGAGTCGTCACACGGCCAACAAGTTGCTATATTTGGAACAGATGTTAACCAAATCTCTGAGTTGATTGATGAGACGGTAAATCAAGTTTCCCGAGTTAATATAAATGCTCAATGTCAACGCGGGCCGGATTCATTCCCATTCACGGGTCGTAAAGATTCTGCAGAAGGAACCTTATCCGTAACTGCCGCATTACGTTCATTCTCGATTCGTACCGTGGTTGCGACGAAAGCAAACCAACTGAATAAGGATTTGGTAAATCAAATCGTTGAAAACCAACAATCAAACTTCCTTTCAACTCGGTTCATTTTATAGATAAACGCAATAAAAAAAGCCTCGACAAAAATCGAGGCTTTTTTTATGCTTCAGGAAATTAGATTATAATTTTGCCCGTTGAGCTTTTACAGCAGAATCCATAATGTATTCATCATACGTCATTAATTTATCCAAATGTGAGTTAGAACCCAATTCAATCACCCGATTGGCAACCGTATTTGTCAGTTGGTGGTCATGGCAAGTGAATAAAATCGTTCCCGGAAACTCAACCATTCCATTATTCAATGCGGTAATTGATTCCAAATCCAAGTGATTTGTAGGCTCATCAAATAGACATACGTTTGCTCCGGAAAGCATCATGCGAGAAAACATACAGCGTTGTTTCTCTCCTCCTGAAATGACTGTAGACTTTTTCAAAGCCTCTTCCCCAGAGAATAACATGCGGCCTAAGAAGCCACGAATAAAACTTTCATCTTTCTCAACCGAATATTGGCGCAACCAATCAACCAAATTCATAGAATCATCATTGAAATATGCAGCGTTATCATTGGGCAAATAAGTTTGTGTGGTAGTAACCCCCCACTTGAATTCACCAGATGTAGCTTTAGCCTCCCCCATTAAAATGTCAAACAATGCAGTAATGGCTAATGAATCTTTAGCTAAAAAAGCCACTTTGTCGCCTTTGTTTATCGTGAAAGACACATTCGTAAATAATGGAACTCCATCCTCCGTGCTTGCCGATAAATTTTCAACACTCAACAGTTGATCACCAGCTTCACGTTCAGGTTTAAAGTTGATAAATGGATATTTTCTTGATGATGGCTTAATGTCATCTACTTGCAATTTATCCAACATCTTTTGACGAGAAGTCGCTTGCTTCGACTTGGCTACATTCGCAGAGAATCGACGGATGAATTCTTCCAATTCTTTCCGTTTTTCATCCGTTTTTTTATTCTGATCTTGACGCTGACGCGCTGCTAATTGAGAGGATTCATACCAGAAAGTATAAGTCCCTCCATATAGTTGAATTTTCCCAAAATCTAAATCGGCAATGTGGGTACACACATTATCCAAGAAGTGACGATCGTGAGAAACAACAATAACCGTATTTTTAAAGTTTTGTAAAAAGCCTTCTAACCAAAGAATCGAATCAATATCCAAGTTATTCGTAGGCTCATCCAATAAAAGAATATCAGGATTTCCAAAAAGCGCTTGAGCTAAAAGCACCTTCACTTTCTCAGAACCATTTAAATCACGCAACAATGTATAATGGATATCTTCCTTAATGCCTAGTCCACTCAGTAAAGTTGCCGCTTCAGACTCTGCTTCCCATCCATTTAACTCGGCAAATTCAGCCTCTAAATCCGCTGCTTTATTTCCATCCGCTTCTGTAAAATCTTCCTTCATGTAAATGGCATCCTTTTCTTGCATGATATCATAAAGACGCTTATTGCCCATGATAACGGTTTGAAGCACAGGAAACTCCTCATACTCGAAGTGATTTTGCTTCAATATCGACATCCGTTCTCCCGGATTCATTGAAATACTTCCGGTTTGAGAATCAATTTCACCGGACAGAATTTTTAGAAAAGTTGATTTTCCCGCACCATTAGCCCCAATAAGACCATAACAGTTACCTTCGGTAAACTTGATATTTACTTCTTCAAATAATATTCTTTTCCCAAAACGAAGGGAAACGTTTGATACTGATAACATACGAATTGGATTAAATAGGGCGCAAAATTACGCATTTTGAGGCTAGAAAAAAATTCTATTTTTTATCTATTGTCCTATTTTTTTTGCAATTTCGGGCACTTTGATTGAAATCAACCTTGCAAACAGACTTACCAACGAATCCGGTTATTGCGCCAACTACCTTATTTTTACAGGTTAGTGAGCAAGGAATTCGATTGCCTGGAGAAAAAGTGAATTATTGGAAAAACGCCACTCAGAGCCTGATAAAGCAGTTGGAAGCATTTCAAATAGATAAATCCAGTGTACAAGTCGTAGAAATTGAAATCGTTCATCCTGCTTTTTTGTTAGTACCTAACGCTTACAATGACCCTTTGTATCGTATGGCTTTTTTAGAGAAAGCACTTGGGGAGAATTGTATGGATGGGGTGGAAATGCATGAACAATCCTGCAGTTTAGTGGAATCAACTATGTTATTTTTAGTTTCAAGTAGTTGGAAAGATCAGTTATCGGCTATTTTCCCACTTGCAAAAATCAACTACCAGCATATACTAGGCAATGAAATTCAAAAAGCTAAATTGTATATTCACCCAAGAATACACATCTTTTTACAAGAGAGCCATGCCTATATTACTTATTTTCAACATGGAAAACTTCAATTAATTAACGTTTTCCCATACGAACATGAATTAGCCCTAGCCTTTTATCTGCATTCAATTCGTGATGCATTTAACATTCAATGGAATCAAGAATCCATTCGAATTCAAGGTCCAGACGCCCAAAATCAAGAACTTATCGAAAATTTAATTCGATTGAACATACCACTAGCATGAAAAAAACAGCCTTTTTCCCAGGATCTTTTGACCCATTCACCAAAGGACATGAGGATATTGTCCTGAGAGCTCTGACATTATTCGATGAAATTGTCATTGGAATAGGACAAAATTCAAACAAAAATAGGTATTTCAATTTAGAAAAGATGAAGGGATACATCGAGAATACCTTTCAAGGAATGCCTGTTCGTGTTGTTACCTATCAAGACCTTACTGCGAATGTCGCCAAGGAAGTGGGTGCTAAATTCATTATAAGGGGATTACGCAATACAACTGATTTCGAATATGAAAACTCGATTTCGCAAGTTAATCGGCATATCAACGGGGAACTTGAAACGGTCTTCCTGATTACCTCACCCCATTTAGCCCCTATCAGCTCTACGATTATTCGCGATTTACATCGCTATGGTAGCCAAATCGACCAATATTTACCCTATACTTTAGACGGAATCTGAGTTTCTTGAAACTTGATAATTACGTAGCGTATCGACGAATAGGTATCTGATATTGCTTTATTCATGGCAATTTGAGATAGCCATTCAACTTTTTCAATGTGCTCTTCAGATTGAGGAATCAATTTATCCACATGCTTACTTCGCATGCTATACCATTTTGTCTTTTTTAAGATCCGTTGGTTTTTGTGTGAATAGGTATGATAGGTAGTACAAACCTTATCAATTAGAGATGCTTTAACATTACACTCTTCTGCGACTTCGCGTACCGCAGCACTCTTGAAATTTTCATTTTTCTCTAACTTCCCTTTTGGCAAATCCCATTTACCTAATCTGTAAATCCATAAAACCTCGTCAGATTCATTCTGAACAACTCCGCCAGCAGCCTCAATAACCGTATATAAGGAACAAATCTTCTCTTTTAGGGCTTGTTTGATACCTGTCAATATATACAAAGAATGAAAATCGAAAGGTTTCTTGCCGTGTAATTCTTCAATTATCTTCTCCATTTGATCCACGCTAACATTTAAAAGACAAGTATGTCCTTTAAAATCCGCAATTTTAATCGGCTTTAATCGACCATCAATAATCACATCAAAATCCTCCATCGGCGGATAGCTATGCTTTTTCTTACGATTAATTAATTTGATCGGGCGATCGTCAATAAAAATGACCATTATGGAAATTTAATTTTGGCAAAAATAGAATTAAATAATGATAAGATAAGCCGAAAAAACTATTTTTGTAATTATCTACTAGAAACAATATCGCATGTCCAATTTGACCATTTCACAAGAAGTTGCCCAACATTTATTACGAATCAAAGCAATCCAACTGCGTCCTGACCAACCATTTACTTGGGCATCCGGTTGGAAATCACCCATTTATTGTGATAATCGGATTTCCTTGTCTGATCCTGAGGCGAGAACCTACATCAAAAACAGCCTTTCTGCTATAATAAAAGGTTATTTTAAAGACGTAGATGTGATAGCAGGGGTTGCAACTGCAGGCATAGCACAAGGAGCCTTGGTAGCTGATTTCTTAGATTTACCATTCTGTTATGTACGTCCAGAACCCAAGAAACATGGTATGGGAAATCAAATTGAAGGATTTGTAAAACCAGGACAAAAAGCTGTATTGATTGAAGATTTAATCTCGACAGGGGGAAGTTCTTTGAAAGCAGCAGATGCCTTACAAAAAGAGGGTGTGGAAGTCTTAGGCATGGCTGCTATATTTACCTATGGATTTGGTATTGCAGATGAAAATTTCCAAAATGCCGGAATACCCTTAGTGACCTTATCTAGTTATGATGTTTTAGTTGAAGAAGCTATCAAATTGAGTTATATATCAGATACCCAATTAGTGACCCTACAGGATTGGCGAGTTAACCCAAGCACATGGGGCATTTAATTTTTTAATCGATAGGCATAACCCGGCAACGCCTTAATCAAGCCTTGAAATTCTAAATTCAATAAGGTGATCGCCAAATCGGTCACCTTTTTTTGTAGCTTCCACGCAATCGTATCTAAATTCATCTCCCCATTTTGGACTAACAAAGCCATAATCTCGGTTTCGCTTTCCGTTAAGCGTGACCAGTTCAATCCTTTTGTCGGTTTAAGTTGTTGGCCTTCATGCACCCAATTCATTTGCTGGCACAATGCATCAAAATCCGTATAAATAACTGCCTTATTTTTTTGAATGAGCCGATTGCATCCTGCCGAAAACATTTTATCAAGATTCCCAGGAATAGCAAATACTTCACGATGGTAATTATTGGCATAATCAGCCGTAATTAAAGCACCTCCCTTTTCGGCGGCCTCTACAACCACGGTTGCGTCAGACATTCCGGCAATAATTCGATTTCGTAATGGGAAAAATCGGGGATCGGACTTTTGGTGCAACGGATGTTCAGAAATAATACCTCCGTGTGCAACGAGGGCTTCCAGATATTGCTTGTGCTTGGCAGGATAAATATGATTAAAACCACCGGCCAGCACTGCTATATTGGGAATTTGATACTGCATACAGGTACGATGTACTTCAATGTCTATCCCGTAAGCTAAACCAGAAATAAAAAGTGCTTGAGAACCCACAGATTGAGCAACCAAATTCTGAGTAGTTCGCTTCCCATAATCTGTAGCCTTTCGTGTGCCCACCACAGCCAAGAATCGTTCCTGATTTAAATCAACTGAACCTGAAAAATACAGTACCAATGGGGCATCGTAAATTTGCTTTAATCGGTCAGGATAAACTTTATCTGTATAAAATAGTACTTGTATGTTGGCTTTGAGGCAAGCATCTAAAATACTGGCAGCTTCTTGCAAAACATGTTGCTGGGTTACCGCTTGCGCCAAAACAGGCCCAATGTGCGGTATTTTCTGTAATTCAGATGAACGCGCTTTAAATATTGCTTCAGCAGATGAAGTATAAGCAATTAATCTGCGCGCGTTGACTACGCCAATTTGAGGAATACGAGAAAGAGCAATTTGGTAAAGTAATTCCGATGCCATTCGTTTCGATTAAGAAACCAAGCTACAAGAGAATTAGGCTAAATCATCAGAAATAACTTGTAAAAAGCGTCGAATATCAACTAACTGGTCAATTACAACCTGATTCGGGTTTTTGGGAGAACCATTTTTCTTGATAGCTAATTTGGCACCTTCGATGGTAAGTCCTTGTTTGTCAATTAGGTTAACTAAAACTGCGATTTTCTCGATATCAACTGGTGTATATTTTCGAATCCCCTTCCCAGTTCTTTTAGGTAACAAATGCGGAAATTGGGTTTCCCAATAACGTAATTTAGACGTATTAACCTTAAACAGGTCAGCAACCTCGGAAATCAAATAATATTGCTTGTCTAAATTCATAAAAGCCCCTATTTGGTTCAAAAATTCATCAAAAAAAACTAATTTTGTTATTCTTGTTTAAACAAAAATAAACAAGCAAGCCAATTAAACCAACCCAATACCAAAATAAGCGAAAATGACTTCTACGGAGATCCGCCAACAGTTTTTAGATTTCTTCAAATCCAAAGGACACCTGATTGTACCTTCAGCGCCTTTGGTGGCGAAAAATGACCCAACCCTTTTGTTTAACAATTCGGGAATGGCGCAATTTAAAGACTTTTTCTTGGGCAATGGAACTCCTCCATCGAAGCGCATCGCGGATACACAAAAATGTTTACGTGTATCAGGAAAGCACAATGACTTAGAAGATGTGGGATTTGATACCTACCATCATACCATGTTTGAAATGTTGGGCAACTGGTCTTTTGGTGATTACTTCAAACAAGAGGCATTAACCTGGTCCTGGGAATTGTTGACAGAGGTATTTAAACTACCGAAAGATCGAATTTATGTATCGGTTTTTGAAGGTGATGAAAAAGATGGTGTTCCATTCGATCAAGAAGCTTTTGATATTTGGAAAGCGATTGTAGGGGAAGATCGAATCATCTACGGAAATAAAAAAGATAATTTTTGGGAAATGGGTGAAACAGGTCCATGCGGCCCTTGTTCTGAAATACACATTGATTTACGCAATGCTGATGAGGTAGCCAACGTTTCTGGAAAATCCTTAGTCAATGCGGATCACCCTCAGGTTGTGGAAATTTGGAATAATGTTTTCATGCAGTTTGAACGTATGTCGGACGGTTCATTGGTCCCATTACCAAACAAACACGTCGATACGGGAATGGGCTTTGAGCGCCTTTGCATGGCGATTCAAGGCAAGCAATCCAACTACGATACCGACGTGTTTCAAGGTACGATTCAATACTTAGCTGAAAAAGCAGGGAAAAAATACGGTGAAGAAAAATGGGCAGATATTGCCATGCGCGTAATTTCAGATCATATTCGTGCCATTGCCTTTTGTATTGCTGATGGCCAATTACCATCCAATGCGAAAGCAGGTTACGTAATACGTCGTATTTTACGTCGGGCTGTACGCTATGGATACACCTATTTAGGCTTTAAAGAGCCATTTATGCACGAATTAGTCCCCTTGTTGGCCAAACAATTCACCGGTGTATTTGATGAATTAATCGCTCAAGAAGCTTTTGTAGCAAAAGTGATTTATGAGGAAGAGGTTTCTTTCCTTCGCACCTTATCAACTGGTTTAATTCGTTTAGACAAGTTGATGGAAGATTGTTCTAGCAAAGTTTTATCAGGAGATGATGTATTTGAATTGAATGACACCTATGGTTTCCCGATCGACTTAACGGCTTTGATAGCGCGAGAAAAAGGTTTGGATATTGATGAGGCAGGATTCAACAAAGCATTGCAAGAACAAAAAGCACGCTCTCGAAAAGATGCAGGAGCGAGTGCTGGCGATTGGGTAATTATTCGCGAAGGAGAAGAAGTTGCATTTGTAGGCTATGATGAAACAAGTACGACGACTCAAGTTTTAAAATATCAAAAGATTGAAAATAAGGCTGGCGTTCAATATAAAGTCGTTTTGGAAACAACACCCTTCTATGCTGAATCAGGAGGCCAGGTTGGGGATATTGGAACATTGACTTTCAAGCCATCAGGCGTTTCTCTTCAAGTACTTGATACGAAAAAAGAGAATGATCTCATTGTTCATTTCTTGAGTGATGCGCGTATTGAACAGGTTGCTACAGATGCCGAAGTAATTGCCTTAATCGATGTGAATCGACGTCGGAAAATTACGCAAAACCATTCTGCCACACACTTGGTGCAAGCTGCTTTGCAAGAAGTACTTGGTAAACATGTGGCACAAAAAGGATCTTTAGTCAATCAGGACTTATTGCGTTTCGACTTTTCTCATTTCCAAAAAGTAAGCGACGAAGAAATCCTAAAAATCGAGCAAATAGTTAATGCCAAAATTGCGGAAAATATTCCATTGCTTGAAGAAAGAAATGTACCCATCGCACAAGCGAAGGAAAAAGGTGCTATGGCCTTATTTGGCGAAAAATACGGCGATTTTGTCCGTGTAATCACCTTTGACAAAAACTATTCTGTAGAACTTTGTGGAGGAACCCATGTTCCAGCCACCGGTGAAATTGGTTTATGTAAAATTATTACAGAAACATCAGTGGCAACGGGCGTACGTAGAATAGAGGCGATTACTTCCCAACAAGCGTATGCATTATTAAGTGAACAAGAGGCCCTTATCACTGAGTTACATGCTTTGTTAAAAGCACCAAAAGACTTAGTGAAAGCCATAGCCTCTTTAATCGAACAAAATAATCAATTACAAAAAACCGTACAGTCCTATCAAGCAAAAGAAATCAGTGAGTTAAAATCCATTTTGGTAAATCAAATTGTTTCGAAAAATGATGTACCAACCTTGATTCAACAAGTTTCTGTACCTTCAGCGGATTCTTTGAAGAATTTAGCCTTTGATATACAGACTGAAGCAGGAAGTTTGTTTTGTTTATTGGTTGCTGAAATTGACGGAAAGGCTAGTTTAGCCTTAGCCATTTCTAAGGATTTGGTTGACTCCAAATCATTGAACGCTGGTACAATTGTTCGCGAATTAGCCAAAGAAGTTCAAGGAGGGGGTGGTGGCCAGGCTTTTTTAGCTACGGCAGGCGGTCAGAATCCAGCAGGTTTAACTAAAGTCATTGAATCAGCACAAAACTATTTATAAGGATGATTGCATCCATTCCCTATGTGTCCTTAGCAGAAGTATCTGATCAGCTGGATACATGGGGAAGCTCAGGCATACCTTTCGTGTTTTTCATTAATTATGACGGCACAAAAGCATGGGGCGGAACCAGAGAAGAAGCGAATGCTTTGGGAATTCATTTTGCCATTCGGGAAGCAATTCAAATCCATTCGAATGCTTACCAATTTTCAAAAAGCCCCATCTCATTCGAAGAATACTATGCCAAATTTCAACATGTTCAAGCTGGATTACGTTATGGTGATAGTTTTTTAGTCAATTTAACGGCCGAAACACCCATTGAGACAGATGCAAGTTTGGAACTAATTTTCCAACAAGCCCAAGCGCCATATAAACTTTATGTTGAGGATGATTTTGTCGTTTTCTCACCGGAATGTTTCATTCAAATACGAGGAAATAAAATCTATTCATATCCCATGAAAGGAACATCTGCAGTAGATGATCGAGGACCGGAAATTTTACAAAATGACCCTAAAGAACAGGCCGAACATGCTACCATTGTTGATTTGATCCGCAATGACTTGAGTCAAGTTGCCTTCCCGGTTCACGTAGAAAAGTACAAATACATTGAAGCGGTAAAAACGCATGAAGGGAATCTTTGGCAAATGTCATCCGTCATTTCTGGGGAATTACATCCTGAATTTCAAGGTAAAATCGGTCAAATTCTACAAAAGTTATTACCCGCTGGTTCCATAACAGGAGCACCTAAATCCTCTACCATGCGAATAATCAAAGAAGCGGAAGCATATGACCGCGGATTTTACACCGGTATTATGGGCGAATTTGATGGTGCAAATTTGGATACGGGTGTCATGATTCGTTTCATTGAACAACGCGGAAATAGCAAAATATTCAAAAGTGGTGGCGGTCTAACAGTGAATGCCAGCGCCCGAAACGAATATGACGAATTAATTCAAAAAGTATATCTCCCCTTTTAATTATGTTCTCTTTTTTAGAAACCATCTGCATCAGTAAAGGACAAGCTCAGCATGTTGACTATCATCAAATGCGTGTCAATGAAACTTTTGATGCCTTTTTCCCAGCATGGGAAGCATTCGATGTGATGGAGGAAATTCAAAAAATCGAATTACCCAAAGAAGGAATTCACCGCTTACGCATAATCTATGCCGAAGATCCACAAAAGATTGAAGTAATACCATATGAGCTCAAGAACATACAAACGTTCGCTTTAGTAGATAGTGGTGAAATTGATTATGGGTTCAAATGGGCTGAACGGGGCTTTTTTAAGACGATATTGGAGGAACATCCGAATGCAGACGAAGTTATTTTCCACAAAGACGGAATTATTCAGGACTGTACCATCGCGAATTTAGCTTTTTTAAAGGACGGCATTTGGTATACTCCTGAAGCTCCCATGCATTGGGGAACAACGCGCGCCCGTTTGTTGGTCACTGATCAAGTGGAAGAAACTGATATTTTAGTGTCGGAATTACACCAATATGAGCGTATTTGCCTAATAAATGTATTTCGCCCTTTATCACTGGAAAACTCGATTGTCATCACGGATGCAATTGTGTAAATTCACATCATGAGTAGTACCAAAAGTCCCGCTTTTTTATTGCACCAGAAATTCCCCTTTGAACCTACCCCTTCACAGGCTGAATTATTCAATAAATTAAGCACTTTCATTCTCAATGAAGACGAATGGGCCCCTTTAACCTTTATTATTCGAGGCTATGCCGGTACCGGAAAAACAACCGTTATTTCAACATTAATTAAAATTCTAGGGACATTTTCCTATAAAACGCAATTATTGGCACCAACGGGGCGGGCGGCCAAAGTAATGGCCAATTATTCCAAAAAGAAAGCCTCAACGATTCATAAAAAGATTTACCGACAAGTTAGTAACCCTAATTCAGGGGCATTGGTATTTCAGCGAATGAATAATTATGCCACGAATACGGTATTTATTGTTGATGAGGCATCCATGATAACGGATGAGTCAGAGTTTGGACAAAACAGTTTATTGACAGATCTCATTGAATATGTATTTACCAATCCAGAAAATGGACATACAGGAAATAAATTGATATTTGTGGGAGATACGGCACAATTACCACCTGTAGGTAAAACCTTGTCACCAGCACTTTCGAAAGACTATGTCGCCAATGAATTTCATATGGACGTTATGGAACATGAATTAGTTGATGTCATGCGCCAAGATATTCATTCGGGCATTTTGTATAATGCAACCAATTTACGTGGTTTATTGGCCAATAATTCCCATGTAATTCAATTTAATACGGCATCATTTAAGGACTTTTTTCGTATGACGGGTGAAAAAATGGAGGATGGCATGCATTATGCTTACCGAAAATTTGGCAAGGAGGATACGATTGTATTGACGCGTTCGAATAAAAGTGCGGTGCAATTCAACGAATTTGTTCGTCGGACAATTCTATACCAAGAAGACGAAATTTCATCTGGGGATCTATTAATGATTGTTCGAAATAATTACCATTGGTTGGACGAAGACTCACCTGCGGGATTTATTGCAAATGGGGATTTCGTGGAAGTAATGAAGATTAGAAAAGAAGAAGAAATGCATGGCCTACGATTCATGAATGTTATTCTACGTTTATGCGATTATGAAGAACATCCTGAGATTGAAGCCAAAATTCTGTTAGATACCTTGCATTCTGCCGAATCAGCGCTAGGAAAAGAAGCGAACAAAAAGCTTTATGATTCTGTATGCGAAGATTATGCACACCTAACAAAAAAGAAAGAACGCTTAGAAGCCATACGCAAAGATCCCTATTTAAATGCGTTACAAGTCAAATTTGCCTATGCTTTGACTACACATAAATCACAAGGTGGCCAATGGAAGGCCGTATTTGTTGACCAAGGCTATTTAAAAGAAGACCAAGTAGACGCGGAGTATATTCGATGGTTATATACAGCCATTACACGCGCCACGCACGAATTGTTTTTAGTCAATTTCCACGAACGCTTTTTTATAAATTAAACAAAGTTGCAAGGCCATTATCAACTAGTTGGCCATTTTTAATTGTAAGGCCCTTAGTCAAAGCTTCATTCTTTTCACAAGCAGCTTCAAATCCATAATTTGCAATCAACAAGGCATAGGGCAATGTAGCTTGCGTCAAGGCTTGAGTTGAAGTTTGAGGCACGGCTCCCGGCATGTTTGCGACACAATAGTGCAAGATTCCGTCAACGGTAAATACGGGATTTTCATGGGTGGTAGGCTTACACGTTTCAATACAACCCCCTTGGTCAACAGCCACATCCACCAAAACGGTGCCTGGCTGCATACGCAATAAATCTTCTTTTTTAATAAGGTGAGGAGCCTTTGCCCCATGCAATAAAACAGCACCAATAACTAGGTCTACCTGAGGAAGGTGTTCTTGAATTGCCAATTCCGTTGAATAATGTGTTGCTACATTCGCAGGCATCACATCACTTAAATAACGTAAACGAGCTAAATTGGTATCCATTATGGTGACATTAGCACCTAAACCAGCAGCCATTTTTGCCGCTTGAGTTCCTACTACGCCGCCACCTAAAATTAAAACATTGGCAGGTTTTACTCCTGGTACCCCACCCAACATTTTGCCTTTACCACCTTGGGGTTTACCTAGAAAATAAGCTCCTACTTGGATGGCCATACGACCCGCTACTTCAGACATAGGCGTTAAAAGTGGAAGCGTTCGATCAGGTAATTCGACCGTTTCATAAGCGATGCAAGTAGCTTTGGATTGAATCATAGCCTCTGTCAACTCACGAGAAGCAGCAAAATGAAAATACGTAAAAAGAATTTGATTCGGTTTAATTAAGGCATATTCCATAGGCAATGGCTCTTTGACCTTGATAATCATATCGGCTATTTCATAAACAGCAGCAGCAGATGGCAAAATAGAGGCACCTACCTGTACATAAGACTCGTCAGGGAATCCTGAGCCTATACCAGCCAATGTTTCCACATAAACTGTATGACCAGCCTTAATTAAACTATGAGCACCAGCAGGAGTTAAACCCACTCGAAACTCTTGATTCTTGATTTCTTTAGGAACTGCGATATTCATAGGACATGGGGTTATAAATAAGAACAGCCAACGAAAAATTCGCTGGCCGTTACCTTTGATGAAGTATAATACAACACAAATATAGTACTGGCCATAAATATTTTGGTCGCACACCTTAAAATAAGAAATAATTTCTAACTAAATTTATATTGATAAAAAATTTTCCTAATTCCAAGGGGAATATCACAGATAAACCGAAAACTTTATGGCGAATAAACCCAATTTAGATGCTGTGGATATTAGCATATTGAAAATTATTCAAGAAAATAGTCAAAAAACACTGAAAGAAATTGCCGAACAGGTCAATTTATCCTTAAGTCCAACACATGATCGGGTTAAAAGATTAGAATCAGATGGATACATTCAAGGATACGTAGGATTGTTAAATCGGAAAAAGCTCAACTTGGGTCTACTTGTACATTGTCAGGTCACCTTGGAAAAACAAAACAGAAAAAACTTTACGGAGTTCGAATCGGCAATTAAGGCATTTCCAGAAGTCATTTCATGCCATTTGGTATCAGGTAATTTTGACTATTATTTAAATGTACTAAGCACAGATGTAGAGAGTTACAACCGGTTTTACCAAGAAAAATTGGCGGTATTGCCATCAGTTGCCCACATCAGTAGTTTATTTGTTATGGATGAAATTAAGTCTACAACCGCGTTGCCGTTAATTTAATTTGTATCTTTGCCATTCAATGGGATCGACCGGTTTTGACAGCTTAAGTAGATCGGTTGTAAGCACGTCGGGAGTTGGAGGCATTTCCTGTTTAAAAAACCTTCAAATTATAGCTGGCAATACTTCGTATGCCATGGCTGCTTAGTCTGATAGACTAACCAATTGCCATCGTTCCACCCCGGCCAAACTCTGCCGCTAGGGAATCTGGGGCGTCGACCATGCAGAGTCGATGAATGCGATTTCGCTAAGCGTTCATTAGTATCCAGCGAATAAGTGTTTAATAAGGTCTGATCTGAACCTGTTGAGCATCGAAAAATGATCAAATCTAAACGTGTAGAAAGCTTCAGGTTTCTAGGTTTGGACGAGGGTTCGAATCCCTCCGATTCCACGAAAATACCCGTAGGGTTAAACAATTTTAAAAGGCTTGGCAATTTTTTGTCAAGCCTTTTTTCATGGAATCAGCCAAAGAAACCACAAGTTTATAGAATATTATTTCTCGAAACAAAGCAAAAATATGACAGTGGTGTTAACGTTTTGACAGATTTACCAATATATTTACGGCTGTTTGAAAACCCAAATCCATGAAAAAACTATTTACCCTTTTTATTTTAGCATTTGCTACGGTAGTAAAAGCACAAACAGACACCACTGAAGTTTTAGAAGACTATAGTCAATATGGCGAGGCTGATGGTGTTATTCGTTATTGTACTCAAAAAGTATTAAACCAAACACCCCAACGAATTATAAGTATCGGATACGATTATAATGCCGATTTTCATATGCCAGGTATTCGTTTCAGTGAATCAAATACAATACCCCAAGAATTTCATGTAAACCGAGTAAACATGTTACGTGCGCAGGTGAACATACCGGTAATTGCTACGAATAAGTTTATTTGGCAGTTAGGTGCTAATTATTGGAGCTCACAATTTGCATTTGAAAATAAACAAGTAAACAATCCATTTGTAAGTGCTTTACAATCCAATGCTTTAGTGAGTACAGGGATTAATACAACAATCTTTAAACCACTAAATGAGCGAAATTTCTTAATCTTTCAGGCTAGTGCTGATATCAATGGCGTCTTCCCAAAGCTAGGCGATATTGATTCAAAAGCATTAACCTTAAGCGCAACGGGTATTTATGGTTGGAAAATATCTGAATCAAACATGATAGGTACGGGTATTGCAAGAACATACCGCGCAGGTAGATTAATATATGTTCCAGTAGTACTTTGGAATAAAACCTTCAATGATCGCTGGGGAATGGAACTACTATTGCCTGCCAAAGGATTTGTTCGATACAACTTCTCCACATCTAGTATGCTACAGCTTGGCTTCGAATTAGAAGGAAATCAGTTTTATACCAAATTACCTCAGAGTAAAAATGGCGAAGGATTCATTCAGCGCGGTGAATTTAAGCCGAGAATCATGTGGGATAAAAAAATCACAGGATTTCTTTGGTTTAATGTTCAAGCAGGACTACGCTACAATTACCGATTTGATGTAATGAATAAATTTGACGGGAAAGATGAAAGTGATCGATTCTTTACAAGCCAATTGGGCAATCCGATGTATATCAACTTTAGTTTGAATTTCGTTTCACCATAAAAAAAGGCCTCAATTATTGAGGCCTTTTTTTATAAATACTCTAGTATTACTTCACTTGTCTTGTCCAAGTATCCGTTCTACCTATTAGAGAAACGCCAATATAACCACGGACCTCTAACGTATTATTATTGATTAACTTCATCGTAGAAGAATAAGTATTTCCATTCTTCGGATCATAAATATTTCCTTCATCCCACACATTGTTCCCTTTAGGAACAAAGCCCCAAATATTAATCAAACCTAATACGGGTCTTTTACGCGCAGCTTCATCAGACTGATTCTTATCTAATTTTGGCTTACCAGTTTCAGGGTCAATGGGTTCTTTTAACCAAACCACTTTGCCTTGATACTTATCCCCATTCTTATAAATCTTCACCATGGCATTACCCTCCCCTGTTTTCCAAACACCAACAATGGCATCAGGATTATCACCCAAAAAACTAAATGAGGATGCCGAAACAAATACCGCAAGACTTAACAAAGCCCAAGCAAAAGATTTTCTTTTAATTAAAAATACATTTTTCATAATCATAATTTATGTTGATTGATAAAATTAATAAACAATAGTTAAATCTACAATTGGATTAAAACACGCAAGGAAATGAAATCAAATTTTTCGCTTAAATAACCACCCCAGCCAAATTCCGCAAAGAGCCCAGCCTACAACTGCGTCAATCAATTGCGCTCTCAGATCAAAAACGGGATACCAAATATGTTCAGTGTAAGCAACATTGGCAAAAGCCATGAACCCAACGACAATGCTTAATCTAATAATAAGACCTCTCGTTGGATTTTTAAGGTGTTTAATTATCCAAATCAACAAAATAGCAAGTAAAATATTGACCACCGCTCCACGAAGCATATTGGATAACATGTCCACTTCATATGCATCATAATACCGGATAATAGCCCAAGGTTTACCCTGAATAGATTGAGTAAAGGATTCCATTTGATCCATTGATAATTCATCTTTCATTCGAGGTAAAATATACCCACCCGGGTTCTTAATATGTGTCTTTAATGCAATCAGAACCGAATCTTGCCCAGGAGAATATTTCTGACTAGGTTCATGCAGATTAAATGCCATGTGTGATATTGCCTGCCAAATGAAAATAATCAATCCACCTACTACTCCACCCAAAAGTGTCTTTTTCATGATTAACTTAAATTAAGATTCATTAATAGAAAAATAAAAGATTTTGAAATGCAAAACTGTTCAATAGCGCAATTAATTCATAAATAAACTCAAAAAAATATTATTAAACTTATCTACAAAAAGTAAATAATGTTTAATATATTTTGAATTGGTTAAAACATATTACTAAAATTTAAAGTAAGGAATCTGTTTTAAACCGTTAACTAACTAATTAAATCTTACAGCGCTATTTTTCTTGATTTTTTTTATAAAATCAACGTTAAACATCTTAAAGAAAATAAACATGAAAAATAAATTAATCATTGCCATTGGTTCAGTCTCAGTCCTAGTATTGGGCAGTCTATTTTATTTAT
>NZ_JBIIQN010000008.1:0-101595 GCF_044342065.1 Aquirufa sp. | reverse complement strand
GCAATGCCAATGGCTGTTACAATGACAAATTGATTGCCAAGACTTGACTCCAGGTACGTAGCGAGTTGACCCAAAAAGCCAAAGGACTCCAAAGCCCCGATCGCCAATAAAATTCCTAAAAAGAACAAGACGCTCGACGTATCGATTTTAGTTAAGGCATGACCGACGGTATACGGTTTCCTCAATTCTTCATCTTTATCAGCATGTAAGAATTCAGATAGAATCCAAATCAAGCCAAGAGCCAACAATATTCCCATGTAGGGTGGTAAATGCGTAATGGTCTTAAACACAGGAACTCCTAATAAACTGATAAGGCCAGCGAAAAGCATAATTCGTCCATGAAGCTCCTCTTCTGTGGTCATCGCCTTCTCCTTTTTCAATTCTCCTAATGGACTATTTCGCACCCAAAATGCGGCAACTGCTAAAGGAACCACTAATGAAATACTAGATGGAATTAATAAATTTTTCACAATTCCCAAAGCTGAAATCTGCCCTCCAATCCAAAGCATCGTAGTCGTCACATCACCTATAGGTGACCATGCCCCACCGGCGTTGGCAGCTATAACCACAACCCCAACAAAGTACTTACGAGTTGCCGAATCAGTCACCAATTTTCGTAACAACGTTACCATGACAATCGCTGTAGTTAGGTTGTCCAATACTGCCGACAAAAAGAATGTGAGTAATCCCACAATCCACATCATGGTGGCAGGATTTTTGGTTTTAATCAACCGACTAACAAAATAGAACCCTTGATGCGCATCGACTAATTCAACCAGTGTCATGGCACCAAGCAGGAAAAATAAAATTTCAGAAGTAGATCCTAAATGATGGGATAATGAGTGCAATTCATGTGGCCCACGAACTAAAGCAAAAACAACCCAAACGAGAACGCCCGTTACTAAGGCCGTAGCTGTTTTATTGATTTTTAAGGGGTGTTCAAAAGCAATCGCTAAATAACCAATAACAAAAATGAATACTGAAATTATTTCCATGCCGTAAATATAAATAAGAAAGTCAGGGATTGATGTCCCTGACTTTCAAATATGTTGATAGACTACAAGTCTTTACTTCAACTTAGCTACTGCCGTTTTGATACGCTCACAAGCTTCTACTAACTGTTCATCAGCCGCAGCCGTTGAAATTCGCATGCAATCAGGAGCTCCAAAACCAGAACCTGCTACCGTTGCTACGTAGGCCTCGTTCAACAACCAAGTACAAAAATCGTCCGAATCATTAATTGTCGTCGTGCCATCCGATTTTCCGAAATAAAAGGAGATATCTGGAAACGCATAAAATGCACCATCCGGCATATTTACCTTGAATCCTGGAATCTCTCGCAGCAAACCGACTACTAATTTACGACGGCGATCGTAGGCCGCTTTCATTTCATAGGCATGATCCAATGAACCATTAAATGCAGCAACAGCGGCTTTTTGAGCTATTGAATTTGTACCTGAGGTGACTTGACCTTGCAACTTTTCAATACCATCGGCAATCCATTTCGCAGCAGCAATGAAGCCAATTCGCCAGCCCGTCATCGCATGGCCTTTGGCAACTCCATTTACGGTAATTACGCGGTCTTTAATTTCTGGAATTGATCCAATAGAGAAATGACCACCCTGCGTAAAGTTGATGTATTCATAAATCTCGTCAGCCAGCACAAATATATTTTGATGACGTGCTACCACATTCGCAATATCACGTAATTCAGATTCTGTATACACCGAACCCGTCGGGTTATTCGGTGAAGCAAACATCACCATTTTCGTTCTCGGAGTAATAGCTGCTTCAAATTGCGCTGCAGTTACTTTGAAGTTATTATCAAAAGCCCCTTGGACTACTACGGAAACACCATCCGCCAATTTGACCATCTCAGAATAAGATACCCAATACGGCGAGAAAATAATCACCTCATCACCAGGATTGATCAAGGCAGCAATGGCATTAGCCAACGAGTGCTTTGCTCCCGTCGAAACCACAATATTTTCAGAACCCCACTCTAATCCATTATCACGCTTTAATTTATTCGCAATCGCTAAACGTAAATCCGGATAACCTGCAACTGGCGAATAACCATGAAAACCATCATCAATGGCTTTTTTTGCTGCTTCACATATATGAGCAGGCGTCTTGAAATCGGGCTCTCCTACTGAAAGGCTAATTACTTTATGACCTTGTGCTGCTAATTCGCGGGCTTTCTTTGTCATTCCCAACGTGGATGACTCTTCTAATGCTTGAATGCGTTGGGCTAATAAGGATGATGACATATATAAATACAATTGTTGAAATCGGGCGCAAATTAGCGATTTAAACGCTTAATAGCTAACAAAATTCTGAAAAAGCTAGGTCAAAGTTGTTGATTTAATTTGGCGTAAAAACCATTGGCATTTTCCAATAATTCGGTATGCGTACCACGTTCTACAATCTCCCCATGATCTACCACAAGAATCTGATCCGCATGTTGAATTGTACTCAGACGGTGAGCGATAACTAATACCGTACGATTCTTCATCAAATTACCTAAAGCGGCTTGTACCATCTTTTCAGATTCATTATCAAGGGCACTCGTTGCTTCATCCAAAATCAAAATGGGCGGATTCTTGAGAACGGCACGTGCTATCGACAAACGCTGACGCTGACCGCCTGATAACTTAGAGCCACGATCTCCGATTATTGTTTGATATCCCTCTGCGCTTGCTTCAATGAATTCGTGCGCATTAGCGATTTTGGCAGCATCGATAACGGCCTCCAAACTGGCTTCGGTACCAAATGCAATGTTATTAAAAATCGTATCATTAAATAAAACAGATTCTTGCGTAACGATGCCCATCAAGGCACGTAAATCATCCAAAGGAATTTGATTTAGTGGCGTTCCATCCACCATAATCTTTCCGGATGTCGGATCGTAAAACCGAGGTAACAAGTCGGCCAATGTCGACTTTCCCCCACCAGAAGCGCCCACCAAAGCGATGGTTTTTCCTTTGGGGATTTCAAAGCTGACTGACTTTAAAACAGGCCGACCCTTCAGGTAGGCAAAACTGATTTCTTCGAAGGAGATTTTATCTTGAAATTCCTTGATTGGAATAATTGGCTGAAGCACCTTAATTTCAGACTCGGTATCTAAAATTTCAATAATGCGATCCGCAGAAGCAACCCCACGCTGAATCCCTGAAAAGGCGTCAGCAATGGCTTTAGCTGGACGCATAACTTGAGAAAATGTGGCAATAAATGCAATAAATGTAGATGCGCTCAATTCCCCATCCCCTGAAATAACTAAACTACCCCCATATAATAATATACCAGTCACCACCAATACACCTAAACTTTCCGAAACAGGAGAAGTCAATTCTTGTCTGAAAACCATCTTCAATAACGAATTTCGATAGCGATCATTTCCCTCTTGAAAACGAGCATCCATGACCTTTTCTGCACGAAATGCCTTTACCACCCGCATCGCCCCAAAAGTCTCATCCAACAGACTAATTAATCCACTTAAATGCTGCTGCACTTCTCCTGCGGCACGCCGCAAACGTCGCGTAATTGTGGCAATAACACCGCCAGATAATGGTAAAATGATAAGTGAAAACAAGGTCAATTTCACTGACATGCTTGCCAAGAAAACGAAGAACATCATCAAGGTGAATATTTCTTTGAAGGTAGCCGTAAATGCCCTCCCAATACTATTTTCAACCTCCTGCACATCCGTTGTTAGGCGAGACATTAAGTTCCCCTTCCGCTGTTCGGAAAAATAACTCAAATCCAATCGAATAGCCCGAGCAAATACTGCCTGCCGTAAAGAAGCTATCATGTCAGCCTCCACCGTCTTCAAAACACGTTGGGAAAAGTAACGAAAGATGTTTGCCAATATCACTGAAATCAAAATTGCAGCACAGGCGTATTGCAAAGCTCCTAAGCGGCCATAAGACTCCAAGGCCCCATAAAAATAATGATTGAATACAAAGGAAAAATAACTCGGACTTATGGAAAAAGCAGGCAAAGTCCGGTAAATAGCAGCTTGATTGGATGATGCTTGATTAAACAAAACGTTCAACAAAGGAATCAATAAGGTGAAATTCAAGATTCCAAATAGACTTGCCAATAACGAGAAACTAAAATATGGGAATACATATTTTCGAATCGAAACGGCATATGACAATAAACGTAAATAAGTTTTCAAGTAATCTATTTCAAAATTTGAGTTAAATTACGACAATTTTAATAAACATTTTGCTTACCCTGTCCGAATATCCCCTCGTTTCCATCGTGATGGCTTGCTATCAAGGTGAAAAATACCTGGCCATACAAATCGAAAGCCTTTTGGTTCAAGATTATCCCCACATGGAATTCATCTTCGTAGATGACGCCTCCCAAGATTCTTCTTGGACAATTTTGGAAAAATATGCTAATCAAGATTCCCGATTGACTATTGTTCGAAATGAAACCAACATCGGATATCGGAAAACCTTTGAACGAGGGATAAACCTATCAAAAGGAGATTATATTGCACTTTCTGACCAAGATGATTATTGGATACCCAGTAAAATCTCGAGACTTGTGCATGGCATTGGCGAGGCATCTTTGATCTACGCAGACTCGGAATTAGTAAATGCGGATGGAATACCAATTGGACAAAAAATGTCGGAAATCAAACGACAAATTGCCTATAACAGCCCTATCATGTACACGTTTGGGGGATGGGCACCCGGACATAGTATGTTATTTAAACGAGATTTATTAGCCTTCGCTCTTCCTACGGTTGACTTTGTGACACATGATTATTTAATTGGTTTTGGTGCGACATGTGCTAATGGAATACGCTATTTACCTGAACCTTTGGTTTACTACCGACAGCATGAAAGCAATACCATTGGGGCAAATTTAAGAAAAGCACCTAAACCCTATACAAGTCGAAAGGAGCGGAATGAACTCATTTTAGCACGGCTTGATTTAATACAAAAACGTTGCCCGGCTGGAAAAAACCAGGATGTTCTTCAAGCATTTTTAATGGCGTGCCGTGGCAAGAACATACCTCATCGAATCGACCGTGTACGTATTGCGCTAAAAAACCGAGAAAACATGTTGGCGTATAAAGGGAAATCAGCCTTCGGGAAATTCGCGTATTGCTTTAAATTATTTTTCGCGCTGTACTAATTCGGTAGTACCAATTCTTCAAACGAATAAACAATGGGATATTTTGTTTGACCAAAGGTCCATCAAATCGCTCTCCACGGCGTAAATAATACTTTGAAAGCGTACTAGAGGTCATACCCCATTTACGAATAAATTGATAATACCCGCGATTTTGTTTGACGCGTTTCACGGAAATTGAACCAAAGTGATATACCCGACTTTGGCCTAGTCCTTTAAAAATGCGTACGCCTTTTTGCCATAATTTCATGGAAAAATCGGGGTCAGAATACATTCCAGGCGTAAATTCAACACTGTATCCTCCCACAGCGTCCCACATTTTCTTATGTACAACATTGGGAGGCCAGGTGGCTCCCTGCCAATCTGATTTTTCAAAAGAGCTAAAAGCTTTCAGTAAACGAGCTTCTTCAAAACTATCCATACTTGTTCCGAAATTCGACTCAATCGAACAAGAACTTTGGGCACGAGGCTCAATCATGGTGGAAGAAATAAAGAAAAATTCATCAGGACAGGATTGTATCTCACGCTGCAACAATTCATCCCACCCAGGCAACGTATACATATCATCGTTGATATACAATAAATAATCCGACTGCGCCAATTCCCGCATCGCGTTCATCGCGTGGCAAACACCCACATTCGTTTTTGAATGTGTATATGCGATATCTGGTTGGTCGCGCACCCAATCTAAAGACCCATCTGTCCCTTCATTTAAATGGACAATTAATTCAAAGGAAATTACACTGTGTTCACGAATGGAACGAATACATAATTGAAGAAATGCCAAGTTATTCCAACTCGGAATAAGAATGGAAAAATAAGGATTTTTAGGTGCTTGGGTAGCGGGGAAGTATTGAATCTGTTCCACTTATAATAGCTTATAATTCCGATATTCTCCTATTCGCCATCCGGTCCAATCTTCAATTTGTTGCAAGACTTTCCGACGAAAACTCATCTTATCACGCAATACTTTGGGATCAAATTGAAAAGGCCATTGCATACGAGCGACTCGTGCTTGGACAACGCTTGGATGCGAACCCTCAAAAAGCGTCAGGCGTTCTGCATTTTCATAGTCAAACTGATAATCTACAGGAACGTTTTGAGCTAACCAGGCGTCATCATGATAAAATTGTGTAAAATTGCGCACCTTGTTGTTCAGGCCTGAAGGTGGTTTAACCCAGCCGTAATGGTAAATAGACGCGTCTATTAATTTGGCATGTATTTTCTTCCCACCTTTTCGAAAACCTTGGGCATCTTTGTAGGATTGAACTTGCGGGTCAAACTTAACAATACGAATCTCCCTACGATACCAACGACGCGAAACGGCAACGTAATCATAGGAACCATAAAAATGTTTGTAGTTAAACAACAAACCCTCGACTCTTGAATCATGTGCATGGCTTTCCATGGCTGCTTTTATGGTAGGCAAATCATCCTCGTGCACACATTCATCTCCTTGAATATAGAATGCCCAATCGGTGTCTGCCGAAATAGCTTGGTAAGCTTTATTTGTTTCCAAAGCGAAAACACGCCCACCTTCTCGGGCAGACTCATCCCAGACCGTTTCAATAATTCGAATTTTATCGGAAGGAATCGCTTGAATTAATTCTAAAGTAGCATCGTTGGAATTACCCACGGCTACAACAAATTCGTCACATATTGGCAAAATCGAAGTAATGGCCTCCACAATGGGATAATCATTCTGAACCGCATTTCGAATAAATGTAAATCCGGCTATTTTCATTCTTCGTATTTGACTTTTATACCATGATAGCGCTCCTGTTCTACATAATCTTTTCGCAGCGGATGCCCTACCCAGTCGGCAGGCAATAAAATACGCGTTAAATTGGGATGACCAATGAATTGAATGCCAAAGAAATCATATGCTTCCCGTTCGTGCCAGTCGGCCGTTTTCCAAATTGAACTTAGGCTTAAAACCTCCGGTTTATCTCGATCTAAGGTTACCCGCAAATGCAATGTAACATGAAAAGGAATCGAATAGAGGGTATAAATGACTTCCATTTGGCCCGCATCAGGACCTAAATCGATGGCCGTAATGCAAGACAAGGAGTCAAAATAGGTAGTCGGGTTACGCCACAGGAAATCACAAATAGGAAAAAGATCGGACGTAGCAACGTCCATATGTCCCGATTTCTCATTCAGCTCAACGCTTAACCCCAAATTATCTTCAATTAAGCTCTTGATTTGCAATACTTCCATAGCAGTTATTTAGGTAATGGCATCCAAAATACGTTGAGGAACTACCAAGGTTTCCTGGTTGATTTTTTCTTGTAATTTCAATATTCCACCTATGAGGGCTTCTGGACGTGGCGGACAACCTGGCACATAAACATCGACAGGAATGATTCGATCAACCCCCTTTACGACATGATACCCATGTTCCCAGTAAGGACCGCCACAATTCGCACACGAACCCATGGAAATAACGTAACGGGGTTCAGGCATTTGTTCATATAACCGTCTAATTCGGTCGGCCATCTTGAAGGTAACCGTACCAGCCACAATCATAACATCGGATTGACGAGGGGAAGGCCGAGGAAACACTCCAAAACGATCCAAATCATAACCTGAAGCAAATGCTTGCATCATTTCAATGGCGCAGCATGCTAAACCAAAGCTCATAGGCCATAATGAACTAGCACGCGCCCAATTCAATAAGTCTTCCACTTTGGTAATGACAAATCCGTCTTCCTGAAATTGCTGGTCTAATAAACTCTTCATCTAGCGTATAATTGTTAAAGAGCCAACAACATCAGGATAGTAGTCATTCGGTTTGATGCGATACATATAAACGCCTGTAGGTAATAATTTGCCATCTTTTTTACCTCTAAAGGGACGTTCCTCGTAAGTTGCCCCGGATCCTTCAAAAACGGGAACCCCCCAACGGTCAATCACGGTAATGGTAGCTTCTGGGTAGGAAGAAATATTATCAATTGACCAATAATCATTTAAATCATCCCCATTGGGAGTAATGGCATCATAAGGTTTTACCCGCGCCAAAATAATGACATCTATGGAAGCAAAGGTATTACACCCTAAGTTGGGTGCACGACCTGTAATAACAAAAGTAGTTTTAAATGCATTACCCCCTAGATCACCCAGTTTTTTAACATCGAAATAGGGTTTTAAAATGCGAGAACCATCATTTCCATTAGCATCTACCATACCTAAAGCAGGCGTCCATGTCCATTCAATCGCGGGATTTAGTGACCCGTTGACCGGGACGAGTACAGGCTTTTTTACCTCACCAGGCTCGGGAGAAAACATCAATATTCTTGAATCAGTAGCTACCCAAACATCCTTGCAAGCATTCGTAGGAGTAGATTGGGAAATACCAACAAATGTCATTCCCAAAAAGAATAATGTGCAGATGATTTTTTGATAAAATTCGGAAATCAGCATAAAGGATTTTTGGATACGCGTCAAGTTTTTGTAAATATACCTAAATTCACAAAATTTTTGTTCTATGTCGCAAGGCCATTTTTTCGATACGGATCTTTCGCAGTTACGCGGCATGACTCCCACCCGACTCAGTTTGCTTCAAACTGAGCTAAGCTTATTTACCTATGGCGACCTAATTCAATACTATCCATTTCGATATGAAGATCGAACCCAGATTCATCCGATTGCTCAAATATCTGAACAGATGGAATATGCACAGTTTATTGGTCGGATACGCTATAAAGAAAAATTGGGCAACGGATCAAAGCAACGCATTGTAGCGGAGTGCTGCGATGCAAGTGGGTGTATAGAACTCGTTTGGTTTCAAGGAGTAAAATGGTTGGAAAAATCCTTAGTTACGGGAGTTGATTATTTATTTTATGGAAAGCCTACTTCATTCAATGGACAAATGCAAATGACACATCCTGAGATGGAGGTATATAAAGGGGCGAATCATTCGGAAAAGTTTTACCAACCCGTTTATTCCTTAACAGAGAAACTGCGAAAAAAATACATCGATAGTAAGGTTATTGCTGGGCTACAACGAACGCTGTTGGGGATGGCTTTTTCGCACATACGCGAAACGCTTCCAATGGAGATTATCCAACAATTTCGGCTAGTTTCAAAACAAGAAGCTCTTTATCACATTCATCACCCACAGAGTGAAAACTGGTTGCATCAGGCTAGGCGCCGACTAAAATTTGAGGAATTATTCTACAATCAATTACGATTAATCAAACAGAATTTAATTCGCAAAGAACAATTCCCGGGACAAGTATTTGCATCTGCCGCCTTACTGACAAAATTTTATCAAGACCACATGCCCTTTGATTTAACAGGTGCACAAAAAAAGGTAATACGAGAAATCTTTCAAGATATGAAAACGGGCAAGCAGATGAATCGCTTGCTTCAAGGAGATGTGGGATCAGGAAAAACCATTGTTGCATTTATTTCTATGTTACTCGCCATAGATAATGGCACACAGTCTTGTATTATGGCGCCTACGGAAATTTTGGCGGACCAACATTATCAAGGGCTCAAGAAATTTGCGGATGTCTTAGGGATTAGCATCGCTAAACTTACCGGCTCAGTTAAGAAAAAAGACCGAGTAGGGCTATTAGAAGACCTTGCATCGGGTGAATTAAAAATTTTAGTAGGAACCCATGCCATTTTTGAGGATGTAGTTAAATTTAAAAACCTTGGTCTTTGTATCATAGATGAGCAACACCGTTTTGGGGTAGCTCAACGCGCCAAATTATGGGATAAAAATAAGGAAATTCATCCGCATGTATTGGTCATGACGGCCACTCCAATTCCGCGAACATTAGCTATGACACTTTATGGGGACCTGGATGTCTCAATAATCGACGAATTACCTGTAGGGCGAAAGCCCATTCAAACGACGCACCGGTATGATAGTCATCGCTTGCAGGTTTTTGGCTTTATTGAACATGAATTAGCCAAAGGTCGTCAGGTGTATATCGTTTATCCCTTGATTGAGGAATCTGAAAAAATGGATTTCAAGGATTTGATGGATGGTTACGAAAGTATTACCCGCGCCTTTCCAAAGGTTCCTTTAGGCATTTTACATGGAAAGATGAAACCGGCAGATAAGGATTTTGAGATGGCACGATTTGTAGCTAATGAAACTAAAATTATGGTAGCAACTACGGTGATTGAAGTGGGTGTGAATGTCCCTAATGCGTCCATTATGATCATTGAAAGTGCAGAGCGTTTTGGCTTATCTCAATTGCATCAATTACGTGGCCGCGTGGGGCGGGGGGCGGAACAGAGTTATTGTATTTTAATGACAGATTATAAAATAGGTGCCGATACAAAAAAACGGATTGAGACAATGGTCCAAACAAATAATGGGTTTGAGATAGCTGAAGTTGATTTACAATTACGTGGACCGGGTGATATTACTGGAACGCGCCAAAGTGGTGCCATCGATCTAATGATTGCTGATTTAGCAAAAGATAGTGAAATCTTAAAAGTGGCGCGAGAAACAGCGATAAAAATATTAGAAGAAGACCCTAATTTGGCATTGGATAAGCACTTGATGATTCGAGATCAGGTGATGCAGCAGCGAAAAGATACGACAAACTGGGCACGAATAAGCTAACACCTCCCTTACCTTTGGCAATCCTCCAAGGTTTGCCAAAGGTAGCAGGTGGAAACTTAATTTAATCGAGGATCGTCTGGATAGGTTGATAAAACTCGAAAATTACCACCTTTTTGATAAAGTACCTTTCTCCACAATTTTTCAGGTTCAACTTCGAATACATCCGAGATTACTGCGTCAGAAATTATCCAAGCATTGGATTTAATCTCACGATCAAGCTGGCCAGCAGACCAGCCAGAATAGCCAATAAAAAATTTGATTTCTTGGAATGAAATGGTACCATCTACCACCGCTTCAATCGCTTGTTCAAAATCTCCCGCCCAAAATAATCCAGGTGTAATTTCCTGACCACCCTGAATGAGGTCCGGACGTCGGTGAATAAATTGTAAAATAGTAGGATCCACCGGTCCGCCAGCAAAAAGAGGAAGTTCCCCCATCACTTTCGCGTCCATAATGGAATCTAAAATTACTTCTTGGGGCTGAGTCAATACCAAACCAAATGAATGAGAACTTGAGTGTTCACATAACAAAATCACTGCGCGATTAAAGGAAGGGTCTTCCAAAAAAGGCTCAGAAATCAACAAAACACCTGGTTTCAACTCAGATGGCTTCGGCATAGAAAAGAAATTTGTATGTTTGTCGAGAATTTAAACGAACAAACTATGCGCGTCTTCCTCTCTTTAGGGGGCAATCTAGGAAATACTCAGGAAATATTTGAGCAGAGTTATCCAGCAATTGAAAAAAAAGTTGGGAAAATCTTACAAAAATCGAGCCTGTACCGCACAGCAGCATGGGGCTTAAAAGATCAGGCTGATTTTATTAATCAAGTGATGCTACTTGAATCTGCACTTAATCCACACGAAATACTAACGGAAATCCAAGCAATTGAAAAGCAGTTTGGAAGGGAGCGTCTTGTGACTTGGGGACCCAGAACCTTGGATTTAGATATTCTCTTCATAGAGAATCTGAAAATACAAAATGAAAAACTCCAAATTCCTCATCCGCATATTCATAATCGGAAATTTATTTTGATTCCAATGCATGAAATTGCCAAGGAATTCGAACATCCCGAGTTAAAAAAAACCATTTCTGAATTAATGCTCGAAGCTACAGATGACTTTTCGGTTAACCTTATTCCGAATCCGTAAATTTCTGGGTGGGGAAGCGCCAACTTTGACCTACAATTTTCTCGTAATAACGTTCGTACATAGGCAAGATTTTTTCTAATGAAAACTCTTTGGCACGCGCTAATGCATTCGCCTTCATTTGTGAATGCAAGGTTTCATCTTTCAAAATCTTCACGGTATTCGCTACCATATCATCAATGTCACCAATCTTACTAACAAAACCAGTCTGCCCATGAATATTCACTTCCGGAATACCTCCTGCATCAGATGAAATAACAGGTACTTCACAAGCCATCGCTTCCAAAGCCGCTAATCCAAAACTCTCTTTTTCTGAAGTCAAAAAGAATAAATCAGCAAGTGACAAGGCCTCCTCAATGGTATCCAATTTACCTAAAAAACGCACATCCGCAGCTACACCTAAATCACGACATAAGGCCTCAATTCCGGAACGTTCAGGTCCATCGCCAACGAGTAACAACTTTGAAGGAATTTGCTTTCGAACTTTAGCAAAGACCTGTACAATATCTTCGATACGTTTTACCTTCCGGAAATTGGAAGTATGCATCAAAAGCTTTTCGCCATTTGGACAAATCGCCAGTTTAAAATGCTCTTTCGGCTGCTTGTGAAAGCGTTGTAAATCAATAAAATTAGGAATCACCTCGATATTACTTAAAATCTCAAAGGATGAATAGGTATCATTACGCAAACTTTCTGAAACGGCGGTTACCCCATCCGACTCATTAATCGAAAACGTAACCACGGGCTCAAAAGATGGATCCCGACCGACCAAAGTAATGTCCGTTCCATGTAAAGTCGTAATAACCGGTACGTGAATGCCCTTATATTTTAAAATTTGCTTCGCCAAATATGCAGCTGAAGCATGTGGAATCGCGTAATGTACATGTAACAAATCCAACTGTTCATTGACCGTTACATCCACCATTTTTGAAGCCAATGCTGACTCATATGGCAGATATTCAAACAAAGGGTAAGAGGCCACCGAAACTTCGTGATAGAAAATGTTTTCACTAAAAAAATCCAATCGAGGAGGTTGCGTATAGGTAATAAAATGCACCTCATGCCCTACCGAAGCCAATGCCTTCCCTAACTCGGTAGCTACGACACCACTTCCTCCGTAGGTGGGATAACAAATGATTCCTATTTTCATATTTGAAGATTCAAACGGAAACAAAACTACGACAAATCCCGAAAGGTTCCTGAATTAGCCTTAAATTTGCAAAAATAAAATTAGCTCCTGTGAAGAATATTGTCATTTTTGCTTCTGGCTCTGGCTCAAACGCCGAAAAGATTATCGAACATTTCAAGCATTCCGAACACGTAAACATCACCCATATTTTTTGCAATAATCCTCAAGCAGGTGTCATTGAAAGGGCCAAACGACTAGAAATTCCTTGTAGTATTTTCTCAAGAGAAGCGTATAAAAATGGCACAGTATTACGAAAAATACAATCCTTAAAAACCGACTGGATTGTTTTGGCAGGGTTTTTATGGCTTATTCCTTCCGAATTTGTTCAAGCCTTTCCCCAAAGAATCATCAATTTACACCCCGCATTACTCCCAAAATTTGGAGGAAAAGGCATGTATGGCCATTTTGTTCATGAAGCCGTAGTCGCAGCAAAAGAAAAAGAATCCGGGATTACAATTCATTATGTCAATGAACATTACGACGAAGGTGCCATCATCTTCCAGAGCTCTTTCCCCGTGTTACCGAGCGATACTCCGGAAGATGTAGCCAAAAAAGGACAGGTCCTCGAGCACCGCGATTTTCCGCAAGTGATCGAATCGCTGGTATTACCAGCCTCCTCCTAACACCCGATATAACTGGATCGCATGCGTCCAGCGCTTCCGGGAAATTTCAAGTAAATCTAATTCGGAACGTAAGGCACTTTGCTGAGCCGTTAACACTTCTAAATAACTCGCATTCGCAGTCAAAAATAGCGTTCCCACGGTGTTAATTGCCCCTTTGGTAAGCAATACCTCCCGTTCCTTCAACTGGCTTTGGCGCTGTAAATACCCCAAAGATTTAACTTGGGTATCCCATTCCAAATACCCTTGTATCAAGGCATTTTGATAGGCCAAATCCTTCGCCTTCCATTGCGCATCCGAGCGTATAATATCCGCTGTTATTGCCGATCGATTCAACCAAGGAGCTGTAATTCCGCCCAATAACTGGTACGCCATGGACGCTGGTAACTGAAACAAATAAGCTGGCTGAAAACCTTGCACACCCAAAACTCCGGATAGTACAATGGATGGCTTTAACGCTAATGCGGCACTTTCCTTCGTTTCAAATGCCGCAGATAAATTCAATTTAGCTTGTCGGATATCTGGCCGTCTTTCCAACTGATCAATCTGAACCTGCGCAAACAAAGAACTATCCATTGAACACTGAAAAGGAAATGGCGAACGCTTGATGACAGCTCCCGGTTTATTCAAATAATAACGTACCTGATTCTCTAGCACCGTAATTTGCTGCAAAACATCACCCTCTTGTGCGCGTGAATTTAGTAACTGCGCTTCGAGTTGTTGGACTGCCGACTCATTCACAACGCCCGCCTCTTTCTGCACCTTGACCAACTCAAAAGCCTTCCGCTGAATATCAATATTGGCTTTCAAAATATCCATTTCTTTGTCCAATGCAATCAGCTGACCATACGCACTTGCTACTTCAGCCACGAGCGAGGTAATTAACCATTGCTGCCCCGATTCCGTTGCCAAATACCGCAAGGCACTTGCCTTTTTGCGCTTGGCTAATTTTCCCCAAATATCCCATTCCCAACTCGACTGAACCCCAATCAACAGGTCGGGTAAGTTTTCTGGGAGAATTTGATCCTTCGTGATATTGGGAGAAAATTGCGTATCAAAATTACCGACGCCATCCATCGTATATTTACCAAAGCGGCGTAAACTTGGTTGAATAATACCTCCAACGACCGGCTTACGCAACCCGCGCTGGTACATAAAATCTGACCGCGAGGCGGCCATTTCTAAAAACCCAATCTTGATGTCGTTACTTCGAACCAAAACTGAATCAATTAGTTGGACTAATAAACTGTCTCGCTTCCAGCATGCTTGCACATCCGAAACGGAGGCTTGCTCATTGGGCTGTCGGTACGTATCTAAATCTGCATTCACCCGATTCTGAATGCTCAAGTTTGATTGGCAGGAAACGATTCCTAGGCCAAGCAATAAAATCCAAAATCTATTTCTCATTTTTTGACCATTTAGCCGACAGTGTTGCGAAAACCACATACAATCCCGGGATTACCAATAAACCTCCTACCGTGCCTAAAATCATTCCCCCAGCAGAGGCTGTACCAATTGTTCGATTACCGATCGCGCCAGCACCAGACGCTACCATCAATGGAATTAATCCCGCCACAAAAGCAAAAGAGGTCATCAAAATAGGGCGCAAACGTGAGAATGCCCCCTCTTTGGCAGCCTCTATAATGGAGGCTCCATCCTTCTGTTTGGCAATGGCGAACTCCACGATTAGTATGGCATTCTTTCCTAACAAACCAATTAACATCACGAGCGCTACTTGCGCATAAATGTTGTTTTGCAAGCCAAACATATACAAGAATGCATAGGTCCCCATGGCTCCCATGGGTAGGAATAATAAAACGGGGAATGGCAATAAAAAGGATTCATATTGCGCGGCCAGTAATAGATATACGAACAATAAACAGATCGCAAAAATGAAGATGGCTTGGTTACCTGCTAAATCTTCTTCCCGCGTCATACCCGACCATTCGAGCGTATATCCACGCGGCAAACTCTTCAAGGCCTGCGCTCGAATAATATCCAAAACCGCACCGGAACTAAATCCAGGAGCAGGTTCGCCATTCACCATCGCCGAGGTAAACATGTTGTAGCGGGTAAATTGCTCTGGTCCGTAGACACGCTTCATCTTCACAAAAGAAGAGTAAGGAACCATTTCGCCATCCTTGTTTTTGGCGTAAAACTTCAACACATCATCCGGATGCGCGCGGTAACGCGGATCTACCTGAACCATCACTTTGTACATTTGGCCAAAACGAATGAAGTTGGTGGCATAAAAACTACCCAACAAGGTCTGCAGGTTATCCATCGCAGGCAAGACATTAACGCCTTTTTGTGCAGCGGCCTCTTGGTCTACTTCCAACATATACTGTGGAAAAGATGGGTCGAAACTCGAGAAGGTATTCTGAATCTCTGGTGCTTCATTTAATTTCTTCGCGAAATCATTCGCGACAGCGGCTAATTTTTGCAAATCCCCCGAACCACTTCGGTCCTGAATACGGAACTCAAAACCAGACGCATTTCCGAAACCTGGAACAGCCGGAGGTGGGAAAAACTGAATACTAGCATCCTTAATTCCATTCGTCTTTGAACGAATGATTTCCGTTAATTCGTCTACGGTCTCCTTACGTTCTTCCCATGGTTTAAGGGTGATAATACCGGTACCATAAGAGGCTCCAGATCCATCGGTCAATAAACTAAATCCAGCCAAGGTAGAAAAGGACTCAATTGCATCTACCCCCTTGATCGAAGTATATACTTGATCCATGACACTTTCGGTTCGCTCCAATGTCGCTCCCGCAGGAGTCGTCGCATTCACATACAAGGTTCCCTGATCTTCAGATGGGATAAATCCACTTGGTACAATGCCTGATAATACCACCGTTCCAACGACAGAGCCCAATAAAATCATCCACATCAATAAGCGTTTGCTAATCAAAGCGCCCACCCATACCAAATATTTTTGTGCGATTTGATCATAGCGGTGATTGAAGGCATGGAAGAATTTGCCCAACCAGTTATTGTGGTTATGTTCTGGCTTTTTCAAAAGCAACACACAAAGTGCCGGCGTTAAGGTCAAGGCAGTTAAGCCAGAAAGCGCAATCGATATTGCCATGGTCACTGAAAACTGTCGAAAGAATACCCCGATCGGCCCAGAAAGAAACGCCACCGGAACAAACACCGCTCCCATCACCAAGGTGATTGCTAGAATTGCCCCAGAAATTTCATGCATTGCCTCTTGCGTGGCAGCCAAAACGGGCATGTCTTTTTCTTCCATTTTGGCATGGACCGCCTCCACTACGACAATCGCGTTATCCACCACAATACCGATGGCTAATACCAAGGAAAACAGGGTTAATAAGTTAATCGAAAACCCGAAGGCCAACATAAATGTAAATGTCCCGACCAACGAAACGGGTACCGCAATAATAGGAACCAGTGTCGCCCGCCAATCCTGCAAGAAGATAAATACCACCAGGGCAACGAGTAAAAATGCCTCCAATAAAGTCTTGATTACTTCCTGAATGGATGCATCTAAAAAGCGGGAAACGTCATACGAAATCGTAAAACCCATGCCCGGAGGAAAGGTTGTGGTCTTTAACTCTCCTAAACGTTTCTTTACATTGGCAATAACCTCCGCGGCATTGGAACCCGGACGCTGCTTTAATAGAATCGCGGCGGACGGTCGGCCATTTTCTTTCGAAAGCACGTCGTAATCCAGCGACCCAAATTCCACATCGGCTAAATCTTTTAAGCGTAAAATTTGGCCTGTTTCGGTCGCCTTAATCACTAAATTTTCATATTGAGCCACCTGCGTAAACTTCCCCGTATACCGCATGACATATTGCAAAGCTTGCGGATGTTTACCGGAACTCTCCCCAATTTTACCCGGGGCAGCTTCCACGTTTTGATTCCGCAAAGCCTGAACAACATCATCCGCAGATAATTTATAGGCAAATAAACGATCTGGATGCAACCAAATACGCATAGCGTATTCACGTGAACCCATGATATCTGCAAAACCTACACCATCAATACGCTTCAATTCTGAAAGCACATTGATGTCCGCAAAATTATAAATAAACTTCTCATCGATGTCTTTATCCTCACTCAAAAGATTCACATACAGCAACATACTATTCACCTCTTTCTCGGTGATTACCCCTGCTTTAATAACCTCTTCGGGCAATTCATCGAGCACAGTTTGCACACGAGTTTGCACGTTTACAGCTGCCACATCGGGATCTGTACCTACTTGAAAATAGACTTGAATAATACTGGTTCCATCGTTTCCTGAAACAGACGTCATGTAAGCCATTCCAGCTACGCCGTTGATGGCGCGTTCGAGCGGTGTTACCACGGCTTTGGCACAAACTTCCGCATTTGCTCCCGTATACTTCGTGGTCACGGTTACCGCAGGCGGAGCAATATCAGGGAATTGTGTAATGGGCAATTGCTTCATAGCAATTACCCCTAAAATCACAATAAAGATCGATACAACGATCGACAATACCGGTCGGGTAATGAACTGTTGGATCATCTTAAAGTGCTTTATATTCCGTTAATAATTCACGCATCGGCTTGAAGGTCGACTTGATTTTTTGACCTTGTTTCACGAGCTGAATCCCCTCAATTAAGACCGTATCTTTTTCTGAGAATCCCGACTTCACAAGATAGAAATGCGGAATCCTTAAGTCTGGGATGATGCTTTTCATTTTAACAGCGCCACTTGGATCCTTCACGAAAACATAACTTTTCTCTTGAATTTCGAAGACTGATTTTTGCGGGATAGCCCAGTAACCTGATACCTTCTTAGGCAATTGTACCTTACCCGATGCTCCATGACGCAATAGTTTATCTGGATTTAAAAAGCGCGCACGGAAGGCAATATTTCCTGTGTTCTTATCAAACTCCCCCTCAATGGTTTCTACCAACCCCTTTTGAGGATAGGCTTCACCATTAGCTAAAACGAGACCCACCGTTGCTGATTTATTTACACCACCTTGCTCACTAAAAGCCAAATATTCTTTTTCAGAAACATTGAAATAGGCATATACATTTTGATTGTCCGACAAGGTCGTCAACAAAGTTCCTTCGTCTACTAAAGAGCCTCTCTTAAATGGTAAACGGTCTACTATGCCATCAAAAGGTGCCCTGATATTAGAATTTTCAACCTTCAATTCGGCAGATCGGACATGTGCAGTTGCCTCCTCTCGTTTGGCTTTTAAGCCATCTACTTTAGCTAAGGAAATAGCTAACTGATTTTTAGAAATGACATTTTTATCCACAAGCAAACGGGTATTAACTAAGGTCAATTCCTCTGCTTTTAACTCGGCAGATGCTTGACTAAGTACCGCTTTTGCTTGTGCCAAATCAGCGACATATTCTTGGCTATTGATCGTAAACATGATCTGTCCTTTCCTTACTTGCTTTCCCTCGTCGACTAAAATTCGATCAAGGTAGCCTTTGACACGTGCACGAATCTCTACATTTTGCACGGCATGAATATCGGCAACAAACTCCTGTTGGATTGTTGTATCTATGGCAATAGGAGTTGATACCTCCAGCGTTTGGACTTCAACTGTTTCTTCTTTTTCAGCTGAACAAGCGCTCAGAAGTAATATTCCGAATAGGTATTTTTTCATTTCTACTTAGTTAGGCCTTCCTCCATGTTGCTTGTAGGAAGGGGGTTGATTTTTCTTTTTCACCGTGTCTGCCCAATCCAAATTGGGCGATTTTTGTTGGTATTTCGGTGTTTGCGTTGACGGTGTTACTTGCTTTTCTTCCACGGTACGCTGTAAATAAACTTTTTCTGTTAATGTCGGGTTTATCTGATTTTTGTAGTTTTTGTCTTGACTAAAGCCTATAAAAATCGTACAAATAAACGCAGACGCTAATGCGCATGTTTTCATAACGAATAAATTGCTATGTCATCTCAGACATAGTTTACAAGAAGATTTAATGATTTTGTTTCAATAAGGCAGGCGTATTACGCCATGCGGGGAGGGGGACTCACTTGTTCAAGGAGCACATTTAATTCAGACTCATTTCGCTCCGGGAAAGAAGTCTTCTGCAGGTTAGGTATTTGTACGTTTAAAACTAAATTATCTAGTGCGCCATGATTCCACCAGTCTTCTGCTGTTCCTTCTTCCTCTTTCGCATCTTCCCATTCTACATCCGTAAACATGGATATCTCTGCTGTCTCCTTCAATAAGTCAAACGCATACGATATTCCATCTTTGGTTAAAAGACAAGTAAACAGCATGAAATAAAGCAAAATGCGTTTGAACATATTAATCTTTTATTTCTTCATATAGGACATAATCTCCACCCACTTCATCTGACTTAACTTTCGACTTCGGCGGAACATAATCCACGTCAATCGTACCTTCTTTTCGCGCTTTGGAAGCTGCCTGTTTTGCGCGAATATCTTGCTCAGACATCTTTTTGTGCACCTGCGTGATGACAAATGCCTTCATTAAAAAACGAAGTAATGGAATCACCACGTAGATAAAAACTAAAATAAGCGCAATAAGTTTTAACATTTTACCTGCTTAAGTATAAATTTCTTTCTCCGTATACCTTGCGGAAGAAGTCATCTTTCAAATCATCGATAAAATAAATCGCCTCACCTGTTGATTTCATTTCAGGTCCTAACTCCATATTTACATTCGGAAATTTACTGAAAGAAAACACAGGAATCTTAATAGCGAAGCCTTTTTTAATTGGCTTGAAATTAAAATCCTTCACTTTTTTGTCACCGAGCATCACTTTGGTTGCATAATTTACATACGGCTCTTGGTAGGCCTTGCAAATAAATGGAACCGTTCTAGACGCACGTGGATTCGCTTCGATGATGTATACGATCTCATCTTTCACAGCAAACTGTATATTTAATAAGCCCTTCGTCTTCAAGGCCACTGCAATTTTACGGGTATGATCTTCGATCTGCTTAATAACATTATCCGATAAATCAAACGGAGGCAAGACCGAGTGCGAATCTCCGGAGTGAATCCCCGCTGGCTCAATATGCTCCATTAAACCGATGATATATACATCTTCCCCATCACAAATGGCATCTGCCTCCGCCTCAATCGCGTTCTCTAAGAAGTGGTCTAATAAGATTTTATTTCCCGGAATATCACGTAAAATATCCACCACGTGTTGTTCCAACTCTTGCTCATTGATGACAATCTTCATCGACTGGCCACCCAATACATAGGAAGGACGAACCAATAATGGATATCCTAATTCACGTCCCAAAGCCACGGCATTATCCGCATCTTCACAAACCCCAAATTTCGGATACGGAATTCCCAAATCTTTCAATAAACTTGAGAATGCACCGCGGTCTTCCGCTAAATCCAAGGCCTCAAACGAAGTTCCTAAAATTTTAATGCCATATTTAGCTAATTTCTCCGCTAGTTTCAAGGCCGTTTGCCCACCCAATTGCACGATTACGCCTTCCGGTTTCTCATGCTGGATGATGTCATACACGTGCTCCCAGAAAACGGGCTCAAAATATAATTTATCCGCAATATCAAAGTCGGTGGACACCGTCTCTGGATTCGAGTTGATCATAATCGTCTCATAACCCGCCTCTTTCGCCGCCAAAACCCCATGAACACATGAATAATCAAATTCAATTCCTTGGCCAATTCGATTCGGGCCCGAACCTAAAACAACTACTTTTTTCTTAGCTGAAACGACAGATTCGTTATCTACTACTGCCGAAGCGCCTTCTTGTCCAAAGGTCGAATAATAATAAGGTGTTTTTGCCTCAAATTCCGCTGCACAAGTATCCACGCATTTGTACACCCGTTTAATGCCCATCGCATTTCGCTTGTCATATACCTCTGATTCAAGGCAACGCAAGGTATGCGCAATTTGGCGATCTGCGAATCCTTTATGTTTCGCTTCTTCCAACAATTCTTTAGGAATATTTGAAACGGTATATTTCTCGACTTCGCGTTCCACACGAACCAAATCCTCAATTTGGTTTAAGAACCATTTGTTGATCTTCGTTAATTGCTGGATCGTCTTAAACGAAATCCCCATCTTAAACGCATCGTAGATATGGAACAAGCGGTTCCAAGAAGGATTTGCCAATGAATACATAATCGCATCCTGATCGCGTAATTCCTTTCCGTCTGCACCCATCCCATTTCGCTTAATCTCTAGGGACTGACATGCTTTCTGAAGTGCTTCCTGGAAGTTTCGACCAATACCCATAGTCTCACCTACGGATTTCATTTGTAATCCTAGTGTACGATCTGCCCCTTTAAATTTATCGAAGTTCCAACGCGGAACCTTTACAATCACGTAATCTAACGCTGGCTCGAAATAGGCCGAGGTGGTTCCCGTAATGGCGTTGGTTAATTCATCTAAGTTATAGCCAATCGCCATTTTGGCAGCGATCTTCGCAATCGGATACCCCGTTGCTTTGGATGCTAAAGCAGACGAGCGCGATACCCGAGGGTTAATCTCAATCGCAATAATTTCATCTGTTTCTGGATTCAAGGAGAACTGAACGTTACACCCTCCAGCAAATTGGCCTATCGCATTCATCATCTTGATGGCCATGTCGCGCATGCGCTGGTAAATCGTATCTGGCAACGTCATCGCTGGCGCCACGGTAATCGAATCCCCGGTATGAATACCCATCGGATCGAAGTTCTCGATCGAACAGATAATGATGACGTTTCCTAAATTATCACGCAAAAGCTCTAATTCATATTCTTGCCATCCCATAATGGATTGCTCCACCAACACCTCATGGGTAGGCGAAGCGTGCAAACCTTTATTTAAGGCAGCATCGAAATCTTTTGGATCATGAACGAAACCGCCACCAGTTCCTCCTAATGTAAAGGATGGGCGAATTACTAGCGGGAATCCTGTTTCTTGTGCAATTTCTTTTCCTTCCAGAAACGAACGAGCTGTACGTCCTTTACAAACGCCCACGCCAATTTCTATCATCTTTAACCGGAATTTCTCGCGATCTTCCGTTGTTTCGATGGCGTTTATGTCTACACCTATAATACGCACACCATATTTTTCCCAAATCCCTGCCGCATCACAATCGATGGCCAAGTTCAAAGCCGTTTGACCACCCATGGTAGGCAAAACCGCATCGATTTTGTGATTCTCTAAAATATGAATAATCGAAGCTTTTTCGAGTGGCTTCAAATACACATGATCCGCATTCATCGGATCGGTCATGATCGTGGCCGGATTTGAATTAATCAAGATTACTTCAATGCCCTCTTCCCGTAGGGAGCGAGCCGCTTGAGAACCAGAATAATCAAATTCACAGGCTTGACCAATCACAATAGGACCAGAACCGATAATAAGGACAGATTTAATCGAGGAATCTTTAGGCACGAGATGTAATAATTTTAAGGGTAATGATTAGTAATTCGTAAGTCCTTAACACTAGGCTCAAAAATTGTACAAAATTAGGGCTTTGCGCCCGAAAAGTGAAGCGTTTTTGAAAATAAAATTCACAAAGATGTTCCAGTCAAAAAATCCCTTATTTTTGACAATTAAAACCTAAAATCGTGCTAAAAATCTTAGTTGCATTCGATGAAAATCGGGTAATTGGAAAAAACAACGCGTTGATTTGGCATTTACCTGCTGATCTAAAACGTTTCAAAGCTTTAACAACAGGTCATGTCATCATCATGGGACGTAAGACCTTTGAGTCCATAGGCAAACCATTACCTAACCGCACGACCATTGTGATTAGTAGGCAAACCGACTTGCAAATCGAAGGGGTAATACTGGCAAACTCGGTGGAAGAGGCGATTTTAAAAGGTAAATCATTGACACGAGAAGATATTTTCATCGTAGGGGGAGCAGAAATTTATGCTTTGAGTATGCCGCTTGCAGATGAAATTTTAGTTACCCTTTTGCATGACATCTTTGATGGTGACGCTTATTTCCCTGAAATTTCGGCTGACACTTGGGAAACAGTGGAAAAAGAACGTGGAATTACCGACGAGAAAAACACCTATCAATACAGCTACATTACCTATTCACGTAAATGATAAATCAAATCCTCTTAAGCGACAAAGCTTTATCCATCGACGAGAGCTATGCTTTCCTACAAGATCCAGAAGCAGGGGGAATTTGCCTATTTGTAGGAACCATTCGGAATAAAAATCAAAATAAGGACGTTGAAAATTTAACCATGGAAGCGTACAATGCCATGGCCAAAAAACAAATGGAGCGAATCGCAACCGAGGCAGCTGCGCAATGGCCCATTCGGAAAATTAGCGTATCGCATCGCACAGGTAAATTGGAAATTGGTGACATCGCTGTGATTATTGGTGTGTGTGCGGTTCACCGGGCAGAAGCCTTTAAGGCTTGCGAATGGCTGATTGATACCTTGAAGCAGGAAGTTCCTATTTGGAAAAATGAATTTTATACAGACGGTTCTGCCTGGCTCGTGCCCCACCCTTGATCAACCATCAAGTTACAACCACGAATTTCCGAATTGTCAAAGCGACCTAAGACTTTAAATCTGATTCCATCTTCTTCCAATGATCCTAAATCTTTGGTTTCAATAAAAGGACATGAATCAATATTGGCTAAATCAATAATTTGAATTCCCCCTACCCGACCAGCCTGCGTCACCTTCGCAAATGGATCAGTCACCTCCCGTAATTGGACCCGCATTGAAACACCTGGTGTAAAAACCCCATCGGTATCTGCATATGCTTGGGAAAATAATTCAGTCATCCCATACTCCGAGGCGATTTGACGAAGGCCCATGGAGGATTTTAAAAATTCATGTACGCGTTCCCGAATCCACTCTTCACGGCGCCCCTTCATCCCACCGGTTTCCATCACCATCAAACGCCCATCCGAGACAGCTTCCTGCCAAAACGAAAAATCTTGACCTGAATCAACCCAGTCCAATAACCCAAACGTTACCCCCATCACCCAAACTTTACGTTCAGTCTTTAGGGCCTGTTTAATTTGGGCAACTAAAACATCATATTGATTTAGATAAAATCCCGCTAAGGTTGAACCTGATTCTTGGATAAAATGATCCATCATGTACACGAGCGAAGAAGTACTTCGTTCCAAATAAGATGGCAAAAGCGCAAAAATATGGTAGTCTGTTAACGGGCCATATTGTTGTTCGAAAATGCGTTTGGACTGTTTTTTGTAAAAATCAGGGTCGCAAACGGGATGTTTAGACGGAATTTGCCCCGTAGTACCTGAGCTTTCAAAATCAAATAAAATAGGGGCTTGACCCGACTGAATTCGTTTCGTTTTAAATAATTCAATGGGTAAAAATGGAATAGAATCGCGTGTTTTAACTGCATCAACATCAACTCCTAACAAGTTAACATAACGTTGATAAATGGGATTAAATGCCATTGTGTAGCGAAACAATTCCAAGGCAATCGAGTCAAAATCATCGGATTGCATAGATTGAACCTTTTTTTTCAGTTCCAAGCGCCAAGGCTCCCAAATGTCCAACTCGTTAGGCACGGCTTTTTTTTAATATTCATACAAAATTAAACCAATTCATTAACTTTACGAATTATGAAATGGGGCATTCGTTTTTTGGGAATTATCAGCTGCATTCTTGGGCTACTTTCATGTGTGAAAGAACCTGAATGGAGTACAGTACCCTCAATTAGTTTTAGTCGAATTCAAAAAATTACGAAGATAAGCAATGATGGTTTTGGCGGTAAAGCAAAAATCGACTCCGTGGTGATGTCGATTCGATTTAAAGATGGTGATGGAGACCTTGGAATTACGCAAGCTGATTTAATTGCAGATCCAGCGAAATTCAAAGATTTTAGGAATTTTGAAGTGAATGTTTTGTTGCAAAAAAACGGGAAATTTATCCCGATAAACTTTAGCCCCAGTCTGGGAGGTCTAATGAATTTCAAATTCAAAGCAGACCAAAAGCCAGGCCCTATCGAAGGAACGGTTGATTATTCAACACAATTCGTATATGCTTTCTACAAGGGCTATTCTCCTCTATTTACTGAAAAAAATGATACCTTAAAATTTCAAATTTTTATACGAGATAATGCATTACAAGCCAGCAATGTCGTAGAAACTGACCCCATCGTAATATTTCAAGATTAAACGAATTCCATCAAATAATGAAAATAAAACACCTACTACTCGGAATCCTAATCGCGGCTTCCTCTAGCACTTTTGCTCAAAAGGATATTACCCTAGAAGATATTTGGGCTAAGCCAACTTTCCGGCAAAAAAATATCCAGAATTTAAACTGGTCGCAGGATGGGCAAAATTATTTGGAGCTCAAGGAAGGTAAAATCGTTAAATATAGCATCTCGGATCCAAGTAAGTTTGAAATTTTGTTTGATGAGGCTATTCACAAAACTAGTACGGGCGGAACGATTCGCGTACAGGGTTTTGCCTTATCTACAGATGAGCGGACAATTTTAATTAGTACCGAATCTGAACAAATCTACCGACGGAGTTCAAAAGAAAATAACTTTTTATTCAATCGAACAAACAATTCACTTAAGCAACTTTCCGCAGGGGGTAAACAAATGCATGCTACGTTATCTCCAGATGGGAAACGTGTAGCATTTGTCCGGGATAATAATCTGTTTTGGACCGATGTACCAACAGGAAGAGAAACGGCGATTACGCACAATGGGAAATTTAATCACATCATTAATGGTGCTTGTGATTGGGTGTACGAAGAAGAGTTTTCTTTTGCCAAAGCATTCGTTTGGTCCCCGGATAGTAAGAAAATTGCATTCTATACCTTCGATGAAAGTGAAGTACCTGAATACAACATGCAAATGTGGGGCGATTTATACCCTGAAGATTATCGCTATAAATACCCAAAAGCTGGCGAAGCAAATGCCATCGTAAGTCTATCTGTAGCACTTTTAGACGAAAATAAATTACAAGCAATTCAAGTTGGGCCAGAAAAAGACCAATACATTCCCCGCTTAAAATGGACCAAAAATCCAGATGTTGTTGGATTTATTCGCTTGAACCGTCTTCAAAATCATATGGAATTGCTTCATCATTCGATTAGTCAAGCTAAAACAAGTTTAATCTATGAAGAGCGCGCTGAGACTTCGATTGAAATAGAGGCGATTGGAAATGACATCACGTATCTTAATGATGGTAAAACATTTATTTTTAGCTCAGAACGTAGTGGTTATAAACACCTCTATGCGGGAGAAATTGGCACCGGGAAATTTACGGCGATTACCACAGGCAACTGGGAAGTAGATGATTTTTATGGGTATCAAGAGAAAACCAAGACCTTATATTTCAATTCAGCAGAAACGAGCCCGATAGGTAGGCAAGTTTATTCAATTAACATAAACGGAACAGGTAAAAAAGCTTTATCTAGCTTAACGGGAACTAATTCAGCTAGTTTTAGCTCGGACTTTTCCTATTATATGTTGAACCATAGCTCAGCAAAAAAACCCTTAACTATTTCACTTATTAGTGCAGAAAAGGGTTTGGTACGCGTATTAGAGGATAATCAAAAATTACAGTCGCAAATCACTGATTACCAAATTTCCCCACGTGAATTTTTTGAAATCCCCTTGGCAAATGGTGATCATTTGAATGCCTATTGGATTAAACCTGCCAACTTTGACCCTTCTAAAAAATACCCTGTATTGATGCACGTATATGGCGGTCCTGGTAGCCAGCAAGTCTTAGATTCCTATCCTGGCGGTGATTTTTATTGGTACCAAATGTTGTTGAAAAAAGGATATTTAATCTATTGTGTTGACAATCGTGGTACCGGAGGTCGTGGTGTAGCATTCAAGAAAATCACTTACCAAAATCTGGGTAAAATTGAAGTTCAAGACCAAATATATGCGGCTAAGTTTATAGGTAATCTTCCATATGTCGATGCAAGTCGCATCGGAATTTGGGGTTGGAGTTATGGAGGATTTATGTCCTCCAATTGTTTAATGCAAGGTGCTGATGTCTTTAAAGCAGCTATCGCGGTAGCACCTGTAACGAATTGGCGTTTTTATGATTCTATTTACACTGAAAGATATCAACGAACGCCACAGGAAAACCCAAAAGGGTATGATGAAAATTCACCGGTATTTCATGTAAACAAATTGAAAGGGAATTTACTACTGGTACATGGAACAGGGGATGATAATGTCCATTTTCAAAATGCGGTAGCCTTGGAGGATGCGCTTATATCCGCCAACAAGCAATTTCAAACTTTCTATTATCCAAACCGAAACCACGGTATTTCTGGAGGGAATACGCGGTTACACTTGTATAATATGATGACGAAATTCTTAGAAAAAAACTTATAATTTTTTTAGTTCTTCAAATATTTCCGCGGTAAGTCGGTAGGTCAACATGCGCTGATCCTTATCATCTGCCTGAATATCAAGAATTTGTTGACCAGGGTAAATTAGCCCGAGTGATTTTGTCAATCCATCAATTAATTTAGCCCTGAATTGCCTTTGCGATTCGGGGCTACTTTTATGCCTACCAAAGAAAGCAACAATTTGATGACCCGATACATAGCCCTGACGATAATTTAACCGAAGGAAATCTAAGAATTGTCGCTCGTTTGCTCCCAATAACAAATTCAATTGACTCTTTTTTCTCCGTTGTTTCAATAAAATGAAAAAACGAGCTACGATAAAGAAAACAATGACAACGATTATGATTAAGACAAAATCGCGAACATTTTCAATCAGCGTTTTTTCCATGATAGGACCCAATGGCTTACTTTCAGCTAATAAGGTTTTAGCTGAAACTTCAGCGACTTGATAACTGCCGTAAGGAAATGTTTCTTGCGCTTGCGGGAGAAAAATGCTATTACCGCGGGTAAAAACACTGTACAAAACACCTCGATCTTCCATGAATTTTCGAATTTGGAATCGTGCAGGATTTGTCCATAAATACCCTTTATACGAATCTTTGGTATCAATTATGTAAAGAAGATCGTGATTATACCCTGGGACCGTATTGTAAGGTGAGATAACAATATATTGCCCCATGGCAAGCGTAAAATTATTTTTTTCGCCCGCTAAGATTGTTCGTAAAACGGGCTCGTAAACCTCCCCTAATCGCTTAAATACTTTATCAGTGAAATTATAGTCAAAAATACCGAAGTCGACATCTAGCGCTTCAGCAGACTCTGTTTGATTAATTCGCTTTGAGCCAACAACAATGAATTTATCAAGATCGGGTAAATAGGCAGCTGATTTTTTATGTATCGAATTGGGGATTTTACCTTGCGCTAAGATATGGGTCCAGTCTTTTGAAACGGAATTATACTGCGTAATTATGTTGGTGGATTGCCAAAAACCATACCCACCAAAACTATAGAATGTCCCATTTCTATTAAATTGTACAGCTTGACAATTTGCTCCACGGTAAAATGTCAGGTCTTCACGCTTTAGCGTACGTGTATCAGGTTCAAAAATATAAACTTGGCCGCTACACTCCATCAATAGATAAGTTCCTTTTTTACCTGGGACTTTCACGGGATTTATGGCATCAGCATTTGAAAATAAATCGGCTGATTTGATGTCTTGCAAGTTGATATTACCTATGTCTTGCCAAAGACCTTTTGAATTTGATACATAACATCGATTCGTAACAAAATCTATCTTGTAGCAGGTAGAATTATTCGGATCTCGCCATGAGAAAATCTGCGCATGAGCCGAGAGGGCAATAAAAATGAATAAAAGAAGAAAGTATTGACGTGAACTAGGTAGCATAAAATCAAAAAACAATAATTCAAAAATGCACTTTTTTTATACAAAAATTGAATATTGTTTAGGTATGGGCGCAAAAAATGTAGTAATTTTATCACTGGGCTTATATAAAAGCATAAAAAACATTTGATTTATGACATTACACCGGGAAGGAAAAACCTTATTAATTAGTTCATTATTTATCGTTTTAGTGATAAATGGGCTTATGGCCTATTTTTTCCCAGAACAAGTTTTCTTACGCGAAGCAGTCATTATTGTAACAGCACTTTTCTATTTAATCATCCTTCAATTCTTCCGGGTACCCAAACGTAACACAGAAATTAATCCCAAGCATATCATTGCACCGGCAGATGGGAAAGTTGTCGTGATAGAAGAAGTCGAAGAGCCTGAATATTTCAAGGGGAAAAGAAAGCAAGTTTCGATATTCATGTCGCCAATCAATGTGCATGTAAATTTTAATCCGATTTCAGGTATAGTTTCCTATTTTAAATATCATCCAGGGAAATATTTGGTTGCTTGGCATCCCAAATCCAGTACCGAAAACGAGCGTACTACGTGTGTAGTAAAGCATGAAAATGGGACAGAAATTTTATTCCGTCAAATTGCTGGAGCACTAGCTAAGCGTATTTGCTGGTACGTAAAGGAGGGGGATCAAGTTACTCAAGGCCAAGAATTCGGATTTATAAAATTTGGAAGTCGTATTGATATTTATCTTCCTTTGGACGCTGAGATATGTGTAAATATCGGTGATAAACCCGTTGGTAGTGAAACGGTTATTGCCAAGCTTCGTTAATTAAGGTCAGAATTTTCTCAAGTCCTTCCTGGTCAACCTCGGAAAAATCGTTTAGCAAATCCGAATCGACATCCAAAACCATGGTAACATCACCAGCCTGATTTTTCACGGGTAAAACGATTTCTGATTTGGATGCAGAGGCACAAGCGATGTGACCAGGGAATAGTTCCACATCAGGAACAATAATGGTTTCCGCCGTGGTATAGGCATGTCCACAAACGCCTTTATTAAATGGAATTCGAGTACAAGCAACAGGCCCTTGAAAGGGTCCTAGAACTAATTGATTTTCTTTTACTATGTAAAAACCCACCCAAAAAAAACCAAATACCTCTTTGATCGCGGCAGCTATATTAGCCAGGTTTGCCGTTAGGTCATTTTCACCAATTAAAAGCCCTTGAATTTGCGGAAAAAGTGCTGCATATTGTTCCTTTCGAGAGCCAAGGGGAATAATTAAATCTTCTGCCATATTAAAAATAACGCTTTAGGTAGGAATCTGCTGCTTTACAAGTCCAAGCCTCCCGGTATTGCTTTAGCGTTTGAAGCAGCGGCGTTATGATTTGATCCGCAGGATGCAAATTACCTGCTTCGATCGAAGACTTCAATTGGCCTAAACCAATTAAAGTAACCTGCTCATTGCGCACAACAGCCAAATCCCGATTAAAAAAATCTACCTGAAAAGACTCACCTAATGTCTTGAACCAACGAGTAGAGGCATCTATGGAACAACCAGATGCAGCGTTCATTGCTTCATTAACGGCCACAATAATTACTTGTTTATGGCGAATCTCAAAGGACGCTTGTAAAGGGGCTCCATGTGCTTCCCAAGCTTGACATGCCTCTGTAATTGTTTGCGTAATTTGATCGATTTCAGACGCCTGTAAACTACGAGAGGCCTGATAAACCCAAATACGCGCCTGATTTGGCATTTCTTGAAAAGGTATATACATCTTATTTTAAACTTTGCTGAACTAATTCAGCTAAATCAACTACTTGGATTTCATGTTCTTTGCCCGATTTATTCAAGCCATCTTGAAGCATCACCATGCAAAAAGGACAGCCTAAAGCTACCTTATTTACGCCAGATTCCAGAATTTCATCGGTCCGTTTTACTTGAATATCTTGTGTGCCTGCCTCGGGTTCTTTGAAAACTTGAGCACCCCCAGCCCCGCAACAAAGTCCTTTTGTCCGACAACTTTTTAACTCTTTCAGTTCCTTTTTTAATCCGCTAATGATTTCACGGGGAGCTTCATATATACCATTTCCACGACCAAGATAACAGGAATCATGAAAAGCTATCGTTTCTTTTTGCTCATTAAATTGAATCTTCCCTTCAGCCAGCAAATCAGCTAGTAATTGGCTATGGTGGATTACTTCATAAGTACCACCAAGGGAGGGGTATTCATTTTTTAAGGTATTAAAACAATGTGGACATGCGGTTACAATTTTTTGTATGCCATACATATTCAGAACTTCAATGTTTTGCATGGCTTGCATTTGGAATAAAAACTCATTCCCTGCTCTTCTAGCCGGATCTCCCGTGCAAGCTTCCTCTGTCCCAAGTACAGCAAATTTTATACCTACATGATTGAGAATTTCACATAAAGCCCGCGTGATTTTTTTGTGACGATCATCAAAAGAACCTGCACATCCAACCCAGAATAATAAATCAGGGCTTTGCCCTTTTGCGGCCCATTCAGCCATGGTAGTAATCTGTAGTTCCATACTTATTCCTTTTTAGCTTGTGCGCGCATCTGTTGAACGGTTAATCTAGTTCCATCGTCACTCCAGCCAGGTGGACCAAATAAATAACCCGCTATTTGCCTTAGGTTTTTAGCATGAATCAAATCTTTACCAATTTGCACCCATTCATAAAACGCAATTTTAGCTGGATTATAGCTTTCAATCTGCTTCGTTAGGCCGTAATTGGGACGCTTATTTTCGGATTTAAATGAACCAAATATACGATCCCAAATTATTAGTACACCTGCATAATTCGTATCTAAATAATCAAGGTCGGTCCCGTGATGTACACGATGATGCGATGGCGTATTGAAAAACTGCTCGAACCAATGGGGCATCTTTTGAATAAATTCGGTGTGAATCCAATATTGATAAAGCAAGCTTGTTTGTTGGAAAAAAAACACAATAAATGGATGAACGCCTAACAAGGGTAGCCAGGCCCAAAACAGAAATCCACCAGTAACACTACCTGTCCATGTTTGACGTAAAGCAGCTGCTAAATTATACTTAGGAGAGGAATGATGCACCATGTGAGATGCCCAATAAAATCGTACTTCGTGGGAGATCCGATGCACCCAGTAATAGGTTAAATCTTCCGCAAAAAAAGCAAATACCCAAACCGGCCACCAAGAAAACTGAAAGTCGGCCAATCGCCAATGATCATAGACATAAAAATAGGTAACAAAGGCGAGACTTTTTGTTAAAGTACCAACAGCCAAATTCCCTAATCCAAGTCCAATGGATGTCAAAGAGTCTTTAGCTTCGATAAAATCCCGCTGTTCCTTATAAGCCCACCACGATTCAAAGAGGACGGTGATTAAAAAAAAGGGAACCGCATATAAAATCAATTGTGGGGTCATAGCTTATTAATAAATTCCAAGGATGCTTGAATAGGCAAATCAACACGTTTACCAAGAATATCAGAGGTAATGACATGATAGCCCGATAATGGGAATGCTTGCTCTTTCTTGTTTTTACTACCTAATTTTGGAAACATATCCCGCATGGCTTGAACCGAAACTACATTATCTTGATGTTCCTTGTCTTGATAATAATAGCTCAAAAAAACAGGCACTTTCACTTTCGAAAAGGTTTCATCGGTCATTTCATGCGTTAAGAAATTTTGTATCGCTACGATACCTTCAAGACGATAATGTAAACTCCAAAAATTCTTATGCCCGGGGCTTACGGAAGGAATATCACGAAAATCAGATTGCATAACTGTGCGAGCCAATTGAAGCCCCCAAGGATTATCAAGAAGAGATGCTGTTGGGTCTTTAATTGCAATACATGGTCCATACAATAAAAGAGCCTTCATTTCAGGATGTTTGGTGGCTAAGACCAATGACATCGCCCCACCAAATGAAGTTCCGAGTACAATGACCTCATCACCAAGCTTTTTGGCAAGAGCATAATAATTCTCAACACTCTGATAAAATTTATCTGCACTTGCTCTAGCCATTGTTGAATCAGTGGGAAATTCACCATGGTCTTCAATTCGAGCTAATACTAAATTGGCACGCAAAGCTTTTGCCACTTCCTTATGCAAAGGATTACCTTCCATTGGAGAGGCAGAGAATCCGTGTATATAGAGAACGACCGTTTTCGTCTTCTTAGGATTAGCAGAATCTGCATAAATAATTTGTCCCTCGTTGTTGGGCTTTAAATTTCCATTCTGCGCTTCTTTCGCTTTCAAAAAAGCCGTGATAGCCTGTGGATTATCAGGAATATCATTCCACGTTGGCCCAGGCAACGTGGGAGCCTCTGGGTGCGGTCCTAGGGCATATAATAAAATCAAAACGATTATAGCAACGAGTATTTTTTTCATGATTTTGTCCAATTTAAACGATCACTTGGATCAAATTTCCAAGGAGCTTGATTAGTCTCAATATTGGCAAACATGGCATTCCATGCGCCAGGAGCATCAGATTGCTCCATAATTTGATATCGACGCAAGGCCAAAATTATTTCGAGAGGTGACAATTGAATTGGACAAGCTTCTTCACAAGCTTGGCAAGTTGTACATGCCCGTAATTCCTCCGCGCTTACGTAATTCCCTAGTAAGGTATTGCTTGAATTAGGATCTTTTTGAAGTTCTTCCATACGATCCCGCGTATCCATCATGATTTTACGTGGCGAAAGGGCCTTGCCTGTTTGATTAGCCGGACATTGCTCCGTACAGCGTCCACATTCGGTACAGCTGTAGGCATCAAGTGCGTTTTTGATCGTTAAATCTTTGATATCCTGCGCACCAAATTTTAAGTCAGGATTACTAGGTTCCCCAGGTTTGCCTAACATGATATTCACTTCATTCGTTACGTGGGGCATGTCGGACATATGTGCACTGGAATCCAACTTGGAATAATAGACAGCAGGAAAAGCAAAAAAGATGTGAAGGTGTTTCGAATAGGTAACGTATAAAGCAAATAGGAGAATTCCTATTATGTGTATCCACCAAGCACCTATTTCAATGATGTGCAGACTTCCTGCAGGTAAGAGAGGCTTAAGGTATTTGGATATAAGAAAAGATCGATCTGGATCAGCGGCATTCATGACATAAAGTGCTGTCATTAAAATCATTTCAATGACCAATATTAGCATCGCATCCAATACTGGGAAGCCTTTCAACTCAGCTTGTTTAGTAGGATCTAATCGTTTAATCTGATGGGACAGTCGGCGAGTGGCAAAAACCACACAAGCAAGGAAGACCCCGGCAGCAAGTAACTCAAAAAAATCAATGATGACCGTATAAAAATCACCAAGAAATGGAGCAAAAATTCGATGCGTCCCCAGCACCCCGTCTACTACTATTTCTAATATCTCAATGTTGATCAGCACAAATCCCAAGTAAATAAATACGTGCATTATGCCCACTAAAGGCTTCTCAAACATCTTTTTTTGCCCAAATGCTAGTAAAACAACACGTCTCCAACGTTCATTGGAATTTGTTACTTGAACAGGCTTTGCTAAGTGTATGGTTTTTGCAATCTGTCCAAAACGCCGGGCAATTAAATAACCCATGACTAAAAGGATCGCGATAAAGACTATTTGATTCATGTTGATGTGTGTTGGGTAAACGCTGCCGGGGTCTACGACCCCGGCAGCGTTACCGAAATCCAACACCAAACTACCGCAAATTCATGAGAGAAAAAAATCAATATCATGATAATTTTTATCTATTTATTTCAAACAACCCAAAAATCATATTCGCAAATTTGAAATAAAAAAAAGATGAAAAGTTTTACTGAACCACTAATAGAAAATAAGGTTTTCCATATCTATACTCGCGGTATTGACAAAAAACCAATATTTCTTTCAGACAAACACTACCGTTCATTTCTATGGAAATACCAGAAGAAAGTTAGCCCATATGTAGACACTTTTGCTTTCTGCCTTTTAGGTAATCATTTCCACCTATTAATTCGGGTAAAAACTTATCAAGAGATTGATAAACTGACTGATCTAAAATTACTCCCAAAACCCAAAGGTTCAGTTGGCCTATTTATTAGTCGATTATTGGGGAATATCATGAATTCTCACGCACAAATGTTCAATCGAGCAACCGATCGCACTGGAGGTTTATTCGAATCTCCCTTCAGAAGAAAACCTGTTGAATCATTAATGTACTTAACGCATTTAATCAAATACATTCATTTAAACCCTGTAAAGCACGAAATCTATGGTAATTATGAATTCTATCCCTACTCCTCATATCACGATTATCTAAAATTCAAACCTCGGATTATTAATAAATGTGAAGGCCTAAACTTTTTTGGGAACCTAGAAATTTTTGAAAAATTTCACGAAACAGATACCTTGGCTGAAGAAAAAATATCCAAATTATTGATAGAATAAATTAGCGAATAAGTCGTTTGAGCGGTAACGCTGCCGGGGTTTACAACCCCGGCAGCGTTTACTTCATTTCCTTCTTTAAAAAACGCCCCGTTTCACTCCCCTTTACCTTACATATCTCTTCAGGTGTACCTGATGCGACTAATTGACCACCAGCATTCCCTCCTTCAGGGCCCATATCAATCACATAATCCGACACTTTAACCACATCTAGATTGTGCTCAATGATTAAAACGGTATTTCCTTTGTCGACTAGTTTTTGTAAAACGTCCAATAATAATTTGACATCTTGAAAATGCAAACCTGTAGTAGGTTCATCCAATACGTACAAGGTCTTACCAGTATCTTTTTTAGATAATTCCTCCGCCAATTTTACCCTTTGGGCTTCCCCACCTGATAATGTCGTTGCATGTTGACCCAATGTGATGTATCCTAAACCGACCTCCGATAAAGTCTGTACACGCCGGTGAATACGAGGTTGATTTTCAAAAAACTCAAGCGCTTGCTCTACGGTCATATCCAACACATCTGATATGGACTTTCCCTTAAATCTTACCTCCAAAGTCTCCCGATTAAACCGTTTGCCTTTACAGGTTTCACATGCCACCAACACATCTGGTAAAAACTCCATTTCAATCTTTTTCCGACCCGCTCCTTCGCAATCCTCACAGCGCCCCCCTTTGACATTAAAGCTGAATCTCCCAGCCTTGTATCCCCGAATTTTCGATTCTGGCAACTCACAATATAAAGCACGAATATCCGTGTACATATTCGTGTAAGTGGCAGGATTAGAGCGTGGTGTACGACCAATAGGCGATTGATCAACCTCAATAATTTTATCTATATGCTCTAATCCAGTCATCGACTTGAATGGAAGCGGGTCTCTTTTCGCACGATCAAAATGTTGTTTCAATTTCAGTACCAAGGTATCATGGATTAAAGTCGATTTCCCCGAACCAGAAACACCGGTCACCGATATAAACTTTCCTAATGGGAACTTAACAGAAACACCTTTCAAATTATTTCCTGTTGCACCTTTCAGCTCTATTGAAAAACCATTCCCCATACGTCGCTTTTCCGGAGCTTTAATTGCCAAACTACCATTTAAAAACTGCGCAGTAGGTGTACCTAGTTTAATAAACTCGGCAGGCGTACCACTCCCCACAATCTGACCGCCATGACGGCCAGCACCCGGACCAATATCCAATATGTAGTCGGACTCCAACATCATATCCTTATCATGCTCGACAACCAAAACAGAATTCCCCAAATCACGAAGATCCTTCAAAGCCTGAATCAACTTCTCATTATCCCGCTGATGCAAACCAATAGAAGGCTCATCCATGATGTATAAAACACCCACTAACTGCGTGCCTATTTGCGTAGCCAAACGAATTCGTTGAGACTCACCACCCGACAAGGTCTTCATCGGTCGGTCGAGTGTTAAATAGGTTAACCCTATCTGTGTCAAAAAAGATACCCGTTTCCGAATCTCTTTCAAAACCTCGGAACCAATTTGAACTTGTCGCTCTGAAAGTCGGGATTCGAGATTTGCTAACCAAGTCGCAAGCTCCGTGATATCCATTTGGGCTAATTCACCAATATGCTTATCCGCTACTTTAAAATGTAATGCTTCTCTCTTCAAACGGTAACCTTGACATTCTGGACATTTTTTAATCACTAAGAAATCTTGTAACCAATCTTGCGTCTTCTCCGACCCACTCTCCTGCTGGCGCTTTAAAAAATTAATTATCCCATCATATTTTGAATTCCATTCCGATCCAACATATTTTTTTGAAGGAACAGGAACAGGCTCATCTGTGCCATACAACATCAACTCAACAGCTTCTCGTGGAAACTTGCTAATGGGAGTGGATAAACTTACTTGATAGGGCTTTAACAAGACCTCTAATTGCTTAAAAATCCATAACTCTCGGTATTCACCTATAGGAGCTATCGCACCGCGCAAAATACTCAGTGACGTATCCGGTATCACCGATTCCTCAGTAATTTCTTCAATAACGCCCAAACCTGAACAACAGGGGCAGGCGCCATAAGGACTATTAAATGAAAAAGTATTTGGAGCAGGTTCGTCATAAGACAAACCCGTCTTAGGGTCCATTAAAGTTTGAGAGAAATAATGCAGTTTGTTTGACGCATCTAGGACAAAGACTTGCCCTTTCCCCACATTCATCGCTGTCTGCAAACTCTGGGACAAACGAACGCGTTCATCCTCCGATATAACCAAGCGGTCCACGACCACCTCAATATCGTGAACTTTAAAGCGATCTAATTGCATTTTGGGTTCGATATCCATTACCTCCCCATCTACACGTACCTTTGTATACCCCCATTTGGCAATCTGAACAAATAATTCGCGATAATGTCCCTTGCGCCCTTTAATAACGGGTGCTAATAAAATCACTTTCCCTTGCGCAAATTGAGATAACAATGTCCCGATAATTTGGTCAATTGATTGTTTGACCATTTTCTCTCCACTCAAATAGGAATAAGCTTCCGATGCGCGTGCATACAATAAACGTAAGAAATCATATATTTCCGTTACTGTGCCAAGCGTAGAGCGTGGGTTCTTCGATGTTGTTTTTTGCTCAATCGAAATAACCGGGGACAAACCCTCAATCTTATCCACATCCGGTCGTTCCATATTACCCAAAAAAGAACGTGCATAAGCAGAAAAACTCTCCATGTAGCGACGCTGCCCTTCGGCATAAATCGTATCAAAAGCTAACGAGGACTTCCCTGAACCTGAAATTCCGGTAACAACAACCAATTGATTCCGAGGGATGGAAACATCAATATTTTTCAAATTGTGCTCTCTTGCACCCAATACCTCAATATGTGAAAAACCCGTTAAGTCCATGTAGTTTCCTGAAATTTCAATCCACAAAGGTACAAAAAAAGAGGCTGCCCTTTTCGGGGCAGCCTCAAGAAAATAAGAATTAGTCTTAATTCAACAATTCATCAAATGTTAAGCTAACATAGTACATGCTTCCTACCAATGGGTTCGCCCATCCAGTTTGATAAAGTCTGCCTCCTAAGTTTGTTCCACCAATTTTTAAGATAGACTTCATGCTAGTCAATTTCTTACTAACCTGCATATCTAATGTATGGAATGCTGGGATTAAACTCAATTGTTGTTGGTTTACAACTTGATTAACAATCGATGACTGCCAAACAAACTTCTCTTGGTATCTCCATACTGCACTTACTCCCCAACCTGAACCGCCAATGTTACGGTTTGATAGCGAAACGTTTGTACGGTAATTAGGCGTATTGAACGCAATTTGGAAATTAGGTAGTCCACCAGTGTCTTTCAACTCATTGTATGATACGTTCGTTCCTGCAATCCAGTTATTACCTAGTTGGTAATCTAAGCTAACACCCCAACCTTGTGTAACAACCTCACTTTCAACATTAGATGGGAAAGAGAAAATCTTGTTTCCAAGAACAGTAGGATCTTGATGCTGTGAAGGCAACTGAACTACTACTTGTCCTGCTGAGAAATTAGTAAAGCTTGAACGATATGCATAAACGTCAGCTAGCAAGCGATCCCCAAGGAACCCTTTGTAACCCACTTCCAAGGTACGAACTTGCTCTGGCTTCCACGGCTTAGCTGTGTATGGCTCAGGCTTTCCTGCAAGCACTGATGGTAAGGTAAACGAGTTACCCGACAACTTGTAACGATCCTGAACAACTGCCAAACCTCCTAACAAACGTGCAGATGGTGTAAGCAAGTTGATGTACTGATCTTGTGTCGTTGGGATACGGAAACCTGTCTGATACGAAGCACGGAAATTTGAACGACCTTCCGTGTATACCCCTGAGAAACGTGGGCTAAATTGACCATCGAAATTCTCATTCTTATCGTAACGAAGTGAAGCAGATAACTTCAATTTATCAGAAATAAGTTTCTTAGCAAACTGTGCATAAGCACCATATTCTGAGATTGTAAATTCATCTCCATTATCTTGTAAGGCAAACAAGGTACCTTCTGAATTCAACGCATAGCGACGGAAGTTAGCACCAACAATTACCTCAAGCTTATTACCAAGCTTTTCAGTCAAATTGTACATACCCTCTAAGTGATATAAAGCTGATTTATCTGTAAACTTCGCACCCGCTGGCAAAGGTCTTTCCTTAATCGCAGCCACAGCTGTATTGAATGCTGGAGTTCCTGGGATCAAACGATTTGCGTCAGCAATTGCACGCGCATTGGCGTGGTATGCTGGGAATAAAGCTTGTGTACTAGCAATAGCAGAGCCAATGGCCGTATTTGGATTGCCAGTAGTAGCAAGTGTTGTTTGTAATACAGTACCAAAGTTCTGTAAAGCCGCACCCGCAAAAGCACCAAAGTATTCTGGATACCAAGCAGTCGAAGGCTTAGCTGCTTCGTTAACTAAAGCTCCTAATGTTCCTGTGGCATATGCATCACCTGAATTCTCTTGTGTTGTATAGGCACGCAAGAAGAAATTAGCTCCTTTTAACTCCGCCTTATACTGACCCATAGAGAAGTTCTTAATCGAGTAACGATCCGCTCCTGTGTACAAGGTAGTTCCTTGGCCATACGAACCTTGCATGATTAACTCAACTTTATCATTGAATCGGTAATGCAAGGCTGCATTAAATTTAATGTTACGATTAGTATAGGATGCTAAATCAGCTTCAGCATATCCTTGACGAGAAACATTTACATTTGGAGCAATAAAACCTAAAATTGCCGATGGAGATAATGCTCCACCAGTTGCGCGCGATATTTGATTGATTCCTGCAGTCAATGGGTGTGTAGGAACCCCTAATAAAGGCGTTAATGATGACAACATGTTGACATTAGTCTCATCACCAAACATACTTACACCGTTATATCCTACGTTCATACGGTGATTTCCATCACCTAAACCACGGCCATTTAATAAACTTTGATCTCTAAAGTCAGTTGATTGCCAGTCCTCAGCGCTCAACATATTAAAGTTAACCTTGTATGCCCATTTGTTATTGATAGCTTTCGCATAACGGAATGAGATATCTCCATAAGGTGTGGTCGCTTGAGAACGATTAGATGCATGCATAGCGCCTGCTTTTACCTGAGCACTTAAACCTTGATACAAAAAGGGAGATTTCGAATTCATTAATATGATACCGTTCAAAGCATTTGGACCATAAAGTGCAGAAGCCGCACCTGGCAATACTTCAACGCCTTCTAAATCCAATTCCGAAATACCGACAATGTTACCTACAGAAAAGTTCAATCCTGGGGCTTGGTTATCCATACCGTCAATCAATTGTACCACACGAACGTTACCGTTTCCATTGAAGCCACGCATGTTGACAGATGAAAAAGCAACCGATTGCGTACTTACTTCTACCCCTTTTAGATTGCGTAAAGCATCATAAAAAGAAGCAGCAGGCGTCTCACGAATGGCACGAATGTCCATTTTCTCGATTGAAACAGGAGATTGCATCACTGACTCCTCCACACGAGAAGCTGATACAACAACGTCTTGACCCATCATGGCTTGCTCTTTCAAACTAATATTTAAGTCTGATTTAGAACCAGAAATCGCAATTTCTTGACGTTCGTAACCCACCATAGATACAGAAATCGTAAATGGAGCAGGCGTTGAAGTCGTAAATGCAAAACGACCATTTGCATCGGTAATCGTACCGATTACCTTTCCTTTAACCGAAACACTAACCCCGATTAATGGTTCTTTTGAAGCCGCATCTTTAATGGTTCCACCTACTTTTGTTTGAGCATCCGCTGCAAACGCAAGCAAAAAGATCACCGTGAAAATCGGCAAGATTTGAGTAAAAAGTTTTTTCATAAAATTTTTGTTTGAAGTTTCTGTTAACGTTTTGTACACTTCTGAAACAAAGCTAAACAAGATTTAATAATTTGCCCAATGTTTCATATCAAAAATATGCTAATTTTTCGGAAAATACTTTAATATTAAACAAATCTTAACGTCTAATCGCCTGAAACTGCTTCTTTACCGAATAAATTCTTATTAGCTTTGACCAATATTTTAGCTCATGTTGCCAAAACAAACCTTTATCTTTTTTTTTATAACCATCTGTATAGCAGCTTCTTGCAAAAGACCGGAGCCTGCTAAGCTTACGATTACCTGGCATGAGAGTCCAATACCTCCTGAATTTGACTATGGCGATGCAGTGAATTGGGCTGCATTACCCGACAGAAAAGATGCTGCTGACGCTGTACCTAACAAATCGCCTTTGAAAGATGAACAACCAAATTCACCTGCAGATGTATTTTTTGTTCACCCTACAATCTATACCTATAAACCCACAACCCCTTTTCAGTGGAATGCGAATATTCAAGATCAATACTTAAATAATAAAGTTGACTCTTCTAGTATATTGAATCAAGCAACTATATTCAATGCCGCTGGACGAGTTTTCGCGCCAAGATATCGTCAGGCACATTATTATGCATTTGTTACCCCAAACAAAGCGGACAAAGAAGCTGCCTTAGCTTTAGCGTATTCAGACGTTAAAAAGGCATTCGAATACTACCTTAAAAATTACAACCAAGGAAGACCATTCATCATTGCATCACACAGCCAAGGAACCATACACGCGACGAGATTGATAAAGGAATATATTGACGGAAAGAATCTTCAAAAACAATTCATTGCCGGCTACCTAATTGGTATAGCCACCCTAAAAAATACGTTTGAACATGTTGAGCCGTGTAAAAATGCTGACCAAACAGGCTGTTTTATTGCTTGGACGACATTCCAACAAGGTTTTTTTCCTGAGTGGCACCCAGGCAAGCCTACCGAACTGGTTTCTACAAATCCACTCACATGGACATTGGATGAGAATTTTGCCCCTAAAGAACTCAATGAAGGGGGGGTATCGTATGGCTTCAAATGGGTAAAAAACTTTGCTGATGCACAAAATCATCAAGGTCTCCTTTGGATAAATACGCCATATGTCTTCGGTAGATCATTTGTTCATATTAAGAACTGGCATCAAGCGGACATGAATTTATTTTATGCGCCCATTCGCAACAATGCAAAAAACCGCGTTACGGCATATCTAAAAGCAACACATTAATATGCAAAATACCTACTTAATCATCATGGCTGGAGGCATCGGAACGCGTTTTTGGCCAATTAGTCGTAGCGCAAATCCAAAGCAATTTCATGATGTACTTGGTGTTGGGAAAACGATGCTTCAGCAAACGGCTGAACGATTTGAAGGCATTATACCTCAAGAAAATATTTACGTTGTTACCAGTGAAGAATTTGCAGGAATTGTTAAAGAACAATTACCCTATTTGAGTGATGAGCAAATTTTACAAGAGCCTCTTAGAAAAAATACAGCTCCTTGTATTGCTTATGCAGCATATAAAATTGGCAAAAAAAATCCCAACGCTACCTTAGTGGTTGCGCCGGCAGACCATGTAATTATAAAAGAAATAGCCTTCCAAAATAATGTGCGACATGCGATTGATGCTGCCCAAGAAGACGTATTAGTAACCTTAGGAATCATGCCCACGAGACCTGATACCGGGTATGGATATATTCAATTTCAAGCCGGGGATTCTATCGCAAAAACAGTCAAAACATTTACCGAAAAACCACACCTGGAACTAGCTGAGGCATTTTTAGAGAGTGGGGATTATGTGTGGAATGCGGGTTTGTTTGTTTTTAAAATCCCTGTCATCAAAAGAGAATTAGAGAAACATCTTTCTCGCTTAGCTGAACAATTTGAAGAAGGCGAGGAATTTTATTACACAAATGAGGAACAAGACTTTATCCGAAAGGTCTACGCAGTATGCAAAAGCGTCTCCATAGATAATGGAATTATGGAAAAAGCCCAAATCGTTAAAGTAATTTTAGCGGATATTGGTTGGTCTGATTTAGGCACCTGGAAATCCCTCTATGAAATAAAAGAAAAAGACGCGTTTGGAAATGTGATCGACGGAAACGTTATGGTCTTTGATACCCAAAATTGTATTATAAAAACACCAGGCGAAAAGTTAGTTGTCGTACAAGGTCTACAAAACTTTATTGTCGCTGAGCATGAAAATGCACTAATGATTTGTCCGCAAGACCAAGAACAAGAAGTGAAAAAATTTGTTGAGGCTGCAACCTATCTGAACCCGAAATTCTCTTAGGAGTTCGCTAAATCAATTAAGGCTTGAAAATCAGGTAAAATTTTGATATTCGAAGGAATATTCCGTTCCGGTTGTAATAGTAGATAGCCTGTTAATAAGACCTGTGAATTAGGCAAATCTTTGGACATTTGATCAACGTATGCATCAATTTCTTCCGGATTTGGTTCCGAAGTAAAAACGCTAAAAATGTAATCTGGCTGATGAATTTCATAGGCCAATAACAATTCATCATAAGGAAGTGACTGGCCAAGATAAACTACCGAATGTTTTCGAGCCCGAAAGACATAATTGGCAAATAATAACCCTATTTCATGCAATTCCCCCTCAGGCAAATACAATAAAAACTTCTTCGCATCTGGCTTTAAACTCAAATCTTGTTGGTCTATACTGGCAATAAGTTTTTGACGAATCAAATGACTAATGAAATGCTCTTGGGCAGGTCCAACGGAACCCGACAACCATAAAGTTCCTAAGCGACGCATGAAAGGATAAATGACATGCAACATATAGCTTTCAAAGCCATGTGTTTGAACCATATTTCTAGTTAACAACTGAAACTTAGCTTCATCCAAATCCAACATCGCTAAAGTGAGCGCCTGTATTTGATCTGGAAAATCAAATTGGCTTTCTGACAAATGCAAAATATGTGAGGCCATTTCTGCCTCCGACATACTCGCGATTGTTGAAATTTTAAATCCTCCTTTATCCTGTAAAAGGGCAATATTAAGTACACGCTTCAACTCCTCGTCGGAGTATGTACGGATATTGGTATCCGTCCGATTGGGCGTTAAAATTCCATAGCGCTGCTCCCAAATTCGCAACGTATGCGCTTTGATTCCACTTAAATTCTCTAAATCTTTGATTGAATATACGGCCATTTTACGCTTAGGTATACTAGGCTAACGAACGCAAAGTAAAATTGTTTAAGAAAAGATTTGCAATAATATCCAATGTCCTAAAAAGAAGCAAAATTGGAGCGCCGCAATTAGTCTAAATAAGCTAGACTTCGAGGACAATCCCGCCGAATTATAGACCCAATGAAAGAAAAAACTCACCATCCACCATGCACCAAAATTTTGAACAGGGATGGCATTTCCTGCCCATTGCCAAAAATCAAAATGCATCGCAACAGGTTCAATTAATAAATCCAGGGTTGTCATTATTCCCGCACCCAATGCAGCTTTGCCTATTCGTCCTGTGATATTCCATTCAGCTACAACGGCATTCGAAGCAATTAATAAAATTACCCAATTGAGCCCGATTGTAATAGGCACATCAATCAATTGAAACCCGAGAGTCTTACCGTAAGCGTATTGACCAAATATTCGTCCCGTTCTAACACCTGCAACTTCAACCATCCAGCCAAGCATAGCCAGTGCAAATAACATGATGTAGGCATTTTTACTTGGATTTGGATAATATATCACACAAATAAATGCGGTAAACCAAAGGGTTAATGGAACCAATGATGTGAATAAGGCTGAGGTCACAGGAATATGCATCCCAAACAAACCTGCCGCATACAAGACAATTAAAAAGCGCTTTAATACTCGTGGATCCATATCTTTTTATAATTTACCAACCTGCAGGTTTATGAATTTCGATGCCTGCTTCTCCGAGTAATTGCATCGGTAACTGACATTCAATTAATTTTTCTTTCGTTATTAACTGACTCGATCTAGCCTCCTCTTCCAAGCTATCATTTTCGCGAAATGGCGGAAACAACATGACAACCGATTTTTCTTCAAAACTTTCATTCACAGCCTCCACACATGGAGCAAAGTCGGTATCTCCCGAAACAACAAAAGCTACATCATAAGCATTTAAATGCGCATCCATTAATAAATGCGTAGCCAAATTTACATCCGTCATCTTCTCTGTTGGCGTCATCCACTTATGATTACATTGATAGCACTCAATGGTTTTGTTGTGATAAGACCCGAAAACCAAATTGACACCCGTAAAGGCCAAAGCATCCAAATAAGTAGACTGCCGCGCTTCTTTCGCAAAATCATGTGTCAATCGAGAGGTAAAAAACTTTACTGCTATCAACTCTTGGTTGGAATCCAAGAAACTCATCATGAGTTTTTTAACATCAAGCCATTTACAATATTTCAGACCAGCATCAACCATTCCAAAATATAAATTAGATCCGTCAATGTATGCGATAACCCGTTGCTTGGATTTGTTCATGGGCAAAAATAAAAAAAAGTCCTGGCATTTTACCAGGACTTTTCAAATGAAACGGGCGGATGATGGGACTCGAACCCACGACCAAGCGCACCACAAACGCCTACTCTAACCAACTGAGCTACAACCGCCATTTAGGACTGCAAAAATACGGAAAGCTCGCAATAAAGCAAACTCCATAACAAAAAAAGCGGGAGAATTTTTCAAATCTCCCGCGATAAATTATTTCTGAGCGGCTAAATAACGAGCTTCCGCTTTATTCCAATCAACGACACTCCAAAATGCATCAATGTAATCTGGGCGTTTGTTTTGAAACTTCAAATAATAAGCATGCTCCCAAACGTCTAATCCAATTACTGGAAATCCTTTAACATCAGCAACATCCATTAAAGGGTTATCCTGATTTGGTGTAGAGGAAACAGCGACAGAACCATCTTTTTGAGCAACTAACCATGCCCAACCAGAGCCAAAACGCGTAAGACCCGCCTTTTTAAATTCTTCCTTGAATGCATCAAAAGAACCAAATTTCGAATCAATTGCTTTCGCCAAGGTGCCCACAGGAACTCCACCTCCATTCGGGGATAGAATATTCCAAAATAAATCATGGTTAAAGTGACCACCGCCGTTATTACGAACTGCTGGTGATAATGTGGAAATAGAAGTAAATAAATCTTCTAAAGACTTCCCTTCTAATTCCGTACCAGCTACAGCTGCATTCAAGTTTGTCACGTAGGCATTGTGGTGACGGTCATGGTGAATTTCCATGGTCAATGCATCAAAATGCGGTTCTAATGCGTTGTTCGCATAAGGTAAAGGTGCTAATTCAAAAGCCATATCTATAGTATTAAATTGTGAATGATAATCCGATTTTACTTAACAAGCTTAATTTAAAATTTGTTCGTTTATGCTTACCGTTTTGAAGAAAAAAATTCTTTCAACAAGGCTTCAGATTCCGCGGCGAGTATTCCTCCAACAATTTCTGTTTTGGGATGCAATACCTTAGCTCCAAGCGCCTGAAAACCCCGCTTCTCTTCTGATGCGCCAAAAACCAATCTCCCTAATTGCGACCAATACAATGCCCCTGCACACATGAGACAGGGCTCCAAAGTAACATATAAAGTACAATCTTTCAAGTATTTACCGCCTATCGTTTGGGCGGCAGAAGTTATGGCAAGCATTTCTGCATGGGCCGTAACATCAGTTAATATTTCGGTTTGATTGTATGCTTTCGCAACTATTTTACCCTGGCAAACAACAACTGCACCAACTGGAATCTCATCTTCAGCTAACGCCTGCTCGGCTTGTCGAAGTGCTAGACCCATGTAATATATATCCTCATTTAAAACCATTAAGCAGGCATTTGAATTACGCGATTACGCAAATAGAAGTCGAGTAACACAATAGCAGCCATTGCTTCAACAATGGGCACGGCACGCGGAACGACACAAGGGTCATGGCGCCCCTTACCTGATACCGTAATTTCCTCACCTCGCTCATTCAAACTTGATTGGTCTTGCATGATGGTCGCCACGGGTTTAAAGCCCACACGGAAGTAAATGGGTTCGCCATTCGAAATTCCACCTTGTATACCTCCCGAATGATTGGTCAAGGTCTTCAAACTTCCGTCAGGACGCTTCTCAAATAAATCATTGTGTTGAGAACCACGCAATGCAACACCTTCAAAACCACTGCCATATTCAAATCCTTTTACCGCATTTATACTCAACATGGCCTTGCCTAGTTCGGCATGTAATTTGTCAAATACTGGTTCCCCCAGACCCACTGGACATCCGGTGATGTAAGCGGAAATAACACCCCCAACCGAATCCCCCGCTTTGCGAATTTCATCAATGTACGTGAACATTTTTTCTGCTAAAATAGGATCCGGGCAACGCACGGCATTTGTCTCTGCCAAACTTAAATCGAGGGCCTCAACCGCCGTATCTAATTTTAATGTGCCTACCTGGGATACGTATGCCGTAATTTTAACGCCTAATTGATTTAAAACCAATTTCGCTAATGCGCCAGCAGCAACCCGCGCAACAGTCTCTCGTGCTGATGACCTGCCACCTCCACGATAATCCCGTAAGCCATATTTCGCAAAATAGGTATAATCTGCATGAGAAGGACGGAACTGGTCTGCAATGTGTGAATAATCTTTGGAACGCTGATCTCCATTCCAAACCAACATCGTTATTGGCGTTCCGGTTGTCTTTCCGTCAAAAACCCCCGAAATAACCTCAACAGAATCAGCCTCTTTACGTTGCGTAGTAATTCGTGATTGACCCGGCTTTCTGCGGTCTAATTCTGACTGAATAAAATCCATATCAAAATCAATGCCCGCTGGACAGCCCTGAACCACAACACCTACCGCAGCACCATGTGACTCACCGAAGGTACTAATCTGAAAAATCTTACCGTATATACTCCCCATATTACTATTTTGAAGCCCTCCAAAAAAGGAAAACAATGAATCCAAACATTATAATCAATACAAAATTAACTAATTGTCGCCAGTTGACCCAGCGATTCCATTGTACTTGTAGACTGTCCAACTGCTCAATAGCTTCATAAACACCTCCTTTTTCAAGCGATGTATCTAATTTGCGATCACGCGGCTGACCTTTTACCTCTATAACCAATTTAGATTTTAAGGTATCAAATCGTTCCTTATCCACGTTAAAGAAAATCCAACTGAAGTAATTGGCTAACGCAAATTTACCGGGTTGCTCCGGAATAATTCGTACAACATCCGATTTATTACCAAACATTTGATTCCCAAAGGGAAAAACAATCCGCTCCGTAGACAATAAATTAAAGCTTAAAAAGTAATCTGAGGCTACTTCCTTGGTATCCCATAAAATGCTGTTCCCATCCCCAATAACTTTTGATTTATATAGTAAGCGATCACCTGTATTAGCCAATTCATGATCTAATGTTTCCTCTAGCGAATAGCGGCCTACTGGCACCTTGCCTGAAAGCACATGCTTTGGTAGTGCACGAGGCTGAATGGTAAAATTTTGAGAATTAAAATACATCGCGCTTTTCTCTTTTGACTTATTTCCTTGCAAGACGCGAAAACGAACAGAGGGAATTCGGATTACCTGGGCATCCAAAGCATAATAAGTCGCCTGAAAGAATCGATATTCGGTATATTTCTTCCCCCGAAAGGTAACTTGTAAAACACGCTCGACCTGAAGTCCAAAATTTTCCTCCCAGCAATTTCGAGGACGAATTTGCTGAATCAAGGCAGGAATTTGAATGTCATTATGATCAAAACTCATTTCTAAAACATTATCAGCAGGCACATACAATGACATAGTTAATGTAAATGCTTGTCCCACAAAAGGATTTGATACGTCCGAACGAACCAAGAAAAAAGGCTTGTTTGTTTTTAAATCGACCTGTGCAGGGATTTTGATTTCATCTGATAACGCATCCTTTTTTTCCAAGGCAGGTAAGACTTGAATAACAAAGGGTTCTATTTCGAATACATGCTTATTTACATCCAACGCTACTGAAGGAACCGAGAAGCTTCCTTGCGCATTGGGCTGATAATACTGGGTGAAAGTTAAGGTCTGAACCACTTGTTCATTCTCAAAATTCGAAGCTTTGCTACGACTGACGCCCAATTTTCTAAAACCATTGATCTCAGGAAATTGATAGGTTGGCATCTGCTCTCCTAATGGAATGGAAAACTGTAGACTAAACTGTTCATTCGCCAAAATACTTTTGGGGCCCATTTGAACAACGATATGCTCTTTTGATTGAGCCAATATTGCATTGGTAGGCAAAAGCCCGGCTAATAAAAAGCCCAATAAATAGAAAATATACCGCATCCGCGCAATTTACACAATTAAAGTAATCAAGTGCAATCACCACAGACGCATTCGAAAAGAAATTCCCAAAGCGACATACCAAGATTGCCCTTGCTGAATACTCTTTCCTGCGGAAATATCTGCTTTTACGTTTTCCGACAAATAATACGCCAATCCTGCGTCCACCCATGAATCAGTAAATTTAGTTTGAGGGAATCTCCCAAATACCTCCGCATAGGCGTAGCCGTTCTTACCAATATTGACATTGGGAGCAATTCGATAAATTCCTTCGACAGTTCCATCCGTATGATATTCAGCACCAAAATTATACCCGATACCCCAAGCGCCCCCAAGACTATTTTGAAAAGTCAAAATAGTCTCCCCAATCGAATGGGGAACTGCATTTAGTTCACTTTGATCCCGACGATCTTGATTCAAATGATACTGTACAATAAGCGCTGTTCGAGGCATAAAGCCCGACTCTTTAATTACATGTGACTTAAAGCCAAAAGACTCCGTGGAAACACCTAAACCCGGTTCTTGCAACACGGTATACCGTAATTCCAAAAGTGGATGAATACCTATTTTCAATAAACTCGTTGGTAGCAAATACGTTGTAGACCCTTGTTCTACGTCACGATTAAATCCAATTTCTGCTTGAAAGTACCCTTTCTTTACAATATAAGGACATTCTGTTTGATCTGGCCGGTCAGTTTCGATACGGCCAATCTGCTGAGCAAGTGCCATTGGTCCTAAAAACAAGAAAATGATAAGTCCGAATCGCATGCTGCGAAGATACAAATTTTTTAGGTTGGTCTAAAAATTATTTTATGCGACCAAAATAAAAACCCAGCGCGCCATAAAATTCAGCAAACCAAATTACTTGTTCTGCATGATCACCCTTTTGGCGTGTGGTATGGACATCCCACAAATTCGTATAAGCCCCTTTAAATCGAATATCGACGTCAGATAATCAGAGCGATTATACTCCCAAAAGACGAAGTATGAGCCTTCGCGACCCTCCAGTTGCGCATGTACAAACAAGGGTAAAAAAAGCAATAGAAAGCTAAGGTACCTTGACATTTGGATTGAAATATGTAAAGGTAAAGTTGCGTTAACTTCAAGGGAATAAACTGATAATTTCTTGAATTTGATTAGAAATTTAAATCCAATAGAAAATTTTAAATTTACTTGCTGTAAATTGCAGGTCCAAATAAGCCTAACCGCTGCAAATTATAAATTGAAACAAAAGCCTGATATGGCCTGTAACAAAATGAAGATAGCAACACCCAAATTTGAATATAAGACCTTTATCCTTGGGGATGCCTTGACGGATGAGCAAAAAGCATATTTCAAGAAGTATGGGGTGATTCAATTTAAAAGCTTTATTTCAAGCGAAACAACTGAACTTTTTATTGAAGAATTAGCCAAAATCGAAGCCAAGTGGTTAGCGGAGGGAGTTGAGAAAGTTAATGGAATTCCTCTGAAATTTGGTAAAAACCCTGATGGGAAAGACCTAATTCAACGCATGTGCTTTACAAATAAATACAGCGATGTTTTAGCTGAATTCCTAAAAGATCCAAGATTCGAATTGTTATTGGAATTATTAGAACCATATGAAGGAAGAGTTGGCATAGATGAAAAAGACGGTTTAGTATTCAACCACTATGTGAACCAACCCAATTCAAAATTTACCCAAATGGGTTGGCACACGGACTCCCCTCGTGATTTATTTTTAGGACAAAAAATCTTACCCATGTTGAATGTGGGAATTCATTTGGATAAGTGTCCTTCATCTAATGGGGGTTTACGCGTTTTGCCTGGAACTCAAAATCAAAGCATGTTGAAATTGTTGTTTGGGAAAAAGCAATTCATCGATCACCGTCCTGATTCACGTGAGGTAGCTTTTGAAATTGACCGTGGAGATTTAACCGTTCATGATGGGCGTTTGTGGCATCGGGTTGAAGTTTCCCCACACGTGGGTGAAAAATCGAGACGTCGCGTTATGTACGTTCCAATAGTTACCGGGAAATACAAACCTAAATCTGCAAATAGTAAGACTCCATTCTACCACCGACTTGCGAAAGTGGTAACAAAATAAAAAAAAGGCCAATCGTAAATTGGCCTTTTTTTATGCTTGCGATTCCATAAAGGACTGTAAAATTATGGTGGCGGAAATGCGATCAACCGTTCCCTTATCCCTGCGGTCTTTCTTCGACATTCCGCCCGAAACCATGGCTTGCATCGCCATTTGAGAAGTAAAGCGTTCATCATGTTCAATGATGGGCATGGCAGGAAATTTCTTTTTAAAATGCTTGATTAATACACGAACGCCATGGGTTGAATCTGTGTCAGAACTATCTAAGTTCTTTGGCATACCTATGATAACCTTATCAACAGGCTCTTTTGCAAAATAAGCTTGTAAATAATCGAGTAGTGTATGCGTGGGTACCGTTTCTAAACCTGTGGCGATAATTTGTAGAGCATCCGTAACCGCTAAACCGGTACGTTTTAAGCCAAAGTCAATCGCCAGAAGCCTTCCCATATCAATTGGCTAAACCCTTATCACGCAGGATTTTGTCCATGAGTTTACGGTCATTGTCATTATTGAAGATAGCAAAAGGCAAATAAATGAATTGATATTTACCCATTTCTAAAACATAGGCTTCCTTATCTTTATAAGCAGACAAGATCATATCCCATTTGATAACGCCGCCTTCTTTATCTGAAATCTTCATGAATATCTGACGGCTGTCAATTTCATACCGGTATTTATCGAATAATTGCTTGTATTGGGCCAATTGGGTAATCCCCGTAAATTGAATTAACCAGAATAAGATATACCCAATAACGCCTATCGCTAAAAAGATGTAAATCCAGTAATTCTTGTATGTGCCCGACAAGTTAAGAAAGACATTTAGACCTACTAAAGCCAACGGTAGGAACGCCCATTTCCATTGATTAGAGAATAATTGACGCATACACATAGCGATGTATTTATTCTTCTCTAAGCCGTATTTCTTCGTTTTTATTGCTAAAGGGTTGGAAGGTGCTTGCATTTGGGCACGTTGTTGTGCTCCGTAATTCTTAGCCATAGGTAATAATTTTAAACGCTAATAAAGACCAAAGGTACAAAAATTGGATAATTTTGGGTAATTTTAGTTGGCTAATTTAGACAATAAGCGAAAGAATATGTCGGCAAAACAAGTATTAGACGGACCCGCACTCCTACAAAAAATCAGACGGATTGCATTTCAAATTTTCGAAAATAATTTTGAAGAAAATGAAATAATCATCGCTGGTGTCAGTGATCAAGGTTTTGCGTTGGCTGACATGCTTAGCAAGCATTTATTAGAAATTTCTAGTATTAGTGCTACTCCTGTAGAGATTCTATTGAACAAAGAAGTTCCTTATGAAAGTCCTGTTCGTTTTTCCGCGGATATTAAAACCTTTGAAAACAAGGTAATTATTGTCGTTGATGACGTACTGAATACTGGTCGCACTTTCTCATATAGTCTTGCTCCATTCTTAAGTATTCCAGTTAAAAAGCTTCAAGTGGCTGTACTAATTGATCGTAATTACCGCAAATTTCCTATTGCCGCCGACTACAAAGGCTATGAACTTTCTACGACCATCGCGGAGCATGTGGAAGTGATTGTTACCGATGATATTAGAAGAGGTGTTTATTTGAGGTAATTTAAGACTGCCAAATTTCCCAAGCCTTATCTGCTTGTCCATACAACATTTGAATCCCTGTATGAATACCTCCTGCTCCTGATTCAATCCCTTTTTTTAAAAACGTCGTTTCCAAAGGATTGTAAACAATATCATACAAGTAATGTTGGGGCGTTAAATTCGCATACGGTATTGCAGGACAAGCCTCTTCATGAGGGTGCATTCCCAGTGGTGTGGTATTAACGATTAGTCCGATCGAATCCATTAACGCTGGTAAGGCCTCGTAAGAGACTGCCTCATCAGATGCCTTTCGGGATACTTTAATGACAGGAATTCCTAAATCTTCTATCGCCGCAATAACTGCCTTTGCAGCACCTCCTTGGCCCAACACTACGGCTTTGCGCGATTTGAATTCTGAATATGCGGACCAATCTTTCAGCGTTTGTTGGAAACCAAAATAATCCGTGTTGTATCCGCGGGTCCGACCGTCTGATAATATTTTAATGGTATTTACGGCACCTATTCTTGCTGCAGCAGGATCTATTTCATCTAAAAAAGGTATGATTTGTTGTTTATATGGAATAGTCACATTAAACCCACGAATGCCTTTCGTTTTCAATAAAACAGGATAATCTTCGATTGATGGAATTTCAAATTGCGTGTAAGCATGTGAATCTGCTAAACCAATTTGCTCAAATTTTTCCGTGAAATAACGCTTAGAAAATGAATGTCCCAAGGGATAACCAATCAACCCAAATAGCGCGGTCGTTGCCATATTATTTCTTTGAAAATTGTTGCCTCAAGACACCAAAAACAATAGGCAAAACAGATACCGCAACAATTCCCAGCACCACTTTTTCAAAATTGGCTTTGATCCAAGCATTATCCCCTAAGAAATATCCTGCCAATGTAATACTGATGACCCAAAGACATGCTCCTAAGACCCCATAAATTAAATACACGGGATAGGACATCCTACCTGCGCCTGCCACAAATGGAGCTACGGTGCGAACAATCGGTACGAATCGAGCTAAAATGACCATCTTAGAACCATATTGGGCATAAAAAGCTTCTGTTTTTTCTATGTGCTCCCGCTTTAGAAACAAGATTTTTTCTCTACCCTTTACCCAATCACTAAAATTCCTACCGATGTAGTAATTTAATTGATCACCCATTAATGCTGCTATAATCATTAGCGGGATAACAGTCGTTAAACTGAGTTGGCCACTCGCCGCAGCCAATAATCCGACTGAAAACAACAATGAATCCCCGGGCAATAAAGGCATCACCACAAAACCGGTTTCTACAAAAATAATCGCAAATAACAAGGCATAAGTTAAAGATCCATTCGCAGCGATAAACTCACTTAAAAATGTCAAAGGATCACGAAGCAAATCAAGAATGAATTGAACCATTTATTTACTTATCTAAAAAATGATCAAATGTATCGCCACGTAACCCCAACCGAATTGTTTCCAATGAGATAACCTCATTGGGCGCGATATTTCCTACGTTAACATTGGCTCCAACCAATTTAACAAACCATACTTGTTGGGACTTTTGGGGGGCTTCCCAAATAATCTTTTCCTCTGGAATTTCAGTCAAAATTTCTTCTACTAAGCCTTGACGTACTTCCCCTGAGGAGCGGAATAGACCAACATTACCTCCTTCTCGCGCTTCACCGATAACTTTCCATGAACCTGCTTCCAACTCCATCCGCATCAACTTAATCCATTTATAGGGAGGAATTATTTTTGCTTCATCTTTTGAACCTACTTCTGATAAAACGGTAACCTGCTGGGAAAGGGTACGAATAAATTCACACTTTATATCTGACTCCATTTCGACCGATCCGTCAGAAATTTCAGCATATTCCATTCCAAATTGGTCTAAAACGCGACGGTACTCATCAAATTGACCACGAATATAAAATGCTTCAAACAAGGTTCCACCAAAATATACCGGGATTCCTGCCGATTTATATAAAGCTAATTTCTCTTTCAAATTAGGCGTTACATAAGAGGTGGCCCATCCTAGTTTTACGATATCAGTATGAGCTCCACCCATTTCTATGAAATCTTCTACTTGACGTAGGCTTAATCCCTTATCCATCACCATCGTCAAACCTTTTTGCCTTGGTTTGGTTGTTCTCTCTGGTATTTGATTCAAATTGTAATTCATACTTTCAAAATAGCTTGTTATGAAATTAAATCTCGTGGCAATATCCCACAAAAATAAGCATAACATCTGACTGAGACAAACACTATGTTCTACCATTTGGAATCAACAAATCCCAAAATCATCCTATATTTGTTTCAAAATTTATCACACCATGAAAAAAACAATTGCCTTTCTACTTTACTTAACTCTTTCTCAAGTTTCCTTGTTGGCAGCCGGTAACGGCGACAGTATTTTAGGGGAATGGATCTCAGAAAAAAAAGATGGACGGATTACCATTTTCAAACAAGGGGAACGGTATTTCGGAAAAATTACTTGGGGAAAAAAGCCGGGGAAAGATGTTAATAATCCGGATGCTCGCTTACGAAATAGAGATTTAATAGGCGCTGTAATCCTAAAAGACTTTGTATTTAAAGGAAGTACATGGGAAAATGGGACTATTTATGACCCAAATTCTGGTAAAACTTATGATTGTATTTTAACGGCCAAAGAGAATAATCAAAAACTTGATATTCGAGGATTTGTGGGAATGGCGATGTTTGGCAGGACGTCCACTTGGTCTAGAAATTAATCAAAATAACAACCGCTTAAGTATAAAATATGAAACCAAACGAAAAAATCATTTCTTATTTGAATGCAAATTTGAATAAGAAGATTGCAGATGGCAATCCAAATCCAATTACAACTTGGTTAGATGGCACATTAATCAAAGCGTCTGTTGGATCAGTTACCGCTGAATTTACGGTACGCGAAGATCAGTGTAACCATGCTCAAGTAATGCACGGAGGAATTATATCCACTATTTTGGATGATATCATGGGCATGACGCTCATAACAGTAGAAATTGAACATCTCTATGTAACGATCAACTTGCATGTTGATTTTTTATATGGTGCAAAAGCCGGCGAGAAAGTAACTGCTGTTTCTGAGATCTTTAGAGTTGGTAAAAAAATTGCCAACGTAGAAGCTAAGCTCTTCAATGCCGAAGGCAAATTACTCGCTAAAGGTTCTAGCAATTTAGCGGCAACTTCAATTCCTGTAAAATTCTAGGAAAGTAATTGGTAGACAATAAAGGCTGACAAATAAGCCAAGGTGGTCATGTAAACAAACTGAATCGTTGGGTATTTCCATGATTTCGTTTCGCGATACGTAGTTGCCAGCGTACTCATGCACTGCATGGCAAAAGCATAAAATATCAGTAATGAGAACCCAAGGGCCGTATCATACATCGGTTTCCCCGTAGCTGGGTTAATCTCTGCACGCATCCGGTTTTTGATCGTTGCATTTTCATCATCTACTTCTCCTCCCAAACTGTAAATCGTAGACATGGTACCCACAAAAACTTCGCGAGCGGCGAACGACGTAATAAGGGCAATACCAATCTTCCAATCGTAACCCAAAGGTTTAATGATAGGTTCGATAAAATGTCCGAAATGCCCTGCATAGGATTGCTCCAATTTCTCAGCAGCCACTTTATTTACGATGGCTGATTCGTCTAATGTTGGGTTCGAATCCCGTACTGTTTTCTCCACATTCGCTAAACTATCCCCTGGTCCGTAGCTAGCTAATACCCATAACACGATCGAAATCGCAACAATAATTTTTCCTGCCTCAAAAACAAATGCCTTTACTGAGTTATAAATAGACAAGGCAATATGCTTAAAGCGGGGACTCTTGTAAGTAGGAAGCTCCATGATGAAATAGCTCTTCTCCTTAACTTGAAGCAATAATTTCATAACCCATGCAGATAAAATTGCCATGAAGAAACCCAATAGGTATAAACCAAACAAGGCCAATCCTTGAAGATTAAACATACCAAACAAAGTGCTTTTTTCGGGTACTACCAGCGCAATCAATACCGTGTAAATAGGTAATCGTGCCGAACAAGACATTAAAGGCGTAACCATAATCGTAATTAAACGATCTTTCCATGATCCAATGGAGCGTGTACTCATAATCGCCGGAACTGCGCAAGCAACCCCTGACATCAAGGGTACCACAGATTTTCCATTTAGTCCGAAACGACGCATCAATTTATCCATGATAAACATCACACGCGACATATAACCCGTCTCCTCCAACATCGATATAAAGAAAAACAAAAAGGCAATTTGAGGAACAAAAATTAGTACCCCACCAATACCCGCGATAAGCCCATCCGTCAATAAACCTGTCAATGCAGAAGCCGGCAAAATTTCTTTTAAGTAATTATTCAATTGAGCTACTCCGCCATCTATGGCATCCTGAGGATAGGTTGCCCAAGTAAACACAGCTTGAAACATCAAAAATAGAATCCCCAAGAAAATTAAATAGCCTCCAACGGGGTGCAGAAAGAATTTGTCCAGTCGATCAGTCATCGTCTTGACCGGTGGCGCATCCCATTGGCGATTTAAGTTGATCACGCAACGTTCAACAATATCCGACAAAGCCTCATACCTTTTGACCGTATCGGAGGTCTTGTAAGATTTGGCATCGAAATGGTATTTTTCTTGAATTCGATCAAAACCAATACGCTGCTTATCTGTGAACATCTTCATACGGTCATGTTCCATCAGCCACAATAAAGAACGATAGGGGTCTGTCTCGCCAAATTGTTCCGTAATGTCGGCCAATAAATCTTCTCCAACAGGTAAAGGAAGACCATCATTGGAAGCATAGCGATTTTTTAATGTTTTCTCAACAGCTAAACGTAAGCCATTGACACCTATCCCTTTTTTGGCATTAATCTCAGCAACTTCAATATTTAATTCGCGGGCCAACTTGATTGAGTTGATGACAAAGCCTTGATTTTCGGCTACATCGACCATATTGAGCGCTAAAACTGTAGGTATGCCTAAATCACGTACTTGTGAAAACAATAAAAGATTACGCTTTAGGTTAGATGCATCCGCCACGACAATAGCCATATCCGGATAATCAGGGTTTGTTGGGTTACCCAAGATGTTAATCACCAACTCCTCATCAATGGACTTGGGGTATATGCTGTAAATTCCGGGTAAATCAAGGACTTCGACTTTCCGATTTGGTTCAAGCTCCCAAATACCTGTTAATTTATCCATTGTAACACCAGGAAAATTACCTGTCTTCTGATTCAAGCCCGTGAGGGTATTGAATAGAGACGATTTCCCAGCATTCGGATTCCCGATTAACGCTATTTTAGGCAGTTTGGACAAAATTATAGGGGTTTAACTTGTATGGTTGCTGCCTCTTCTTTTCGCATACTCAGCGTGTAACCTGAAACTTTTATCGCAATAGGATCACCAAATGGCGCCTGATGCGTTAATTCAATCCAAGTTCCCGGCAAACAACCCATTTCCAACAATTTTAATGATAGTAACTCATCTGTAAAACCCATGATTTCTGCTTGCTCTCCCACATGTAAATCAGCCAAAGTGTGCATCATTAAATTTTACTTATTTAGAATTGTTCAAAATTAGGACAAATGTACTAAGTATTTTCGACCTAAAAAATGATAAGTTACAGTTTTGATGGAATTGATTTGAAATAGCTAAAATACTGAAGGGAATATACTTTAAAGCAAATTTTCTATTGTAAATTGCATGTCCTTTATGGAAATCGAGGCATGATCCTGAATGAAATACACGTGTTGGTTAAAAAGGAACTCCATCTGGAATGGAGACAGCGCTATGCGATACATGGTCTACTCTTGTATTTAGCATCGACCGTTTTTGTTTGCTATCTATCGTTTAAAGCCAAGCAACAAGCCATCAACCCCATAACCTGGAATACTCTTTTCTGGATTATTTTGTTGTTTATTGCCATTAATGCCATCGGGAAAAGCTTTACACAAGAATCTACCCATCGTAACCTTTTTTATTACACGATAGTTAGTCCAGAGGCCATCATTTATTCCAAAATCATTTACAATTCCCTAGTAATGATTGGCATTTCCATGGTTGGATTCTTTTTCTATTCATGGGTAATGGGAAATCCGGTAGGAAACATCCCGCTTTATTTGGTAGCCATTGTACTTGGCGGAATTGGATTTGCCTCTACCTTATCGCTGATGGCGGGCATTGCTGCACAAGGAGAAAATTCTGCTACATTAATGGCCGTTTTAAGCTTTCCCGTCATTATACCGCTTTTACTGTTAATTTTAAAGTTGGCCAAAAGCGCCATGGACGGCATCTCCATACAGGAAAATTGGGATGAAATTGCCCTATTAAGTTCATTAGATACCATCGTCATTGTTTTATCCGGAATATTATTCCCGTTTATATGGAAGCATTAAAAAAACATTACGGTAAAATCCTTTGCATGATTTTGCTTTATTACACGATATATGCGGGATTCGAAGGCACGGTTCCGCGGCAAGCCATCTTGAACGAAACCGTTAGAAACTTGTATTTCCATGTAACCATGTGGTTTAGTATGATTTTTCTTTTAGGCACTTCCGTTTATCATTCGATTAAATACCTACGAACGGGTGATGTTATGGCCGACTTGAAATCTTATGCCTACGTAGAAACAGGTTTGTTATTCGCATTAATGGGTCTTGCAACGGGTAGTTTTTGGGCCAAATTCACTTGGGGTGACTGGTGGACAAATGATCCAAAATTAAATTCAGTCGCGGTGGGCCTGTTGATTTACCTTGCGTATTTATTGGTTCGTTCATCGCTTGCTGACGAGCTTCAAAAAGCGCGCGTTTCTTCCGTATATAACATATTTGCCTTTGTAGTGTTTATGGTATTGATTTGGATTTTACCTCGTATGACCGACTCATTGCATCCCGGTAATGGCGGAAATCCGGGATTTAATTCCATGGATTTAGATAACCGCATGCGCATGGTATTTTATCCTGCCATCCTTGGTTGGACCCTTTTAGGATTTTGGATAACGGGGTTGCGCATTCGAATTAAAGAATTAGATCAAAAAATCGAAGAAATAAATTAATCATGAAAAAATTCATCTTAAGTCTTTTGATGCTTTTCGTAGGCTTTACTGGGCAAGCGCAATCAACTGTGGAAATGGCCGACCAATTTCGTGCTGATGGTAAAATTTATGTAGTCATTGCCGTGGTAGCTATTATCCTGACGGGCCTATTTATCTACCTATTCCGTCTAGATCGTAAAATTTCCGATATAGAAAACCGTATCAAATGAAAAAGACACACATCGTAGGGCTAATTTTAATTGCCGTTGCTATTGGCATTATTTTAATTACCACAGGTGACGCGAGTACCTATGTGGGTTTTGAAGAGGCTGAGCGCATTAGCCAACAAGATCCTAACCAAAAAGTACATGTTGTAGGCAAATTAAAAAAAGATGCTGCCGGGAAAATCGTAGGCATGGTATTTAATCCCGCATTGGACGCAAATCGCCTGGAATTCATTGTGGAGGATAGCCTAGGAAGAGAAAACCAAGTGATATACTCCGCTCCGAAACCGCAAGATTTTGAGAAATCTGAAAAGATTGTCTTGGTGGGTAATATGAAGCCCGATAAGATTTTCTATTGTGATAAAATCCTGTTAAAATGTCCTTCCAAATACCAGGAAGGGAAAATATCTGCCGACTCAAGCGCTTCCTTTGAAGCCAAAAAACAACTATGATACACGAAACCATTGGACAAGTAGGGCATGCGCTCATTATTGTTTCCTTCGTAACCGCTCTTTTAGCAACGTATGCCTTTTATCGATCTAGTCAAGCTGAAAGCTTGGACAACGATTGGCGACAGGCCGCAAGAACACTCTTTATCCTTCACTTGGTGGCAGTTGTAGCAGTAGCTACAACCTTGTATATTATCATTTATAATCATTATTTCGAATATCATTACGCATATACGCATGCCTCGAAGGCACTTCCCATTGCCTACATCGTATCATGTTTTTGGGAAGGTCAAGAAGGAAGTTTCTTGCTCTGGATTTTTTGGCAAGCCCTTTTAGGCGTTATATTGATGTTTAGGAACCCCAAGTGGGAAAGCCCTGTAATGACCGTTTTTGCACTGGTGCAAACATTCCTTACATCTATGATTCTAGGGGTTATTATCCCGAGTATTGAATTAAAAATAGGTTCTTCTCCGTTTTTGTTGTTGCGTGAAGCGCAGCCTGATTTGCCGGTTTGGAGCATGCAGCCAAATTTCATCCCTTTGGACGGCCGCGGCTTAAACCCTTTGTTACAAAATTATTGGATGGTTATACATCCGCCAACCCTTTTTCTAGGCTTTGCCTTGACCTTAGTTCCATTTGCCTTTTTAATGGCAGGACTTTGGAAAAAACAATTGACCGAATGGATAACGCCAGCTTTACCTTGGTCACTGTTTGGTGGTGGAGTTCTTGGTGTAGGAATCATGATGGGGGCCTATTGGGCTTATGAAACATTAAATTTTGGCGGATATTGGAACTGGGATCCGGTTGAAAATGCCAGTTTTGTTCCTTGGTTGGTTTGGATCGGCGCAATTCACACGATGATTGCTTACCGTAACTCAAGCTCGGCACTAAAAACGTCCATCATCCTCGTGATAAGTACATTTATTTTGGTACTTTATTCTACGTTCCTCAACCGCTCAGGTATTTTAGGCAATGCCTCCGTGCACTCTTTCACTGATTTAGGCTTATCGGGACAGTTGCTACTTTACATGGGAACATTCTTGATTGGCGCGATTGCTTTAGCTTGGTATCGCTGGAAAGAATTGCCAACGGATGAAAAGGAATTAGGGATTTACTCACGTGAGTTTTGGATATTCGTTGGGGCATCTGTCTTAGGGCTTTCGGCTTTCCAATTAATATTTACTACCTCCATACCCGTTTACAATAAAATTGCGGAGGCTTTTGGATGGGTTTCCAATATTGCATTACCGGCAGACCAGGTGGAACACTATAGCAAAATTCAAATTTGGATTTTCATTGGCGTTGCTATTTTGAGTGCCGTCGGGCAATTTGTGTGGTGGGGTAAAATCAAGAATAAAAATCAATGGAAAGCGCTTTGGAATTCCGTTTTGGTCGCAACCTTATTGACCGTATTATTCGTTAATCTTGGGAAAATATTTACCATTTCGTACATCATTTTACTTTGGTCAAGTTTGTTTGCCGTATATGCAAACGGTAGTATTTTATGGTTCTTAGCGCGTCAAAAAGTTTCCATAGCAGGAGGAGCGTTATCACATGTGGGATTAGCCGTGATGCTAATTGGTATTTTGTTTTCTTCCGGCTACTCCAAAGTGGTCTCATTAAATCGTTCAGGATTTGCTATCTCCAATAAAGTAGAGCAATTCACGAAGGACAATAATAAAGAGAACAAAGAAAATCTCCCACTATGGTTAGGTCAAGGGGCTCAAATGCAGGATTATTTAGTTACCTACAAGGGGCGTAAAATAGCCTTACGCGGGAAGCCTGGGTATTTCAATAAAAAAGATTTCGAAATTATCGAAGGTGATTTCCATGCAGTCGCATTGCGCGATGTTGTAGCGAATGGCGAATCTGTAGCAAAAAAAGGAGATACCTTAATTGTAGAACCTGAAAACAATTATTATGAGTTGGAATTTAAAAATGCGGAAGGCAAAGCCGTATCCTTGTTTCCTCGCTGGCAAGTAAACCCTAAAATGGGTACAGCTATTTCCCCGGACATCAAACATGCATTTAGCCACGACATCTACACCTATGTTTCACTTGATCCCCGTCTAGCAGCTGAAGCTGGTGAAGAAAAACAATGGAGTCAAACAGTGAATTCAACAGTCATGGTGGGTGACACGCTATTTTTAAATGATTTTGTGGCTGTTTTAAAAGAAGTAAGCCGAATCACGCAAGTAGAAGGATTTGAATTAGGGGTGAATGATGCAGCTGTTCAGGCGAACTTCCTTGTTATGGGTAAAAATGACCAAAAATTCGAACTTAAACCGACATTCATTATTAAAGATGGTATGGTGGCTATGCCGGCATTTGAGAGTGAGGAGACCGGAATTAAGATTAAATTCACCACCATTAACCCCAAGACACAACAATTTAGCTTCGCGGTGAACACCACACAGCAAGATTTGATTATCATTAAAGCCCTTGAAAAACCGTACATAAATTTGGTTTGGATCGGATCAATCATGATATTTATTGGTCTTTTCATATCAACTTTCCGTAGAAAAGAAAAACCCATTGCTTCATGAGCCGCAGGGAAAAACTAAGTCTATTTATTGCCATCGGTTTCCTTATTATTTGGATACTGGATTTAAATTCGCCTACCCCAAAGGAAATTCAAGGCTTGTTTTGGCAAGAAATTGGCTATCATTACAGTTGGCTCATGTTTGCCGTAGGCTGTCTTTTTTACTACCAGTTCGCTCGAAATGAGCGAATTTCAAAAGAAGACAAGAACAAAAAGAAATAATATGCCCGACCCCGAACACACCATAGAGAGTGCCCAAATTATTGGAATAATTACTTCAATGGTTTTCTCAGCCTTTTTCTCAGGCGTAGAAATGGCTTTCGTTTCTTCCAACAAATTATATTTCGAATTAAAAGCCAAGCAAAATATTTTAAGTGCGAAAATCATCTCGCATTTTAACAAGACTCCCTCGCGTTTCATTGGTACGATGCTGATCGGGAATACCCTCTCACTGGTAGCCTATGGTATTTTCATGGAGGAATATTTGCACCATACGATTCTATCAATCATCGATATTAATGCAATTTTAGCGCGTTTATTAGCGACAGTTCTTGCAACTATTATAATTTTAACTACATCTGAATTTACCCCCAAAAGCGTCTTTTTGATTAATCCGGACGCCATTTTGGAGTTTTTAGCCATACCCATATGGATTATAAATACCTTGATGTTTCCGCTCGTTTGGTTAACAGTAGGTTTATCTAAATGGTTTATCACCAATGTACTGCGTTTGACGTATTCTGAGGAGAAGCCGGCTTTTGGACTAACCGATCTAAATCATTATTTACAAAATTTAAATCGCAAAATTTCCACCGAAGAAGAAAATGAAGTGGATACCAAAATTTTCCATAATGCACTGGAGTTCAAGCAAGTCAAGGTACGTGATTGCATGATTCCTCGAACAGAAATTACCGCCATAGAACTGGAAGAGGGAATCGAGGGCTTAACTAAGACATTTATTGAAAGTGGACACTCCAAAGTTTTGGTATATAAAGAAACCTTAGAAGAGGTTATCGGCTATTGTCATTCTCTTGCGCTTTTCAAGAAACCAAAAGATTTACAATCGATCCTTACTTCCATTCCCATCGTTCCCGAAGCTATGCCAGCGAACGATTTAATGATTAAATTTTCCAAAGAACGAAAATCCCTTGCGATTGTCGTGGATGAATTTGGTAGCACGTCAGGCTTAGTGAGTATGGAGGATGTCATGGAACAAATCTTTGGGGAAATCCAAGACGAGTATGATAACTCCGAAGATTGGATTGAAAAGCAATTGGATGATAACACCTTCGTTTTATCCGGACGGCATGAGATTGATTACCTCAACGAGAAATACGAATGGAATTTACCCGAGGGCGATTATGAGACATTAGGTGGCATGCTGATTAGTTTGTATGAAGATATACCGGAGGTAAATGAAACCATCATTTTAAGTCCATTCAACTTCCAGATATTAACGGTAACGGATGCGCGTATAGACACAGTTAAAGTAATCATTACTGATAAATTAACGCAAAAAGAAGAGCCTAAAACGAAGCATTAATTACGCGCTGGAGGGTTTGGCATTTCATACCTGTTTCTTGCCATTCCTTTTCTGGATCAGAATCCTCCGTAATGCCACACCCCGCATAATAATATGCTTGTTCTCCCTTCATTTGAACCGTACGCAAATTAACAAATAAATGGGTTTCATCATGTTGATTAATTGGGCCCAAATAGCCGCTGTACAACACACGATCATGCCTTTCGGTTTGCAAAATCCATTCCAATGCTGCTTCTTTTGGAGTGCCACACACAGCAGAAGTTGGATGCAATAAGCTCAACATTTGGGTAATTAAACCCGGATATGAATATTTACGGGTATCGACTAGGTATTCAGTTTTCAAATGCATCAAATTGCCAGCCAGGACCGTTTTAGGCCCATTTTCAATATATTCACGTAGGCGTATTTTTTTAAAACAATCGATGATGTATCGACTAACATAAGCTTGTTCCTCGATTTCCTTCTGAGACCACCTTGCCTCGGAAGGGGAAAGAAAATTCCCATCAGCATCAAGCGCCGACTGCGTACCTGCTAAGGAAATCGTTTTGAATATTCCTGCTGAATTCTGTGAAACCAAGGTCTCCGGTGTTGCACAAAGCCAAACATCCTGTAAAGCAGGCAGGTAAATTGCTGAAACAAAAGCGGATGGATACGTTTGGCATAAGCGATCAAAAGCATCAACTAAATCGAAGTTGGCAGCTAAATCTTTGACATCTACGCGAGATAAAACAACTTTTTGAAATTGGCCTTGCTTGATTTGCTCAACAGAACTTGCGACTTGGTCTTGAAATAAAAGTTTGTCTTCAAAAACTTCCACGGGCTTGATCGTTGGTATAGGCTCCGATGGATTGTCATTTACTAGGCTTTGACTGAGGTGGCTTGCACTCAAAAAATAGGGAAGACCGATAAAAGGGCTAATCAAAAAACCGGGGCCTAACTGCTCCAATTCAGAAACTTCTACTTGAACTCCACCGCTCAAATCTTGCAATAAGAATTGTTGACGCTGATAAGGAAGTTTCCACATGGCAAGTGCTGCCCCCACCTGTGGCGCTTTATCCCAAATTTGTTTCCACTCCTTCTTTTCGTCAAACATTAATCTACTTTCAATATGGCTACTGTTAAACGACTAGCACAGATTAAATGTTCCGACTCATCGTAAATTTTTATATCGTATACATGCAAAGTCTTCCCAATCCGCAACGGAACGCAGATTCCAGTCACGTACCCTCCCCTAGCTGATTTCAAGTGATTGGCATTGATTTCAACCCCTACACCTTTGTAAAGATTCATGTCGGAAACAGCTAATGCTGAGGCAATACTCCCAAGGGTCTCTGCTAAAACAACAGATGCTCCTCCATGCAATAAACCAAAAGGTTGCTTAGTACGTTGGTCTACGGGCATTTTTGCCTTGATGTATCCAGCAGTAATTTCCGTAAATTCAATACCAAGGTGTTCGATCATATTGCCTCGGCTTAACGCGTTAATGTCATCAAGGCCTATGGAAGTATTAAACATAATATTTGTATTTTTGTAGCGCAAAAATCGCAATTATTTAGCGAAAACAATCTCAATCTAGTCAATTTATATGCATAGCATCAAAGACATTTACCTAATTCGCCATGGAGAAACCGACTATAATCGCATGGGGGTAGTTCAAGGAAGTGGGATAGATGCGGATCTTAATGAATTAGGTCAAAGACAGGCCAAGGCTTTTTATGAGCATTACCAAGATTTACCTATTGACAAAATATACACTTCGGCATTAAAACGTACCCATCAATCAGTTCAGGGGTTCATTGAAAAGGGCTTGCCTTGGGAAAAACATGCGGGTCTTAATGAAATCTCATGGGGCATCCGTGAAGGACGAACACCAAACAATGATGACGATCTTTATTATCGGAATTTAGTAAGAGCCTGGCGCGAAGGAAATGTGCACATTCCATCAGAGGAAGGGGAAAGCCCTATTGATGTATTAGAAAAGCAAAAACCTGTGGTTGATTTAATTATTTCAAGACCAGAGGAACGCCACATTTTAGTGGCCATGCATGGAAGGGCAATGCGGGTTTTATTGACCCACTTATTCGAAAAGCCCTTGCATCAAATGGATACGTTTGGACATCAAAATCTTTGTTTATATCATATTCAGTATGACTATACAACAGGCAAGTTTAACCAAATCAAATCGAATCATACCGCGCATTTACACGGTCTGCCAGATTCAATGTAATACATGAAAAGGAGGCGCCTATATTGGACATTGCAATTGGCTGGCTGGTTTGCCTGGGCGCTAAATGAGGCATTACTCTACACCAATCAATATGGGTGGAAATGGGTTTGGCTTTTTTCTTCCTTGGCTAATATTGCCCTTGCCATATTTTTGACTCACCAATACCGACGAATCACCTTGCGCTATCGATGGCAGGATATGAATATTTGGCGGATGGTACAATATAATTTTTTAGCATTGGTCATTATGGCCGTTATTCTGATGGCGCTCAATATTCCGCTTGATTTTCTATTTCTTCAAGAAAATTATGAAGTCAGTTTAAGTCCATTTATTATCGTTCAAATTTTCTTCAATTTCGTTAAGCCATTAGCTATTTGGACATTAATCTATTTCTTTTTCCAATACTCCAATAAACGATTGGAGATGGAACGCGAGAATGACCAATTAGAGCGCGCCATTTTAGAAACGGAAGGCAAAGTCTTGCGTGCACAGATGAACCCCCATTTTGTATTTAACGCCTTAAATAGTGTTCGAGCATTAATCACAGAGGACCCTGTAAAAGCAAAGAAGGGTATTAATCAATTGTCCAAATTACTGCGTAGTTCATTGCTAACGGAACGCAAAAAAACCATATCGCTATCAGAAGAATTGGATACCATACTTGATTATTTATCCTTAGAAAAAATTCGTTATGAGGATCGTTTAGAATGGAAGATAACCATTGATAAAATATGTCAAAAAGCACAAATTCCTCCGATGTTATTACAAACACTGGTAGAAAATGGAATCAAACATGGGATATCCCATTCGGTCAAGGGAGGTTGTATTGAAATAAGCGCCGAAATAGTAAATTCGTTCATTAAAATATCGGTAATTAACCCAGGTCATTTAAAAATAAGCAAAGATATTTCGACAGGACTTGGACTTGTTAATTCTCAGAATCGCTTGCAATTAATCTATGGTAAAACCGCTCAAATCGAACTTCAACCACTAAACAAAAATCAAGTTTGCGCAAAGGTGACATTGCCCTATCTTGAAGAAATTTAAGTAAGCCTATGAAAGCAATCATCATTGATGACGAACGTTTAGCGCGTAATGAATTAAAACGTTTATTAGAAAATTTTCCTCAAATAGAGGTTATTGCTGAAGCCGCTAATACAGATGAAGCATCTGCATTATTAGAAACCATGCAACCAGATGTGCTATTTTTAGATATTCAAATGCCTGGAAAAACAGGATTTGAATGGTTAGAAAGTTGGGATGGATACCTGCCAGAAGTTATTTTTACTACGGCGTTTGATGAATATGCATTAAAAGCTTTTGAAGTGAATGCATTGGATTATGTATTAAAACCCGTTGAACTGACGCGTTTAAGTGAAAGTATACAGAAGTTGGAAAAAAGGCTTATCCAACAAGTCAAATCTCCCGAGACACCTAGTCATATATTAGGAGCCATGGATCAGATTTTTGTGAAAGATGGAGAACGTTGTTGGTTTGTTCGTTTAGAACGCGTTCGTTTATGCGAATCAATGGGAAATTATGTTCGATTGTTTTTTGATGACCAAAAACCCTTAGTACTAAAATCTTTGAATGCCCTTGAAGATCGCTTGGACCCGAAAGTATTCTTCCGGGCGAATCGGAAACATATCATCAATTTGAATTTCATTGATAAAATTGAACCTTGGTTTTCAGGCGGTCTGCAGGTGACCTTATCAGGGAAAGGAGAAAAAATTGAAATCTCAAGACGTCAATCGATTCGGTTTAAGGAATTACTCTCGCTTTAATCGATCAGGGGCCTCACCCAGTAAAAATCCATAAGCCTTAAGGGCAGGGACATGATCGAAAATCACCTTGAGTATTGCCGTTAATGGCAAGGCTAAGATCAATCCCGGTATCCCCCAAATCATCTCCCCTGCTAACAAAGCTAGCATCGCAACCATCGGATTCATACTTACTTTTGATCCGATGACCATCGGTGTGATGAAGTTAGCCTCAACGAATTGCACAAAAGCAACCCAAGCAATTAGACCCAATGCATAATTAGGCCCAAGGCTTATCAACGTTAAGATGACCGGTAAAGCAGCACCAATCCAGATTCCGATATAAGGGATAACCAGTAATATACCCGTCAAACAACCAAAAAACATAAAATAATCAACACCTATCCACCAAAATCCTACACAACAAAGTAGGGCCACAATGAACATGACAGCTAGTAAGCCAACCAGATAACTTTGGACGACCGATACAGTTTTATGCATTATTCCCTTGAGCGTTTCAGGTTCAGTTGTAGGGAAAACCCGTGATAAAAAATCCGAGAAAAACTGCCGATAATACAAAAAGAAAAACACAAAAATGGGGACAATAATCATGGTGGTAATTCCATGAATCGCGGTTCCAAAGGTCGTTGAAATGATTCCACCGGAGTTTTTCAACAAATTAATGGTCTGATTACTCACCTCAACCATTTGTTTTTTGCGCGAGATATTGAGGTTTTGAGATAAAAAGCTTTGTAATCCAGCAAGCCATTTTTCTGATTTGCGGATAAACATGGGCCAATCACTAGCGAATTCTGCTATTTGACCTATAGCTAATAAAAGAAGCAAACCGATGAAGGCGAACATAATCAATAGACATAACACAATGGCCAGCGATCGAGGCAGCCCTTTGGATTCCAGCCAAGTACAAACAGGAAGTACCAACATGGCTAATATCATCGAGAATGCGAGCAGGATAAGCAAATCTTGTAACAGATACAAACCTAAAATAACCAAAGCAATACTGATTAAAACAGCAGCTAAGCGAAGGGGATATGGTGTATCTTTGTACATTGTCGAAAATTATAAACGGAAATTACGCAAAATTTAACAATTTCGTAATTTAGACCTATCTATCTTTGACGTAACATTTTCAATCCAACGCGCAAAAACCATGAGTAAAACGCTACAGCAAGCGAAAATTTTATTGGTCGACGACGATCCGGATATTCTCGAGCTATTGGAATACAATTTAGCAAAGGAAAATTATCAGTTAGCAAAAGCATTCGACGGAAAAGAGGCCCTGGAAATAGCACAAACTTTCAAGCCTGCTTTAATTATCATGGATGTTATGATGCCTGTCATGGATGGCATTGAAACGGCGCGTAAAATGAAAAGCATGCCAGGATTCAAAAACACCATTTTATTGTTTTTGACAGCGCGTGGTGAGGAATTTACCGAAGTTGCGGCATTTGATGCTGGCGCGCATGATTACATAATTAAACCCATCAAACCCCGTGCTTTAGTAAGTCGAATTAATGCTTTACTTAAACGTGAAAATTCAGAAGAGGCACAAGATGTCATCGAGATTGGCGGTTTAGTTATTAACCGCACGCAATATGCAGCTACCTTTGAAGGACGCGTACTCATTTTGCCCAAAAAAGAATTCGAACTTCTTTCCTATTTCGCCAAAAACCCGAATAAAGTTTTTAATCGGGATGAACTTCTTGAAAAAGTTTGGGGTACAGATGTCTATGTCGTAGAGCGTACCGTGGATGTACACATCCGTAAATTGCGCGAAAAAATTCCAGAACATTACATCAAAACCTTGAAAGGAGTCGGGTATTTATTCTCGATTGATAAGGCATAAAATTCCGTGATTTTCGGTAAATTGCGGCTTTATGATAAGTCGGCTTTCCCTCCTATTTTACTTAATCAGTTTTTCTTTGGTTGCCCAAACACCCAAACGCGAACTACGTGGTGTTTGGATAGCTACTGTTCAAAACATTGATTGGCCAAGCGCCAGGAATTACAATGCGATTAAGCAGCAAGATGAATTTCTGGAAATTCTAAATTCACACCAAAAAACAGGTATCAACGCCCTTTTTGTACAAGTGCGTACCGCCGCAGATGCATTTTATGCAAAAAGTGATGAACCGTGGTCGGCCTATTTATCAGGTCTACAAGGGCAAGCCCCGAAACCCAACTACGACCCTTTGGCATTCATGATTAAAGAATCGCATGAACGAGGAATAGAATTTCATGCCTGGTTGAATATGAATCGAGCCAGCATATCAACAAAAAATATTTTAAGTGCGAATCACATCGTTCGGAAACATCCCGAATGGATGGTCGTTTACAATAATCAACATCTGTTCAATTTTGGGATTCCCGCCGTCCGACATTACATCACACAGGTCGTCAAGAATATGGTTCAAAATTACGATGTAGACGGCATACATTTTGATGATTATTTCTATCCATACCCAATAAAAGGAGCACATTTCAATGATGATGAAGCCTATGCCCAGAATAAATTACCCAATGAAAGCTTGGCAGATTGGCGAAGAAGGAATATTGATTTATTGATTGAAGAAATCTCTACAACCATCAAGGCTGTTAACCCACGCGTAAAATTTGGGATAAGTCCTTTTGGCATATGGCGCCATAAAAGTTCTGATCCAGCAAATGGATCCCCCACTAGCAAAGGTTTACAATCCTATGATGATCTATATGCCGATACCGAAAAATGGACAAAATCCGGCTGGCTTGATTATTTAGCACCCCAGCTTTACTGGGGAAGTACGCACCGTGTGGCACCATTTGGCCCTTTAGCAAAATGGTGGAGCGCGCATGGATACGGCAGGCCGGTATATATTGGTCATGCTACCTATCACCTCAACGGCCAGTGGAATTCATCAGAACTAGCAAAACAATTAACGCTAGCACGCAGTTTAAACGAGGTGAAAGGGTCTATATTTTTCAGTTCGAATCAATTAACGAATAATGCAAAGGGGTGGCGTGATAGCTTGCGGACCACGCATTATAAGCATATGGCATTGGTTCCAACCATGCCTTGGATTGACAATATTCCCCCTACGGCTCCACATAAAGTTTCACTTCAAAAAAATTCAGAAAAGTGGACTATTCGTTGGCAAGCAGGCGAACCGAGTGCAGATAATGATCCACCAGCCTATTATGTTGTGTATCGCATTCATCGCTCGGAAGGAATTCGGGGTACTGAAAATGCTGCCAATATCATTTATAAAGGACAAAAAAACGAATACATCATCGATACATCTGAAATGCAAGCTGGTCATGGCTTTGTCGTAACGGCATTTGATCGTCTGCATAATGAGTCCCCAGCGGGAACCATTCAATGGATTGTATCAAATTCAAATTAATTATGAGCTTACGATTTCTACATTTGACAGTTAAAGATATCACGGAGGAAACCAAGGACACTAAAACATTCCATTTTTGGCATCCAATCCACGATACCTTACATTATTTGGCTGGCCAATTTTTGACAGTCATTCCTAGCATCGAGGGAGAAAAGCCGCGTAGAAGTTATTCGCTTTCTTCATCCCCAGCAACAGATATGTCGCCGGCCATAACGGTAAAACGCATTCCTGGGGGACAAGTTTCCAACTACCTTTGTGACCATATCAAAGTAGGAGATAGCCTGGAGGTCATTGAGCCTATGGGAAATTTCGTGATTGAACCAGCACCAGATGCCTCAAACAATTATGTGTTTGTGGGTGCTGGTTCAGGTATCACACCATTGATGGCGATGATTAAAACCCTTATTTACAAAGAACCAAAATCAAAAATTCATCTGATTTACGGTTCACGTCACGAGGATCAAATCATTTTCAAAAAACAATTAGATGCTTTAGAAACGGAATACCCGAATCGAATTACGGTATTGCATGTGATTAGCCAACCGGCAGCGAATTGGCCTGGTTTGAAGGGGAGAATCAATCAGGCCTCGACGGTGTATTATTTGAAGCAAGAGTTGGGAATCGATATTTCTAAAGCGCATTACTATTTATGTGGGCCCATGGAAATGATGGAAGAAGTTCAAAAGGCCTTAGCCATTTTTGAAGTTCCAGGCAACCAAATTCACAAAGAGTTATTTAATACAGCCCCTTCAGTAGAAACGGCAGAGTCTGACAATGATGTAGCAAGGGAAATCACGCTAATTTTTGAAGGAAAATCTCATGCTGTAACTGTACAGCCTCATGAGACAATATTAGAAGCAGCGCTTGTCGCTGATTTGGATATCCCCTATTCCTGTCAGGCGGGTATGTGTACCGCCTGCATGGGCTTATGTACATCGGGAACGGTCATGATGGATGAAGAAGATGGACTAACCGATGGCGAAATTGCCAAAGGCTATGTATTAACCTGTGTCGCACATCCGAAGAGCGATGGGGTGGTGATTGACCTCGATTAAATTATCAGTTTTAAAGTGCGAAAGTCACTTTATCCCCTTTACCTTTGGCAATCCTCCAAGGTTTGCCAAAGGTAGCGGTTTAAAAGTCTCTAGGATCCCATGCCACCCGGGTATTGTCATACAAGACTCCCATACGAACCAAATCTTCAGCATCCAAAGCAAAATCAAACACCTCCGCATTTTCAATCATTCGATCTTTTTGAATCGATTTCGGAATGGTCACAGCTCCCTGTTCTATTACCCATCGAATTAATATCTGATAAGTTGATTTACCATATTTTCGAGCGATATCAACCAATACCGGATGCTCCTTCTTTTGACCTCGAACCACGGGTGCATAACCCTCCACTTGAATATTATTTTGCTTGCAAAAAGCCAGTTCCTCTGGCAAATAACAAAAGGGGCTCAACTCGATTTGATTAATCGCCGGACAAACATTCGCATAGACAAATAATTCCTCCAAATGCTTTTGGTAATAATTAGAAACCCCGATTGATTTTACCACACCTTGGTCATACAACGATTCTAATGCCTTCCAGGTATCCTTGCGATGCTGATCTTTCGGCCAATGAATCAAATATAAATCCAGGTAATCAAGTGACAAATCTTTCATAGATGTTTCAAACGCTCGAAGGGTAGCATCGTAACCCATGTCATCTATCCAAACCTTGCTCGTAACAAATATTTCATTTCGAGGAACTCCACCCTGTAAAAGAGCATCTCCCACCTCCTTTTCATTTCCGTAAATCGAAGCCGCATCGAATAGCCGGTAACCCACCATTAAAGCGGTTTCAACAGCTTGGCCAACTTCCTTTTGCTGTTCAGGTGCATAAACACCTAAACCCAATGTAGGCATTGAAAACCCATTATTCAATTGTATGGAAGGTATTTCTAGACGCATATGAGTAAAATTTGATTTAAAGCTAGGCAAATTTGATGTATTTTTACAAAAAAATACATCGATGAACCGACAAGTTTCTGCCCAAATTATTGAAAGAAAATACCTGGCAAAAGATTTCCAGCTTAGCACTTGGGAAAGTGTTTTACCTTATTTTGAACAGCTGAGCCAAACGGAAATTACGTCTTTAGCCGATTTAATTCAGTTTTGTGAAAACCGCTCGGAATTGGAAAGTTACTTATCGGAAAATTTTGCTTGGCGCTATATTAAAATGTCATGTGACAATCAGAATGAGGCGCATCAAGTAAGTTACCAGCAATTCGTCAATGAGATTATGCCCAATGCGTCGGTATATGACGATGCGTGGAATAAATTAGTAACTGAAAGTCCCTTCGCTTCTGAACTTCCAGAAATTGGCTATGCAGTCATGTTACGCGGCATGAAAAAATCAATAGAGATTTTCAGGGAAGAAAATATTCCACTATTTACAGAATTGCAAAATCTACAGACCCAATATGGGGCAACCACAGGATCTCTTATGGTTGAAATAGATGGAGAAGAAAAAACGCTCCAACAAGCCAATGCCTTTTTAGAATCAACCGACAGAGCAAAACGCCAAGCCGTATATGAAAAAGTATCAAATGCACGCTTGGCTGTTCAAGAAAATTTAGACCTGCTTTTCAATCAACTGGTTGAAAAACGAAATCAAGTCGCACTCAATGCAGGTTTCGCAAACTACCGTGATTATGCTTTTGCGAGTCTTGGTCGATTTGATTATGGCCCAGCCGACTGCTTTGAATTTCATGAGGCGGTAGCGAATACCGTTGTTCCAATCATCAACCAACAAGCCGAAAAGCGCAAAAAGGCTTTGGGTCTTGAAGCTTTAAAGCCTTGGGACAAGTCGGTGGATGTACTCGGCCGGAAGCCCTTAAAGCCCTTTGAAACAGGCCAAGAGCTATTAGACAAAACCATTCAGGTATTTGAAAATATTGATCCATTCTTGAGCGAATGCCTTAGAGAAATGGTCAAACTAGATCGATTTGACTTAGACTCCCGCAAAGGCAAAAATCCAGGTGGATATAATTATCCATTAGAGGAAAGTGGTTTCCCCTTCATTTTCATGAATGCCGCAGGCCAAGTTCGCGATATGGTTACCTTATTGCACGAGGGAGGTCATGCCGTCCATTCCATTTTAACAAAAGATTTGAGCTTAAATGCCTTCCGAAATTTCCCATCCGAAGTGGCAGAACTCGCGTCTATGAGTATGGAATTAATTACCATGGATGAATGGGACCAGTATTTCCAAGATCCTCAAGATGCCAAACGAGCGAAAATCAAACATTTAGAAGATATCTTAGAAACCTTACCCTGGGTGGCAACAATTGATGCGTTCCAGCATTGGATTTACGAGCACCCAGCGCATCGTATTGAAGAGCGCAGCGCAGCTTGGGAGCGCATCTTCTCAAAATTCTCGGATTCAATTACGGATTGGTCAGGTATCAATCAGGTAAAAGCAAAGCTTTGGCAAAAACAATTACACTTATTCGAAGTGCCCTTTTACTATATTGAATATGCGATTGCTCAATTAGGCGCACTTGCTGTTTGGCGTAATTATTGCCAAGATCCGAAAAAAGCATTGAATCAGTATTTAGATGCGCTTAGTTTAGGCTATACCAAACCGATGAAGGAAATTTATGCCGCAGCGGGTATTTCCTTTAATTTTAGCCAAAACTACATAGCCGAGTTGATGAATTTTCTAGTTGAAAAAATTAATCAAATAGAAGAAAGCTAATTTTTTTAAACCAAAAAATGGCCTTATTTTTGCATCGTATTTTAGTTTAAAGAGAACAATGAAATTAAAAAATCTACTTCCTATTGTTGCCATTGCTTTAGTGGCTTCCGCCTGTGATTATCAAAAGTATAACCGCATCAAACAAAAAGATGTTCATGCAGGTAATGAGTATGTTTATGGTGTACATCCAGATTCTGCAGCCGTTCAATCTAAAAATACGTATACAGCTAAGCCTGAATTAGAGGTTCGCGCAAACGCGATTAGAGAAAAACTATTCCAAGGAAAAGAAATTTCAAAAGGAAATTAATACGCTACTAGATTAAAAATTAAGCCGGTCAATGATCGGCTTTTTTTGTGCCTCTACTTGATAATTAAATCGCGAACAAAAGTCAATTGGTAGAATAAAACCGTAAAGACAATCGCCCAAAAAAGACCTGAAATAGCCATAAAAAATAACACCCGTGGCGTAGGAACTTTAAAAGAGAGGGCAAGTAAACTACCGCCTATCGGAGTAAAAAGTAAAGGTGTCATAACCGCGATACCTTTGATCCCGAATCGCTGCCAAATACTTACCGCATAACGAACGCGTCCAGAAAATAATTTGGGTTTTTGTACTCGCAAGCGACTAATTTGTTGGACTAGAAAACGTCCTATCGTCAACATAACCGTCACCGTAAACATCATGCCTATCCAGGTACAAAGAATCGTTTCCAGCATGGATAAACCCAAACCAAAACCCGTCAGAGGCCCTGCCACAAATTTAATCGATGAAGCGGCCATGACCGCAAAATAAGCTCCCCAATGCATTACTTTACGCCTTTATAAACCGATACCCCTTGATCTAAAAAGGAAACAAAATGGGCAATATCGGCATCAAACGCTACCGGCTTCACCATTGGCGCAGCATCATTTCGCGGATCTAATAACACATAATGCGGTTGCGCATTCGAGTCAAATCGGGCAATCTGAAAATCTAGATTTTGATCACCTAAGGTCTTCTTCTCTTGCCCATCTACCTTGGATACATACCATTGATCTGCTGGTAATTCCGTTTTGTCATCACAATACAAAGCAACCACGACGTATTGCTCCTGTAAACGCTTCAACACTTGTGGATCCGACCAAACGTTCTCTTCCATCTTCCGACAGTTCACACATCCATGACCCGTAAAATCGATAAACAAAGGTTTTTTTACTTTTAACGCATAGGCCTTTGCTTCCTCAAAATCAAAGAAACCTTGCAAACCCAAAGGAAGCGTTAAAAAATCAGCATATTTCTTTTGACCTTGATCTATTTTTGTTGGAGCCACAACACCAACTTCCGTACCCTTAAAATCCTGAGAACTTAAGGGGGGTAACCATCCGGATAAGCCTTTCAAAGGCGCCCCGAACATCCCAGGAATCAAATAAATCACAAAAGCTAAAACAGCCGTAGCAAAAAGTGCACGAGGCACCGATAAGTTTTTTGCAGGACCATCATGTGGTAAGGAAATCTTACCAAATAGATACAAAGTCAAAGCTCCGAAAATAGCAATCCAAATCGCTAAGAAAATCTCCCGATCCAATAAATGCCAATGGTACACCTGATCCGCCACACTTAAAAACTTAAACGCCAAAGCGATTTCCAAGAAACCCAACACTACTTTTACCTCATTCATCCAATTACCTGATTTAGGTAGCGATTTCATAAACCCAGGGAAAATGGCAAACATGGTGAACGGGATCGCAAATGCTAGGGAAAAACCCAACATCCCGATAATTGGCTTCAAGAAAACCCCTTGTGAAGCTGCAATCAAAATCGATCCAGCCAAAGGTCCCGTACATGAAAATGATACCAAAACGAGCGTAAAGGCCATAAAAAACACACCCATCAAACCGCCTTTATCCGATTTGGCATCGACTGAATTTACCAAACCCGAAGGCAAAACGATTTCGAAAGCCCCTAAAAACGAAATTCCAAAGAAGATAAATATGACAAAAAAGAGCAAATTCGGAATCCAGTGCGTACTCAAGAAGTTCGCAAAACTAGCCCCAGCAAAGAAGGCGAGGATTGTCCCAAAAAACACATAAATCAAGACAATAAATAAGCCGTACAAGAAAGCGAGACGCTTCCCTCCCTGTTTCTTCGTGAAGAAACTCACGGTCATCGGAATCAAGGGATACACGCAAGGTGTTAACAAAGCCAACAAACCTGCACCTAAAGCGACAAAAAAGAACTCGATTAATCCTCCTCCGGCTACATCAGAGGTTTTTTTTTTTGAGTCCTCGGAAGCAGATATCTTGAAGTTGCCTTTTACAGGTACACACAAGCCACTTTCATTCGAGCATGCTTGTGAATCATAGGCCCCATCAATTACCCAAGTATCAGATGTAATTTTTATTTTTTGACGAAACTCCCCTAATTCCGTAAAGTAGGTGTAAGTGCCTCCCCATATCTCTTTATCTTCCTTACTGTGTGGATTAATCGCTTTCAAAGGACCAACTGCCTCAACACCTAGACCCGGCTTTAATGTAACTGTAGTCACTACAGGGCCCAACTCCTTATCAAAATCAGATGAATATAAGTACCAGCCTTTATCGATGCTTACCTTGAAGATCAATTCGGCTTCCTGTCCAACCGTAGGCTGAGCAGGCGATAAAGTCCATGACCATTTCGCAGGTGTAATTTTTTGCCCCAAAAGCTGAACTGAAAAGAACAAGAACAGCGCTAAGAATTTTAATTTCATTCGTTGAAAAATTAATGCCTGCAAAATTACGCTTTTTTGTTGGGATACAAACGTGATATTTGTCGAGATAGTTACACCCTTTTTCGTTTTTCTATTCAGATAAAAAAACGTAAATTTACACCCTTAAAATACGTATTCAAGAACATCTTCAATTCATGGCTGCTAGCACATTCCCAACCCAAAGAGACAACGAAATTTTTTCATTAATTAGTCAAGAGGCTCACCGACAAGAATTTGGTATAGAGTTAATTGCGTCAGAGAACTTCACATCCCCACAAGTGATGGAAGCACAAGGAAGTGTGTTGACTAATAAATATGCTGAAGGACTTCCAGGCAAACGTTATTATGGCGGTTGCGAAGTAGTGGATGAGGTGGAAACTTTGGCTATTGAACGTGCAAAAAAATTATTTGGTGCTGCGTGGGCGAACGTGCAACCGCACTCAGGAGCACAAGCAAATGCAGCTGTTTTTCTTTCGTTCTTGAATCCAGGCGATAAAATTTTAGGATTTGACTTATCCCACGGCGGTCACTTATCGCATGGTTCACCAGTAAATTTCTCTGGAAAATATTTTCAAGCATTCTTCTACGGCGTAGAAAAAGAAACGGGGTTAATCGACTGGGATAAAGTAGAGGTAACCGCTTTAAAAGAAAAGCCAAGGTTGATTATTTGTGGTGCTTCTGCTTACTCACGTGATTGGGATTATGTCCGTTTGCGTGCAATTGCCGATAAAATTGGCGCTATCTTATTAGCAGATATTTCACATCCTTCGGCATTAATCGCTAAAGGTCTATTGAATAACCCCGTCCAACATTGCCATATCATCACCACAACTACCCACAAAACATTACGTGGACCGCGCGGTGGTTTGATCATGATGGGCAACGATTTTGAAAACCCATTCGGTTTCAAAACCTTAAAGGGAGAACTTAAATTAATGTCGGCATGCCTAGACGGCGCCGTGTTCCCAGGAACGCAAGGCGGACCATTAGAGCATGTAATTGCAGCAAAAGCCATTGCTTTTGGCGAGGCATTAACACCTACATTCGAAACCTACGCGAAACAAGTTCAAGCAAACGCTCAGGCGATGGCAAAGGCTTTCTTAGCAAAAGGGTACGATATTATCTCAGGCGGAACTGATAATCACTTGATGCTCATCGACTTACGTCCGAAAGGCTTAAGCGGTAAATTGGCAGAAAATACCTTAATTCAAGCCGATATTACGATTAACAAAAACATGGTACCATTTGATGACAAATCTCCGTTTGTGACTTCAGGTATGCGTGTGGGTACTGCTGCGATGACAACGCGTGGGTTGAAAGAGGCCGATATGACACAGATCGTAGATATGGTCGACAAGGCTTTAATGAACCATGACAACGAAGCAGTATTGAAATCAATTAAAGGAGAAGTCAATGAATGGGTTAAACAATTCCCATTATATCTATAATTAAAAAATGGCCTTAGATCAAGATTGGGACGAAGAATTAGATGAGGATAAAGACGGGACTGAAATGTCTTTTCTTGATCACTTAGAGGAGTTGCGCTGGCACATTATGCGGTCCATCGCCTCGATCTTGATATTTACGATTGCAGCCTGGATATTCCGAAATGAAATTTTTGGCATCATCATCATGGGGCCAACTAAAGTGGATTTTTGGACAAATCAGGTACTTTGCCGCTTAGCGGATGTCACAGGTTGGACGAGTCTTTGCATGCAGCAAGCCGACTTCATTTTACAATCTCGTGAGGTTTCAGGTCAGTTCATGATGGCCTTGACACAATCCATTATTGTGGGTTTAATGTTCGCATTCCCATATGCCTTTTATGAGGTGTGGCGATTCATTCGTCCAGGTCTTAAATCCAAAGAAATGAAAGCGGCACGCGGGGCAGTTTTCTGGGTGTCTTTGTTATTTTTTGTCGGGGTATCCTTTGGGTATTTTATTGTAGCCCCGATGGCCATCAATTTCTTAGCTAATTTCAAGTTAGATCCTTCCATCCAAAATCAATTTGACATTAACGACTACATCTCGTTATTGTCGATGCTAACACTAGCCTGCGGATTGACCTTTCAGTTGCCCATGATTGCATTTGTATTATCGCAAGTAGGGATATTAACCCCATCCTTCATGCGCGAATACCGCAAACACGCGTTAATCGTCATCTTGTTGGTAGCAGCGATTATCACGCCATCCCCAGATGTGATTTCCCAATTGCTCGTCGCTTTTCCGTTATTCGGATTATATGAGATCAGCATCATCGTTTCGGGCCGAGTATTGCGCAGAAAAATGCGTGAAGAAGCCGCAGAAGCAAACGACTAATACCTTATGAATTATCTATCAGCGGAAAATATTTCGCGAAATCTTGGCGAACGCTGGGTATTTAAAAACCTATTTTTCGGCTTGCAAAAAGGCGAAAAAGTAGCGCTCATCGGAAAAAATGGAACAGGTAAAACGACCTTGATGGAATCCATCATGGGGATGCAGTCACCTGACGAGGGTAAAATTACCATACGCAATGGAATCCGAGTAGGTTACCTTCCCCAAAATCCTATTTTTGAAGAAAACGAGCGTGTTTTGAATTACTTGTTTTCGGATGATTTACCAAGTGCCGTGGCCATCAAAGCCTACGAAAAAGCCATGCTGTCCGGTGATCCACAAGAGCTAGAAGATTCATTTGCCTTAATGGAGTCGAACAACGCCTGGGATTACGAGGCAAGAGCCAAACAAATCATTACGCGTTTAGGGATTCCAGATGGGGACCAACAAGTTTCCACGCTCTCAGGAGGCCAAAAGAAACGACTTTCTTTGGCTAAGTTGTTGATCGAAAGTCCGGATATTATGATTTTGGATGAGCCAACTAACCACTTGGACATTGAAACCATTGAATGGTTAGAAGGTATTTTATCCGGTCCAAACGTAACGGTTCTAGTCGTTTCCCACGATCGATATTTCCTAGATAAGGTTTGTAATAAAATGATGGAATTGGCCCTCGGGTCGATATATACCTATGAAGGAAATTACGGGTATTTCTTAGAGAAAAAAGCGGAGCGCGAAGCATCCGAAGCGAGCACCGTTGCAAAAGCAAAAAACTTATACCGCAAGGAATTAGAATGGATGCGTCGCCAACCGAAAGCGCGTGGCACCAAATCACAATCCCGCATCGATGCCTTCTCCGAAACAGAGGAAATGGCGCATCGGAAAGTGGATGATAGTAAGTTGGAATTGAATATTCAAATGTCCCGCTTAGGGAATAAAATCATTGAAATCAACCACCTGAAAAAGGCTTGGGGAGAGAAGAAAATCGTCAATGATTTCACCTATACGTTTAAGAAAAAAGACCGCATTGGTATCGTAGGCAAAAATGGAGCAGGGAAAACGACCTTCTTGCAATTATTGACCGGCTTAGAGCAACCTGATTCAGGAACGATTGATCCGGGGGAAACTTTGGTAATCGGGTATTATACCCAATTACCCTTTGAATTCAAACCGGAACAACGCGTCATCGATACGATTACAGAGATTGCTGAGGTGATTCCCTATGGCAAGAATGAGTCATTGAGCCCAAGTCAATTTTTAAGTAAATTTTTATTCCCTACGGCCCAACAATACACACCGGTTTCGAAATTATCTGGTGGGGAGAAGAAGCGATTGCAGTTGATGCAGGTCTTGGTGAAGAATCCAAATTTCTTGATTCTGGATGAGCCAACAAACGACTTGGATTTGGATACGCTACAGTTACTAGAAGACTTTTTAAGTGAATTCCAAGGCTGTTTATTGCTCGTTTCGCACGACCGCTATTTCATGGATAACTTGGTAGATCAATTAATCCTAGTGGAAGGCGAAGGAGAAGTCAACTTCTTTAATGGCAATTATACCGATTACCGCATTGCACTTGAAAATAAAGAAAAGGAACCTGCCCCGGCTCCCAAAGCTGCGGTTATTGAAGCACCTGTAGCCTCAGTTCAAAAAGGAGCTAAACTGAGCTTTAAAGAACAAAAAGAGTTTGAAGATTTAGAAAAAGAAATGGCTAAATTGGAATCTGAAAAAGATGCCTTGATTGAAAAGTTAAACAGTGGCTCAGATGATTTCCAATTGTTGGCTGATTGGGCAAGGGAAATAGAAGCCATTAAAAACACCCTAGAAGAAAAAGAATTACGCTGGTTAGAACTATCTGAAAGAGTATAAATAATGGATCCATTAGAAGGTAAAACGCTAAAATTCATACTGGAATATTTAGTTGACAAGTATGGCTGGGAAGGGCTCGCTAGCCGCATCCGCATCAACTGTTTTTCGCATGAGCCCAGTATCAATTCAAGCTTAACCTTTTTACGCAAAACGGATTGGGCGCGAAAAAAAGTAGAGAACTTGTACATCAAAGCCATCCGCATGGATGAGCATCCACCGAAATAAAAAGAGGCCCCCAATAGGGCCTCTTTCGTTTTACATCAAACCCCTAAGCTTTAGCCTAGGGGTAATATTCATTTGTTTATAACCCTAGGTTTCAACCTAGGGCCATTCAAAACCTCATGCTAGTTCTCAAAGAAGAACTCCTTCAAGGCATACAATGGTTTATCGCCAGCCTCAGGATTTACAAACACGAAATAAAGATCGTCGACGCCATTAACCGAGACAGGCAGCGTTGCTTGACCTATTTTTTGGATATCCACACTACTAACGAGTTTTCCCGTTGGGCTACCTAAGTGTAATTCCAATTTTCCGCCAACAGTTTGACCGGCTAATACAAAGGCCGAAACCTGAATGTTCTTGATTCCAGTTAAATCAATTTGATTGAACGAAGCATAGCCTTGATCGCCAAGAGCTACAACGATTTCACCTAAGCCGTCAACTTTGGTTTTTAGAATTTTGGCACTACCGTCTAGAGATCCTGCAGCAACTTTCGCATCACGTAGGGTTACTACTTTTTGACCAGTAGCAGGAGCCATTTTGCCATTTCCTTTATCTGTATAAGAAGCAGAGAAAATAAACGTTCCTGGTTTGCCTTTATCTGAAGTCGTATAAGAACCTTTGACTGGCTGAGATGCTTTCTTTTCATCAGATAGGCCTAAGATATATATCACCATTTCACGTGCGTCAGCTTTCGAAACTTGTGGGTGGGCAGCCATTACTTGCTCTCCCCAAACACCACCACCTCCACTAATTACTTTCTTTGAAAGCTCATCAATATTTTGTGAACTAGCGCGATACTTTTTAGCAATTTCCTTGTAAGAAGGCCCAATTGATTTCTTTTCTACTGCATGGCATGTCTTACAATCTGATAAATCAATTAAACGCATTCCATTCGAAATGGTAGTATTGCTTTTATGTCCTTGTTCAATTAAGGTCTTATCATACCCTTGTAGGTAATTGATATTTAGAACTACATCCTCTTCTGCAATTTTACGGGAAGCTAATGAACCATCTTCTTTATCATCAACCGCCACTCGATAATTCACGGTCTTGTCATTCCAATAAAAGGTTTTGTTTCCTTCAATTTGAACGTCAACTTTAGGCACGTCATTACCTACTTTCACGCGAATTGACGTTGAGCTTGTATTGCCTTTATTATCCTTTACTTTTAGGACAACATTGTAAATCCCAGGCGAGTTAAATGTATATGAGGGATTGGCCGCTGAACTGCTTTGTCCATTACCAAAATTCCAAGAATATGAGATTGGATCTTTGTCGTAATCCAATGTTCCTTCAGATGAGAACTTCACCTGCATCGGTGCAGCACCTTCTTTTTTACTTGCTGATGCAACTACTTTTGGTGGGCGATTTCCTGCGTTATATTCCAATTTAAAAAGTACCGCTTCTTCGTTTTGCGCGAACCAATTTGGACCATATTCTAAGCCGTAGATTGCTCCATCTTTAGAAAAAGCAAAATCCATCGGGTGCGAAAATGTCGTTCCAGGAAGAAAACGTTCCATTTCAATAAAATCTCCATTGGCTTTCATACTTACCGTATAAACTAAATCACGCGCCCAATCGTAAGCAAATAATTTGCCATCATAATAAGCGGGTAATTTTACTTTTGAATCTTTTGGATAGTCATCATGGTAATATACGCCAGCCGCCATGGCATTTCGTGAACCTTTGCCCATCAAAGGAAATTCAGGTGAATCGCCATATGGATAATAGATAAATGCTTTCTGCGCATTTGGTAAATGGCCTAAACCTGTATTGTGTGGAGAATCATTTACCGGTGCCTTAGGATTGAACTTGGACCATGTAGAATCTTTGTTGAAATCTCTTTGGTTGTACGGACGGTTATCTGCGACAAATAAAGGCCAACCGAAATAGCCCGCCTCGCGTGCTTGGTTAACTTCATCATGTCCTTTAGCGCCGTACTTTGGAGAATCTTCCCCTGCATCAGGTCCTACTTCACCCCAATACAAGAATCCGTTATGTTGGTCTACCGCAATCCGATAGGGATTACGATTCCCCATCACATAAATTTCTGGTTTCGTGTGATATAAACCTTTTGGAAATAAGTTCCCTTCTGGGATTGTATATTTTCCATCTTCCGTAGGTTTAATACGTAAGATTTTTCCTCGTAAATCATTTGTATTGGATGAGGTCGCTCGTGCATCCCAACCCGAACGTTTGTCACGGTTATCGATTGGGCCGTAGCCATTGGAATCGAAAGGATTTGTGTCATCGCCTGTTGATAAGTACAAATTACCCATCTTATCCCAAGCGATGGAACCACCTGTATGGCAGCAACCGTCACGCTTTACGGGAACGCGTAATAGTACTTTTTCGCTATCCATCACCAAGGTATCCTTGACATCATCATAGACGAAACGAGATAGATGCTGAGCCGTGTCAGGCTGCCCTGTTTGTGGCGAATAGAATAGATAAATCCAGTGGTTTTTATTGTAATTTGGGTCAACATTTACCCCCATTAAACCGTACTCAAATTTTGAGAACACATTTAAATCAGCTACAACTTTAACCATCCCTTTCTTGGGATCGTACATTTTCAATTTACCTTTTCTTTCTCCGTAGAAAATCTTACCTCCATCCGTCAAAGCTAATTCAGTAGGCTCATCTAAATTTTTGTCCAGAATCGTTTTGGAAAAGCGATTTTCCTCAGGTAGTGTTGCCGTACGCAATGGCTTATTATAATTAATGGCCGGACCAGATGCTGCCCATTGCAAACCACCCCAAATATGTTGAAGCACTAAAGGCTCATCGAAAGTCTCATGCGTATGACCCCAGTTGGTGTAAAATGCACGACCTCCATCAAATTCATGATACCAAGCCATCGGGTGATAATCACCCATCTTACCGTCTTTATATGATTTCTCATCCAAGGTAATTAATACCTTGACATCCTTGTTGAAGTTTTTGAAATCATAGAATTCATCCGTACGATCGAAGGTCGCCGGCATGTGTTTCGTCGAAATGTGCGATTGATTCACAGCCGTGAATGTACCCTTTTGAACATTTGGCCGACCGGGATGCGAGGCGAATTGACCACCCGCTAATTTATTATACCAAGGCCAGTCGTATTCCGTATCTGTAGCAGCGTGTACCCCAAAATAGGCTCCTCCTGCTTGAATGTAGCGCTCAAACGCATTTTGTTGTTGGTCATTTAACACATTCCCCGTCGTGCTCATAAAAACAACTACGCGGTAGTTCTTCAAATTTTTCTCCGTAAACATGGCAGGGTTTTCAGTCGTATCGACCGAGAAACCTTTTTCTTTGGCCATTTTAAACAAGGCTATTTGACCTGGTTTAATGGAGCTGTGGCGGAAACCTTTGGTTAATGAAAAGACCAAAACTTTTTGACCTTTTAAGGGGTTTGCTTCTTGTGCGAAGGCGATGTAAATTGAAGAAATGCTTAAGATTGCGGCAAACATCAATCGGACTAAGCCGAACAAATTCTTTTTCATAGTTTTTATTTTTAACAATAGGTGTTGCAAGATAGGCTAAAAGCAAATTTTATTCATAAATTTCCTCAAATATTTCTATCATGAACAAACTAGTCACAACCATTACGCTTGTTTTCATTAGCGTTTACGCCTTTGGGCAATCTTGTTGCTTCGTAACGAAAGATGAGATGCAATTGATGGCTTCCAATAAAGCTTTCCAACGCTCGCACAAATTGCCTAAACCTTATCATCACGTAAGTAAGGCAGGTGGCGAAATGATTACCTTTTCGACACCGGATGGCCAACAGGCAAATGCGTTCTTCATTAAGGCTGTTCAGCCGACCAATTATACCCTATTTGTTTTTCAAGAATGGTGGGGCTTAAATGATCACATCAAACGTGAGGCCGAACATTTCTACACAACGTTGGGAAATGTGAATGTGTTAGCAATCGACATGTATGATGGTAAAGTAGCTACTACCCGAGAAGATGCAGGGAAATACATGGGAGGAGCAAATCCATTACGTTTAGAAAATATTATCAAGGGAGCCATTACATTCGCAGGTCCAAAGGCTAAAATCGCGACTGTTGGCTGGTGCTTTGGTGGAGCGCTTTCCCTGAAAGCATCTATTTTAGCAGGAACACAGGCTACTGCTTGTGTAATGTACTATGGTACGCCGGTTAAAGATGTAGAACAATTGAAATTATTGAATACTGATGTATTGGGATTATTTGCAGGACGGGAAAAATTCATTTCGCCTGCGGTCGTGAAAGAATTTGAGGACAATATGAAGTTAGCTGGTAAAGGAATTCAAATTAAATCATTCGATGCGGAACATGCTTTTGCAAATCCATCAAATCCAAATTTTGACAAATCAGCTACAGAAGAAGCCTGGAATATGGCAATAAATTACTTCAAAACCCGTTTAAAGTAACATGCGCAAATTTGCAATTCTATTATTTCTGGGAATGTTTTTTGCTGAACCTGTTTGTGAAGCAGCTTTTAGGTCCAAGGTATCAAACTATGCCAAACCAAAGGTTTACAAGAAGAAGAAAGGCTTTCTTTGGGGACTATTTAAAAAGAAACCCAAAAAATGCGATTGCCCTAATTTATAACCGGGTTAAGCCAAGAATCTGCTCGAGTACCTGGCTGCTTATCAGCTAGCCAGCGTTTGCGGTCGGCCTCTTGACTTTCATTTTGAGGCTTAATCACTTCCATTTCAGCATCCATAAAAATGATGGTCATTACTTCCCGCATGGTACCTGAATGGTTTCCTGGTGCAGCATGTAATGTCCAACCCATGTGAAAAGTGGCATCACCAGCTTTCATGGTTTTTTGTGCAACAATGGGGAATCCTTGCTCCTGAACAAAGGCTGCAATGGTTGCTTCTGATTCATCCGAAATGGGCATAGGAGGAAGTTTAACCGTTTGTGTGCCCGAGGCAAAAGTTAACATGCCCATATCTTCGCTGATGTCCACTAGAGGCATCCACATGGTTACCGTCTTGGGCGTACTTAAAGGCCAATAATATTGGTCTTGGTGCCATGGGGTATTTCCCCCTCCCGCCTCTTTAAACAAGGCCTGATCGTGATAAAGACGAACTTTCTTAACTCCCAATAAATCAGCTGCTAATTGGCCAAACCGTTTAGCCAAAACGAATTCTCTAATAGTGGAATCCGCTTCCCATAAATTCATCATTTGTAAAAAAGCTTTCCCGTAGGTATCTCTTTCTTCTATGGGTTTTTGATTTTTTCGAAAATCTTCCGCCCACTGAGCAATCGCATTTCGGTAAGTTTCAAGTGCATCTGGAGGTAGCACATCAGGCAGGTAAATATGTCCTTTTTGCTGGAAATCTGCAATTTGTTGGTCTTGAATGGAATATAATGATTCTAACATACATGAGGATTTGAAACAAAATTCTTAAAAATAGATGAGATAGAATGCATCTATTTTTGCAAAAATTAATGCAATTTTACCATATAAGGCTTAATCATTAAAGCATACAGCTAAATTGCCCAACAAAATGAAAGCGAGTTTAGAGCATTTGGATACTCAAGAGAACGCATCTTTTCAGATTAAGGAAGTAATTCAAAATCGATTTGATGCGCCCTATCATTATCATTCAGCATTCGAATTAACCCTAATCATCGCTGGGGAAGGTAAACGATTTGTAGGTAACCAAATCACTGATTTCAACCCGGGTGATTTAGTTTTACTCGGCGCAAACCTGCCGCACTGCTGGCAAAATAATCGCCAAGACTGGCTAAAAGAAACCGAAGAATCCCAACAAGCTCAAGCATTGGTAATACACTTCACTGCTGATTTTCTTGGACCTGAGTTTTTCAATAAACCAGAATGCCGAGCTATTAAACAACTATTGGATAAAGCACGTGGCGGATTTGCCATCCAAGGCCCTACACAAGATCGTGTAGCTCGTGAAATGCTAGGTTTAAAGGATTTACCACCATTTGCTCGCCTAATTTCCTTACTAAATATACTTCAAGCCATCAGTAATGCAGGGGCAGATGCACAGGCAATCGACACGAATGAGGTCAATTATCAGTTGTCAAAAACAGACCTTGATCGTATAAATCGTATTTATGCCTATGTTATCGCCAACTATACACAAGAGGTTCATTTGGATGAAGTCGCACATTTAGCTAACATGACGGAAACTGCATTTTGTCGGTATTTCAAAAAGGTAACGAATAAAACCTTTGTTTCGCTTGTCACCGAATTCCGTATTAAGCACGCATGTCAATTACTCCGTACAAGTAATAAATCCATGGCTGAAATCTGCTTTGAAAGTGGATTTGGGAATATTTCACATTTCAACAAACAGTTTAAGCATTACATGAACGAGACGCCTTTACAATACAGGAAATTAGTTCGCGAATGGGAGCTGGACTAACACTTAATCCAATGTCTTCAGATTTCAGAGAAAATACCAATAGGCTGTGTTAAAGAAAAAGAAGTGCTTATTTTTTTGCTGGAAACAAAAGGCTCAATCCAATACTTACCGTTAAAATACTTACAATCACACCCAAGGAAGCTAAAGTACCAAAACCCCAAAGTTCCAAATAGTGGTGGCCTATCATCTTCAAGCCCACAAAACTGAGCAATACTCCCAAGCCCATCGGTAAGAAACGGAACAAACCCATCAAACTCGATAAGAAAAAGAAAAGGGAACGCAAGCCCATGACAGCAAAAACATTGCTAAAAAATACGATGTAGGGATCCTTTGAAATTGAGAAAATCGCGGGAATCGAGTCTACTGCAAATAAAATATCGGTAAAAGCAATGACGACAACAACCACAAAAATTGGCGTAATGAATATTTTTCCTGACTTCTTTAACCGCACAAAAAAATGTCCAATCACATTCCGCTTATATACATTAAAGTATTTAGACAACAATTTAACTACTGGATGCTCATTCGTATCAATCGACTCCTCGTGCTCTTTGGAAAGTAATATCTTCACCCCCGTGTAGACCAAAAAAGCACCAAAAAGGTAAATTATCCAATCAAACTTCTGAAGTAAAGCTGCCCCTAAGAAAATAAAGACTAATCTTAATATAATCGCGCCCAATATCCCCCAAACCAATATCTTCTTGTAATACCGCTTCTGAACACCAAACGAATTAAAAATCAAAATGAAGACAAATACATTGTCAGCCGACAAAGAATACTCGACCAAATAACCCGTTAAAAACTCTAGGGATAAATTGTCTTGAAAAATTTCTAATTGGTCATAAAACGAACCTTTGCCTAGATCAATGTGAGGAGCGTAAGTCTGCTGAACAGCATGCAAACTTGGTAAATCTTTAATTCCATGAACCAAAGCACCATTATAACCCAAAAAAACATAAAAAATGATGGCTAAAAGTACCCATGCACCGCTCCAAAACCCGGCCTCTCGAAAACTCACCTCTTCCGCTCCTGCTTTTTTAAATACGCCCAAATCCACCAGCATTACAGCGATAACGGCTATTGAAAAGACAAGAAAAAATAGAGTTTCACTCATAAATAAGTATTTTTACATTTTAAAGGCACAAAGGTCGTAAAATTTGACCAATTTCTCATGTACGAAGGCAAAAAGGTAATCGTCGTTATGCCAGCTTATAAGGCAGCATTGACACTCGAAAAAACTTATAATGAAATTCCACACGATTGGGTTGATGAGGTAATTCTTGTTGATGACTATAGCCCAGATAATACCGTGGAAGTAGCCCAACAAATTGGTATCAAACACATCATCCGCCACGACAAAAATAAAGGCTACGGCGGAAATCAAAAATCCTGCTACACCAAAGCGCTTGAACTAGGTGGCGATATTGTAATTATGCTTCACCCAGATTACCAATACACCCCGATGCTATTAAAAGCGATGATTTCGATCATTGGTAACGGTTTGTATCCTGTCGTCTTCGCCTCAAGAATTTTAGGTAAGGGGGCCTTAAAAGGGGGAATGCCGATCTATAAATACATCGCCAACCGGCTGTTAACCTTGTTCCAAAACATCTTAATCGACCAAAAATTATCCGAATACCATACAGGCTACCGAGCATTCTCTAAAGAGGTTCTGCAAGCGGTCAACTTCACTAAATGTGACGATGACTTTGTTTTCGACAATCAAATGATTTTACAAATATTCTGGAAGGGATTTGAAGTAGGCGAAGTTACCTGCCCAACAAAATATTTCGAAGAAGCTTCATCCATCAACTTCACACGCAGTTCCATTTACGGAATAGGTGTAATTTGGTATTCAATCCGTTACCGCCTCGCTAAATGGGGATGGAAATGGGATTTAATGAACTAATAAAAAAAGCCTCAGATCTTGCAAGATAATGAGGCTTTTTACAATGATTAGAATCGAATACTCGCACCTAACAAGAAGTTAAATCCTGCTTGCGGATAGTAAAAATTCTCCGTTGTGGTAACTCCACCAAATCGATACGAATAGGTGTACCCATTGGAAGAATACATCTCATTCAATACATTATTCAACAACAATGTAAAAGCAGGGCCTTTCTTCATCGTGTACTTCAAGCGAATATCATGTGTATTGTAGGCTGCGAGTGAACGAGCGTCATTCGATGTGTTATCCAAATATTGCTTACCTACATATTTGCGCAAAATACTGCCTTCAAACGCACCTGCCGTGTAGGTTAATGTGCTTCCATAAATGACTGAAGGCGAAAAGGCAATATCGGTATTCGTGTGATGAATAATGCCTTGATCGTAAGTATCATAATCAATGATAACCTCCTTAAAGTGACGGATACGGTTTTGGCTTAAGGTAACATTTCCATTCCAAGATAGGCGCTTAGAAATTTGGTAATTTAACGAGGCCTCGATACCTAAACGATAACTGGCATCTACATTCTGACGTATGGCATCCCCAGTTGAATTAACAGCTCCGGTTAATACCAATTGATCCTGGTAATTCATAAAATAGCCATTCAGTTGGAAGGCATATTTTGTACTAGCACGTTCATACCCGAACTCATAATCTTGTAAGTATTCTGGACGAGGAGCTGCGGTAGCATTGTCGACAAAATCTTGCCGACTAGGCTCCTTGCTACCCGCAGAAACGGAACCGTACACTTTGGATTTTTCTGAAATTTGATGCGTTAGACCAAATTTCGGATTGAAAAATGAATACGTATTATCTGAATCCAAAGTCAAAGACTTATCGGCAGTTCCTAGCATACGATAACCCACGGTGCGGAATTGGACATCAAAGTAGGCATTCCAAGCAGTTGCCAAAGCCCAATTCGCTTTGGCATATACATTCAAATCTGTTTTTTGCGATCGACTACGATACCACTCATGACCAGCAAAAGCAACTGGTGCAACGAGTAAGCCATAATGACGACCAATGTATCGATTCCAAGCACCACCAAATGTGAACTTGAATTTTTGCGAACCAGCATAATTCAACGCAAATGTCGACCCATAAAAATCATTATCTAACCATTTCCGCCTTACCACATCGACGATGGGTTTTGCTCCAAGCCCATACGATTGTAAATCCGCGTTAGGTCTGAATTCTTCAAAATAACCACGTCCATAGGTATAGTGCGCGTTCAAATCCAAATTCCACGCCTCGTTCAATCGGTGATTCGAAATTAATTGAAAATGATCCTGCGCGTAATTATCCGTTTGATTATCATAGGTGTAGTAGTTATACCTCCGGCCACTGTTCAATAAATTGTTAGCGTCAGCTTCAGATAAATAGTTACGGTCAATAAAGGCTTTCATCTCATCTACTGAGCCATTAACTCTACTTTCTGGAGTTCCATACCATGACTGGTAGGTCTTCTCATTTCCCGTAAAATAGTTAAAACGAGCGAAGCTCTTCGCTCCAAAATATCCTGCAGAAAAATAGGCAGATATCAAATTAGATGAGGCGCGATCGATAAATCCATCCGATACAATGCGAGACAAACGCCCATCAAAGGTAAATTTGCCTTTCAACAATCCGGATCCGAATTTTAAGGTTGTCTTTAAGGTTCCAAAGGATCCCCCGGAAGCATTCGCCTCCCCATAAGCATTAGGCTCAAAGGTGTTGGTCTGCATGTTGACAGATCCCCCAAAAGCTCCTGCTCCATTTGTGGAAGTTCCTACGCCTCGCTGAATTTGCACCGAATTAACTGAGCTAGCAAAATCGGGCATATTTACCCAAAAAGTCCCTTGCGATTCCGAGTCATTAATCGGGATACCGTTGACCGTCACATTCACACGCGTCGCATCAGAGCCACGGATTCGAATTCCGGTATAGCCAATTCCAGCACCCGCGTCTGAGGTAGTTACCACCGATGGGGTAAAATTAAGCAACATAGGCATGTCCTGACCTAGGTTACTTTTGCCCAATTCCGTAGCCGAAACATTGGAATAGGCCATGGCGGAGTTTTCATCAGCCCGAGTGGCACGAACAACCACTTCATCCTGCAAGAAATTAGATTTTTTTAAGCCGATTTGTGTGGCCCTCTCCGCCGAAACTTCCACAGGCTCATAGCCTACAAAGCTGACTAAAATAGTCGCGTTAGGCGTTACGGCCAACTGGTATCGCCCCTTCGAATCGGTCACATTTCCTTTCTGACTTCCTTTCACGGAAACAGAAGCTCCCCATAAAGGGGCATTTGTTTCTTGATCGAAAACCCTTCCTTCGATCTTTTGACCTAACATGGCATGCGTAAGTAATAAAAAAAACAGCGTCGTTAGCTTTTTCATAATTTGTTGAAAAGTTTAACAACAGGTAAAGGAGTCAAATCCTGTATGATTTAACAATAACCCTTATTTTTTGATTTTTTCTGAGTTTTCAGCGCTAAAAACTCGACAAAATCCCTTCGGCAGCATTACCTGCATCAGGTTCAATGGGTATAATCTCAGCCTTTTTTAAAGGCACCCCTTTTTGTGGATGCACAAAGATATAAATTTTTCTACCTTTGCAAGCCATTCGCCTGTTCAGAATTTTATGATTGTCAAAGAATTTCTTTCCATTTACAAATCTGACGGAATTGTTCAACACATTTCTGAGCAAATTCATCGTTCCAATTCTGAAAACAACTACATAAAAGGTCTTTGTGGAGCCTTGGATACGGTTCTAATCGCAGCATTACTCAAGGAAAAAAATCCTTTCCTTGTTATTTGCGAGGCAAAAGAAGAAGCTCAATACGTCTTAAATGATTTAGAATCTCTGTTGGGAGAATCGGCAGTCATCCTATTCCCTATGTCACATAAAAAGCCTTATGAATGGGAAGAAGTGGATAATGCGAATGTATTGATGCGAGCCGAAGTACTCAATGTTCTGAGTAATTACAGTGGACAAGCCTTGATTATTGTCAGCTATCCGGAAGCTATGACGGAAAAAGTAATCAACCGCAAGTCCTTGGTAAAAAATACACTATCCATCCGCGTTGGAGATAAAATTGATCGAAATTTTGTAGCAGAAACGCTAAATGAATATGATTTTGAACGCACAGATTTCGTTTATGAAGCTGGGCAATATTCCGTAAGGGGCGGAATTCTAGATGTATTTTCCTATGCCGCAGAATACCCCTATCGACTTGATTTCTTCGGAGATGAAGTGGAAAGTATCCGCACTTTTCATCCAGAGACCCAGCTATCCATTCAATCGGTTTCAGCCATGCACCTAATTCCAGACGTGCAAACCAAGCTGGTCCAAGAAACACGCGAATCATTCTTTAGCTTTTTACCTGAAAACACGCGCATCTGGCTTAAAGATTACAGCATGCTAATCGATGCAATAGAGACTAATTTTGAGAAAGGTGAAGCAGCCTATTTAGCCAGTACTAATTCGGATATCAATGTATTAAACAAACCTGGTGAGCGCTGGGAAACAGATAAAAGTATCAAAAAGTCCTTGCAACAATTTACAAACATTGAGTTTGGAAAGCGTACGCATTTAAAAAATAGCCAAGTAATTTTCTATCCTTCTAAAAACCCGGGAGTCTTTCAAAAAGATTTTGAACGACTCGCCAATACACTATTGGACAACCAAACGACAGGCTTTCAAAATATCATTTGTTCAGAATCCCCCAGACAACTCGAGCGTTTGGATGTGATTTTCAATGAAATAAATACGCGTATCCAATTCAAACCTTTACAGATTTCCTTACGAGAAGGCTTCATAGACGAGCAAACAAATATTGCGTTTTATCCAGACCACCAGCTATTCGATCGTTTTCATCGCTCCAAAGAGAAGAATAAGTTCTCCAAAAGTAAAGCCCTTACCTTAAAGGAATTAAGAAACCTTCAGGTGGGAGACTTCGTTACCCACGTAGATTACGGGATAGGACGATTTGCTGGATTAAATTTGATTGAAACCTCAAATGGCGAGCAAGAGGTGATCCGCTTAATTTATCGAGATGACGATGTGTTGTCGGTTTCTATCCATTCACTTCATAAAATTTCCAAATATGCAGGCAAAGAAGGTACCCCTCCTACTATGTCTAAATTGGGAACTCCTGAATGGGATAACAAGAAATCCCGTGTTAAGTCGCAAGTAAAGGACATTGCTAAAGAGCTTATTTCTTTATATGCCAAACGTAAAAATGCACCAGGTTTTGCCTTTTCAAGAGATACCTATTTGCAAGCTGAATTAGAGTCTTCTTTTTTATACGAAGATACGCCAGATCAGGCTAAAGCAACGTCTGACGTGAAAACCGATATGGAAAAACCACATCCAATGGATCGCTTGGTTTGTGGTGATGTGGGTTTTGGGAAAACAGAAATTGCCATTCGCGCTGCATTTAAAGCAGTTGCCGACTCAAAACAAGTTGCTGTTTTAGTACCTACCACGGTATTGGCCATGCAGCACTATCGGACTTTTCATGATCGATTAGCGGCATTCCCCTGCAAAGTGGAATATGTGAATCGATTTAAGTCGACAAAACAAATCAAAGAGACTTTAGAACGGGTTGCCAATGGGCAAACAGATATTTTGATCGGTACACATCGATTAGTTAATAAGGATGTTCAATTTAAAAATCTGGGGCTCATGATCATCGATGAGGAACAGAAGTTTGGGGTTAAGGTCAAAGACCGTTTGAAAGAAATGCGTGTCGATGTAGATGTGTTAACATTGACAGCAACACCTATTCCGCGCACCTTGCATTTCTCCTTAATGGGAGCGCGCGACTTATCCATTATCGCGACGCCACCCCCTAATCGTCAACCCGTTGAAACAAAATTGGTGGTTTTAACTGATGAGTTATTGCGAGACGGGGTGCGAGACGAGGTGGCTAGAGGCGGACAAGTCTTTGTTGTACACAATCGGATCAATGAATTAGAAAGTACCGCGAATCGAATCTTACGTTTAGTTCCCGATGCCAAAATTGGCGTAGCCCATGGCCAAATGGAAGGCGATAAACTCGAGCGAATTATGATGGACTTTATTGAAGGCAATTACGATGTTTTAGTGGCTACCAACATCATTGAATCTGGCTTAGATATTCCAAATGCCAATACGATATTTATTATCAATGCGAATCATTTTGGTTTATCTGACTTACACCAAATGCGTGGTAGGGTAGGTCGATCGAATAAAAAAGCGTATTGCTATTTAGTTACGCCCTCGCTTTCTGCGCTAACGAGCGATGCGCGCAAGCGCCTAAGTGCATTAGAAGAATTTTCGGATTTGGGCGATGGGATCAAGGTCGCCATGCGGGATTTGGATATTCGCGGCGCCGGCAATTTATTGGGAGCGGAACAATCAGGCTTCATTAACGATTTGGGCTATGATATGTACCATAAAATATTGGATGAAGCTGTTCAGGAATTGAAAGAAAATGAATTCAAGGCCCTCTTTGAAACAGATTTAACCGAAATCGCAGAGGCGTTAAAAGTTGATTGTCAAATCGAAACAGATTTAAGGGTGTTAATTCCTGAGGAATATGTTACGAGCATTTCTGAACGTTTGGGCTTGTATACACGCTTGGATGAAATCGATGATGAGGTAAGTTTAGCAACATTCGTTACCGAAATGGAAGATCGATTTGGCAAAATGCCCGTGGAGGTTCAAGATATGATTGATTTGGTGCGTTGCCGATGGAAAGCTCAAGTATTGCGCGTGGAAAAAATTACGCTTAAGAACAATATCTTAAAACTATATTTCGTTTCCCATGAGATTCCTCAAGAAATTGTGCTGAAGGTAATTCAATTTGTCAACCATAAAAAAGGCCTTTGCCAACTTCGTGAAAAGTCGGGAAAAATGATCTTGCAGGTTGACAAAATAAGTACCATACCAGAATTAAATACTATTTTAGTGGATATTTTAGGATAGGATAGCACTATTTAATTGATTTTTATACCTTTGTTTTTAAAATTCTGACGAAAGAGCATATAGATGATTGCTAAATTATTAAATGTACTAGGCCTTTGTGCTAGCTTATTTATGCTGACTTCATGCCCAGGTGGCTTAAAAGGAGGTCTTGCGAGTGGCTCAAAGCCAAACAGTGTCAACATAGGTAACGTTTCTACAACGACCGGTTTGGCTTACAATAAAAATGGTTTCCAGGTAGATAAAAAATTCACTGGACAGCAAACTGGCCCGAACTTGGTATTTATCGAGGGGGGACGGTTTACCATGGGTTCATTAGAAGAAGATGTATTGGGATTACATGATAATATCGAACGTACGGTATCGGTTCAATCCTTTTATATGGATGAAACAGAAATTGCCAACGTGCATTATTTGGAATATTTATATGCCGTTCAAAAAGATTCAACCCAAGATTTTTACGAATCAGCACTGCCCGATACTACGGTATGGCGTAATGATTTAGCATTCAACGACCCCTATGTGGAACAATATTTACGTTTCCCAGGATTCCGTATGTACCCAGTGGTGGGAGTTTCGTGGAAACAAGCGACCGATTATTGTGTATGGCGAACAGCAGCTGTGAACAACAATTTAGCATCAGCACCCGTATCGAAATCGAAATTAACTAAGAAACCGGCACCAGGCGCGGTAGCATCTGCAACAGCGCCAAGAGCAAATACGAATGCACGTCTTACCATTGAATCAGGCCGCGTATTACCTTCCTATCGTCTTCCTACCGAAGCTGAATGGGAATATGCAGCTAAAGCAATGATTGGTACGCAGCAACAAGATGAAAATCAGGTCAACCAGCGTATCTATCCTTGGGACGGTCCATCCTTACGTGAATCATCCGGAAAAGGGCGTGGAACGATGTTGGCCAACTTCAAACGAGGACGAGGTGATTATGCGGGTATTGCAGGTAAGTCAAATGACGGAGCGATTATCACGGCAGAGATCTACAAATATGCGCCAAATGATTTTGGTCTATACCAAATGGCTGGTAACGTAAATGAGTGGGTACAAGATTTATATCGTCCTTTATCATTCCAAGACTTTAACGATTTAAACCCGGTTCGTCGTACAGATAAGGAAGATAAAGAGTCTCGTTATGATAGCAAAAACAATCAATCGTTGATTACGAATAAAGTACGTGTTTACAAAGGAGGATCATGGGCTGATGTGGCTTATTGGTTAGCTCCAGGTTCACGTCGTTTCTTAGATCAAGATTCGGCAACGGCCACCATTGGATTCCGTTGTGCGATGATTTCTGCGGGAACAAACCGATAGATAATTAAGCTTATTTCAAGGCTGCCAGTGTGAAAAAGGAAACTTCCTTAGCACCGGCAGCCTTTATTTTTTCTGCAGCCGCTAACAATGTGGCACCAGTGGTAAGCGTGTCATCCACCAACAGTACATTCTTACCCGCTAATTCTTCAAGTATTTCAAACGAATCTTTCAGAAGTTCAAAGCGGTGATAGCGATCCTGCCCAATCAATGAATTCGTTTGACTCAATTTCACTAGTCCGTTCGGAAGAATGGGAATTTGTAACCCTTTAGCTAATCCATTGGCAATACATTCAGCTTGATTATAGGTTCTTTCGCTGAGCCTTTTAGCATGTAAAGGGATAGGAATGATGCAGTCGACTTCGTTAAAAAAATGGGACTTTTTCAATGCTTGTCCAGCCCAATTCCCCAAAAAATCCCCCAAGTCTGCAGCCCCCTTATACTTAACAGCGTGCATAAGGTGCTGAACACGACCACCTGGGGCGAAGATAAAAAAGGTTTGAACCTCCCCATAGTTGAAAAGTCCATCAAACTTAGCACGTAACCACCAGGGGGAATTTTGCATGTAATCGACTCGAGCTAAGGAGATTCGGCAATGCGTACATATAAATTCTTCTGACTCAAAAAGGGGGTCTTCGCAAGCGAAACATAGCTTTGGATAAAGCAATTGTAAAAAGGCATTAAACATCTTTAAAATATTTTTGTATTTAATTAAGTTTCAGTAATTTTGCACCCCTAAACGAGTACCTAGACAAATCATTGTCCAAGTATTTGATAATTAGCAAACGGATTAAAAAAATCATTTCATAATTAACCTTTTAAAATGGCACGCGATTTAAAATTTACTAGAAACATCGGTATTGCTGCGCACATTGATGCGGGTAAAACCACCACCACGGAACGTATCCTGTATTATGCAGGAGTTTCACACAAAATCGGTGAGGTTCATGATGGTGCGGCAACAATGGACTGGATGGAGCAAGAGCAAGAGCGTGGTATCACGATCACTTCAGCTGCAACTACAGTAGGTTGGAAATACCGCGATCAAGATTACCACATCAACATCATTGATACTCCGGGTCACGTTGACTTTACGGTTGAGGTAAACCGTTCATTACGTGTATTGGATGGTCTAGTATTTTTGTTCTCTGCCGTAGACGGTGTAGAGCCACAATCAGAAACAAACTGGCGTTTGGCGAACAACTACAACGTAGCGCGTATCGGTTTCGTTAACAAAATGGACCGTTCAGGTGCTGATTTCTTAAACGTATGTAAGCAAGTAAAAGAAATGTTAGGCAGCTATGCGGTGCCTTTGCAATTACCTATCGGAGCTGAAGAAGGATTCGAAGGGGTAGTTGACTTAGTTAACTTCCGTGGTATCAAATGGAACGAGGCAGATAAAGGAATGACATTCACTGAGGTCCCTATCCCAGATGATATGTTGGAAGAGGCGACTGAATACCGCGAGAAATTATTAGAAGCAGTAGCTGAGTTTGATGAGTCTTTGATGGAGAAATACTTCGAAGATCCTGCATCTATCTCAGAAGATGAAATCTTAGCCGCTTTACGTGCCGCTACGATCTCAATGAAAATCGTTCCAATGCTTTGTGGTTCATCTTTCAAAAACAAAGGTGTTCAAACGATGTTGGATTATGTGATGGCAATCTTGCCATCTCCAATGGACAAAGAAGGTGTTAAAGGAGTTCACCCAGATACTGGTGCTGAAATCTTGCGTAAGCCAAGTGAGTCAGAGCCATTCGCGGCTTTGGCATTTAAAATTGCAACGGATCCATACGTGGGCCGTTTATGTTTCATCCGTGCGTATTCAGGTGGATTGGATTCAGGTTCTTATGTATTGAACAACCGTTCAGGAAATAAGGAGCGTATCTCGCGTATCTTCCAAATGCACGCAAACAAGCAAAACGCGATCGAGCGCTTAGGTGCTGGTGATATCGGTGCGGTAGTAGGTTTCAAAGACATCAAAACAGGTGATACCCTTTCTGATGAGAAACACCCGATCATCCTAGAAGCAATGGACTTCCCAGAGCCCGTTATCGGATATGCAATCGAGCCTAAGAAAACGGCTGATGCAGATAACTTCTCTAAAGCGATCACGAAATTGATCGAAGAAGATCCAACGTTACAAGTTGAATCAAACGAAGAGACTGGTCAAACAATTATCAAGGGTATGGGTGAGCTTCACTTAGAGATCATCATCGACCGTATGCGTCGTGAGTTCAAAGTAGAAGTAAACCAAGGTGCTCCTCAAG
>NZ_JBIIQN010000007.1:0-102961 GCF_044342065.1 Aquirufa sp. | reverse complement strand
GGGTTGTTGAAAATAACATACCACCTACTACCGCAATACCCATTGATACACGGCTAGTTGATCCAGACCCTAAAGCTAATGCAATAGGCAAAATACCTAAAATTGTACATAAAGAGGTCATGACAATCGGTCTAAAACGTGCCGTGGCTGCATTTTTAACCGCATCCATCTTAGTCAATCCATTCTCTTTTTGCTGGTTGGCAAATTCCACAATCAAAATACCATTTTTGGTTACTAGACCAATCAATACAATGATACCAATTTGCGAAAAGATATTTAATGTTTGGCCAAAATCCCAGAGGGATAATAAAGCTCCTGCAACGGCCAATGGAACCGTAAATAAAATAATAAATGGGTCTATGAAGCTTTCAAATTGTGCAGAAAGTATCAAATAAATCAATAAAATGGCTAGAGCAAAGGCAAACAACAAAGAAGAACTTGACTCCTTGAACTGCTTACTTTGACCATCATAGGCTGTTGAGAATGATTCGTCAAAAGTCTCCTTTGCCAGTTTATCCATTTCGTCAAGCGCTTCTCCCAAGGTAACCCCTTTCGCCATTTGCGCCGTTACTGTAGCTGCCGAATAGCGGTTGAAGCGGAATAATTGCGGAGGTGTACTTTGTTCCGTTATCTTAACCATATTGTCGAGTTGGATTAAATCCCCCCGATTATTTTTAACATATAACGATTTTAAGTCATTCACATCATTTCGTAAAGAGCGGTTGATTTGACCAATAACCTGATATTGTTTACCATCCATGATAAAGTAGCCAAAGCGTCTACCTGAAAGACCTAATTGCAAGGTTTGTGCAACATCCTGAATAGATACGCCCAAATTCTGTGCTTTTGCACGATCGATTTCCAAGCGTAATTCAGGTTTAGTGAATTTTAAGTTGATATCTGAAATCTCAAACTTGGGGGAATCGCGAACTTTTGCCATAAACTGTGGCATCATTTTCTTCAACTTGTCGAAATTCGGAGCCTGAACAACAAAGGCAACAGGTAATCCGCCACCACCTCGTTGGCCCGTTTGAAGCGTAGGCTCTTGGATTACGATGGATTTCGCGCCTGAAAATTTCTTTACCTTAGGCTGAAGCGCGTCCACAATGGCTTGCTGGCTTCTACGTACGGAATCATTTAACAGAATCCGGATCATGCCTGAATTAGAACCTGCATTACCAAAGCCCGGAGAGGTGATGGTATAAATAGCGCTTCTTTCTTTTTCTGGAATCTCCTCCATGATGGCTTTGGTAATGTCATCTGTGAAGTTTAACATATAATCAAAGGTAGCGCCCTCAGGAGCGGTTGCACTCACCCGCAATTGTCCGCGGTCTTCCAATGGAGCTAATTCAGATGGAATTGCCCCTGTTTTAAATAGTCCGTAGATGACGCCAATTAATCCGATCATAATCACCCAAGCAACCCAGCGCACCCGAAGGAAAGAATTAAGCGAGTTCTCGTATGCCGTTGTCATCCACACAAAAAATGGTTCCGTAACCCTGTAAAACCAAGGTTTATTATGGCCCCCCTTTAATAATTTCGAACTTAACATCGGGGTTAAGGTCAATGAAACAAATGCCGAGATGATAACGGATCCTGCAACGACAATTCCGAATTCACGGAACAATTGCCCTGTGATACCTTGTAGGAAAATAACAGGTAAGAAAACCGCAGCTAGTGTAACCGTCGTAGAAATAACGGCGAAATAGATTTCTTTTGAACCCGACAAGGCAGCCTCCCATGGACTTAAGCCCTCTTCTATTTTCGTGTAGATATTTTCTAATACAACAATGGCATCATCAACCACTAGACCAATCGAGAGCACAATACCCAATAAAGTCAACACATTGATTGAGAATCCCGCCAAATACATGAAGAAAAACACGCCAATCAGAGACACAGGGATTGCCGTTAATGGAATAATGGTGGACCGCCAATCGCGTAAAAATAAGAAAATGACAATGGTAACTAATAAGATAGCCGTTAAGATAGTCTCCTCTACTTCTTCAATTGATTTTCGCACATACTTGGTATTATCAAAGCCTTCTTTCAATATTACATCACTTGGGATGGTCGTTTGAATTTGCTTGAATTTTTTGTGAATCTGATCGACAATTTCAATTTGATTGGAACCCGGTTGAGGAATTACAGCAATTGAAATCATAGGGACCATATCCCTTTTAAAAAATGTCTTTTCGTTTTCAGGCGCAAGTTCCGCGTTTCCTACATCCGAGAATTTTACGGAACGATCACCCTCTTCCCGGATAATAAGGTTATTAAAATCCTCTACAGATGTCATACGGCCCTGAGTTCGAACAGTTAGTTCTGTATTATTTCCTTCAATGCTACCTGAAGGTAACTCAATGTTTTGCTTTGTTAATGCACTTACAATATCCGGAGCGGTTAATCTAAATGATGCTAAACGCTCAGGGTCGATGTGTAATCGCATCGCATATTTCTTCTCCCCCCACATTTGAACTGAACTCACACCTGGTATTGTCTGAAGTTTTTCTTTGACATTCCGAGTGGCGATTTCATTTAGACTCAATAAGTCGCGTGTGCTGGAGTAGATGTTTAGGTTGTAGATGGGATTTGAATCGGCATCTGCTTTTGAAACTACGGGAGGGTCTACATCCTTTGGAAGCAATGCCATAGAACGAGAAACACGGTCACGAACATCGTTTGCCGCATCTTCAATGTTTACCGCCAAATCAAATTCTACGGTAATGTTTGAACGACCATCTCGACTTGAACTCGAAAGCGTTTTGATTCCAGCAATCCCGTTAATTGATTCTTCCAGTGGTTCCGTAATTTGGGATTCTATGATATCCGCATTTGCTCCGGTATAACTCGTTTGTACGGTAACTACCGGTGGGTCAACCGATGGGTATTCCCTGATTCCCAAATAGGAATAACCAATTAGGCCGAATACAATTATGGTCACCGACATGACAATAGAAAGTACGGGGCGTTTAATGCTAATTTCTGATAATGATGCCATAGGTTGAATAGGTTTTAGGCCAATTTCTTTTCGGGAATTGGATGTATGTTACTTAGTTGTTGCCAAACAATTTCTGTTGGAATTTCGACCGAGGAACCATTTGGATAATGATAAATTGTTGCACGGCCAAGTTCATAAGCGCCTGAGTAAGGCATGTGGTTTTTAAAATTTTTATATTGACCAAGTAAAATTAAACCTGGAACTTCGAAAGCATTTGCAATGTGTGTGGGACCAGAATCAATACCTACGAAAAAATCAGCACCAGCAATTATTTTGGCCATTTCACAAATACTAGTCTTGCCTACCAGTGAAGTGAATTTGGGATGGGAAAAAGATAAGCCATCGGAAACGCCTACTTCAATGATATTCACCTCATATGTTTCAAGCGCCTGTTGAATTAGCTTTACCCAGCCATCATCCCGCCACTCTCGATCTTTACCGTTTGATTTACGATGAATTACCCAGTATTTTGCTGGGAGTTTTGGGGTAGATACCTGGCCTAAATACAGGTATGGCTGTTTAGATTGTTGGTAAGCGATACCGCACAACGCATAAAACCCTCCCAATAAATTTTTATTTACGTAGTAATTACTTTGATTTAATCCAATAAGCTCTGCTTGTGTATTTATCAATTCACGTTTAAAAAAAGGGTCAAAGCGCAATCCACTCAAATGCAAATTATAAAAATGCGTAAATGGGTTATTTCCAGTTAGCCAAATGCTGCTTAACAATGAATTCTCAACTATTACGCGATCAATGTGTGGATGATGTATTAGCAGGTCTTTAAATGTTGATTTAACAATCCAAACGATGCGAGCGTTTGGATGCTTTTTTCTAAGTTCATCTATTATGGGCTCAGCAGCGATAATGTCTCCCAGATGCTCAGCAAGTAAAATGCCAACCACCGGATATTTGATTCTTTCTAGACGAATACTTATGAAAAGTTGGATATAGGATACACATGCCGAAAACCAATAGCTTAGTTTTCGAAACTTATATTCCCATAAGGACCGACTCACATAGATGGATGCCATAAATCCTTTATTCTACAACTTCTTTGATTTCAACTTCGCCGTCCGGTTTTACCTGAATTACACCATTGGTAATGAGCGTATCTCCAATCGAAAGACCCGATAAAATCTCAACACTTTTTTCGCCGCGATTACCTAGTTTAACTTTCACAGGAACCGACTTCCCTTGCTTGACAATGAAAACTTTACTACCTATGGCTTCTGGAATTACGGCTTCAGTAGGGATAAGAATAGCGCTTCCTTTTGATTTTAAGATCAAATTAATTTTGGCGAAAGCTCCCGGAACTAATTGATTCCCTGGATTAGCCGCTACGGCACGAATTTGCAATGTTCTTGTTAACGGGTCTATCTTAGGGTCTACCGCATATACCTTTCCCGTAAAAGTTTTGTCTTCATTTTCCGTTTGAAATTCAACAGTACTTCCTTTTCGGATTTCAGTCGCATATTTTGCTGGGATGGAGAATTCGATTTTAGCTGGATTGGTATTGGTTAGTGTGGCAATTTTAGTTGTAGGGGAAATATAACTTCCTAAGCTGACATAACGGAAACCGATGGTTCCTGAAAATGGGGCCTTTACGGTTGTCTTGATAATTTGAGCTTTCAAATCTTCAATATCAGCTTCGATGGTATTCACAGAGTTTACGGCGATATCATATTCTCTTTGCGAAATGGCTTCTTTCTGTAATAGGATTTTTTGACGCGCTTCATTGTCCTCAGCTAGTTTTTTATTGAAACCTAGTTTACGTAAACGAGCCTGCAAATCATCATCATTAATTCGGAAAAGTACGGTGCCTTTTTGTACAACATCACCTTCTTTGATGTTTAATAATATAATTCTTCCTGCGATTTCAGAACGAATTTCAACTTCTTCATTGGCAAGAATACTTCCTGTGGTATTCACCATGTCATCCAAGCGAGTTGATTTAACTACAGAAACGACTACAGCAGTCTTTCCTCCTCCTTTACCACCCGGGCCACCTTTTTCTTTCTTAGCTTCTTCAGGATTTTTGTTTAAAGCCTGTTTGATTTTCGGATAAAACGCAAGACCTAAGATTAAGGCAATAGACAAGAGGCTTACGATCGATTTGGTTACTTTATTCATCTGTTATTTATATAGTCGGTTTAGGATAATAGTCAAATTACATATTTTCTACTATTTAGCTGTCCTAAATTGTAGGTTTATTGGTCTGTCTTATTTGTTAGCCAGGGTAAAATTTGCTCATTTTGAATCTGATTCATTACGAAATGACTCTGAGCATTTCCGATATTTTTAATACTTGCTAATTTGTGAAGGATGAAATTTCGGTATTCATCCATGTCGGAAACTACAATCTTTAATAGAAAATCACTGTGTCCTGAAACGCAATAACATTCTTGTACTTCGACGAGTGACATGACATCTATTTCGAATTGATTTAAGTATTCAGCGGCATGCTCTTTCAAGGAAATATCGCAAAAAACCGTTAATGATTTCCCTAACTTATTGGGATTGATGGTCGCTTTGTATCCTGTAATTACACCTTCTTTTTCCATGCGCTTGATGCGCTCATGGATTGGGGTAGCACTTAAGCCCAATCTAGATGCCATCTCTTTGTTTGACATAAAGGCATCCTCATGAAGAAAAGCTAATAATTGCTTATCAATGTTGTCAATTTTTGCCATCGTTTTCAGGTGTTTCAATGATGGATGCGCCTGCGGAAATAATTCCTTTCAAGGTGTCAGTTCGCATATATTGCTCTAGACTTATTTGGTATTTCCCTATTTTGGGGAATCGGATTCCTTTGAAAATGGTATATTGGTGGCTGTACATGTCTCCTAGGCCACGGCCTCTTGGTTTACCTGTTTTCACATCATAAAAAAAAGCCTCTACAAATGCACGTTTAACTACCTTACCTTCTGCATTTAGTATTTTGGGTACATAATAAAGATTATAATAGGGGTATTCATTCGATTGGCGTAAAGCTACTTGAACATCATAAGTCTTAACCGTATCAGTCACTTGGAAATCAATAAGAACTTTGTTTTTCTGTAACCAGCCTTGTTCGGCGAGTGAAACAGTCTGGTCTACGAGCGTGTCAGTTTGGCAAGCTACAGCCACTATAGCTGTTAATAGTAGTAATATTCGCTTGAAATACATAGCTTATTGCGCTGCTGGTGCTTCTGATGAACCTCCCTCACGCGGAGGGCGCGGTTTAAATTTCTTCTTAAACTTTTTCTTAAAAGGTTTTGGCGTTACATTTTCGCCATCGGCAACTGGTCCAGCTCCTTCAGGTTTAGGACCTTGTTCTTGCCTTGGATTTCTCTCCGGTTGCGGTCTTTGAGGACGATTTTCTTCACCAACTGTTCCCTGCGTACCTGGTTTAGGACCGCGATTATCTGGTCTTGGGCCTCTCGGATTTTCACGTCCATCGGGTTTAGGACCACGGTTTTCACGAGGCCCTCTATTTTCAAAACGATCTCGACCCCCGCGGTTATTTCCAGGCTTATTTCCAGGTTTTTTCCCGCCATACTTTTTATCCATGCGTTCTAAATCCGAATTCAATTCAGATAAAGATAGCTTTTCTACCACTGGCGCATCAGGATTTAAATCAGCGAAAGATTCAGGAATAATGCCTTTTTTGTTCAACTCAATGATTTCAGCAACTCGGTCGCAACTTACTGGAATCCATATTGCTTCTTCTCCCACAATACCAAACCACATCATCCGCTTAAATATATCGGTCTTCTGTAAGATCGCGTCCCCTTTTTTTGTCTTTAGTCGACCTTCAATCGTTGGGATACCTTTCAAGGCGTCCATATAGGTCTCCAGCTCATAGTTTAAGCAACATTTCAAGCGCCCACATTGCCCGCTTAACTTTACAGGGTTCAATGATAAGTTCTGATAACGCGCTGCTGATGTTGTTACGTTTTTGAAGTCGGTAAGCCATGTCGAACAGCAAAGTTCACGACCACAAACGCCAATGCCACCTAAACGTCCAGCTTCTTGTCGCAAGGAAATTTGTTTCATTTCCACGCGCACTTTAAATTCGGTAGCCAATATTTTAATCAATTCTCGGAAATCAACTCGGTCGTCGGAAGAGTAATAAAATACAGCTTTCGTTCCATCTGATTGAAACTCTACATCAGACAGTTTCATGTTCAATTTTAAATCGCCGATGATTTGTCTTCCACGATACATGGTAGGCATATCGAGTGCCATCATTTGCTCATGTTTTTCAAGGTCTTTATCCGTTGCGATACGAACAATTGACTTTAAATTATCATCATCTTTGATGCTTTTTTTCAACAATTGCAAACGAACTAGTTCACCTTGCAATGAAACAATTCCTAAATGCAAGCCCGTAGTAGACTCAATCATTACCGCATCGCCGGTATGCAGTTCAAGTTGATTAGTATTTCGAAAATATTCTTTACGTCCTCCTTTGAATTTAATTTCAACAATATGAAAACGCTGAAATTGAGGTACATCTAAGTCGGAGAGCCAGTCAAAGACATTCATTTTATTGCAGCCTCCTGTGCCACAACCTCCATTGCTTTGACAGCCCGCGACTTCGCCGGCTATTCCTTTGGATCCACATGATCCTGTTGAACACGATTTACATGCCATAATTTATGCTTGATTGGCGAATTATCCGTTATACCTAAGGACGTCAAGGCCAATATCTCTTCTAAAATTTTTCCCTTCGAATTGGATTGCGAGTGCTGCCTTTTGAGACTTTTGAATCGCTTTCTCCAAGGTATTCGAAGTGCCTGTTAAGGCAATTACTCGTCCACCATTTGTTACGAGTTGGCCGTTTTGCTCCTTTGTTCCCGCGTGGAAAATATGGGCGTCAACCACTTGGTCTAGGCCTGTAATCACATCTCCTTTTGGGTAAACTTCAGGATACCCACCCGCTACGACCATTGTGGTCACCGCGTATTGAGTAGAAAGTTGAATTTTTTCCTCATTCAAAGTCCCTTTGGCAGCCGCAAGGAGTAAAGATAAGAAATCAGATTCGATTCTGGGCAATACAACCTCAGTTTCTGGATCACCCATCCGTGCGTTGTACTCAATGACGTAAGGTTCACCTTCGTGATTCATTAACCCAATGAAGATAAAGCCTTGGTATTTTATTCCGTCAGCTTTTAATCCAGCTAAAGTCGGCTTAATTACGCGATTTTCCACATGTTCCATAAAGGAAGACGTTGCAAATGGCACAGGTGATACGGCACCCATACCGCCGGTATTTAAGCCTTCATCATTTTCTCCAATGCGCTTGTAGTCTTTTGCTTCCGGTAATACCACATAATTTTCTCCATCTGTTAAGACAAATACGGATAATTCAATCCCGCGTAAAAACTGCTCTATAACAACTTTATCAGACGCTGCTCCAAATTTCGAATCAAGCAACATTTCTCTCAACGATGTTTTGGCTTCTTCCAAAGTTTGCGCGATGATTACCCCCTTTCCAGCGGCTAGGCCATCGGCTTTTAAAACAATAGGCAATGATTGTGTGTCCAAATAAGCCAAACCTGCCTCAATGGTTTCTTTTGTGAACGTTTGTGACGCTGCCGTAGGAACACCATGTCGCTGCATGAAATTTTTTGAGAAATCTTTACTGCCTTCTAATTGTGCTCCTTCAGCCCCCGGCCCTACGATGCCAACCTGTTGTAAGTCATCTTGAGATTCAATGTAATCACGAAGCCCTTTAACTAATGGCTCCTCTGGGCCCACAACAACTAATTCAATTTGATGCTTACGAATCGCCTCGACTATGCCTGCTAAATCCGCTACTCCGATGGCTAAATTGGTACCTAAACTTGCTGTCCCCGGATTTCCAGGTGCGATAAATAAACTACTTAGTAATGGGCTTTGAGCGATTTTCCATGCAAACGCATGTTCACGACCTCCTGACCCGATAATTAAAACATTCATATTTTTATTAATTGGCTAATTCACTCAAAAACTTAATTCGCATCAAACGCAATTCCTCCTCACTTACATCATCAATATTACACTCATCTAAAGCTTGGGTAATATTATCCGTATCTGCTGACATAAAGTAATCATAGATTTCCTCTTGCTTGTCAGGCTCAATTACTTGATTAATAAAGTAATCCAAATTCAATTTCGTTCCCGAATAACAAATAGCTTCGATCTCTTCAATCAATTCAGCCATCGATAATTCTTTTTGCTCAGCAATCAAATCCAAATCAATTTTTCGATCAACCTGTTGGATGATGTAAATTTTGATTTTTGATTTATTAACAGTTGATTTGACAACGACCTCTTTTGCTGTTTCAATTTCATTTTCCTCGACATAACGAATAATTGCCTCGAGGAATTGCTTTCCAAATTTCACTACTTTCCCCATCCCGACGCCATTAATCTGCGACATCTCCTCTTGTGTTGTAGGGTAAGTAGTTGCCATTTCTTCCAACGAGGGATCCTGGAAAATCACGTAAGGAGGCAGGTTTTTTTCTTTTGCTACTTTTTTGCGAAGGTTTTTTAGGATTTCAAACAAGGCATCATCATATGCTTTAGCCCCTACTGCAGCATTTTCCTCATCATTTTCGGCCGTTATCGCTTCCTGCTCATAATCATGATCACGCGAGAATGTCAATGGATATGAATCCTTTAAGAAGGCATCCCCTTTTTCATTTAACTTTAGGACACCGTAGTTTTCGATGTCTTTAGTTAATAAATCATAAATTAATACCTGCTTGATGAATGAAATCCAAGGGGATTTTTCATCTTCCGGATTTACTTCTTTTTTCTTTTTTCGAAGTTTTTGTTTTTTAGGGGCTTTTTCTTCGCCCTCTACATCATCATCTTCCTCATCATCATCGTCCTCTTCTTCAGAAATAGCCCATGATACTTGCTTTCCTATGCCAAATACACGTAGGCTTTCTTGCTCATAGCTCTGGGTATATTGATTGGTTTTGCCCTCAAGTACATCTGCTATATGTTCTGCGTCAAACTTCTCCCCGGTTTGTTTAACCGCTTCAAGTACCCATGATACTTCTTGCTCTGCCTTGTATGTTGGGGTGGGATGTAAACAATTGTCGCAAAAACCACAATTATCCGCTTTGTGCTCACCAAAATAACTTAAGAGTTGCTTTCTTCTGCAAACACCCAAATTCGCATAATAAACCATTTCACTCAATAAAATCTTGGCATTCTCCTTTTCGGATACAGCCTTGTCTTTATTGAATTTATCAAGTTTTAAAATATCATCATAGGTGTAAAACAAGATACACGTACCATCTAAACCATCACGACCCGCACGTCCTGTTTCCTGATAATAGCCTTCCAATGATTTAGGCGCATCATAATGAATCACAAATCGAACATCCGGTTTGTCTATTCCCATACCAAAGGCTATCGTGGCGACCATCACTTCGACTTCTTCATTTAAAAAGGCTTCCTGGTTCGACATGCGAACCTGTGGATCTAGGCCTGCATGATAGGGTAAAGCCTTAATTCCATTAACGCCCAATAATTCGGATACTTCTTCCACACGTTTGCGGCTCAAGCAATAAATAATTCCCGCTTTGCCTGCATGGCTTTTGATGTAACGAATTAACTGTTTGTCTATATCTTTTTTCGAACGAATCTCGTAATACAAATTCTTTCGATTAAAGGAAGATTTAAATACTGTAGCATCCTCTAAATTCAAGGTTTTTTGAATATCCTGCTGCACCTTTGGCGTTGCTGTCGCGGTTAATGCAATGATGGGCAATTTCGCATCAATCGATTCGATGATGTTACGAATTTTTCGATATTCTGGTCGGAAATCATGTCCCCATTCAGATATACAGTGAGCTTCGTCAATCGCCACAAACGAAATCTTAGCTTGCTGTAAAAAATTCAGATTCTCTTGTTTGTTAAGTGATTCAGGGGCGATGTAAAGTAATTTAACACTACCACTGATTACCTCAGCCTTCACTCGATTAATCTCAGCACGACTTAGTGACGAATTTAAAAATTGCGCATTGATGCCAAAAGCGAGCATCTGATCTACCTGATTTTTCATCAGCGCAATCAAAGGGGAGATGACAATGGCTGTTCCCGGCATTACAATGGCAGGCAATTGGTAACAAAGTGATTTACCAGCACCTGTCGGCATTAATACGAAACTGTTATGCCCATCAATCGTATTCCGAATGATGGCTTCCTGCTCCCCTCTAAATTGACTAAAGCCAAAGGTTTTTTTGAGCTGTTCCTTCAAGACCTCACTAGAATTGGGATTCGGCATATTTTTTATGGTGGCGTGTGTATATCAGTAATTGCTTAAGATTTGGCTATCTTTGTGGGTTCCCAAAATCTTACTAACATTGAAATTAAGCAAAAATATTCAAAGCACAGCAAAAAAAGTTTTAAGTCAAGAAGCTGATGCAATTCTGCGTGTGAGCGATGGAATTGACTCCGAATTTGAATCCTGTGTGGAGCATTTACTTGCAAGTAAAGGGCGTATCGTATTCACGGGAATTGGGAAATCGGCTATTATTGCGCAGAAAATTGTAGCTACCATGAATTCGACAGGAACACCGGCCTTGTTTATGCATGCCGCTGATGCCATACATGGTGATTTGGGCATGATTCAAGCTGGGGATTCCGTGATTTGTATTTCCAAGTCGGGCGATACTCCTGAAATTAAAGTATTGGTGCCACTGATTAAGCGCACTGGTGTCTCCTTGATTGCCATGGTTTCAAATAAGCAGTCGTATTTAGGCCAGCAAGCTGATTTTATATTACATGCATTGGCCGAACAAGAGGCAGATTTGATGAATTTAGCGCCCACGACTTCGACAACCGTCGCGTTAGCTTTAGGTGACGCCTTGGCTGTTTGTTTGTTGGAATGCAAAGGATTTACTGCACAAGATTTCGCCAAGTATCATCCGGGAGGAGCCTTAGGAAAACGCATGTATTTGAAGGTTAGTGATATATACCCTCAACACGAATTTCCATCAATTGCTCCATCGGCGAGTATACAAGAAGCGATTCATGAAATTAGCTCGAAGCGCCTGGGCGCGACGGCTATTGTCGATCAACAAAACCAACTAATTGGTATCATAACGGATGGAGATGTCCGTCGCATGTTAGAAAAGCAAGCTAATTGGTCAGATATTCAATTGGATGATATGATGAATCGTAATCCCAAAACAATCGATTCTGATGCATTTGCCACCGAGGCTTTGGCCACTATGCAATCCCTTAATATAACGCAGTTGGTTGTAATGGAAAACAAAAAGGCCGTGGGATTTGTGCATCTCCACGACCTGTTAAAAGAGGGCATTATATAAGTTTTAACGCATACGATTAGACGATTGCACAAGCATTTCGTCTTTACGAACTAAACGATTTGCAATCATATTGGCTAATAAAGCCACGACCATCGCATAAAAACCATAGCCATATTGTCCTTGTGCTTCTGGTTCGAAAACCGGCGTAGCTTCTTTGAAAATCACCCAAAAGGAATACCCCATTGCTCCCGCTAATAAAAGTGAGTTAATTAATCCCAACATCATTTGACGTATCCGATTCTTGAATGAAAAAATTGTAATTAGGGTAATGATGGTCGACAAGGTCAATAAAATCACTAAGGTAATCGTGCTGTTGGCGCTTGACTTCCCCGCCTGGGTAAGGGTCCATTCGTTAAAAAACAATTCGGCCCTTTGGCCTGATTGCCCTACTTTAGCCCAAATGCTCCAGCCCATTGAAACAAGGCAATTAGCAATTATAACGAGGCTTAAGAAGATTGTTTGTGGTCTTTGAATCATAATGAGTTCTATTTTCTGCGAAATTAAGCATTTTCTTGAAAAAGCTTGGTGGCAATTTTTGCCGAACTCAAGCAAAGTGGAATTCCTCCGCCAGGATGTACACTTCCACCTATCCAGTACAGATTTTTAACGGCTGATCGATAATTGGGGTGGCGTAAAAATGCAGCAAATTTATTGTTGGACGAATTCCCATACAAGGCACCGCCCGACGAAGAGGTACGTGATTCAATCCGTCTAGGATCTAAATAATCTTCTGCCACAAGGTAATCCTCCAGCTTTATGCCCAAAATCCGATTCATTTTTTCAATGACTTGTTGGCGACATCGTTGAACAAGTTCATCCCAATCTTGTCCTGAATTTGCTGGGGCATTCACGAGTATAAACCAGTTTTCGCAACCAGCTGGCGCATCTGCTTTAGCCACCTTACTTGAGATATGTACATAGACCGTTGGGTCTTTATATAAGGTTTCCTTTTTAAAAATGGCATCAAACTCTGCACGATAATCCTCAGAAAAAAAGATGTTATGTACGCCAAGTTCATCAAATGAACGCTTAACACCCCAATAGAATATAACGCCTGAACTGGATTTAGGCTGATTGAGTAATTTATTTGGGCGAAGCTCTGTTGGTAATAAATGATTATATGTAGGCCTGATATCCGCATTGCTAGCTATGATATCAAAGTCATAGGAGGCTTCATTCGTTTGTATTCCGTTTACCTTGTTTCCATCGCATAGAATACGTTTGACAGCTTCCCCGAAATGAAACTGCACACCTAATTCCTTCGCTAAACGAACCAAGGCATTGGGGATTTCAACCATACCCCCTTTTGGGAAATAGGCCCCCAGATTGTATTCCAAATGTGGAATGATGGAGAGAGTTGCAGGTGTCTGATAAGGATCAGATCCATTGTATGTTGCGTAACGGTCAAATAATTGAACGGTCTTTGGGTTTCTAAACGTGGTTCTATGCGACTGATGCATGGTTTGAAAAAGACCTAATTTGTGCAGATTGGCATATCCATGCATCGCTTTTTTACTCGTCCAGGTACTGAATTTATGTAAGGAGTCATCGAGGAACAAATCGCTTACGATGTTGTACTTTTCGCCAGCTTCTTTGATATATCGGTAAACGGTTGCAGCATCTTCTTGCAGTGCCTCAGCCATTAATTGCGCGGTCTCTGCGGGGTCTTCTACCGTTTTCAATCGGGTTTGATCCTCCCAAAAATAACGGCAAATTTCAGGTAGTCGCTCATAGTTGAAGTAATCTCGCGGGTTCTTGCCAGCTAGTTCAAACAATTCATCCACGAGATGAGGCATTGTGAACAAGGATGGTCCAGTGTCGAATCGATAACCTTGCATTTCCAAGAGGCCCAACTTCCCACCTGGCCGTTCATTGGCCTCAAATACCGTTACATTATGCCCTAGTAACTGCATGCGTATGGCAAATGCAATTCCCCCTATTCCTGATCCGATTACTCCTACTGTTGACACCTAATTTAATTTTACTGTGAAATTAACTAAATAAGAATAAACGTGTAAATGTTTTACACTACATACTCTTTTCCGTAATTTCGCACGAATTTTTATATTAAACTATGTTACGTACACACACGAACGGCGAATTGAGAATGGAGCACGTGGGCCAAACAGTCACTTTATGTGGTTGGGTTCAAAAAACACGTGATAAGGGAGGAATGCTATGGATTGACTTGCGCGATCGCTATGGCATCACTCAATTAATGTTGGAAGAAGGAAAATCGGATCCCGCCGCTTTAACATTAGCGCGTGGTTTAGGCCGAGAGTTCGTGGTGGCCGCAGAGGGAGTGGTTGTGGAACGTTTAGCTAAGAATGATAAGTTGCCAACAGGGGATGTGGAGATTAAGGTGGCCAACTTACGGGTATTGAATCCTGCCAAATTACCTCCATTTTTAATTGAAGATGAGACGGATGGGGGAGATGATATCCGTATGAAATACCGCTATTTGGACTTGCGTCGTAATCCGATTCGAGAGAGTCTTCGTTTACGCCATCAAGTAGGTCGTGAGGTGCGTAATTATTTAGATAAGCAAGATTTTATTGAAGTTGAAACACCTGTTTTGATTAAATCAACACCAGAAGGAGCTCGTGATTTTGTGGTACCATCACGTATGAATCCAGGCGAGTTTTATGCTTTACCGCAGTCGCCACAAACCTTTAAGCAGTTGTTGATGGTTTCTGGATTTGATCGTTATTATCAAATTGTAAAATGTTTCCGTGATGAAGATTTACGTGCGGATCGTCAGCCTGAGTTTACGCAAATCGACTGTGAAATGTCGTTTGTGGAGCAAGAGGATATTCTGAATATGTTCGAGGGCTTGATTCGTCATTTATTCTCGTCAGTAAAAGGGTTGGATATTGGCGAAGTTCCCCGCATGACCTATGCCGATGCGATGAAATATTATGGTTCAGATAAGCCTGATATTCGTTTTGACATGAAGTTCGTCGAGTTGAAAGGGGAGGGGATTGATTTTACTTCTGGAAAAGATTTTCAAGTTTTTGATGCGGCAAATACGGTTGTAGGGATTTGTGTGAAAGGTGCAGCGGAATATACACGCAAGCAATTGGATGAATTAACGGATTTTGTTAGACGTCCACAAATCGGCGCGAAAGGGTTGATTTATGCGCGTGTTCAAGCTGACGGTGTGGTGAAATCTTCCGTAGATAAATTCTATTCTGAGGCTGATTTAGCTACTTGGGCAACGGCCTTTAATGCTGCTCCCGGGGATTTGATTTTAGTGTTGTCAGGTGATGGCGATAAGGTTCGTAAGCAACTCAACGAATTGCGTTTAGAAATGGGAACCCGCATGGGCTTGCGTGATCCAAATAATTACAAAGTGCATTGGGTTGTCGACTTCCCATTGTTGGAGTATGGAGAGGATGAGGACCGTTGGTTCGCGATGCACCATCCATTTACGAGCCCGAAACCGGAAGATATCGCCTTGATGGAAGCAGGAGAATTTGGCAAGGTACGTGCAAATGCATATGATTTAGTAGTTAATGGCGTGGAAGTGGGCGGAGGCTCGATTCGTATTTTCCAAAAGGATTTACAATCGAAAATGTTTGAAGTTCTTGGATTTAGTGAAGAGGAAGCGAAGGCACAGTTTGGTTTCTTGTTGGACGCATTTGAATACGGCGCGCCGCCTCATGGTGGTTTGGCCTTCGGTTTTGATCGTTTATGTTCACTGTTTGGTGGAACGGAATCAATTCGTGATTACATTGCTTTCCCTAAGAATAATGCGGGTCGTGATGTGATGATAGATTCGCCGTCTCCATTGGCTCAGGCCCAATTGGATGAATTGAAAATCAAAACGAATTTATAAGTTTTAGAGGCGATTAAGTCGCATTTTCCTGCTAGCTTTGGCAAACCTTTAAGGATTGCCAAAGCTAATAGGATCGATAATCGACACTATTCCGAAGTGGTTTTTTGTTGGTATATGATTTTTCCCTGTGCATCTCGTTCCTGAATTAATTCAGGCTCCTGATTTTCAAACTTATCCTTCCCATAGCGCCACTCTTTTTTTAGTCGGCCACCCGTTCCAAATTCATGAAATTCCCGCCATCTTCCTACACGTACACTGTCGTCCAGCATGCCCTCCTCTTTTAAGTTGCCACTTGCATAGAAAGCTCGATATTGGCCTCGAACTTTTCCGTATACTATGGGTATAATCTCTTTAATTTTCGTTTTTTCGAGATCAAAATAGCTAATGCTAGACGCTGAGGGAAATCCACGATGAAAATATTGTTTATTAATTAATTCCCCATCTGGTCCATAGGTTTCCCAGCGACCATCTTTTGCTCCCATATAGAAAAATCCTTGCTCATTAATTTGCTGATTAATTATGCGTTTGAAAGGCCCATGGCAAATTTGAGCTGATTTATTATCTTTAAGTGAACCAGTAACAATACGTGATTGCGCTGGATCAAACCACCAAATTTCACCGACATAGGCACTTACAGCTTCATCTTCAACATATTTTACGACATTGATTTCCTCAAGGGTATTTCGAATGCCACTCCCATAGTTGCCTAATCGGCGTTCGGTCTTGATGCGTTCATACTCATCTTTAGGAGGGGCTTTTTTGACTGCTCGACGGGCCATCATACTCGCTTTTATCCCAAGGTTTTTTATCCCTAAATCCTCAATAATCGCTTTGCCTTCCGTGCTTATCTTTTTTAGCCCTTCTATTTGCTGCTCTAGTCCAGTGCTTAGGCGTCCTCCTAAAAATCCCTTCTGAATAGTTGAATCAGTTAAGGGCTTTTTTGAGGAAATTACGGTTTGGGTTTGAGCATATCCTGCTAAACTCACCATGTAGACCCAGAAAAAAACGAGAACCCCAATTTTCATTATTGATAATAACGCGTGCTATGCAAAATAATTTTTCAAAAGTAGGAATTTAAATGATTAGCTAAGGTACTTTATGTATTTTTACAGGGATTTTATGAACTATTACCCCCAGATTAATTAAGCATTGAAAAAGGAAGCTAAAATATATGTTGCCGGACATCGTGGAATGGTAGGGTCGGCAATCGTCCGACAATTAAAGTCGAATGGATACCAAAATATCCTTGTACGCACTTCAAAGGAATTAGATTTGCGGAACCAACAGGCGGTATTGGATTTTTTCCAACGAGAAAAACCGGAGTATGTATTTTTAGCAGCAGCAAAAGTTGGTGGAATTATAGCCAACAATACCTATCGAGCCGATTTTTTATATGATAATTTAGCGATTCAAAATCATGTGATTCATTCAGCTTATTTAAACCAAGTCACTAAATTACTGTTTTTAGGCTCATCCTGTATTTACCCTCAGTTGGCTCCTCAACCCTTGAAGGAATCTTATCTGTTGACTGGCCTTTTGGAGCCCACAAATGAGCCGTATGCCATTGCTAAAATTGCTGGAATAAAAATGTGTGAGGCGTATCGTGCGCAATATGGATGCGATTTTATTTCGGTTATGCCAACAAATTTATACGGTCCAAATGATAATTATGACTTACAAAACTCCCACGTGTTACCTGCAATGATTCGTAAATTTCATGAGGCAAAAGAACGTGGAGATACGACAATGGAATTGTGGGGGTCAGGTTCCCCGATGCGTGAATTTTTATATGCAGATGATTTGGCGGAAGCCTGCTTGTTTTTGATGGAAAATTACAGCGATGCCGAATTGGTCAATATAGGTACGGGTGTGGATGTAACAATTAAAGAATTAGCCGAAACAGTTAAAAAAATAATCGGTTTTGATGGCGAAATTCGCTGGGATCTTTCAAAACCTGACGGAACACCAAGAAAATTAATGGATGTTTCAAAATTACATCAGTTGGGCTGGAAACATCATATAGATTTGGCAGATGGAATTCGATTAGCCTACCAAGATTTTTTGGCAAATGTGGAAGTACGTAAGTAATGGGAGAAGTCACTTGGTTTAGTACGTGGTTTGATTCCCCCTATTATCATATTTTATATTCCAGTCGGGATGATCAGGAAGCGAAGCAATTTATCGAAGCTTTACAAAGCTATTTAGACATTAAGCCGGGAGCTTTTGTGCTAGATGCCGCCTGCGGAAAAGGGCGTCATGCTAAAATGCTACAACGACTGGGTATGGAAGTGGAGGGATTCGACTTGTCGCCTAGTAATATTGAACAGGCTAATAAATTAGCCAACAAACATGTGCATTTTTTTGTGCATGATATTCGATCTTCTTTACCTAAACAAGGTCAATATGATGTGGTTTTCAATTTCTTTACAAGTTTTGGCTATTTTGATGATTCTTCAGATAATTTAAAGGCCTTTCAGACATTTACAGGAGGCTTAAGGCCGGGCGGGATTTTAGTAATGGATTTTCTTAATCCGACTTATATTTTGGCCAACTTAGTTCCGGAGGAAAAACTGAAACGTGGAGGAATTACTTTTCATATCAAGCGCTGGAATGAGCATGGATTCCTATATAAGTCAATCGATTTTGAGGATAAAGGGCAATCTTATTCTTTCCAAGAGAAAGTAGAATTGATTTCGAAGCAAGACTTCTTGCATTATGCATCTGAAGCAGGATTGAAATTTATGAATTTGGTGGGCGACTATTCTTTAGCTAAGTTTGATGATCAAACGTCGCCTCGGATGATTTTTTTCTGGGGTAAATAACATAAATCATGCAAACTTTTCGTGCTTTAGTTACGGAAATTAATACCGAGGGGAAAGTTACGAATGAAGTCCAATCACTTCCTCGCTCATTTATACCCATGGATGGCGTTCTTATCCGGGTTCAATATTCTTCCTTAAATTTTAAAGATGCTTTGTCGGCAAACGGCCACAAAGGGATCACGCGTAATTATCCACATATACCTGGCATTGATGCCGCAGGTGTTGTCGAGGAAGATCCTACAGGCACTTTTTTGGCTGGGACTCGTGTCTTGGTGACGGGATTTGACATGGGCATGAATGCGCATGGAGGGCTTTCGGAATATATATGCGTACCGGCTAATTGGGTTATCGAAATACCACCAACCTTGTCTACGCGTACCGCGATGCAATGGGGGACCGCTGGATTGACAGCTGCGATGGCTATTGATGCCTTGGTTTCAAATCATGTTAGCCCCGAAAAAGGGGATGTATTGGTTACGGGTGCTAGTGGTGGGGTAGGTATGATTAGTATTCAGTTATTAAAAAAATTGGGCTATTCAGTTGTGGCTTTGAATGGGAAGCCACAACTGAATAATACCTTACTTGATTTAGGTGCGGCACGCGTAATTTCTCGTCAGAAATTTTCTGAGGAGCCGGTGCGCGCCTTGTACGCAATGGATTATGTAGGGGCTATTGATACACTGGGGGGAGATTTTTTGGTTCAGTTAGTAAAGCGATTGAAATACGGGGGATCCGTTGCAGTTTGTGGTATGGCCGCCGGAATAGAAATTCCTCTTCAAGTTTATCCTTTTATCCTTCGTGGAATTCGCATGCTTGGCATTTACTCAGCTGATTCTTCGCTAGCTTACAAACAAAAAATTTGGACCTCAATTGCAAACGAATGGATGCTTGATCTAGATTCCATTTGTCAAGAAATCAGTCTAGATGAGGTTCCTAGAATCTTGGAAAAAATGTTGATGGGGACAAGCAGCGGACGCTATATCGTTAAAATTTGAGGAATTTAATTCCTTTTTGATTCGGCAAATTAGGAAAGCCCATCAAGTAATTACCCAAAGGCAACCTTTGCACATCCACACTGATTTTGTGATTTTTAACCTCCGTTTCTTGCTCCTGAATCATTTGACCTAAATTATTCCAAATTTGAATTTTCACTTGTTTAGGCAATAGCAATAAATCGGGGAATCCTAATTCGATAACATCATGTGTCGGATTTGGGAATGCGGTTATATTGGTATATGGATTTAACTCCTCAGCAGCCAAAATACTGATAGTGAAATTCTCTGATGACGCAAGGCAACCGTTGATGTCGGTCACTTTAATCGTATAATTACCAGATTGGGTAGGAAGATAAGTAGCTTGTGTAGCACCTGGTATGAGGTTCCCGTTTAGAAACCATTGTAAATTGCCCCCACCTGTTGATCTTAATATACCGCTTGAATATGAAACGGATGGAGCTACAGGACTTGAGTAATTCAAGTTAAAACTGGCACTTGTGCTGGTGCACGAACTGGTATTACTTGCTTGTGCTTGATATGATCCTGCTTTTGTGGCGATAAAATTCGCTTTTGTTGCACCAGCGATTGGAGCTCCATTAAGCAACCACTGGATAGTCGTATTTTCGCCTACCGTCGCGACTAAAGGTTTAGACTCATTAAAACAGGTTGTTAGCGTGCCAGTTGGACTTATGCTTATGCTTGGGCTAGGCGTAGAAGTCACAGCAACGGGAGTCCGAGGACTTGGGCAACCGATTGATTTGAACTTCATATCATAAAAATAATAGTATGCGCTAGCAATGGGAGCACCATTGAATTTGGCCCCTGTGATGGAAAGTATATTGGGAATAGTATAAGGATAACCTATGTTGGTTGGTGCATTAATCGTATCGTTCAAGATGCGATTGCTTCTAAATATACTTGCTCCATTTGAGCAAGCCTGGGAAAGTAAATAATTTCCGGCCTTAGGGAAAGGCAAATTTAGAAATACAATTTGACCAGGATCATTCTTGTCGTCTATCAGTTGATTATTGACTCTCGTAAAATTACTTTGCGTACGAGTGGCTTCAACCTGTTTCGTGACCGACGCTATTAGTTCACCTGTGTCCTGATTATATACGCTGAACGTGATTGTCCCCGAGGTGCCTACGTATATTCTTGCACTCTCCAAAACAATCGGACTTTTTACTTCGATGATTGGTTCTGGGCCAAAATTTTCAAAATAAGTTCCTGTTCCAAATGCGGCTTTACTACTTGGTTTTAGGGTTCCTGAGAAATCAGATTGTGCAACAGAATAGGTAGCAGAGGCTGGTAAGCTTATTTTGGCGCCCGCACCTACTAATGTATTATTTGCGTACCACAAGGACTCCTCTCTGTTTGAAGTTAAATTGACCACTGTACCCGGTGTGCACACTGAACCGCTGGCTATTGGTGCTTTCGGGTTTTCAATAAGTTGATTTAATTGAATGGTATTATTATTGGCTAATTGGTCGGTTGATAAAAGATGTGCCAACTCAAAAGTATAGGTTTCCCCTGCATCGAGTGAAACGTTTCCTTGTAAGGAAATCTCTTTTTCTTGACCCGCTAATATATTATCCATAACCCCATTTAAAGTAGTTAAAAGGAGTTTATTCAAGAATACATTCACTCGTACAGGGAAGTTGGTTTGCGGTTTACTCCCCATATTTTTTAGTCGGGCCAATACGTTGATTGTCCCTTTATTTTGACAAAAACTACCCGATGAACTTGCGATACTTATTGCAGCTATGTCATTAGAGGGTTGAGTGATTTCAATGGAAGGTTCAAAGATATTTCCGGTGTTAATGTTTTCACAAGAACTGTTAATCGGGTTAGTGGAAACGATGATGCGCATTTTGTAGCGATTAGCCGTTATGGTATTGCTGGGTACAGCTACACTAAGATTTAGCGTATTGTTTACGACGCCTGTGAAATTGCTGATCAGTTCATTGGCATCATCAAAATCACCATCTTGATTCCAATCTACTGAGGCGCGAACATTTTTAGGGGTATTGGGTGCTAGTTGTAACGTAACTGTTTTGGTTTCGCCTATTTCAAGGTTCAATGTGGTTCCCGTACTATCCAATGTATTTGCAATTGATTTTTTATCATCGAGCAATTGCGTGATTAGAAGTTGTTTGTTTGTCGGAGCAACGCTACAATAGGCCTTACCTCCAATTCCCGAAAAAATCAAAGAAAAATTCTGCGGTTGTGAATTTTTCAATGTGCCTTTGTGGTTTATTGTTACTGTATAGGTCTCACCTGGTATTGATTGTGGGATATTGATTTTTTCCACATTATCTAAGTTGTTTACACCTGTTTTTGCAAGTGCAGCTGGATTTTCTGGGTCAAGTATAAAGGGTAAAAAATTTCCTTTACTATCTTGAATTTTAATATCCAGATCATTAATTAATCGAGGACTCCTGTTATTTAGACTACTCGCAACCAGTGGTAAAACAGTACCTTCCGGATCAGTCCATGAAAGTGTTGCCTGAATATTTCCTACACCAGATGCGATAATTTTTTCAGTGTAAATGGTGCCATTATTCAAGCTTAACTCTCGAATAGCATGCGATTTACTTACGTTTTGAATAACTTTTGCTGCATTTTCTGCATGCAGTAAGCCCCATCCGCTTTGATAATCTGGACCCACTGGACCAAAATCCATCGCTGTGTGAATAACCAGACCTTTCAGCGTAGCAGCGCGCATAAACCTTCCATTATTTAGACGATTATACAACTGTTGCAATAAAAACATCGATCCTGCAACATTCGGTGATGCCATGGAGGTGCCATTCAAAGATGCATATGACGCATTTGCCGTATTACTCGTTGATAAGACATCGGTCCCTACACCCATAATATCGGGCTTAATGCGTCCATCATCTGTAGGGCCCCAACTAGAAAAATTACTTACCCTGAGTTCTCTTGGGGAGTTTGGTGCTTGTTGAATGGACTCTACAGCACCAACAGTTAAAATATTTTTTGCGTTACCTGTTGTTGATATGATATCATATCCATCATTTTTTAATCGAATGATATTCGAAGAATCTCTTGTGTTTTTGAGCAAGTAAAATTCACCCTTGGCAAAATCAGGTCCATTTTCTGAACGACTATTTCCGGCAGATTTTGTGATTAGATAAAATGGAGCATTAAACGCAATTTTATCGAGGTTCTGGGCATTGCTATCGTAGAAGCCAAATTTATAATCTTCCTGCGCACTTATCGCGTCATTACCCCACCATTGCCATTTTTTTTTCGCTGAATCATATACCCATCCTGACTGGTATCCGTATGAATGATTGCTAATTAGTAAATTAGGTGAAGCAGCACTGATTTCAGCATTATCGTTATTGTAGTCCCATACCTTTAAATCTGCCCCAAATGACATTCCTCGAGCTGAGGCAATTACGCCGCCAGCTACCATGGTTCCTGCCACATGAGTTGAATGTAAATCAGCGTTTGTGGTATTTTCTTGTTGGAAAATACGGCCGACTAACTCTTGGTGGGTTGTCAAAACTCCACCACCATCCCAAATAGCAAGTTTCCCAGCAAGCGTATCTGATTTACCTGATAATGAAAGGCCTAAACTACCGCCTGAATACAACTGATTGGTCCTTGTAATTTGACCTGAGCGATTATTTGATTCAATTCCTAGGTAGAGGGGCTCTCCAATGTCATTAATCTGTTGGAGTGAAATTTTCCTATCCCCAATTTGGTCATATACTTTTATTCCCCGTTTTTTTGCTAGCTCTAAACTTTGGGTAAAACGTTTGCCTTGTTCGCGGCTAAATTCATCCGCAAATTCCTCTATCCGTCTTTTTTCCTCGGTACGATAAAGCTCTCGTTGCGCTTGTATACGCATCGAGCAGCTTAGCAGCAACAAGATTAAACCTAGTATATATTTACAACGCATCGAGTGGAGGTAAAATGCTAATTTAGACTTTTTCCTTTAATTCTACACGAAAGGTTTTTCGATGTATATCGCTGGGACCTAAATGAATCACAGCCTTTCGATGTTCAAGCGTTGGATAACCCGCATTACGCTCCCAACCGTAGCCAGGAAATTTTTTTGCCGCATTCTCCATCCATTCATCTCGGTAGGTTTTTGCTAGTATGGAGGCAGCGGCTATTGAAAAGTATTTTGAATCCCCCTTGACAATGCATGTATGTTGAACAAATGGGTAACTTATAAATCGATTTCCATCAACTAACAAATGGTCGGGCTTGATCTTTAATTGATCCACTGCACGATGCATAGCCAAAACACTTGCTTTATATATATTTATTCGATCAATTGTTTCATGGTCCACTTCAGAAATAGCGTACTCTATGGCATAGGTTTTTATTACTTGGCGTAGTTGTTGACGCTGCTTTTCATTTAGTTGTTTAGAATCAGTCAATAATTTATCATGAAAATCTTTTGGAAGAATAACAGCAGCTGCTACTACTGGGCCCGCTAAACAACCTCTACCAGCTTCATCAAGCCCAGCTTCGATGCCCTCAAATTGAAAATAAGGGAGTAGTCCTTTTTTAATTATTGCCATAAATCCAGAACGAACGAGGAAATTTGTTGGTGATTCCACAAATATGGGTTAAAATTGCCTATTATTTATCATGAAATATCCTATGATTAAGCACTTTGCTCTTTCTTTTTTGTGTTTTTGCCTCTTGGTAGGTCCAGCTTACGGGCAAAAAAATCGTTCTAAGAAGATTTTTCATTTTGAGGCAAAATCGGCTCGATTTAACGGGGAAGGCGTCGGTGGAGAAACCTATTTTTTTAAGCCAACCTTTGAAGCGGGATTTGGAATTCATTATCCTTTAACTTCTCGTGTGAGTTTTAATCCGATGCTGACACTTTCACAAAAAGGCTTTCATGGTAAAACAAATTACTCAGATTCGACTTATACAGAGCGCAATTTGTCTTTAAACTATTTGGATATTAGCCCCAATTTTGAAATCAAGTTGGGTTCCGTTTCTGAATATGCAAGTGGATTTTCTGTATGGGGTGCGCCCTATTTAGGTATTGGCCTTTGGGACAACGCAACGTATGATATTCGGTCAGCAAATCCGGCAAAACCCGGTTCTTACCTGCTAAGGTCTACGACTGGAGAGAGTTTTTCGCGTGATATTCGCCGTTTGGATATGGGCTTTAAAATTGGACTTGGGGTCGTTTCACAAAATTTCGTTTCTTTGGGAATAACCTATCAAGCTGGAGTTATCAATATTGCCACAGAATCGAAAGCACTCTACAACCAATCTCTTGGTTTTTATATGCGCGTCTTATTTGACGATATTTTATAATTCCTACCGATTGAATAACAATCGCTCACCTTTTTTTGATTGATTAAATTCACCATTGGCAAAAGCTAAATGTCCTGAGACAAATGTATGCGAAATGCTCGATGAGAATGTATGTCCTTCCAACGGAGACCACGCACATTGATACTGCAAGGAAGATTTTGTGACCTGAGTACCTTGATTTAAATCCACAATTGCCAAATCAGCCCAATACCCTTCTCGAAGATAGCCACGCTCTTGGATTTGAAAACAATCAGCTACATTATGTGCCGTTTTTTCTGCGATTTGTGCTAGGCTCAATACACCTTCCAGACTCATATCAACCAACATCAGTAGTGGGTGTTGCACCAAAGGTAAACCCGATGGAGATTTCCAATATCCTTGCTGTTTTTCATCCCACGTATGTGGTGCATGATCTGTTGCAATAACATCAATCGCTCCCGTTTGCAGTGCCTGACGAATCGCCGCCCTATGCCTTCCATCCTTTATCGCTGGATTGCATTTGATTTGATTACCCAAGGTTTCGTAATTCGATGCCTCAAACCAAAGGTGGTGAACACAGGCCTCCGCAGTAATGCGCTTGTCTTTTACCGCTTTGCCCGTTTCAAATAAGTTGAGCTCTTCTTCCGTACTAATATGTAAAATATGTAAGCGCGTATTTGATTTTTTTGCTAATTCGACAGCCATTGAAGACGACAAGTAACAAGCCTCCTCATTACGTATTAATGGGTGAATAAAAGCGGGGGCATCTTCTGATGGGTACTTTTCTCTAAATAATTCCAATCGGGCCCTAACTGTCGCTTCATCTTCACAATGTGTTGCAATTAAAAGTTCACTGGAACTAAACAAGGACTCTAGAGTTTTAGAATTATCTACCAGCATGTTCCCCGTACTGGAACCCATGAAGATTTTTATTCCACATACATTTTGTTTATTCGTTTTTAAAACTTCCTCTAGATTATCATTGGCAGCGCCCATAAAAAAAGAGTAGTTTGCTAAGGAGTTCTCCTGCGCGATGTGGTACTTGTCCGCTAATAATGCTTGAGTTAAGGCATTGGGTATCGTATTGGGCATTTCCATAAAAGAGGTAACACCTCCAGCAACAGCAGCACGTGCCTCGCTCGCTATAGTTGCTTTATGCGTTAAACCTGGCTCGCGAAAATGTACCTGATCATCAATCATGCCCGGGAAAACGTGTTTGCCCGTTAAGTCGATGATTTGTTCATGGTTATTGGGGCTAATATCCCGTGCAATTTTTTCAATTCGGCCATTTTTTATTCGAAGATCGGCTATTGTAATGTTTCCTTCGTTGACGAATTGACCGTTTTTCAATAAATATGCCGACATATTACTCTTGTTTTATTTGTATAATTTTGAATTCAGTTCGACGGTTCTGCTGGTGCATATCTTCAGGGCAATCTACGCCATCAGAACATTCATTAATTAGCTGACTTTCCCCATAGCCTTTCGGTACTATGCGATCTTTTAAAATTCCTCGTTGAAGTATGTATTTCACGGCAGATTCAGCGCGTCTTTGCGAGAGCTTTTGATTGTAAGATGCCGTTGCCCGGGCATCAGTATGTGCCCCAAGTTCTAAATTAACTTGAGGATTATCCTGTAAGAAATTAACAATTTTATCTAATTCAATGGACGCATCTGGGCGGATGTCCGATTTATCTAAATCATAATAAATGGAATTCAACTGATAGAACTGACTAATCTCTTTGCCAATTTCTGGCTCGTCCATGACGATTTTGATATAAAATGTGGTATCAGTAATTTCTTTCTTTAGCAATACTTGTGGGATTTCTCTACCTTCCATGGAGAAGCTGGAGCGAGCGGATATATAACCGTCTTTGTCGCTTTTAAAATTGATTTCATCGCCAGGATTTAACGTAATCATTTCAATTTTCCCCGAAGGATTGCTGGTCATCACCTCACTAGTTTCATTATTTCTTCGAACGCTAACGCGTGCGCCTGAAAGCGCTTTCCCGTCAGGGTGTACAATTTGAACCGCTAAAGCGTAGTTTACTTGTTTAATTTTTTCATTCGATTGACTCGAAGTAGTGTCGGAAGACCACCAATGATCTTCGGATCCACTAGATTTGAAATAATAAATATCATCATCTCCCTTGCCGCCTGGTCGGTTGGAACTAATATACCCTGAAAGGGGATCGGATAAATTGATCGCAAAATCATCCCCGATAGAATTCAAAGGGACTCCTAAATGTTCAATACTGATTTCATTCTCATTTCTACTTGCTACATATAAATCCAAGCCTCCAATGCTGGGATGACCATCCGATGAAAAATAGAGTTTTCCATTATCACTCACATATGGAAAGATTTCATCGCCAGGCGAATTGATGATTGAGCCTAAATTGATTGGTCGGCCAAATCGTCCCGAATTATCGATGGCCACGCGATACAAATCTAAGCCCCCCTTTCCTCCTCGACGATTTGAGCTGAAATACAAGGTACGGTCATCCGTGGAAAAACAGGGACTTCCATCCCATGCAATTGAATCTGAAATAGCCATTCTTTCAGGCTCAGACCAACTACTTCCATTTTTTTTCGAGATATATAAATCGACATCTGGGGAAGGGTCTTTACTTTTACCCGTATTTCCACGGGCAAATACGATTGTATTACCATCGTGAGAAAAAGCAGGAGTTCCGTCATTGGCATTCTCTTTATAGAGCTGCGTGCTGAACAAATGTGGCGTGCTAATTTCATTTTCCTTTAAAAGCGGTGCGCTGTAAAGACCCAAAAATGGGAGTCCATTATTTTTGTATACGAGCGGCTTACTTGAGCTAGTAAAGAGTAATTCATTGCCTATTTTTTGGGCTCCAAATTCAGTTTTAGACGTATTTCCCATTAATGGAAATAGGGACACGGGGCTTTGTTTTTGAAGTAAGGCTGGAATTTTGTCTAAATTCTCAAGTTCTATTTCTGCCTTAATTTGATTAAAGCGATTAGGTTTGGTTTGTAAAAATTTGCCTAAACTTGTTTTGCACAATGTGTAATCCCCCAATGCTTTCGCCGACATAGCTAAGTGGTATTGAATTAAAGGATCTTCGCTTCCTTGCAAAACAGCTTTTTGATAATAAGGTAAGGCAAGACCAATTCTATTAGAAAGCCGATAAGATTCTGCAACCCAATAGGCGCTCTTATCGCCAGAAAGGTTTTTTTCGACCTGTGGTTTTAACGTTTGAATGACCAATTCATACTCCCCTCGATCAAAGTACTTTAAGGCTTTATTGCTTATTTGTCGCTCAGAATTACAGCCAATAACCGTAATTAGAATGGTTAAAAAAGCGAAAAAACGAAAGTTATGAATGGATTTTGCTTGCATGGCCTTTAAAGATCTTTCAAATGTAATAAGCTATGCTCGTTTTTTTGATGTACATTTGCATAAATTATCAATAAGGCAAAGAAATAAATCCTTGTCAAATCCAGCAGTGATGTTGCATACTTTATGAGAAAAAGAATTCAGAAAGACGACAATCGTCGGTCAGACGCTCCTCGTAGCCAAGCAGGAGGTCGTTCAACAGCAAGAAATTTTAGTGATCGTTCTTCGGGGCCTAACAGAGCGCCTTCGGGAGACCGAAAACCATTTGAAGGGGGTGATCGTCGTCCTTACAACCGTGAGGGGTCAAATGATCGTCCTTATGCACCGCGTGCACCTCGCGAAGGGGATGATCGTCGTCCTTACAACCGGGAGGGATCGAGTGATCGTCCGTATACGCCGCGTGCACCTCGTGAAGGGGGTGAGCGTCGTCCTTACAACCGGGAGGGATCGAGTGATCGTCCGTATACGCCGCGTGCACCTCGTGAAGGGGGTGATCGTCGTCCATATAACCGGGAGGGATCGAGTGATCGTCCACATACGCCGCGTGCACCTCGTGAAGGGGATGAGCGTCGTCCATATAACCGGGAGGGATCAAGTGATCGTCCGTATACGCCGCGTGCACCTCGTGAAGGGGATGAGCGTCGTCCTTACAACCGTGAGCGATCAAGTGATCGTCCGTATACGCCTAGACAAGAAGGAGCTACCTCTCGTGCGTCATTTAGAAGGTCAGGTGGCGATTTTGCACCCCGCCCAGCACGTGATGAAGCTCCTCGAAATTTTGAGGTACGCGATGAACGCATGTTCACACCACGTGAAGATGATCGTGGACGTCCTGCAAAGTTTTCAAAGCGCGATACATTTAAGAGTCGTAATCGGCATGATCAGGCCCCGGCATTTAGTCCACAATATAAATTAGATCGATATAAAGAAAATGCCCCTGCTAAAATCCAAAAGAAGATTGCGCAGACGGAACGTCGAGGGGATGAAGTTCGATTAAATCGATTTATCGCCAATGCCGGAATTTGCTCTAGGCGTGATGCTGATAAGTTGATTGAAGCCGGTGAAATTAAGGTAAACAACAAAGTGGTTACTGAAATGGGCTACCAAGTTGGCCCTACAGATGTTGTTAAATACGGCAACCGCCGTTTGAATCGTGAGAAGCCTGCCTATGTCTTATTAAACAAACCTAAGGATTTCTTAACAACAACAGAAGACCCGAACGACCGTAAAACCGTTATGGAACTAGTTAAGAATGCGGGCGATGCTCGCATCTACCCAGTCGGCCGTTTGGATCGTAATACTACAGGCCTGCTCTTATTGACAAATGATGGGGAGTTAGCAGATAAGTTAACACACCCTTCCAATGAGGTTGAAAAGATTTACCAGGCTGAATTGGATAAACCTCTGACTGACGAGGATTTTGAGAAAATCAAAGCCGGTTTACAGTTGGAAGACGGCGAAATCAAAGTAGACGATTTGGCTAAGGTAACGCCTGATGGCTACGTGATTGGGGTGAAAATTCACTCGGGTAAAAACCGCATCGTTCGTCGAATATTTGAGCATTTAGGCTATGAAGTAACGAAACTTGATCGTACCACTTTTGCTGGTTTAACGAAAAAAGACCTGCCACGTGGTAGTTGGCGTTATTTAACAGAACGCGAGTTAGTGAAATTGAAATACTTGCTATAGTTTACTAGTAACAGAAAAGGCCCAGTATACGCTGGGCCTTTTTTATAAATAATAAACATTGTTGTTTAAATATTCATTAACGATTCGCGGCGTCTCATTTTGCCTGCTGGAATACCAAACATCATTTTAAATCGACGGCAGAAATAAGCGGTGTCTTTGTATCCTACCTCGGAACCAATCGCACGAATTGATTTTTTAGTAGTACGTAACAAACCTACTGCAGCTTCCATGCGCTGATATTCAATGTAGTCTTGCGGGTTTATTCCTGTCAACATCTTAAAATATTGACCTACGTAGTCTTCCGACACATTAGCCACATTAGCTAAAACCTTATTCGATAAATCTCCTCCGATATGGTCTTTGATGTAAGCAAAGATGTCAATTAAGCGTGGATCTTTAAAGTAGGTACTATTGGTTGCCAATTGCTCGACAAACAAACGGTTTTGGATGATGTAACGAATTACTTCGATAACGATTTCTTCCGTTTTAATTTTGATGATACGCCCTTTTCCAATTTCATCGGACATATCTTCCAATAAAATCTCTTTAATTGTTTGGGCTAATTTTTCATCTTTTTTGATTAAAAATGGAGGGATGTCCAATGAAGTAAAGAAGTTGACAGAGTCAAAAACCTTCGCTTCAAACGCAACCATTCCAAAGGAGTTTTCATGCGATCCTATATTTTGTGAATCCATGTTTAAGTCGAAATACAATTCGCGATGCGTCATGAACTCCTCATTGTTGACTGCTTTCGGTTTTTCAGCATTTCCGTAAGTAACACTCACCATTTTCCCACCAGGAATAAATAGCATGTCACCTTCTTCTACCGGCGTATCTTCCTCACCAAACGAAACTTCACCTTTGTACAAAATCAAGAGTGAATTTTCCACATCGTAATAATTCTTAATACGAATAGGTTGTAATATTCTTATGTTTCGTGCCTTTATGAATTTTACCCCTAGGGACTCAATGATCTTGTTGTAATCTTCCATTTTATTTCTGATTATCCACCGACAAACACATTTTTGTCTTATTAATTAGGACAAAACTAATAAATCAGATAATAATTCCAAATTATTTTCTATTAATTTTTGTCCAATTGTTTAATTGTATCGACCAACTTTAATTGTAATATACCTATAATACACGCTGACAGGGTGTCGATGGATTTTATTTCTGTGCTACGCAGTTTTTTATAATTATTTTTAGGGTAAGTAGAAATTTGGAATAAAATAAATAATTAGGTCATTTTTTATCTGTAAATTTGTTTTTTTAGAGCACGTATAGCTTTATTATTTCCCCAATTTGAAAAACCATGGGACTATTTAATTTCCTTACCAAGGACATCGCTATTGATTTAGGTACAGCAAATACCTTAATCATCCATAAGAATCAAGTCGTAGTTGATGAACCATCGATTATTGCTTTGGATCGTAATACAAATAAAGTGCTAGCCGTAGGCCGTCAAGCTATGATGATGCACGAAAAAACAAATGATAACATCAAAACGATTCGCCCGTTAAAAGATGGGGTTATCGCTGACTTTACCGCCGCTGAGTTAATGCTTCGTGGTTTAATCAAGATGCTTGATCGTGGGAACTCATTTTTCTCGCCTGCTTTACGAATGGTTATTTGTATCCCTTCTGGCATTACAGAGGTGGAAAAACGTGCGGTAAAGGATTCCGCGGAACACGCAGGTGCTCGTGAGGTGTATATGGTGCACGAGCCTATCGCAGCAGCGATTGGTATCGGTATCGACATTGAGCAACCGAATGGTTCATTGGTCGTTGATATCGGAGGAGGTACAACCGAGGTTGCCATTATCTCGTTAAGTGGTATTGTCGTAGAAAACTCAATCCGCGTCGCTGGAGATGAATTTACACGCGACATAAAAGACTATTTGTTACGTGAGCACAAGTTGGTAATCGGTGAGCGTTCTGCTGAGCAGATTAAAATTCAGGTGGGAGCAGCCTTGCCAGAATTAGAAAATCCTCCGGCTGATTTTGAGATTCGCGGTCGTGATCAAATGACAGGAATTCCGAAAGAAATTCTTATTAATTATTCAGAAATTGCATACGCTCTAGATAGTTCAATTACTAAAATTGAGGTTGCCATCATGGAAACTCTTCAACGGGCTCCGGCAGAACTTTCTGGTGACATTTTCCACAACGGTATTCATTTAGCTGGTGGTGGTGCGATGTTACATGGTTTGGACAAGCGTATTGAAAAGAAAACGCAATTGAAAGTTCACGTAGCGGATGATCCATTAAAAGCTGTCGTTCGTGGAACTGGTGAGATCCTGAAAAATCTTGAAAAATACAAGCCGATATTAATTACCTAGGCCTCATTTATTGATAAATCATGATTCAACTGTTTCAATTCCTGGCGCGTCAAAAGGTTATCCTTTTGTTTTTGCTACTGGAATTGATAAATATTTGGGCTGTACTTAAATACAACCAATATCAACATTCGCTTTATTTTAACACCACGAATCAGTGGGCTGCATCGATTTTGTCAACGACGCAAGAAGTTAAAAAGTATCATCAATTGCGAATAGTCAACGGAACACTTGCCGAAGAAAATGCTCAATTGCGTTCCGAGATATTGCGCTTAAAAAGCCAGCAACAACCGGCAGTCAAACTCCCTTATTTTGTCAGCGAAGCCATGCTAAACCGCTATCAGGCCGTTGCAAGCCGTGTTATTGATCAATCTACGCAAATGTCACAGAATTATTTAACGATTGACAAAGGCAGGTTGGATGGTATTCAGCCGGGTATGGCTGTTATTTCTTCAACGGGTATCGTAGGTAAGGTCATGTCAAGTACTGATAATCTTTCATTGATCGTTTCCATCTTGCATACGAGTAATTCTGTTTCAGCTAAACTAAAAAGAAGCGGTGAATTGGGCTATATCAAATGGCCAGGCTACCAAAGCGAAGTGGCTGATATGATGGACGTTTCAAAATATAAAAAAGTCGTAAAGGGGGATACAATTGTTACTTCAGATTATAATGCCGTTTTCCCACCCAATATACCTATCGGTATCGTAGCAAAAGTAGGTGTTCAAAAAGATGATACATTTCATGATATTAAAGTCATGCTATTCACGCAGTTTACTACGTTGCAATATGTGTATGTTATTAAGAATCGATTGGCAGGCCAACAAGCAAAATTAGAGAGCACAAAACCGAAAGCAGAATAAGATGGCAGTTTCATTTAATGTAAAGTGGTTTTTGTCCGTCATATTTGCCATGGCGATTCAAGTATTGTTTTTACGTGATATTGCATTCGCTAATATTGCTTTCTGTTTTATTTATACGTGGTTTTTAGTTAAGGCTCCAATGAAAACTAGCCCTATCATATTAATGGTAGGCGCGATGGTAGTCGGATGGGTTATTGATTCTTTCTATAATACCCATGGCATGCATGCTTTTGCGTGCGTTCTTTTGGCTTGGATCCGTCCTGTTTTTTTTCGAATTTTAACACCTGCAAATGGGTACGATGAACGTTCTAGCATATCCTTGCATGAAATGAAATGGCTTTGGTTTTTTTCATACCTATTCTTGATGTTGATGTCACATCACTTATTGCTATTTTTAGTGGAAGCTGGCGATTGGTCATTAATTGGCTATAGCCTGCTAAAAGCTTTAGCTTCTACGGTTCTGGGAATGTCAGTCTTCGGAATTCTAGAGTTTTTTAATCGGCCAACTTAAGTCTTTTTGGCAGATAATTTATCGATTCATTTGTGGTCTTTGATTTGCAGGGCTAGTTCTGCGCATGTATTCATGTGTTTAATGGCCTAACAAATGGAAATACCTACCCCCGTAATTTCGACGCCTCCAGTAAATGCACAAGCAATATTTGAGAAGGAATTTATGCCGCATTTAAATGCGATGTATAATTTTGCATTACGTCTGACAAATGATGAAGATGATGCCCAAGATTTGGTACAAGATACCTGTATGAAAGCTTTTAGGTTCATCGAATCCTTTGAACCTGGTACTTATGCAAAGGCTTGGTTGTTTCGTATTCTGAAAAACAATTTCATTAACGATTACCGCAAGAAATCTCGAGGCCCCGCAAAGGTGGAGTTTGAGTGGGTTGAGCAATCATTTTCAGGGGATGAAGACCATGAGCCCGCTGCACATGCCGATTTGCATGCGGAGACAGTTAATGAAATGCTGGGGGATGAAATTACCGCTGCCATTCAATCCTTGCCTGTAGATTTTCGAATGATTATTATCTTATGCGATTTGGAAGAATTCAGTTATGAAGAAATGGCTCGAATTTTAAATATTCCTATTGGAACCGTTCGCTCACGATTGCATCGAGCTCGCGCTATTTTAAAAGAAAATTTAGCGAGTTATGCAAAAACCAAAGGGTATCACTGACAATGTGTCACGCATTCAAATTGAACTTTTTTTGATGTAACCTTTGTTTAAAAATTATCGCAAGTAAGTATCTACGAAATGAAAAAGACCTGTACGCATCAATCCGACTGTTTAAAGTTAATTCAACGAATCATTGATCGTGAGGCAAGTCCTGAGGAGGAAGCTGCTTTTCTTGTTACGAAAGATCAATGTTTACCTTGTCAGGAAGGGTATGAGCTTGAGAAATCTTTGCGCAAAGCCATAAAATCTACCTGTTCTACCAAATGCCCAGAAGAACTTTTTGCACGCATTAAGGCAAAACTTTTTGCCGTTTTAATCCTTATTTCCATACTTATTCCGTTATTTTGCTAGCTAAATTAATCAATTAGCTATTGGAAGGTAAACTCATAATTTTTTCTGCGCCATCTGGCTCCGGTAAGACAACAATCGTAAAGCAATTGTTGGCCAATAATTCCAATTTAGGTTTTTCCATTTCAGCGTGCACACGAGATAAAAGGGGTCGTTCTGAGGAAAATGGTCAGGATTATTATTTTATGACTCCCGATGAATTTCGTGCAAAAATTAATGAGGATGCATTTGTAGAGTGGGAAGAAGTCTATCCAGGGGCATATTACGGCACATTAAAATCTGAGATTGAACGAATTTGGGCCACAGGTAAGCATGTTATTTTTGATGTAGATGTAAAAGGTGGGCTAGCCTTAAAAAATTATTACAAGGAACGCGCACTTGCAGTTTTTGTAAAAGTTCCCACGCTTGAATTGTTGGAAGATCGGCTGCGTTCAAGAGGGACAGAGTCTGAAGAGTCCCTTTCTAAACGAATTTTCAAAATGAAATTTGAATGGGCTTTTCAAGATAAGTTTGATGTGGTTCTTGTTAATGATCAATTAAAAGTTGCCGTTAAGGAGGCACAAATTCTGTTTGATAAATTCACAAGCTAAGATGAAAATTGGCCTATTTTTTGGTTCTTTCAACCCCATACATCATGGCCACTTAATTATTGCGCAGGCGGTTTTAAATCAAACGGATGTTGATCAAATTTGGTTTGTTGTGTCTCCACAGAATCCTCACAAACCCAGTAAGTCTCTTCTACATGAATTTGATCGATTGGATTTGGTAGAGCGAGCAATTGCTGATAACTATCAATTTAAAAGTTCAGATATTGAATTTCACTTGACGAAGCCTTCTTATACCATTCATACCTTAACGCATTTGTCAGAGAAGTTTCCAAGCTATGCATTTAAATTAATTCTTGGTGGAGATAACCTCGAACAATTTAAGAGTTGGAAGAATTATGATAAGATACTTGATTATTTTGGTCTATATGTTTATCCGCGTGGAGAGCAGACAATGAGTGATTTATGGCATCATCCTCAGGTTACACGAATTGAAGCCCCATTATTGCAAATTTCAGCGACGTATATCCGTCAATGTATACAACAGGGCAAATCGATAAAATATCTACTTCCTGATAGTGTGGAGGCCCTAATCCATGCAAAAAAATTCTACATTTAGGCCTATTCGCCTAAACTGTGTTTTCATTTTTCAGCCCTTTCCCCTTTCTTCGGATTTTGTTTCTTTGGATCATCGGTTTACTGATTCATGTGAATCTTTGTTTCTTACTTTTTGTCCCTCTACTTTGTTTAGGATTTGAAAAACGGAGATTGGCGATGCTAGCCATCGTGGGGATTTCTTTTCTTCGAACTATCCAATTAGCTAGTTTTCAGAATTCCGCAATTCCTTCGCATGATGCGTTTGTCTTTGAGGTAAGTCGGCCCCCAACCCAAGGTCCTAAGTCTTGGATTGTCCGTGCGGATGTTCTTGCCTTACACATGAATAACCAATGGCGGCAAGTGCATTTTAGCAGTTTAATTTATGTTCCATTAAGTGGACATATGTTGGCTAAGGGCCAATTGTTTCAAGGCTATGGAAATTTAAAACCCATAAGGCCGGCGCTTATGCCTTTGGCTTTCGATTGGAGTCACTATTATGCATCTCAAGGGATATTTGCTTCAACTTATTTGCCTCAACAAAATCTAAATCAATTACGCGATTCGAGGGTGGGCGCTTCGTTTTATTTGTATTTAAGGGATTTAGCAAAATACTATTTGCATCAAGCATTGCCGGTTGGGGTTCATCGTAATGTTGCCGATGCGATGTTTCTTGGAATAGGAAATAGCCTTGATTTTGAGACGCGTCAATCCTATGCTGCCTTGGGGGCAATTCATATTTTGTCTGTTTCTGGAATGCATGTGGGATTGCTTTACCTTGGATTAGGGATTTTATTTGGATTTTTATTGCGTTTCCGTCGTTGGGGACCTTGGGTTTATTTTTGCTTGATTATGGTGATATTATGGACCTACGCGGCAATGACAGGTTTTTCTGCACCAGTTATGCGATCTGTTTGGATGTTTTCTGTTATGTTATTTGCGCAAGTTTTTCGAATGAATTCTCATCCAATTAATAGTTGGGCTTTTTCTGGTTTTGTCTTACTTGTTATTCAACCCATGGATTTTTTCCAAGTGGGTTTTCAGTTATCCTACGCAGCTGTTCTCGGGCTAATTTTGTTTCAAGGCAGATTGGTAAAGTTATTTAAACCAAAATACTGGTTGGTCTCTCAGGTTTGGGAATTAACCTGCGTTGCTATTAGTGCACAAATATTGACCTGGCCCCTGATCATCTATTATTTTCATCAATTCCCCAATCCCATTTATTTCTTTTTACTTAATCCGATACTGATTTTGTTTTCGAGCATTACGCTTGGTATCGGTTTCTTGTATTTGATTTTAGCTCCTATGTTAAGTTATTTCCCCTTATTAATTACCGGAGTTGGGCAATTACTCTTACGTAGTTTTGAACTACTGCATGGTATTATGTTTTCTACTACCAATCAATTTCATACGGTTATTTCATTTATTCGAATCAATGAAATCGAAGTAGTTTGCTATTACATAGGGTTGATTTTGCTCTGGTTTTGGTGGTCTACTCGGAGAATATATGGGCTTTACTTTAGTCTATTGATTTTGGCAGGGCTATTGATTAATCGCTTTTTTGAACCATTAAACGATCATGCATATTTGACTATTGCCGAGAAGAAATTGGTGTATATTCGAGGGCAAGGAATGCATGGTCAGGTGTATGGCGTGCCAACGCCTATTTGGTTGCAGTCCAATGTAGCGGGCTGGTTTTCTCGTAATCAGGTCGTAGATACACTGACTCAGGTATGGCCGGAAGGCAGTTTTACATGGCTCGATAAAGGGAATGAATTTGTCTATTTGAAGCGGCCAAGTATTCAAATTAATATGCATCCGGCTCATTTGATTTTAGCGGCCGATTTGGATTTACGGGACCCTCGGTTTTTACAAACTTGGCAAAGTTCAACGTGGTATTTTGTTCGTAAACCATCTACTTATCTATTGAACAAAATCAAGCCGTATCTCCCCGAGAAAGTCTATTATTTATCAGAGCGATCGGCTGTATATTTCCCATAAAAAAAGGCTGCCTAATTTGGCAGCCTTGAATATTAGCTTGGTTTTTTCTCGTTACGCTTACGCTCGTTTGGATCTAGCCAAATCTTACGCATACGTAAAGATTTTGGTGTAATTTCTAAGTATTCATCTTTCTGAATAAACTCCATACACTCTTCTAATGAGAAATTCAACTTAGGTGCAATTTTGGTATTTGAATCCGTACCTGAAGCACGCATATTTGTTAATTGCTTCGATGCTTGAAGATTAACTTCAATATCGTTTTGGCGATTATGCTCGCCTACAACCATTCCTGTGTATACCTCTTCACCTGGATCGATGAAAAACACCCCTCTATCTTGTAATTTATCAATTGCATAAGGAATCGCTGGACCTGTGTTCATGGAGATCAATGAACCATTAATACGGCCTGGAATCGGTCCTTTGAATTCTTCATATTGAATAAAACGGTGGGCCATGATTGCCTCCCCAAAAGTCGCCGTTAACACTTTAGAACGTAAGCCAATCAAACCACGAGATGGAATGTTAAATTCTAAGTGTTGTAAGTCACCTTTCGGTTCCATGATCAACAATTCACCTTTTCCTTGTGTAGCTAATTCGATTACCTTACCAGCAACTTCTGCAGGTACGTCTACAACCAATGATTCAATTGGCTCTAAACGCTCGCCATTTGGACCTTCTTTGAAGATAACCTGTGGCTGACCTACTTGTAATTCATATCCTTCACGACGCATGGTCTCGATTAAGACCGACAAGTGAAGAATTCCACGTCCAAATACTAAGAATTTATCTTCGCTTTCCGTTGTAACAACTCTCAAGGCTAAGTTTTTCTCGGTCTCTTTAAACAGACGATCACGGATGTGACGGGAAGTTACTAATTTACCCTCTTTACCAAAGAAAGGTGAGTTATTGATCGTGAACAACATGTTCATCGTAGGCTCATCGATCGCGATGCGCGCTAAAGCCTCTGGATTTTCTGCATCAGCAACGGTGTCACCAATTTCGAAATCTTCGATACCGGTTATCGCACAAATCTCTCCGCACTCTACTTTCTCTACTTTAACTTTTCCTAGACCTTCGAAAACTTGAAGTTCTTTGATACGCATTTTCTTCGTTGTGCCGTTAGATTTGCAAAGTGAAATTTGCATACCTTCTGTCAAAGTTCCACGCTCCAAACGACCGATCGCGATACGACCTACGAAAGATGAGTAGTCTAATGACGTAATCTGCATTTGAGGGGTACCTTCTTGAACTTTAGATGCTGGTATGTGCTCGATAATCGCATCCAATAAAGGAATAATATTATCCGTGGGCTTTTTCCAATCAGTACTCATCCATCCTTGCTTCGATGAACCGTAGATACATGGAAAGTCTAATTGATCTTCTGTTGCATCTAAGTTAAACATCAAATCGAATACACTTTCGTGTACTTCGTCAGGACGGCAATTTTCTTTATCTACTTTATTGACAATCACAATGGGCTTTAAACCTAAGGCAATTGCTTTTGACAATACAAAACGTGTTTGAGGCATTGGGCCTTCGAAAGCATCCACCAACAAAATTACACCATCTGCCATACGAAGCACACGCTCCACCTCACCGCCAAAGTCGGCGTGACCAGGTGTGTCAATGATGTTAATTTTAACTCCATTGTAACGAACAGATACGTTTTTGGACGTAATCGTAATACCGCGTTCACGCTCTAGGTCGTTATTGTCTAAGATCAAATCTCCAAACTCCTGATTCTCACGGAAGATTTTAGAGGCGTGAATAATTTTGTCCACAAGTGTTGTTTTACCGTGGTCAACGTGGGCAATGATGGCAATGTTACGAATGCTTTGCATAAAAATGTAGGCGTTGAATGAATTAAAATTCTCCCAAGTCGGGGAATTTAAGGTGCAAAGGTACAGATAATTTCTTTGAAAAGTGCTAATTGATTTAAAATCAACGGAAGCGAATTTATTGAATCAGGGCTCTTGATACATTAACACCCGCTTTTGAGCCTATTTGTTGAGCTATTTTTTGTGCAATTCCATCGGAATCGATACCGCATAGGGCATAAAGTTCACTTTGTTCGCCATGCTCTACAATGTGGTCAGGGATTCCAAGTCGGACGATGTTAGCTTGATATTGATGATCTACCATGAATTCAGCTATAGCTGAACCAAATCCACCAATGATAGATGCGTCTTCAACAGTTAAAATATGGGAATATTGAGCAAAAATTGCATGTAACATGCTTTCGTCCAAAGGTTTAGCGAAGCGCATATCAAAGACTGCTGCATCAATACCATGATTAGCAAGTTCTTCGGCGGCTTTTAGCGCTTCATTACCAATATGCCCAAGGCTTAAAATGGCTATATCATTACCTTTTTTGAGTTGAATTCCTTTTCCTATTTCGAGTTTTTCAAAATCTGTACGCCATGCAGGCATTACACCTTGGCCTCTCGGATAACGAATGCTGATGGCTTCGCCACGCTCCTTGAAAGAATCTAAGGAGGCCGTATACATCATATTTCGTAATTCTTGTTCATTGCGCGGTGCAGCCACAATCATATTAGGCACGCAGCGCATCATGGCAATATCTAAATTTCCATGATGGGTTGGGCCATCAGCGCCAGCTAAACCTGCTCGATCTAGACAGAAAATAACGGGAAGCTTTTGTAAGCATACATCATGGACCACTTGGTCGTAACCTCGTTGCATGAATGAACTGTAAATATTACAAAATACCGTTAGGCCTTGCGTAGCTAAGCCTGCGGAGAATGTAACGGCATGTTGTTCTGCGATACCCACATCAAACGCACGGTCTGGCATAGCAGCCATCATGATATTCATGGAAGACCCGGACGGCATAGCAGGCGTAATACCCATTATTTTAGGGTTTTTTTCTGCTAGCTCTAACAGGGTATGACCAAAAACTTCCTGGTATTTGGGCGCTTGAGGATTGTCATAGGTTTTCTTTTCAATCTCGCCGGTAATCTTATCGAACTTTCCTGGTGCATGCCACAGCGTTTGGTCTTTTTCTGCTAAGGAATATCCTTTCCCTTTTGTGGTTACACAATGCAAAATTTTAGGACCTGGGATATCTTTTAAATCACGCAAAACGGTTGCCAAATATTCAACGTCATGTCCATCAATCGGACCAAAATAGCGCAGGTTGAATGACTCGAATAAATTACTTTGCTTGAGCAAGGTTGCTTTTAGTCCATTCTCTATTTTTGATACAATTTCTTGTGCCGATTTTCCAAAGGTGGACATTTTGCCCAATAAATTCCAAACGTCATCTTTAACCTTATTGTAGGTATGTGATGTTGTGATATCGGTAAGGTATTCCTTTAAAGCTCCTACATTGGGGTCAATGGCCATGCAATTATCATTTAAAATGATAATCATGTTATTGGGAATGTCACCAGCATGGTTCATCGCCTCGAAGGCCATGCCTGCCGTCATGGAGCCGTCTCCAATAACAGCAATATGCTGACGGTCAAATTCTTTTTTATACCGAGAGGCTACAGCCATCCCAAGTGCCGCCGATATGGAGGTGGAAGAGTGTCCCACACCAAATGTGTCATATTCGCTTTCGGAACGTTTTGGAAAACCGCTAATTCCGCCCAATAAACGATTGGTATGAAAAACACTTTGGCGGCCTGTTAAAATCTTGTGCCCGTATGCCTGATGTCCTACATCCCAAACGAGTTGGTCGTAAGGCGTATTGAATACATAATGCAAGGCTACGGTTAATTCCGTTACGCCAAGTGATGCACCGAAATGCCCTCCATTGACGGAAACATGATCAATTATGTATTGACGCAATTCTTTGCAAACAGCTGGAAGCTGATTGGATTTTAAAAGGCGAAGATCGGCGGGTGCCTGAATCTTGCTTAGTAAAGGTCCTGCTGGGAATTGAGTTGACACAAATAATTTATTCAAGTGAAAGAAAAACAATGCAAAGGTAAAAATGTTTTTGAGGCTTACTCATTTTTTTGACTCGCTTTGAACAATCTTCTTTTTTCTGTCTTGCTTAGGCTGTCGTATCCCGACTTCGAAATTTTATCTAAAATTTGGTTTATCTCTTCCTCTTCGATGTTTTCAGCTTGTTTGCGCCGGGATGATTCTCGCGTCAAAGAGGCATCAATAAATATTTTTTCTTTTTTCTTTAGCCATGAAATTTGAATAGGATGTTCAAATAAATGGGCTATGCAAAATCCACTTAAGGCTCCGCCGAGGTGTGCGATGTTTCCACCGGCATTGGCCCCCACCGTTTCCAAGATCGACCAAAGCATATAAAATCCTGCGATGAATTTAATTCGAACAGGTCCAATCAAGAATAAATGAACTTCATAATTGGGTCGCAGCGTGGCGGCAGCAACGACTATAGCAAATACACCACCGGAAGCCCCTAAAAGAAACGAAATGCCCTGTGATTGATAGTAGCCTATGCTATTGTATGCAATCAAAAACGCTAAAGCCCCTACGATTCCGCCTACAAAATATAATCGGACGCTTCTTTGATTCCCTAAAACTTCTTGAAGAATTAAGCCAAACCAATACAAGAACATCATGTTGAATGCCAAGTGAAAGATTTCGACATGTACAAAAAAGTAACTAATTAGGGTCCATGGAGCTTGTAAGGTTGTGCTTAGACTCGAGGAAAGCGTTAAGCTTTCAATCAAATTTTCATAAACCTGGGCATTTCCAGAAAGGATACTAATTAGGCGGAAAAGCATTAGCAAAACAAAGATCGAGCTATTCAGCACAATGATCTTCAGTAATCCCTGCTCAGGTTGCTGTAGTATGCGTTGAATATCTTGCCAAAATCCGCGCATATCAATAGAAGTGATTGCGTTTTGATTTCCAAATCATTAAAAGAATCACCGCAAAAATCATGCCCCCTATATGAGCAAAATGGGCTACATTGTCTTGAGGATCCTGTACTGTTCCTTGATATAATTCATATAATCCATAGCAGCTAACAAAATATTTAGCTTTTATGGCAATGGGGAACGGAAAAAGATACATTTCAGAATTAGGGAATAAATAGCCAAATGCCATTAAGATTCCAAAAATTGCCCCAGAAGCACCAGCTAACTGGCTCCTATTTACATACTCTGCATAGTTCTCCCGTGCCCAATCAACATTAACATTTCCATCGGGTAATGCTATAACTTGATAGTGTTGTGCATAATCATATAAATGTACAGAACTCGGGTCACTCAAAACGATTTCTGTTGCTCGGCGAAAATCAGCAAAATCTACGAAATGTTGAATCCCCATATAAAGCAATCCAGCCCCTATTCCACAAAAAAAATAAAAAAACAGAAAGCGTTTCGCACCCCACATGCGCTCTAGTAATGATCCAAACATAAACAAGCCAAACATGTTCCCCAATAGGTGCATGAAGCTTGAATGTATGAACATGTAAGTAACAACTTGAAAGATATTGAAATCTTTTGCCTGAAAATAATGCAGACTTAACAAATCTTGAGGCAAAAAGCCACTAGCCAAATAAATGGCCACATTGATGAAAATTAAATTTCGTACCGTTGGTGATAAGTTTCTAAACATAGTTTTATTCTTCGTAAGCCCAATCTATCCGGTTTTTCATATCCTTGACCAATAATCCCATGGCTTTGAAACTAGCACGGATTTCGTCAACTTTTTCATATTCTCGCTTTTCCTTGAAGTTGGCATATAGGCTCAATAGCCCCTTGATTAATGCTTCTTGATTTGCGGGGAACTCCTCTCGGAGTCCTAAAACGCGTTCTAAAAAGTCAACATACGTGGTCTTCAAGCGATCAAAAGCTATTTTACCTAATTGCCCATAAGCCAACTGCCCCGTGTGCAATTGATTTATCTTTTTTAATAACGTAAATACGTGTGAAATTGTTACTGCCGTATTCAAATCATCATTCATTCCATCAAAACAACCTTGGATTGCCGCATCAATTTCCGCTACTTGTACGGCATCGATTGCCTCATTGGCTTCTGTTTCGTAGTCCATGCCTTTAATGATGCGTAACCCATTGGCGATGCGTTTATAGCCTTTTTGAGCGGCTTTTAATGCTTCATTGGAGAAGTCTAGGGTACTTCTGTATTGAGACTGCAGCATAAAGAAGCGAACAGTCATCGGACTGTAGGCTTGCTCCAATAATGGATGATCGCCAGCAATTAATTCGCTCGGTAAAAAGGAGTTTCCGAGCGATTTGCTCATTTTTTGACCATTGACTGTCAGCATATTTGTATGCATCCAATAACGCACAGGCGCATGTCCATGAGCAGCTTTTGCTTGGGCTATTTCACATTCATGGTGCGGGAATTTTAGGTCCATTCCTCCTCCGTGAATGTCAAATGTATCCCCTAAATATTTATGGCTCATGCACGTACATTCTAAATGCCATCCGGGAAATCCATCGCCCCAAGGAGACGGCCATCGCATAATATGTTCAGGAGATGCTTTTTTCCAAAGTGCAAAATCCAACGGACTTCTTTTCTCGCCAACACCATCTAAGTCACGTGTTTCTGTCAATAAATCATCTAGTACCCTGCCAGATAAATGTCCATAATCGCCGCCTTGTTTATTATAGGTTTCGATATCAAAATAGATAGAGCCATTTGATTCGTAGGCGAGACCTTTGTTCAATAGAATTTTCGTTGTTTCAATCTGTTCAACGATATGTCCAGTAGCCGTAGGTTCAATGCTTGGAGGTAGCAAATTAAATTGTGTCAATACATCATGAAAATCGTTCGTATAGCGCTGAACAATTTCCATGGGTTCTAATTTTTCCAATTTGGCCATCTTGCCAATTTTATCCTCGCCCTCATCTCCATCACCTACTAAGTGGCCTACATCGGTGATATTACGTACATAGCGAACCTGATATCCAATGAATTTCAAGTAGCGGTGTAAAATATCAAAAGATGTGAAGGTTCTTAGATTTCCTAAATGAACGAAATTGTAGACCGTAGGACCGCAAACATAAAGCCCCACATGTGGCGCATTGATGGGGGTAAACAGCTCTTTTTCTCGGCTGAGTGTATTGTATATTTTTAACGGCTGCATGAATCGTAGGTGCTTTTGTAGAGTCCTCAAAAGGGAATTAAAATTACGCTGATTCTTTTAATTCACCAAACTTAGCATTTTGACAATTTCAAGCGATTCTTTTCAGATTGTGTTATCTTTGTGTGTTTTTTGAAATCAATCATTACATGCTGCTAAAGGAGGTAGGCGAGGATAAATCGCTTCAACGTATTTTTTTGCAATTCCCTGTTCGTCTTTATGCGTCTGATTCAAATTGGATTCGACCGCTTGATAATGATGTAACAGCTGTTTTTGATCCAAAAAAGAATGGACACTTTAAGCACGGGGAAGCAATTCGCTGGGTATTGTTTGATGCGGAAGGTGAGGCGATTGGACGTGTTGCCGCATTTTATGAGCAAAGTAAAGATGAAGTTCCCGTTGGAGGAATGGGATTTTTTGAGTGTATTGAGGATGAGCGCGCTGCATATATGCTATTCGATTCATGTAAGACTTGGTTGATTTCCAAAGGCATGCAAGGGATGGACGGACCTATTAATTTTGGGGAAAGAGATAGTTTTTGGGGATTGATGGTAAAAGGCTGGGAGTATGAACCTACCTATAAAATGCCTTGGACGAAACCCTATTACATTGATTTCTTTGAAAAATATGGGTTCCAAGATTACTTTCAGCAGTATGTTTATGTCTCTTCAATTACGGGAGCGAATGTAACACCAGCCATTGAAGAGAAGGCAAATCGCATCTATCAGAATCCAGACTACGTTTTTCGTCATATTGAAAAATCGAATCTTGCTAAATATGCCGAGGATTTTAAGGTTATTTTTAATGCCGCGTGGGCGAAGTTTCCGGGCGTGAAAGAAATGAGTTCAGAACAGGCTCAGCGACTGGTGAAGACAATGAAGCCAATCATAGATGAAGAATTGCTCTGGTTTGCGTATACAAAAGAGGGTGACCCGGTAGCTTTTTTTATTGTTATTCCCGACTTGAATCAAATTATTAAGCATTTAAATGGCCGATTGAACTGGTGGGGGATGGTTAAGTTTTTATTGTTAAAAATGCGAGGAGCATTAACGCGTGCCTGTGGTGTGATTTTTGGTGTTGTGCCTGATCACCAAGGTAAAGGTGTCGAATCTGCCATTGCTTTACGTTTCCGTACGGCTGCCCGTGAAAATCCATTTTATGCCTATGAAACCATGGATATGAATTGGGTGGGAGACTTTAATCCGAAAATGTTGCGTTTTGTCTCCCAGCTTGGCGCCACCAACGAAAAAACTTTTATTACCTATCGTTTATTTTTTAATCCAGACCAGCCATTTAGTCGTTGTCCGAAGGTTGGTTAAATACTTGAACATGAGCTTATTAACAATTGGAACGGTTGCGTTCGATGCTTTAGAAACGCCTTATGGCAAAACTGATAAAATCATTGGGGGATCTTGTACCTATATCGCTTTATCATCGGCTTTTTTCCTGCCTAAGGTCAATGTTGTCGCTGTAGTAGGCGATGATTTTCCTCAAGCCTATATGGATACCTTAACTTCGAAAGGAATTAATTTGGATGGCCTTCAAATCAAGCAAGGAGAAAAGTCATTTTTCTGGGCTGGGAAATACCATAATAATATGAATTCGCGGGATACCTTGGTGACCGACTTGAATGTATTGGCGAATTTCAAACCAGAAATTCCTGCATCATACCAAGATTGCGAATACCTAATGTTAGGGAATTTGACGCCTCAGGTACAAATAGAGGCGATTGAAGGCTTGACGAAGCGTCCCAAGTTAATTGTCATGGATACCATGAATTTCTGGATGGATGTTGCCATGGATGATTTGAAACGCGTGTTAAAAATGGTGGATGTGCTTTGTATTAATGATGAGGAGGCTCGCCAACTTTCTGAGCAGTACTCTTTGCGTACTGCAGCAAAACTAATTATGGCAATGGGGCCTAAAACCTTAATTATTAAGAAAGGAGAGCATGGGGCCTTGTTATTCCAAAATCAAGATATGTTTTATTGCCCAGCTTTACCATTAGAAGAGGTCTTTGACCCAACCGGGGCTGGGGATACTTTTGTAGGAGGATTTATTGGCTATTTAGCCAAAACAGATGATACATCGTTTGAGAATATGCGCAAAGCAATTGTATATGGTTCTGCCATGGCATCTTTCTGTGTTGAAAAATTTGGAACTGAACGATTGCTTGAAATCACCGACCAAGATTTAGAAGGTCGTGTTAATGAATTTAGGGACTTAGCTCGTTTCTAACGGCCTCCCACGATGACTTCATGAAGGTTTGTTGGATCTAGGTATTTATTTGCTAGCGCCAACAAATCTTCTGAGGTACATTGTAATATCTGTGTTTGGAACTGATCATAAAAATCCAATGGCAGATTTTCCAACTGTATTACTTTAATTTTTTCTGCGATATCAAATGCTTGTGTTAATTCACCAGTAAAACTTCCCATTAAGTAGTTTTTTACTAGGTCTAGTTCTTCTTGACCTACTCGCTCGGTTTGTAGTCGTCGCATTTCTTTGCGGATTTCCTCACAGGTTTCGTCCACATTTGCATTATTCACATCAGTGCCTACTACCCAATATCCTGCGCGTCGCAGGGGAACAATGGAGGAGGAAATACCATAGGTAAAGCCTTTTTCTTCCCGAATATTTTTTTGTAAACGTGAGCCAAAGAAGCCACCCAATAACGTATTTAAGACACTAAATTTAAAATAATCAGGGTTGCTTCGCGTCACTGAAACCATGCCCATTCGTATGGATGATTGTAATGCATTTTCTCGGTAATCGCGTGTGACTTTTGGATTAAATCCTTGAGATAGATATGGTATAGACGGATCAGTTTGACTCGTCGAAATCTGTTCAAATGTTTTTTGGACTGCTTCAATTTCAGCCTTACCAATACTCCCCGAAAGGAAAATTTGTGGCATTCCTTTTAACCAGTGGTTTGTATGAAAGTTAACTACATCAGCGTGGCCGATTGCTTCAATGCTTTCCTGGGTGGATACGCGTCCATAAGTATCCTTACTAAACAGTTCTTGACGAAGTAATTGGCTGGCCGAGAAAGCAGTTTTTTGCCAATTGAGTTTATTTTTCTGAATCTCTATTGCTATTTCTTTTTCGAATTCTTCTCTTGGAAAGTTTGCTTCTTGTATGATTTCGAGCACATAGGGTAATAAGGATTCTAAATGTTTACGTAAGCCGTATAGCACAAAAGTTGCATAATCTAGATTTGTTTGAACATCCCAAAAAGCTCCATAGTAGTCGAAAAGTTGATGAATCTTTGTTGCATCGCGTCGACTTGTTCCTCTTTTCATCAGGGAACTTGTTAGGCTAGCTATACCCGCTTTTTCTGCCTTGCAGGCACCCCCTGCAACAGTGAATTCAAGTTTGAATACCGCTTGCTCACCTAAAGCCAACGACTGAATTTCAATGCCATTGGAAAGACTTGTTGACCTGACCTCTGGAAATTTGATTAGCTCAATGGGATAGGCTATCGGGGCTATGGAACGATTCAGCATAAAGGGGAATATAAAACAAATGACATTCCAAAGGGAATGTCATTTGTCAAACAAGAAAACTGTTTAATTATCTTTTTCCGTTATCATTATTGATTGCTGCCAATAATGTTACACGTAAAGTATTTGCTAATGGGCTACTTGTTCCTGTTGGTATCAAGTAAGCAAAGTCAAAACCATATTTTTGATCTAGTTTGAAACCAACACCCATCGTAAAGTATTTACGATTTCCTTTCATCTCGCTCTCATTGAAATATCCACCACGAACGGCAAATGTGTTGTTGAATAAGTATTCAGCTCCTATAGAAGTAGTAACTTCTTTCAATTCCTCACCAAAACCGTCTGGTGCGTCAAATAATGAACCGAAGATTCCGCCTATTGCCGACGTTGTCGTTGGATCTGTACCTACTTTATTTCCAGCTGCATCAATAGATTGTGGCGTAGGCACCATTAATTTATTGAAATCTAATGTAAATGTGAATCGATTTTTATCATCGATGTCTTTTACCGCCGCTACCCCAGCACGCAAGTTGGTAGGAATGAAATTCTTCTCAGCTCCACCATAGGAAACTTTACCTGAAAGATTCGAAAGAACTAATCCGTACGTATATTTCCAATTCTTTTCTGAATTTGTATTCCAGTACAATGCGATGTCAGCTGCCACCGTTTGAGCGGGCTTCATAGCAACGCCAGTACTTGAAGTACCTTGGTAATTCCCCAATAAATTTGAGTTAATATATTTTAAGTTAACCCCCAATGATAGCGCATTGGAAAGCTTTCTTGCATGCGTCAAAGACAAAGCATATTCTTTCGAATTAAAATTACCCATGCTTGACCCATTCGTAGATGTTGCTTGAAAAAGTCCTTGATCAAAATAGTTGATGGAAAAACCAAAAGCTTGATCTTTGGAGGTTTTTTTGTATCCGGCAATACTGTACAACGCCATGTCATTTGTTAAATTTCTTAACCAAGGGGCATAAGAAATGGTAAATCCTAAATCTTTATCAGCACTAGCTAATTTTGCAGGATTCCAATAAATCGCATTGACATCGGCTGAGATAGCAGCTCCTGCTTCACCCATAGCAGCTGATCGAGAGTCCGGTGCAACGTTTAAAAATAACATAGTTGGCGTTGGAATTCTTCCAGGATTTAAATTTCCAGAAACCAATGTTTGGCCATAAGCGACTGTACCGATGCATACAGTAATTGCTGTAAATAGCGCTTTGTGGAAAATTGAATAATTCTTTGTCATTGTATATTAATTATAAGAGAGTCTTTCTATTCTGAGAATCTAAATTCAAAAATAGACAATTTTTAGGATATTGAATGTTTTAAAGGTAAAAAAAATAAAACTTATTTTAGTGCACTTGTTTTGATTCGGAATACTTTATTTTTCTTTTCTATCTCATCTTGTAGAAAAATTTGAAGTATAAGTGGCTGATTCAACCGCATTAATTCATCATCATTCCAGTCAAATTCTATGATTCCGTTTTCATTGTCTTGGTATCTACTTAATCCAGTTTTTCGTACTAATATTTGCCCTTGTAGGTTAATTAACTGAAGCTCAAATGGCATTGTATTCCAAGGTTTTTTCTGTTCGAATACAAAATGAAAAGTTTTTCCTAATGGATTTGGATAAACTCTACCAAGTATAGAATTTTCATCTTCCATACTAACCTGAAATGTTAACGATGCCTCGGCTTGATTATTGTAGGTATCCCAACAAATTACTTGAATTTTATGATTCCCTTTGGCTAGGGATTTTAATTGGAATCGCGCTTTCGCTACTTTAGAAGAATTGTTGGTTGTCATTGCTATTGGAGCTAAATCGATTTTAATGCTATCATCCAGCATTGCACTAGCCGTCTTCCCTGTGGCACTTTGCCATTTTAGTCCAGATGAATCTGTTACTGTTACAACAACCCAAGGATTGGGGCTGCTCTTTTGAATGTTTTCTTCAGGTAATTCAATTCTTATTCCCGGTCCTATTTGGTCCGATGCCTGTTTATTATGCCAAGAATTAATAGATGTAGCGGCTGATGCGGTTTTTGAAGAAACCTGTATTTGGTATCGCTGATTACGTGTTAAATTTGGCAGATTTTTTAGACTAAGCCTCACTGGCGAGCTGGAACTTGATCCGGTTAATTTCCAAATAATGGGGCTCATCGTTTGATATTGAAAAGCATCATTTTTAGTTCCCAACGTTTTCTGTACATCACTCATGCGATGTAAATGGATATTCACTGGTTCATCTTTTGTTTTGATGCCCTTTATTATGATTTGTTGTTGAATCGAGTCCACTTCTAGTTGCAAGGTTTCTGCCGACCACGGCAATGCCAAGGTTGGGTCACCTAGCAACTGAATATTTCGATTGATAACGCCACTTTGACTTTGGTTTTTGGCATCTTTAAATAAATCGCCTAATCTATAGCTTGTGCGCTCTTTATTCTTGAGAAGGGCCTGGTAAAATGCCTGGCCAAATAAATAATTGCTACTTTGAAAAACGGGTCTTGTTGTACTAATTAATGCAATGACACCGCCTTGGTCCGATAATAAACCAACTTCTCCACCGGATAAAATATTGGGGTCATCAAAACGTCCAAATTGACATGTGGCGGTTAGTAAAATAGGGAGGTGTTTATTGTTCTTTAGATTTAGGAGGTCATTTGTAGTGAGTAGTTTTTCGTCTGCCCATCCACTTTCGGATCCATGCCCCATGTAGTGTATAAAATCAGCTTTTTCATTGAACAAGCTCAATACTGCTTGTGTTCCGATTGGACTTGAATAGGCCCCATTTACTTGTTGCATTGGGTATTGGTCAAGGTATACTTTATGCTGTTGGCCCGGAAATAACGCATTTTCAAGCGTACTCGAAAAATCTTCTCCGTCTTGCATGTGAATGTTGGCATCTCCATCATCAGAAACCCAAGCCAACTGTGGAAGCACAGAGCGTGATTGAGCTTCGTAGTCCATTAATTTATTAATGAACATATTGGCCTCTTGCGGATTTTTTACTGGAATGCGCCCTATTGCCACTTCCATAGAATAGTTGTTTTGCAAAAATCCTTCTTCCCAGTCACCGGACCTTTCGCCTACTATTCCATAATAATCATCGGAAGCGTAGCTTAATAATGGTTGGAAAGATTCTTGACTTTGGTATGTTGGGACAAAGCAACTTTTTTCAATTGCCGTTGATATGGTTCCTAGCCCTTTGTAGTCTATGGATGCGTCCCCTAATAATAAGATATAACGGAGTTTGGATCCGCTTTTTTGAAATTGATTTCGAATAAAATTTCGAATGGCTGTTACATCTTGCTTTCCTCCGCTAAATTCATTGTAAATGGCACTTGTGCTGATGCTTATTGATTTTATGTTTCTTTTTTCTGTTTTGTAGCGTGCAAGTTTTATAGCAGCGGCTTGAAGTGCGGGGGCCGACAAAACTATTAATTCTGTTTCGGCTGGCGTGTCGATTAGATTTTGATTGCTAACATTCCCGCAAAAGCTGGGTTCACTAGCTGAATTTGGGTCGGCTATAGCAAGCTGGCTATTGGATTTAAACACATATTGGAATGGTAAATTATTGGCCATTTTTTTCCAAAGTGTCCCGCCATTATTAATCCAGATCTGTTGGCTAGCAGTTAAATTGGCAATCGAAATATTTAGTGTCGAATCCTTCGAATTTGGCAGTAAATACAAGGGGTTTGCATGTTTAGCATCAAATGACTTTGGATACAAAAAGCTAATGTAGTCAATATACCCAGTACCGCCTGAGGTTTGAAATTGAATCGGGAAACTCCAATTTTTATTGGTTAATGTAGGTGTGAGCCTAGTGCTAATCGTTTGACTCCTTGCTTTAATATCGTAGCGCCCACCGGGTATAGGGTCTATCGTAATGGATTTTGCTAAACTTGGGATTGAGAAAGTGCTTGGTCCCGTGCTACTTGCATATAGTTTTAATTGAATGTGTGCTGGTTTGCCATCGAAATAATCCGGTAGCGAATACTGAAGGAATTTATTCGAAGAACCATAAAAAGCATCCCCTAACCAAATTCGACCTGATTGTAAGAGGTTGAATGTTTCTGGCTCATAGTGTTTGAGAGACCATGCGAAGGGGACATATGGAGTTACTGCTGTTTTATTAAGGATTTCTTCGATTGGATTCGTTTTGGCCGCATCAATTTGAATGAAATAGAAGCTTGTATCAACATATCGATTTGTTTCTTGCTCCCAAACTGCATTTTGTTTGAGTGAATGCGGGCCATCACCAAAAAACATAATGTCCCAATCGACTGATTTGCTATTTTGATAGAAGGCTGGAATTGCTTTAAGCGTCCCCGGATTTTCAATGTCCCTAGCATTTATCATGCCACTTTGACTGCCATAAATACAAATGGACTCGGGTTTTGGGGGGCTTATTTTATTTTTAGCAAACCAAGCAGGGTTGATGTGGTAAAAACCGGGCTGGGTTACCGCCACCTTAATCCATTTACCTTGTTGTAGGGGGGAGCTATTTTGACTATAGGTTCCTATTGAAATCAAAATCAACCCGAACATCATCCGGAGAAATTTAGGCTTGCATTTCAATAAGTTGGACATGCGCATTTTTTGCAACGAGGTATAATTTACCAGTATGAACTTCTTGACAAATGTAACGGGTTCTACGAAGTTTACCTTTCTGCAATCGGAGGTTTTTTAATTGGAATATTGTCCCCTCTGGCAAATTGAAAAGCAATAATACCGCTTCCTCTGCTGGGTCATATTTTTTTAGTACCTCTACCAGCGGCGTATAGCCATTCGAAGTAGCGACGGGATTCAACAGGTAAGCCTTGAGTACTTTTACTACATCGGATGGTAATAATTCAGGATCTAAAAGTGGGTCAAATACTTCAAGAAAAGCATCCTTCCATTCTTGACCATGTGGATTTACAGCGTTCTTGTGTTTTTGATAGGTAATTAAATGGGCTACTTCGTGTAAATAAGTAACGAGAAAGGCATAGGGGTTTAAATTGTGGTTGACTGTAATTTGAAAACCTTTATTTGGGGCAAAGCGAAAATCCCCAAGTTTGCTATCCCTTTTTTTTGAAACAATGAATTCAAATGATAGCTCGTTCCAAAGGTTAAAACAGTATTCGGCCACTTTGGGAGGAAAGTGGTCTAGAAAGGATTCTATTTTTTTATTTTTATTCATTTTGGGCATAAAAAAAGTCCTTCGCTTGCGAAGGACTTTTTTTTGTGAGACTGGCTAAAATTATTTAGCAGCAGCAGTGTCACCAGCAGCAGCAGTGTCACCAGCAGCAGCAGTGTCAGCAGGAGCTGCAGTAGCTGTATCAGCTACAACAGTTGTGTCAGCAGTTGCCTCAGTTTTTTTCTCACCACAAGATGCTAAAGTTACCATACCAGCAACGAAAGCTAAAGCGAATACTTTTTTCATTTTTGTAATATTTTAAGGTTTGAGCTACAAAACTACTTGATTATTTTTTAATAGCAAACAATACCCTAAAAATTTTAAGATTTTTTTAAGAATTGGTCTCTTTTTTTATAAAATGTGGCCCTATTGATTGATTTAGCGGTAAGACTTCTTAAAAAATTAAGATAAATTTAATACTTGGTGATGTGTCGGTGGTCAATTTACTTAATAAGATCTTTAAATCTGTCGTAAAAACCACTACTTTTAAATGTGAAGGTTTTGTGTAAAACGTAGTTTGATACAAAACTGAATCCCATGCCATTTACGGTAGTACTAATTTGGGTAACGTTAACTTTCTTGTAGGAGTAGGGAATTTGAATGAATAAATCCTCATAACTCGATTGAATAAAATGGTATGGAAGTATACTGAATCCCCACGTTACAAACCCTGAAAATGTGGCAACAATCATAAACTTTATCATTTCCCTTCTTGTTTGCTGTGATTGTCTTGCATCAAACGCAAATAACTTAGTCATGATAAAGCCTGCTACCAAGGAAACAAAATAGGCGGGGAGTATGGTAGATTCATAAGATAAATGAAACCAATCTTTCAATATAGCACCAGATATTAATTGAATCAATGCTCCTGTTCCAGCTATGAGGAAGTAAGCAATTATATCCTTTTGATTAAAGAGGTTTAATTTTTTCTTCAATTAAAATAGGTTTTTAACTAGATTAGGAAATAAGCCAAGGACCAATGTGCTCAAAGTTGTAATGCCTAAAGCAACTTGATACAATGTACTCATTTCGATTTTTTGGATTTCACCAGTCTTGAAATATACTGAAATAATTCCTTTAAAATAATAATATATACCTACTGCTGACATCAAGATCGCTAATATAACTGGGTAAATTATATTTCGATGGAATGCGTCTGTGAAGACAAAGAATTTACCCCAAAAACCTGCAGTTAACGGAATCCCAGCAAGCGATAATAATGAAATGGTAAAGCAGAATGCCAAATAAGGGTTTTCCTTTGCAAGACCCTCGAATGATTGAAAATTCTCTGGCTTTTCCACTCGGCCAGCTTGATGCTCAGCGACTAATTTGAATACAGCAAAAGCTGTTAAAGTGGCTAACGTATATGCCAATGAGTAAAATAAAATCGTTGAGTTTGAGGTTGCTTGTCTTGCTGATACGGTTAGTAACATATAGCCAGCGTGCGAGATACTTGAATAGGCCAACATGCGTTTGACGCTCTGTTGGTAAACTGCCGTTACATTACCTACAACCAGTGTTAACATACTAATGAAATACACGGGGAAAACCCAGGTAGTGTACACCCCACCAAAAATACCTGCGAAAATCTGATAAATGGCTGCAAATCCAGCTGTTTTTACAACCGTGGACATGTACATGGTAAAGATTGTAGGAGCGCCATCATATACATCCGGTGTCCAGAAGTGGAATGGGGCAGCAGATACTTTAAATAACATACCTACCAACATAAGTAAAACACCCGCATACAAGAATGAAGGTATAGATTCAGGTGCTGTGCCTGCGATAACATTGGCCATGTTTGAAATGTAGAACGAACGCGTTGCACCATAAACTAAGGTCATTCCAAACAATAATATTCCCGTAGCAAACGAACCCATCAAGAAATATTTAATTGCAGCTTCATTAGAACGTAAATTTCGTTTATCTGATCCTGTTAAAACGTACATGGCTACAGAAAGAATTTCAAGACCTACAAAAAGCATCATTAAGTGGTCAAATGAAACCATAATGATGGCTCCCACTGTGGAGAATAGCATGAGTGCATAATATTCTGCCGGATGCGTGTGTTCATCGTCTTGACCAAAGGCATTTGAAAATGCCACTACAAAAAATGCTGCTAACTGAATGATAAGACTGAAATTTATTGACGTATTGTTGGTGCGGAACATATTCCCAAACCACAAAAACTCATGATTCCAGTCCATCACGGTAAGTCCCATTCCTATGGCTAAGAATAACATCGTGATTTTTTGGATCATTTTACGCGATAACCAAAAACCTAAAAATAGATTAGAGATTCCAAATAATGATAAAGCAATGATAGCTGTCATAAGTTTGCTTTGCTGTTTTTAAATTTCCACTTAGTTTAACAAGTCAACAAGTTTTTCAACACTTGCCGCACTAAAGGATAACACATATTGTGGGAATAAACCTCCCAATATTACTAAGAGGATTAGGGGTATTAATACTAATTTTTCTCCTATCACCAAATCTTCAAAGTCTTTGGTGACCTTCGAAACATTACCGAAGATTGATTTTTGGATTAATCGTAACGTATAAACGGCTCCCAAAATAATGGTGATTCCTGCTAATATACCTAAATACATTTCTTGATCGAAAACGCTTTTTAATAGCAAAAACTCCCCAATAAATCCATTCGTCAGCGGCAAGGCAACTGAACCTAAGCTCAAAACGATGAAGGCAACCGTTAATAGATACGAAGATTGAGTAATGCCACCTAGTTGGGCCAACTCGCGTGTCTTCGTTCTGCGCTCAATAACTTCAATAACAAAAAAGAGACCTACCAAGTTGATGCCATGTGATAGCATTTGGTATAGGGCCCCTTGAATACCGTCAACACTTTGTGTCATTATCCCAGCTGCCATAAGTCCTACGTGTGCGAAAGAGGAATAGGCAAGCAGGCGTTTCGCATCTTTTTGTTGGATTGCAATAACAGAACCATAAATAATCCCAATGATGGATAATATCGAAACCGTTAATCCCCACTGACTAATGCCTAATGGGAACATCGGAATTACGAAGCGAATCATTCCGTAGGTCCCCATTTTTAACATAATACCACCCAATAACATACTCCCTTGAACAGGCGAGGTTGTATAAGTATCAGGTTGCCAAGTATGGAATGGGAAAACGGGCATTTTAATGGCGAAAGCAATAAAGAACGCTAAAAATAAATACCCTTGATGTTCTGCACTGAGGTTTCGAGCCGTTAAATATAAAGTTTCGATATCTGCGGAATTGGTTTGCCCCGAAGTTCGTAAATACACGTAAATCAATGCAATCAATAAAAATAAAGAACCAAAAAGCGTATAGATAAAAAACTTAAAGGTAATCGCTGTTCTATTTTCGCCACCATATTGGGCCGCCAGAAAGTAGATTGGTAATAACGATGCCTCAAAAAAGAAATAAAATAGAAAGGCATCTTTAGCTAAAAACGCACCCAACAAAGCACTTTGCATGCTGAGAATTAAGCCTAAATAAGCTGCATTTTCAGCTTTGTCAGAATTGGTTGTTGACGCTACAATAAATGGGATTAATAATCCCGTTAATCCAAGGAGCACTCCATTGATTCCATCAATCCATAAGGTAAAACTAATTCCAAATTCAGGTAACCATGGCTGCGAATATTGCATGGCTGATGATTCTCCTGAACCCAGGGCATAGGCTATTGCTACAGCCTCAATGATAGACCCCGTAAGAGCAATACCAAAAGGTTTGCTGGGTTTAACTAGCAGTAAGCCTGCACCCAGAACCAACGGAAAAAGTAAAATAAATAGTAATAACATGCCTTTTTGTTCAATTAATAATTACAAAATGTAAGTCCTTAAACCTATTGCGATAATTAGCGTAATGGAGATTACCATGATGAAAATATAATAGCCTACATTTCCTGTTTGTATTCTACGCAATTCCGTCGATGCATATTGGACGATGCGTCCTATGCCCTCCACAATAAGGTCAATCACCAAAAATTCAACAACTTGGAAACAGAAGTTACCGATAACCGTAATGGGTTTAACTATGAGGAAGTCATACAATTCATCGATATAGAATTTATTGTAAACAAGCTTTTGAATTCCGCTAATTGATTCATCTGATGCTGGAACTGATTTCTGCATTCCAAACAAATAAATAGCAAAAAATGCGGGTAAAAATGCGGCCAATAATGGTGCTCCCATTTCTAAGCTTACTAATGAAACTTCTGCAGCTTCTCCCGTTTCAGGTAAAATTGGCGCTAACCAATGAGCTAGGAATTCATTGCCTCCCGCAAAATGTGGCAAGTTGATTAATCCACCAATCACAGACAATATAGCCAATACCATCAGCGGGAATGTCATGCTTAATGGGGACTCATGCAGGTGATGAGCTTGCGCATCTGTTCCTCGGAAATCACCAAAGAAGGTCAAAATAAACACACGGAACATGTAAAATGAGGTAAGTGCTGATCCAACGATAGCTAAACACCACATCGCGAAATCATGATGATAAAGATGGGCTAAAATTTCATCTTTTGAGAAGAAACCTGCAAATGGCGGAATACCCGCTATGGCAATGGTTCCCAATAAGAAGGTAAAATAGGTAATAGGCATTTTTGATTTTAACCCTCCCATCTTCCGAATATCTTGTTCATCCGACATCGCATGGATAACCGAACCAGCTCCTAAAAACAACAAGGCCTTAAAGAAGGCATGTGTCATCACATGAAAGAATGATGCCGTGTAAGCAGATGCCCCTAAGCCCATAAACATATAGCCTAGTTGCGAGACGGTTGAATATGCCAACACCTTTTTGATGTCGTTTTGAAACAAACCAATTGCCGCACCCAATAAGGCAGTTGCTAATCCAATCCAGCCTACAAAATGTAATACCTCAGGACTCAATTCGAAAATAACATTGGCACGAATAACCATGTAAATCCCGGCGGTAACCATCGTGGCTGCGTGAATTAACGCTGAAACGGGCGTTGGACCTGCCATCGCATCGGGTAACCAAGTAAACAATGGAATTTGAGCAGATTTACCCATCGCACCGATGAATAAACAAAATGCAATTAATCCGATGTTCTCAGGGACATTACCTGATGATACGGCCTGAAATATGCTTTGGTAATTTGTAGTATTGAAATTCTGAATTAATAGGAAAATGCCCACTAAAAAACCTAAGTCACCTATACGGTTCATAATAAAGGCCTTGCGTGCAGCATCACCATAGCTATTTTTCTGATTCCAAAAACCGATTAGTAGATACGAACAAAGACCTACGCCCTCCCATCCGATAAACAAAACGGTGAAGTTGGCCCCTAAAACCAAAATCAACATGAAGAATACAAATAGATTTAAGAAGGCGAAAAACTTCCCGAAACCCGCATCGTGAGACATATATCCCATGGAATAGATGTGGATAAGTGTACCTACTCCGGTGATGATTAATAACATCAAAAGTGACAGTTGGTCCACTTGAAATTCAAATGGGATGGATAAGGAGCCCACCTTAATCCACTCAGCTAGGGTATAAATTTGGGCTTTCCCGTCGAAATTTAAGAACATTTGTAAGGAAAGAGCAAAGGCTACCAGGGGAGGAATGGTACCTATGATTCCTGCTACGGATTTACTAAGTTTTGGGAATGCTAACCCGTTAATAGCAAAACCAAGGAATGGCAAAAGGGGTATTAAATAGAATAAAGACATAATGATTCTTATCGTTAAAAGCGCATCAATTAATTTTTGATTTTATTAAGTACGCCAATATCAATGCTTTGAATATTGCGGTAAATCATCACGATGATCGCTAATCCTACTGCAACTTCTGCAGCGGCCACAGCCATGATGAAGAATACGAAAATCTGACCTGCTGGGTCAGAATAGTAAGAAGAAAATGCGGCCAATAATAAATTTACAGCATTTAACATTAACTCAACGGCCATAAACACGATGATCGCATTGCGACGTGTTAATACCCCGAGGATTCCGATACAAAAAAGTGCAGAACTGAATAGTATGTAATGCGTGAGTGGAATCGTACGTAATACTTCTGGAATCGATTGCATAGTAATTATTTGAATGCATTTAGGCGATGCAAAAATACGAATAAAACTGAATTTTAATGCCCCTAACGTTGAAAACCTTGTAATTTAATTTCGGTTAATTTGCGTTTTGTGTCCATTGGAAAATCCCCTTTCATGATCCAATCGTAATAGGACGGATCAGATTTTAACACTTCTAAAATGGGACGACCAATATGCTTGCCAAAATTAAACACAGCCACTTGGTCTTTATTATAAACCATTCTATTGGCAAAATCGATTGAATTGGACGCGCTTAATTCATGCAATTTGCTGATATCGTTTTGAATGGGGAAATATTCTTTGCCTTCACTATCTTTTAAGGTCGTGTTTGCATACCGTTTTACTTGAGCATTTAAAACTTCAAGTGTAGCCAAAACATCGGCCTCCGCACCATGAGCGCCTACTAACTCCTTATCACAATAAAAGCGATAAGCCGCTGTCAAATTACGAGGCTCCATCATATGAAAAATACGTTGTGCATCTACCAATTTTCTGTTTTTCATGTCGAAGTCAACTTCGGCGCGTAGGAATTCTTCCACCAACATCGGAACATCAAAGCGATTGGAATTAAATCCAGCCAAATCACATCCATCTAAAAAGCCAGCAAGCGACTTAGCCACTTGCTTGAAGTTGGGTTCATTTGCCACATCCGCATCATAAATTCCATGAACGAGCGAGGCCTCCAATGGAATGGGTATACCTGGATTGACCCTGCGTGTTTTCACGTCAACCGTTCCATCTGGATTTGCTTTCGCTATCGATATCTCAACGATTCGATCTTTGTTTACGAGTATTCCCGTAGTTTCTAAATCGAAAAACGCTAAAGGTTTTTTTAATTGTAATTGATGCTCCATAGCCTATCAGAAATTAATAGCTACAAAGGTAGCTTATTATTACCTTTGTTCGATGAAATTTAGTCCAAAAGCAATATTTTTTGATTGGGATCACACACTCTGGGATCATGACCGCAATGCCGCCGAAGTTATACAAGAGCTTTTGCACGAATTGAACATTCAGCAAGCGAAGTCACATCCGACAGAGGTAGTTTGGGAAACGTTTCAAAAAATTAATAATGCACTCTGGGACGATTATCAGCATGGGCGAATTACGCAGCTGGATTTGCGTACCACGCGATTTGAACGTTTTTTTGATGCTCTTTCTTTACACGGGGATATCCCATTATTCTCTAAATTGTACATGGAAAGAACTCCTCGTAAAACAAATCTACTACCTGGGGCCTATGAAGTCATTGAAACGTTATCGGCTACTTATCCATTGTATGTATTAACCAATGGTTTCGATGATATTCAACATGTAAAAATTTCCGGTGTTGGTATGTCTCATTTTTTCGAACGGATTATTACTTCTGACGTTGCTGGATGCAAAAAACCGGCAGCTGATTTTTTTAACTTCGCACTTCGTACCGCTGGGTGTTTACCAGAGGAAGTGGTTATGGTAGGGGATCATCCGATAATTGATATTGAGGCCGCGGAGGCAGTAGGTATTTCTGCGATCCATCTTCAAGTTAGCCATGGGGAATCTCCTGCAAGAATTCGTATTGGGGATTTACGAGAGCTCCTTGATTTATTCGAATAATGACAATTGGTTGTCGTTGGATTTCCGGTCAAAGATTTTTTTGTCCCGTATGAATTTCTTGTTTTCTTCTAAAAATGCCTGAAATTGTTCGATTTGCGTATATAGTGGGTTGAAATCATATTCGTTTAAGAAGTAAGTTTCTTTATATACCGCTTTAAAATCTGTAATTACATAGTCTAATTGCTCTATGCCAAGCTTTTGCAAACCTAGCAAATAGAGATTTTGGTGATTCTTTGCAAATCTTCCTGGTTCATAAAAGGAGGTGCTTTTTAAATCAAAAGCCACTTGTTCGCCCACACCGTCAACATACCCATAGATGAGCGCATTTTTGTAGCGTGATTCTACATAATATTGCGTTTTGTATTTATCAGGTATCAGTTTACGAGCCTGATCAATAATTCCTTCGGCAAACGATTCTTCATCTTCACCTAGAATTACCGCACGTTCAAAATCCATACCCTTTTGTTGGGCATTGGTCGTGGGTTTTCTAACTCGATTCACTCGCTCTATCATTTCGATTTCATCCACAATGATTTTGCCTGCCGTATCTCGAGCTTGTTGCAGGTATAAGGAAAAAGAATTGAGTAATGTTGGGTATAAGCGGTATTGCATGCTCTGTTTATTATCCGATTTGAAGGCGAGTAACAATTTCTCCTTCAACTAAATGCGTCTGTGTTAGTTCTGCTACATCTTCTAGCTGGACATTTCCATAAAATACGCCTTCAGGGTAAACAACCATAGCGGGTCCCTTACCACAAAAGTCTAGACAGCCAGCGCGTTGAATTCGAATCTTTCCCGGGTTTCCCGCTGCTGCATAGGCCGCCTTAAAGGCATTTATAAGCTCGGTACCATGGCCTGATCCGCAACATTTTTTAGGGGCATCCTTGTCATTTGTACAAATGAAGACATGTTTTTCGAAATGCATATTAAGCTGGTTTTAGTTCAAGAACAATAGGACAATGATCCGAATGCTTCGCTTCCGGAAGTATGTAGGCGTTGACAATTCTTTCTTTTAATGTATCGCTCGCCATGTGGTAGTCAATGCGCCAACCAAGGTTTTTTCCACGTGCGCCTGCTCGGTAACTCCACCAAGAGTAGGCATGAGCTTGTTCTGGGTTGATATACCGGAAGGTATCAATGAATCCATTTTGAACAAATGACTCCATCCATTCACGTTCTTCAGGCAAGAATCCAGAGCTGTTAGCATTCCCTTTAGGATTGTGAATATCAATTGCTTTGTGGCAAATATTGTAATCCCCAGAAATAATTAACTGCGGGAATTTTTTTCGTAATGCTTGGATATAATTATGAAAGTCAGCCAACCAGTCCATTTTAAAGGATTGGCGCTCATCCCCACTAGATCCAGAAGGCATGTAAACACTCATGACCGAAAAGGTGTCAAAATCAAGTCGGATTACCCGACCTTCAAAATCGTATTTCTCAATTCCACATCCTATTTCAATATTTTTGGGCGTTAATTTGGAGAAAATAGCTACCCCAGAATATCCTTTTTTTTGTGCAGAATGCCAATGAATTGAATATCCCAATGCTTCAATTTCGTGGGTATCTACTTGGTCAAATTCGGCTTTTAATTCTTGGATACAGACAACATCTGCCTGCTGTTCTGCAAGCCATTGAATAAAACCTTTTTGAATCGCAGCGCGGATTCCATTGACATTGTAACTGATGATTTTGAACATATATCAAAAAACTTCCGTTTCGAAATAGTGAATGATATGGGCTTTTAACAGAAGGTCTTGCTCTTTAAGATTTAAGGATGGAACGGGGTATTTTAAATTCCAATGCGGCCAACCCGCTTCATCCAATCCCTCAAGTTCATAAAAGCCACTGAAACTTAATACTTTGCAGGTCGCAATATGCATTAGGTCTTGCTTTTCTTCTTTGGTAAATACTTTATGTCCAATACCCAGTTCCTGAACCCCAATTAAAAATAATATGGACTCTAAATCGCTTGGTCGCTTATTGAATTGTTTTTCAAAAAAATCAAGTACATTTTCCCACGAGGCCTGAACTACAGCAGGCTCAAATTCAATCATATCCATTAGGGATGTAAGTTTACTTTGAATTTGGCAGATCCCAGAATGGCTTGTTGGCCCGCCGGATTATTTCCGATTAATACCAAGTCGCCTGTGATTGCATCTTTCGAGTAGGAGGTGATATTTACACGGCCAACTCCATTTGAAATACCTGATGAATTAGGTCGAGTAGCTTCGTAAAAATTATTTTTATTTTGATAATCTTGAATATCTTTAATTAGATTTCCTATGTTAGCAGAGGTGCCATCGCCAGGAATAAAATACGTTCCTACTCCTTTAAAATTTTTGATGTGCGTGTAAACTGTTTGCGAATCATTTTTGCTTGTGGCTGTGATTTCTAGCGTTGTTTCATCACTTACTTTGCTAATATTGGCAACAATTTTATTTGTATTAATGGAATATGCAGGGGTTTTATCAAACTCTATGGACCCTGAAAAGTAACCATTTTGTTTGGGTGATTCGCTGAAAGAGTGTTCAACATTTATTAGCACCGTAAATACAAATAACCCAAAATAAAGCAAATTGATTGGGTTTCGGAATAAAGAAACCACTCCATAACTCAAAGGGTTTGAGAGGACTGCACGCCAAAACCTAAACTTGCCAGCTGTTGACTTGTTCATATTTTGCATTGGATGTTGATTTCGTTGTAAATACAAATGTAAAAATAACATAAACAATTCATTCACACACAATTTCTGAGCAAATCAATTATTTAAAGGTAATTGCTCCCCCGTTGCGTATTTACAAATCGAGTTTTGTAAATTTGGAAACACTTGACTCAAAATACGGGTTTAGGTATTAATTTTAATTACTTTATTTGTTTTGATATTTAGTTATCGATTATAATTAATCACATGAAATCTTTTTCAATTCCAAGCTTATTTAGTAGCTCTTTGATCGGTTCAGTCAAAGAAAAAAGACGTTTAAATGATAAGTTGAAAAAAGATTACAGTCCATCCCACTTTGATTTTGGCCCTGTTGAAATTTATTTATCTCGACATTTTGGTTTTTGCTATGGCGTAGAAAATGCGGTAGAAACAGCCTATAAAATTATTGAAGAAAATCCGGATAAAAAGATTTATTTACTTTCTGAGATGATTCATAATCCAGCTGTCAATGCTGACCTGCTCGAACGCGGGGTTTCGTTTATTCAAGATACGAAAGGCTCCCAAATTATTCCTTGGGATGCCCTAAAATCTACTGATATTGTCATTGTTCCTGCTTTTGGTACTACCTTAGAGATTCAAGCTAAATTGGCTTCCATCGGTATAGACACCTACGCGTATGATACAACATGTCCTTTTGTGGAGAAAGTTTGGAATCGTGCAAGTGCGATTGGCCAAAAGTCCTATTCGGTAATCGTTCATGGAAAACCAAGTCATGAAGAAACAAAGGCTACTTTTTCACATTCGCAGTCAGTCACTCCTACGCTAGTAATTAAAGACCTACAGCAAGCACATCAATTAGCCTATTACATTCGTAAGGAAAAAACGGCCGAGGATTTTTATGATGAATTCGAAGGTCAATATTCTAAAGGATTTAATCCAGAAACGGATTTGGAGCGTATTGGAGTCGTGAATCAAACAACCATGTTAGCAACGGATACGCAAGAAATTGTGGATTATTTGCGGGAGGAAATTGTTGATTTTTATCGATTATCGCCGGGTCAAGTGACGGATCATTTTGCTGATACACGGGACACGCTTTGTTATGCAACGAATGACAATCAAAGCGCAACCTATGGTTTATTGCAAATGAAGGCTGATTTTGCAATTGTAGCGGGCGGATATAATTCCTCAAATACGGCCCATTTGGTTGATTTATGTGAGGAAAAACTGCCTACTTACTTTATCAAATCTGCCGAAAAACTAGTGAGCATGTCGGAGATTTGGCATTTTAATAATCGCAGAAAAGAAGAGGTGCAAACTTGGGACTATATTCCTTCAAATCGGCCCGTTAAGATTTTATTGACATGCGGAGCCTCATGTCCAGACGCAGTCATGGAAGAAATTTTGCGTAAAATCGTCCAGTTTTTCCCTACAGCAAAAGATCCAGATTCAGTTATTGATGAATGGATAGCTTCACAAGACTAATAGCTAGCTAAGATTTTATTCACGGCAGGTAAATAACCTTCGCCAAATAAATTCACATGTACCATTAAGGGGTATAAATTATAGAGTGGAATTCGTTGATGAAATCCCTTCTCGATAGGAAATGTGCTGTGATATGCTTCGTAAAATTCTGTTGGGAACCCTCCAAACATCGTCGTGAATGCTAGCTCAGCCTCACGCAATCCATAATAAGTGCATGGGTCAACTAACGTAATTTCACCTTTTGAATTAACCATCGCATTGCCTGACCATAAATCGCCATGTAAAAGTGCTGACGGTTCATTTGGAATTAGGTTGGGCAATTTTTCATATAAAGCTTCAAATTGAGCTTCTGTCTCCGAAGAAATTTTACGATCATAAAGTGCCGTATCAACCTGTTTTTTCAAGCGATTTCGTATGAAAAATTGAACGCCTTGCTGCTCCCAATTATTAACTTGTTTAGCCGCTCCTAAAAAATTATCATAATCTAGGCCATGCCCTTGAGCTGCATTATGTTGATGTAAATGGGCCAATTTCTCTCCAAAATCAGACCAATAATGAGTTGATTTTTCGGCTGACTCAACACATTCCATCATTAGGTATTCTTTCTCTTCTAAACTGCCATAACCTAAAACGCCTGGAACATCGATAGCATCTGTTTTTTTGATAAGTTGAAGATTGTTCGCCTCAGCTTCAAATAGGCCCCGATGCTCCCCTTGTGTCCATTTAATGAAATATTCAGCTGCCTCTGTTTTTACCCGAACTGCCAAATTAAAGTTTCCTCCATAAAAAAACTGAAGGTCATCAATCGTCGACTTTGCGCCAATGTGCTTGGTAAGAATAGCAGAAATGAATTGGTATTGTTCTTGTGATTGTTGAGACATGCGAATCAGCTAAAACGTAAATGTATGAAATGCAAGGGACTATTTTGCTTTTTTGAAGATTGGCACCGTACTACACGGTTCCCCAAAAAAGATGCTTCTAGCTACAGGTCGAAGACGTTTGGTCAAGGCAACATAGGCATTTAAAGGGACAGATTCTTTGGAGCAACCCTTCACTACAATTTTCCCGTCTATATAAGGACTCAAATCGAGCTGATTGATTACCTGCAAATAAAGTTGGTCCTCTAACTCTTTTAATGAACCCAAAACAACACTTGCAGCTAAATCTGCCAACTTTGAGCTGACTAGCATGTATGCCCAAGTAGGAATAATGGCATCCGATGTGCAACCTATAGCAATATGTTTGTGGGTGTATTGATCCCAATCATGTGATTGAATAAATTCTCTAAAATCCTTCTCACGCAACGCCAACCCCATATATAATAACGGCTCTAGATCGAAAAACACGCGCTCCCCTTTGGGTCGCAAGTCTTCCAGGTCTATTTGAATGAGGCCACTTTTCTGAACCTTATTGACGATTTCTTCCATCCTTATAGCGCTTTACTTTTTGGTTTTGTACCCATAAATTCTTTTAAGTATTCAGGTTCTGCTTGGACCAAAGAGGCAAAATTTTGCTTCTTATAGGCCACTGCTGCATCTTTACCCATAAATTTTGCATGCGGATATGGATGCTCTTCAGAAAAGGTAACCCATTTATTTTCACATGAATCTTTCCATTTTAAGGCCCCATTCCCAAAAGCGATTGTTGGCTGCGTCAAGTTTAAAAAGGAGTTTGGCTCCAAAACAATGGCTTGGGTTTCCACAAAATTTTCATGGCTGGCACCTTCAAACACCGCAGCATAAACTTCCATTCTTCTTGCGTCCATCATGGGGAGTAGAAAAGTACTTGATGGAATGTCTATCCAAGCGTTTGCCATGATTTTCAATGTATTCAGGGTTATTAAAGGAATGTCTAGGGCGAAACATAAACCTTTTGCTGTAGCCAATCCAATTCTTAACCCCGTATATGAACCTGGGCCATTTGAAACGGCGATGGCATCGAGTTGTTCTAATGAGATCCCCGATTCTTTACAAACAGCTTCAATTAACCGTGTTAGACGTTTTCCGTGACCGCCTTCCTCCATAGTTTCAAGGGTGCATAGTAATTCACCTGATTGGTGTAATGCAACCGAGCATAATGGGGTTGAGGTTTCTATGCTAACAATAAGACTCATGGTTTTTCGCGTCTTGTTAAGATAGAAGCAAATTTAGTTGGTTTGGCAAGTAATTCAACCGCAGATTGTATCGTGGGATCTTTTCGTATGGACCACTTATTAAGACCTTGCTGTAAATAATAATGCATAATCATTTCTTGTTCCAATAGCGGTTTAAGTTCCGAGCTATGCTGTTCTAATTCGCGATCAATACGCGTCATCCATTGGCCAGTTTGTTCTTGTATATTTTTGTGAAAAGTGGCATAGGCAGGTTGATCTCGCGTTACCTCAAGTAATTTTTTTACTTGATTTTCTACAGGTGTCTCGAAACTAAATTGAGATTTGTTTAGCCAATTTTTAAATTGTTCCAGTAAGGCATCGTCTACGGCAAATACTTCAGCGGGAGCAATGTTCGGATGCATTCCATGGTAATTACTACTAAACAAAAAGAATATATCTTGTTTTAAAAGCGCTTGGGCGAAAGGAGATAAACTTTTTTTGTCGGTTAGTTGGTCAGGTAAAATCCCTCCTCCATCTACAACTTTTCGCCCATTTTTTGTATAAAAAACGCGAGCTGCAGAATCTTGATATGCTTTCGCGCTGCCATCTATATTCTTATTTTTATAATCCAACGCTTGAATACACCTTCCACTGGGAATAAAATATTTTGCTGTTGTTATTTTCATTTTTGTGCGGTAGGGTAAGTCACGTGTTACCTGAACAAGCCCTTTTCCGAAACTTTTCTGCCCCAAAATAACAGCTCTATCATAATCTTGTAATACCCCAGCAACGATTTCTGCTGCGGAGGCTGTTCGATTGTTGATGAGTACAATAATGGGCGTCTCTGTGTCAACTGCCTGATTCAGTGCTTGGTAACTTTTATTCCACTCCTCAACTTTTCCGCGAGTTTCTACAATTTTTGTCCCTTTAGGGATAAATAAATTACATATGTCGATTGCTTGCGTAAGTAATCCGCCAGGATTATTACGTAAGTCCAAAATAAGTTGTTGCATGCCCTGTTTTTTTAAATCAATCAAGGCATTTTTCACTTCTTTACTTGCCGAGGCATTGAAATCCTCGAGTAATATATAGCCAACACCCGGACGAATGATGGCTGTATTTACCACGTTTTTAATCTGTACGGTTTCTCTTTTGATAGAAAAGAGGGTAGGGTTTGACTTCCCCACTTGCAATACTTCAATTTCTACAGTTGAACCTGCACTACCCTTCATTAAAATGGCTGGATCTGCATCTGGTTTTTCTTCCAAAAGCGTTCCATTGATACGTAATATTTGGTCGCCAATACCTAAACCTGCTTTGTGTGCTGGACTATTTTCCTCAACGAAGCTAATACGTTGGGCATGATTTATATCCGATAAAATAATCCCAATCCCTTGGTATTTTCCGGTAGTCATTTGCAAAAACTCATCAATATCATCTTCGGGATAGTATACCGTATAGGGGTCAAAGCTTTTTAAAAGCGCCTCAATAGAGGTTTCAACCGATTTTTTGGCATCAACCTCATCCACATAATAGGTATTTAATTCCTTGAAAACAGTAGCGTAAATATCAAGGTTTTTGGCAATTTCAAAAAAACGATCGCCAGGTTTTGTAAATGCGAAAAATAGCCCGGACACAAGAAGCAAGCCAAGTAAAGTAATTTGTATGGTTCTTCGATTTATTCGCATGTCTTATGGGTGCTCAATTCTTTTAAAATACCAATAATTCTTTTTTCAATTTTTGCATATGGCTCGATAACCGAACCAATATAGACAAAACCCAGGTAATCTGGTAGTTTTTCAAAATCAGGTCCTGTAAAATGCGGTTTATTTAGTCGGTATGCCTCCCGAATGCGGCGTTTAAGTAAATTCCGATCAACGGCTTTTTTGAATTTACGCTTGGGAACTGAAATGATGATTTGCGGGGCTGGGAGTTTTTTCGAAGAATTGATTGGGTACAAAACTCGAAAAGGATAGACAAAACGTTGAGAAACGTTTGTGCTATCCTTTTGGAATAACGAATCGATTACCTTTATTTGAGTTAATCGTTCGGATTTAGGGAAACTGAAATTCATGGCAAGATTACTTATGGAATAAGTAAATGGCCTAAATCAGCTTAAACTAAATTATGGCTTATTTACCTCTTTTTTCGTCAGAAACAGACAATTTATGGCGACCTTTCGCGCGACGTGCTGTTAATACACGACGACCGTTTGCAGTAGACATACGCTCACGGAATCCGTGCTTGTTCTTTCTTTTACGTACTGAGGGTTGGAATGTTCTTTTCATTTCTTTATTTATTAAAATCCGATTTAGAATCGAATTGGGTTTGCAAAGGTACGTAAAAATATATTTTTGTCAAGGCTTACCTTAAAAAAAATAATAATCATTCGTGAAAAGTGCATGGATTGCTTTGAATGGGATTTTCTTATCTTTGGTCTTTAATTCGTGAACTTGAAAGTTTCCATCATTACTGTAAGCTTTAATGCAATTGCCACGCTCCAGCAGACCATTGAGAGTGTTTTGGCGCAGGATTATTCTGATATTGAATATTGGGTGATTGATGGGGGGTCATCTGATGGGACAAAAGAATTATTAGCTAGCTATGGCGACCGAATTAAGTACATTTCCGAGCCTGATAAAGGAATTTATGACGCTTTTAATAAAGGGTTGGCTTTGGTGACAGGGGATGTGATAGGCGTAATTGGAGCAGATGATTTTTATCCGACCACCGATGTTATTCGTTCGGTGGTAGATGTATTTGAGCGGCAGGATGTTGACTCGATTTATGGTGACCTGCAGTTTATTGATCCGATTAGTTTAAAGGTTGTCCGTAAATGGAAGGCTGGGAGCTATAAACGCTCAAGTTGGTTGTTGGGCTGGATGCCACCACATCCAACATTTTATGTGAAGCGGAAGGTATATGAGGAGATTGGTAATTTCAAGATTCACTATACTTGCGCGGGGGATTATGAATTTATGCTTCGGGCTTTATACAAACATGGGATTTCGGTAGCTTATCTGCCGAAGTTGTTGATGACGATGCGTACCGGAGGTACTAGTACTGCCTCATGGAAACACCGATGGAGGGCCAACTTAGAAGATCGAAAGGCTTGGCGAGAAAATGGCTTGAGGCCTTACTTCATTACGGTTTCTCTTAAGCCTCTTCGAAAAATATTTCAATTTTTATCATAAAAAAAACCTCTTCGATTGTTCGAAGAGGTTTTTTATTGGGGTTAGAAACCGAAAGTTAAACTTTGATTTCAACATCAACACCAGATGGTAATTCTAATTTCATCAAAGCGTCTACAGTTTTTGCAGAAGAAGAAAAAATGTCAATTAGACGCTTGTAAGTACATAATTGGAATTGCTCGCGCGCTTTCTTATTCACGTGTGGTGAACGTAAAACGGTGAATTTCTCAATTTTTGTTGGTAATGGAATTGGACCAGATACAACAGCTCCAGTAGCTTTAACCGCTTTAACGATTTTTTCAGCTGATTTGTCAACCAATGTGTGGTCAAACGACTTCAACTTGATGCGAATTTTTTGATTCATCTTGTTTGGTTCATTAGGTGAATACACGTCGAAAGAACCATTGACTCCGCCGTGTATGTAATTTTGAATGGCAAAACTAAGCGATAATTATTTGATTTACAAGTACTCAATTGAATTTTTGTCTTTGCTGAGCCTGCAAGCGCGCTTCGTCTAGAATTTTCTGATTAGCATGGTAGGTTGCGATGTCGAGTACTTTTAATTGTTTGGTTGCCTCTTCCCCATATGCAATTTCGCCGAGTTGGTAGGCTTGCATAGCATAGATTAGGTAGTAAACAGGTATATCTTCATTCCATTGTAGAGCTGCTAGAGCGGCGTCATACCCAAGTTTTTCGAGTTTGTTTTTGTTTAGGACAGGGAGTGCTTTTTGTAGGGCCTCGACCTGAAAGGGGTATTGTTGTAGCGTCTTTTTGGCTTCTTGCAATCCGGTTATTGGTGATATGGTTTTGGTTTCCAGCAGGCTTTGTTTCCAGAAAGCTAAGATATTTTGAAGACCTTCCGTTTTGGATGTTGTGTCATTTGAAATTTGTAAGTTGATTTTTTGCAATGCCTGCAAGGGTTTATTGTGGTAAAAGTCTTGCCATGCACTCAGCAGTTTGATTTCCGGAAAAATTTGTAATGTCGCCGGGTCTGTTTCCCATTTTGCGGGTAATTCAGGTGCTTGCCCTTTGTTTAACATGTGGTAATTGTATAGGTATGACCAAATTCTTAAATCGTTTCCTGGATGAGATTTAGCAGGTGGAATAATATTAAAGGATTTATCTCCATTTTTAAGCGCTATGGCAATTATGTTGGCTTGAACGGCTGGATCTTCGCTCTCTGCCAGTTCTTGGTGTGATTTTTTCGTTATGTATAAAAGATTTGCTTGACATATGGGGTTATTCGGGTCGTTCTGATAAGCCAGTTGGTAATAATAGTTCGCAGAATCCTTTGCTTGGACAGCTTCAAACTGCTTTGCTAATTGCGTGTTTAATTCTGATGAGGAAGGAAATGCCTTTTGGGCTTGCTGAAGGGTAAATAATGATTCAAATGTTTTGCCCGCTTGCTGGTATATATGTGCCAAAGCAATATAGGTAATGGGGTTAGCGTGTTTCACCTGGCTCGTATGAAGGTAATAGGCGGCCGTTTCTACATCATTTACATCCAAGGCCATGGCAGCCAAACTCACATTACTTTTCTCATTCAATTTACTATGAATCATCGCCTGCTGGTAGGCAAATTCTGCAGCTTGTGTATTTTCTACTAGGACCGATATGTCTCCTCTCTCATTGTGAAATGCAGCTTGAAATTGATGTAAAACACTCCCATTTTTTGCAAAAATCCATGCACTACCTAAAATAGCGACCCCTAGGTACATGATTCTCAAATCCAAATGTGGTGCCTTGTGCACAATTTTGAATACCGGCATGTTTTGTAGTATCGGCACTTTGAAATTGGTCACTATAAATAAAGGGAAAACGATGGCCATGAGGATTTGGCTTATCAAAATCCAGTGTTCGAATGCGCTGATTCCAGGATCATTTCCTGTGATTTGGAATATAATGAGTGTGCTAAATGCGCCAAGTGATAATCCCCACTTGAGGGGGGTATTTAAAGAGCTCATCTGAAAAGCGTAGGCAATCCATGCCAAAAGTGCCCATAAAATGCCTGGGATTGCCAAGTTTAAATCCCATGATAAAAATTGCTTTCCGTAAGCGAGAATCAAGTTAGTTAAATAGATGACTAAGAAATAAATCCAATTACGTTTACTTTGGCTTAAATTTTGACTGTATCCTAGTTGAAAAAGCAAACGAGGTGTAGCAGCTGAAATGAATAGGCCAACCAGATATACCATCACAATGCCGAGTAGGTGTAATTGCTCCACGATGACCAAACCAATTTCTTTCCAGTTGGCAAATTGATTTGTCCAAAAAATAATCAACAAATAGATTAAACAGCCACCGAATAAAAAGGTACGATTGATGTTTGCCCATTTTTTTAAGCCCAATAACAGAAGTGAAGTGGAGGCAATGAGGCAAATGAAGTAACCAATGTAGGCTACCTGAAGCCCAAAGAACGGAATAGCAAAATAGGATTGCCGAACGAAGTAGACAGTACTCTCAAGTTTGCTCAGCTTATTTGCATCCACAGGCGCAGAATCGAGTATCAGTTCGCTAGCTGATTGCAAGGTGATCGGGGAGTAAGAATAGAGCCCCCAAAATGCTACACTAAGTAAACTTAGAAGGCAAATGAAAACGGAAAAGCTAATTTGGGTTTTCTGATTCAAGGCTTGATATTTTTGTTCGACCAATTTCCGCATAAACTTTAATTCATTCAAAGAATTGGGCTGATTTTGTTAAAAAAAAGGAGAAAAATACAATCTTCATTTTTGTTTATTGGAAATTCCGAACTAATTTTGCAGTCTGAATTGATATCTCATTTTTTTAAATATAATTTTCAAATGGCAAACGCAGTAAATAAAGGGAGAGTTGCTCAAGTAATTGGGCCCGTAGTCGATGTGAGCTTCGAAGGTGAAGGATCACATTTACCAGCGATTTTAAATGCTCTTTCTGTTACCAAATCAAATGGTCAGGAACTTGTTTTAGAAGTTCAACAACATTTAGGAGAAGATCGTGTGAGAACGATTGCGATGGAAGGAACTGAGGGACTTCAAAGAGGTCAAGAAGTTGTTGACAAAGGAACTCCGATGACTATGCCAACAGGTGAGGGTATCAAAGGTCGTTTGTTTAATGTTGTTGGGGATGCTATCGATGGTATTTCCCAACCAAAATCGGATAAGGGAATGCCTATTCACCGCGCAGCTCCCAAGTTTGATGAATTAGCTACGACTACTGAGGTACTGTTTACAGGAATTAAAGTAATTGACTTGTTAGCTCCTTATGTTAAAGGAGGGAAGATTGGTTTGTTCGGTGGAGCCGGTGTAGGTAAAACGGTACTAATCATGGAGTTGATTAATAATATCGCGAAAGCCTACGAAGGTTTATCTGTATTCGCAGGAGTAGGAGAACGTACGCGTGAAGGAAATGACTTATTACGTGAGATGATTGAGTCTGGCGTTATTAAATACGGTGAAGAATTTAAGCATTCGATGGAAGCTGGTGAGTGGGATCTTTCGAAAGTAGATCAAACTGAATTAGCGAAATCACAAGCTACCTTGGTGTTTGGTCAAATGAACGAACCTCCAGGAGCACGTGCGCGTGTTGCTTTATCTGGTTTAACTGTTGCGGAACACTTCCGTGATGGGGACGGAGAAGGTCAAGGGCGCGATATTCTATTCTTTATTGATAATATCTTCCGTTTTACGCAAGCGGGTTCTGAGGTATCGGCTCTTTTAGGTCGTATGCCATCAGCGGTAGGTTATCAACCCACTTTGGCAACAGAGATGGGAGCGATGCAAGAGCGTATTACCTCGACGAAGCGCGGTTCCATCACATCGGTACAAGCGGTTTACGTGCCTGCCGATGACTTGACCGATCCAGCTCCGGCAACAACCTTTGCCCACTTAGATGCAACCACGGTATTATCTCGTAAGATTGCTGAATTAGGTATTTATCCTGCTGTGGATCCATTGGATTCGTCATCTCGTATTTTATCTGCTGAAGTATTAGGTGATTCTCACTATGATACGGCTCAGCGTGTGAAAGAGATTTTACAGCGTTACAAAGAATTGCAAGATATCATTGCCATTTTAGGTTTGGATGAATTGTCGGAAGAAGATAAATTAGTAGTATCACGTGCAAGACGTGTTCAACGTTTCTTATCTCAACCATTCTTTGTGGCAGAACAATTTACCGGATTAAAGGGCGTTCTAGTAGATATCAATGACACCATCAAAGGATTCAATGCAATTATAGATGGTGGATATGATCATTTACCAGAGGCTGCATTTAACCTAGTGGGAACCATCGAAGACGCAGTAGTTAAAGGAGAGAAATTACTTGCTGAAGCTGCTAAATAAGAAATAATATGTTTGTAGAAATTATTACACCCGATCGTAAAGTATTTGCTGGAGAAGCATCTGTGGTAACTTTACCTGGCGTGGATGGTTCTTTTCAGATTTTAAATGATCACGCAGCTCTCGTTAGTACGCTCGATAAGGGAACTTTATCTGCCGATAAAGAAGTCTTTCAAATCGAAGGAGGCGTTGTTGAAGTTTTGAATAATAAAGTGTTAATTTTAGCGGAAGGCGTTAATTAATTCTATGAAAAAGCTCAGTTTTTTATTGCTAAGTTTGGTTTTGTTAAGTTCTTGTTCAGAAAAGACCCAATTAACGGGCTCCTTGATGACTTTAATCAAAGAAAATCAATTGCCTTTAGAAAAGATTCAGTTTTATAATGATAACGAGTTATTTTTAGAAAGAGAACTGAATGCATCTGATGCTAACGTTAAGTCGGGTAAAATCACGATTGTTAATGGCAAATCAATTAATCGAGTAAGTTTGGAGCGTGAAACACCGGGTGTTCTGGTGAAAGAAACCAAGGATCAATTATTGATTTCATTCGAAGCCGGGGCTGGAGAAGAGAAGAGTTTACATTTTGCTCCTGTATTGGGTGAGCGAGGCGAATATTTCTATCAATTAGTAGATGAGTCGGGCAGCCCAACGTTCTCACGTTTAATGTATGATGGCAATAAATATTTACTTTACAATAAAAAGAAAGTCCGCTTATTAATTATGAAATCATCTTTCTCTGGTTTGAAAGTAAATAGTAAACGTATGCGAGGTAATCGAATTAAATAATACGGTTTTTAAAGAAATTTGAAAATAGGATGCTTGCATCCTATTTTTTTTTGTTTCAAATTTACCTTGGTATGCCAGCATACTACTAATACCTATGAAAGCAGAAAAAACCGTTGATTTCCAAATTAAATCAAGTTGGTATGCGATAAGTCGCATGTACAACACGTATTCCACTCAGTTTGACATGACGATGGCAATCGGCTACGTGTTGTTGCATATTGACAAGGCGGGGACATCTGCTACGAAAATTGCTCCGGCATTAGGCTTGGAATCTCGTAGTTTAACTCGGATGTTGAAGTCCTTAGAAGATAAAAAATGGATACGGAGAGAAGCAAATTATGCCGACAAGCGTGTGGTCAAGATCTTTTTAACTGATTTGGGTAAGCAAAAGAGAGATCAGGCCAAACAAGGGGTGTTAATTTTCAACGAATTGATATATCAGCGGATAGGAGAAGAAAAGCTAGCTGGGTTTTTTGATGTAATTGCGTCCATAAATAAAATATTAGATGAGGAGTCTGATACCATATTTGAATCTGTTTCTAACAAAATAAAACAATAGCCATGAGTAGTTTACATGCATTTAAAGGGGGTGAGTTTTTAATTCGTCCATTGTTACCATCGGAGATATTTATTCCAGAAGATTTTACTGAGGAGCAAAAAATGATAAGCCAAACCTGTCTGGATTTTATTCGGACAGAAGTGCATCCTATTCTAAATGAAATTGATTTCGCCAAAGACACTTCGGTTATGGTGGGTTTGCTTGACAAAGCAGGTGAATTAGGTTTGTTAGGAACATCTGTACCAGAAGAATATGGTGGATTTGGGATGGATTTTAATACATCTATGCTCGTGGCAGAAGCCTGTGGGAGTGGACATTCATTTGCTGTGGCTTTATCTGCTCATACTGGTATAGGCACCTTACCCATTGTATATTATGGAACAGAAGAGCAAAAGAAAACTTATTTACCGAAACTTGCCTCTGGAGAATGGAAAGCGGCATATTGTTTGACTGAACCTGATTCAGGTTCAGATGCCAATGCCGCTAAAACAAAGGCAAGGCTAAATGAGGCAGGTACGCATTATGTTTTGAATGGTCAAAAGATGTGGATAACGAATGGCGGTTTTGCTGACTTGTTTATCGTGTTTGCTAAAATTGATGATGATAAGAACTTAACGGCTTTTTTAGTAGAGAAGTCTTTTTCAGGTATTTCAATGAATGAGGAAGAACATAAGATGGGGATTAAAGGGAGTTCTACTCGACAAATTTTCTTTACGGATTGCGAGGTGCCCGTAGGTAATTTGTTGTTTAAACGTGAGGGAGGCTTTAAGATAGCTGTCAATATTTTAAATATTGGAAGAATTAAGTTGGCTGCTGCCGTTTTGGGAGGTTCTAAACAGATTGTTAATCAAGCGGTGAATTATTCAAATGAGCGTAAACAGTTTGGACAATCTATTCATTCTTTTGGAGCGATTCAGGCGAAACTAGCTAACATGATTGTGCGAATATATGCATCTGAAGCAGCATCCTACCGAGCGGGCCAAAATATAGATGAATCAATTTCAAGCCTAAAGGCTGCTGGAATGAATGATGCGGAGGCTAAATTGAAAGGTGTTGAACAATTCTCAATTGAATGTGCGATTTTAAAAGTTCATGCATCAGAGGTGCTTGACTTTGTAGCTGATGAAGGCGTTCAGATCTTTGGCGGTATGGGTTTTTCAGCTGAGGCGCCTATGGAACGTGCTTATCGAGATGCTCGAATCAATCGTATTTTTGAGGGAACAAATGAGATTAATCGCTTATTGGCTATTGGTACTGTATTGAAAAGAGCGTTAAAAGGAGAGATCGATTTGATGCCTGCAGCCATGGCAGTTGGGAAGGAGATTTTAGGCGTACCTGATTTTTCAACAGAAGTTCCAGAGGGCGTATTTGGGAAAGAGTATAAGGTAATTGCGAATGCGAAGAAGGCTATTTTAATGACGGCTGGTGCAGCGATTCAGAAGTTTACAACTGAAATAGAGCATCAACAAGAGATTTTAATGGGTATTTCGGATATGATGATTGAGGTTTATGTTGCGGAGTCTGCATTGGCTCGTGTGGATAAATTGATGTTGCGCGATGGAGCGGAAGCCCACCAAATTGCTAAAGAATGCGCATTAGTTTATCTTCATGAGGCTATTGATAAAGTAGCGAATTCCGGCAAGGAGGTAATCATGGGCTTTGCTAAAGGCGATGAACTGAATGTATTATTACTAGGGTTAAAGCGGTTTACTAAGATTGAACCGAAAAATTTGATTGAATCCAGGCGCCTAATTGCTCAAGCTGCAATAAGAAAAAATGGATATATTTTTTAAATTTTTCGTTATTCAGGACAAAATATCTATTTTTGATTTTTACATTTGTTAAAATACTTATTTACCATATTCTTTTAATTATACGTTTATGAAAAAATTAATTTGGGTGCTGGCAATATTGCCATTTTTGTTTACCTCTTGTGCTAGCAAGAAAAAGTTAACAGAATTGCAGTCACGTTTAACAGAATTACAAGCTAGTAGTGATCAAACTGTTTCGCGTGCCAAATCAGATTTAGCTGATTGTCAATCATTAACAGCTAGTCTTCAAGGAGAGGTAAAAAAGCGTGATGCTGATTTAGACGCAAAAAATAATCAATTGAAATCTTTACAAGAGCAATTGGATTACATGAAAAAAACCAATACCAACTTATTAGACCGTTTGTCTGACTTATCCGTTATCAATAAGTCCGGTGCTGAGAGTATTCGTAAATCATTGGATGCGTTGAATGAGCAAGGAAAGTATATCAAGGATTTGAACTCATCTATTCAAAAGAAGGATTCGGTTAATTTATCATTGGTTATGAATTTAAAGCGTTCATTGGCGGATGTTAATGATGAAGATGTTTCAATTGAAGTTAAGAAAGGGGTGGTTTATATCTCCATTTCAGATAAGCTGATGTTTGCGTCGGGTTCTGCTAATGTTAGTACGAAGGCAGAAGCTGTTTTAGCTAAAGTAGCTAAGGTGGTTAATGACCATAAGGGTCTAGACATTTTGGTTGAGGGTCACACGGATGCTGTGCCAATTTCAACGCCAGAATTCAAAGACAACTGGGATTTAAGTGCTATGCGTGCAACCTCTGTAGTACGCTTGTTGCAAACTAAATTTGGAGTAGATCCTGAGCGCATGACTGCAGGTGGTCGTGGTGAATATGAGCCACAATCAGGTAACAATAGCCGTGCAGGTCGTAAGCAAAACCGACGCACTGAAATTATCGTGACGCCGAAGTTGGATCAGTTCTTTGATTTATTAGCAGCTCCTGCAGGTAAATAAAATACAGTATAGGAATTACATAAAAAAGGCTTCCAATTTTGGAAGCCTTTTTTTATAAACTCTTTTTGATAATTTCTCTTTTTCTTCTCGAGACCGGGAGATGGGTTCCATCATTAAGCTGAATCATATTCTCATCATTAATGCCATTTTCAGATAAATTCGCCTGATTGATTAAATAGGATTTATGTATCCGTAAAAATTGATGTAGCCGCAATTGGGATTCGAACTTTTTTAACGTTTTAGCCATTGTAATTGGGCTTTTCCCTTTGAGGTAGATGATGCTGTAATTGCTTTTTCCCTCAATAAATAATACATCCGCAATAAGACAAGTGTCTAATCCTGGTAGCTTAAGAGTTGTTTTCATGCGCATTGTTTAATCCATTCAATGCAAACGTATGAAATCAAATTGCTTGGTTAAAGAAAGATTTATCTAGCGGTCAATTAATTTTCTAGAAAATAAAAAAGGCCTTCAATTGAAGACCTTTTTCTAGTAGCGGGGGCCAGACTCGAACTGACGACCTTTGGGTTATGAGCCCAACGAGCTACCAACTGCTCCACCCCGCGATATATTGGAGTGCAAATATGCAGGGTTAATTCGTTAAAAACAAGTATCTTTGTATAATTATTCACAATATCCCGGTCGGGCAATTTAGTATTTGACATGGCCCAGCAGCATAAAGCAGGTTTTATAAGTATTATTGGAAAGCCCAATGTGGGGAAGAGTACACTTATGAATGCTTTAGTAGGTGAGCGCTTATCGATTGTAAGTTCAAAAGCCCAAACAACGCGGCACAGAATACTTGGAATGCTGAATGGCGAGTACCATGGTGATGAATATCAGATAATTTATTCGGATACTCCTGGGGTATTACTGCCTAAATATGAGTTGCATAAATCGATGATGGCCTTTGTTAAGAACTCTTTGGAGGATGCAGATGTTGTCTTGTATGTAACGGATGTATTTGATACCTATGAGGATTTGGATTTTCTAACCAATTGGAAAGATCATACCAATACTCCCATTGTCGTTTTGTTGAATAAAATTGATTTGGTCACTGATGAGAAATTGCAGGTTTGTATGGAGTATTGGCAAGGAATATTTCCTGGCAGGCCTATTCTTCCCATTTCGGCTCAAGAAAATGTTCATTTAGATCAAATATTTAAGCACATTGTAGAGAATTTACCGATTCATCCACCATTTTTTGATAAGGATGAACTTACGGATAAATCTGAGCGGTTTTTTGCGGCTGAGATTATTCGTGAAAAGATATTTTTAAATTATAAGAAGGAAATTCCGTATTCCTGTGAGGTAGTGGTAACTTCATTTAAAGATGAACCTACTATTTTACGAATTGCGTCTGAGATATATGTTGAACGCGTTTCTCAGCGTGCCATTATTATAGGCCATAAAGGTGAGAGTATTAAGAAGGTAGGTATCCAAGCACGTGCTGATTTGGAAGCATTCTTTAATAAAAAGGTTTTTTTAGAGCAATTTGTGAAGGTAGAGCCAGATTGGCGTGCAAAAGCAGATAAATTGCGATCATTCGGGTATTCACCCGATTAATTTTTAGGACTTATGTCAAATATAGTAGCCATTGTAGGCCGTCCAAATGTGGGCAAATCAACGTTGTTTAACCGTTTAATTGAACAGAAAAAAGCCATCATGGATAATATGTCAGGCGTTACGCGTGACAGACATTACGGATATGGTCAATGGACAGGGAAATTCTTTTCTGTAATTGATACGGGAGGATATGTGCATGGTTCGGAAGATATTTTTGAAGGAGCGATTCGCGAGCAAGTTGAATTGGCTATTGAAGAATCTGCGGTTTTATTGTTTGTTGTGGATTGTCAAACGGGTCTAACTGATTTAGATAAGGATTTTGCTAAAGTTTTACGGAGGTCAAAAAAACCCGTTATCCTTGTCGCCAATAAAGCTGATACGCATGAAAAAGCCATGGCATCTGCTGAATTTTATGAATTAGGCTTGGGAGACCCTTTCCCAATTGCGGCAGAAAGTGGGAGTGGAACGGGCGATATGTTGGACGAAATGATCTCACATTTCAAAGATGAAGGAATTGAAAATCCCGAGGCAGGCGTTCCGCGTGTCGCAATATTGGGTCGCCCCAATGTAGGAAAGTCATCATTTCTGAATGCTTTATTAGGCAGAGATCGTTCGATTGTAACTGACATGGCGGGCACAACACGTGATGCCATTCAAAACCGATATACCTTATATGGCAAGGATTTTATCATTACCGATACTGCTGGGATTCGTAGAAAAGCACGCATTGATGATAACATTGAATATTATTCCGTGCTTCGTTCGATTAAAGCGTTAGAGGAATGTGATATTGCGATAATCTTAATTGATGCAACAACGATTGATCCATTAACCGGTTTGGAAGCTCAAGATATGAACATTGTGAGTATGGCTGATAAAGCGAAAAAGGGGATTGTCTTGATGGTGAATAAGTGGGATTTGGTAGCTAAAGACACCAATACCGCGAACGCACTTGAAAAAGCTATCAAAGAACGTATGGCTCCTTTAAATTATATGCCAGTAATTTTTACTTCTGTGATGGAGAAAAAGCGTATTTTCCAAGTATTAGAAATGATGCTAGAAGTGTACGAGAATCGTTCGCAAAAGATTTCTACATCGAAGTTGAATGATGTCATGTTGGAGGTAATTCAAAATTACCCTCCTCCAGCTTGGAAAGGGAAATACATTAAGATTAAATACTGTACGCAAGTTTCTACACCTTATCCCACCTTTATTTTCTTCTGTAACTTACCTCAATATATTAAAGAGAGTTACGAGCGGTATTTGGAAAATCAGATGCGTAAAAATTTCAAATTAGACGGGACACCAATTTCTTTATTCTTTCGAAAGAAATAATTGATCTATGGTTGAGAGGCTGATATAACCTAATTGGCCTTTTGCTCCAATTCCCCATATAGTATTTCCTACTTGGATGATATTGTGGAATGGACTATTGCCTAAAATGCGCCATCGTTTTGTTTTTTCATGATAGGCTGCACTTTGTGACGGGCCGGTTACAATCCAGTAGGGTTTTGCCCAAATGACTTTTTCCATATAGAATGCTGGGGTGTTTAGCAATTTAATCCAATGCTTTCCTCCATCGCCTGTCGTGATTATTGGGATAGATCGTTCATTCAATTTTCGGTAATCACCTCCCACTGCCCATATTTCTTGATCATTTTTGGCGCCGACAGAAAAATAACCTTTCGCCTCGCCTGTTGGAACACCTGGGTTGTTGGTTACCCACGTTTTCTTGTTTATGTTGTACGTATATATCCTTGCTGAATCTGCACCTCCTCCTACGAGTATCAACTTATCTTTCAATTTAAGCATACTCGAGCCACTCGCAGCAAAAAATGCCTCTTTTGGCTGGAGAGATGGTGAGCTAAGCGCATCTTGTCGCTTGAGTAATTTATCTTGAATAGTAAACAACGTGAGTTTTGTATCAATTGGGTCAGATAAAAGCCATGCGAATTGATTTTTGGAATCCCATTGTATGCAATCAAAGAAGTATCCTGGCTCCTTTATTTGAATTAGGCGGTTCCAGTTATTACCACCGTCTTCTGTTTTAAATACAATGGCTTTCCCTTCTTCTGAAGGCCCCGCACTCATTAGCAGTATTTGTTGTGTATTTATGATTGATAGGTCCCTAAAATCAAGTGTTTCTGCATGAGGTACTTGCTGAAACTCCCATGTTTTCCCAGCATCCTTTGAATGTCCAACCGTTCCTCCCGAACCACTAACCCAAAGTTCATCTTGATAAGATTTTAATGCCCTGAACGATGCTTTGGTGGGGATGTCTACGAATGTCCACTGTGCGTCACATTGGATCGAAATAAGAAAGAGAAGTAAACCTAATTTTCTCATAATAAAAAAGCCGATCGTTTCGGATCGGCTTTTAATAAGACTATATCGAATTATTTATTTACGATGACTTTACCTACAAATGATTTATCTCCGTCAGCTTTAATTTGAAGGATGTAAATTCCATTTGCTAAACCACCTACTTCAAGAACTGATGTTCCATCTGTGTTGGCAATTTTACCTGAATAAACTGGGCGACCAACCATATCAAATAATGTAATTTCACCATTAACCCAATCTTCTAAAATTTGAATTTGAACTTTAGCAGTTGCGTTAGCGCTTGCTGCGGTAATTGGATTAGGATATACTGCTACACCAGAAAAATCAGGATCAACAACGTAAGTATATTTCACAGCATCTGTAATACACGTTAGTGGAGTGCCATCGACAGTGTAAAGATATTTTCTAGATACTGTGTAATCTCCCGCAGTTTTTACTTTTGAGATAAAGGTTTTAGGTGTTAACAAGGTTGAACCAAATCTCCAAACATATTCACCTGCACCTGTTGCATTCACTGTTGCAGCAGAAGGGAAGTTTGTTGCTCTTAAGGTATAAACACCTTCTTTAATGATCTTTGTATCTGATCCTAGTGCTGGGTTTGGTTGTGCGACAACCTTGATACCATTAGAGTTCAACGAGATACAACCGTTGGCATCACGTGCTGTAGCTGTATAAGTACCACTGGTTCTTACATCAGCAAGTATCTTTCCTTCAAATTTAGTGCTCCAGATTACGTCGTTTGTAGTTGTTGCTACTAAGTTAACAGCATTTAGGGCACCCGTTTCTGACTTAACACAGAAGAATGGAGATGCACCATTGGCAGTGGCAATAGTCGGAGCAGCTGGCAATGGTAATACTGTAATTGTTACTGGACTTGAGGCTAAAGAGTAACATCCGTCCGTGTTAATCAAACGAACTGTATAGCTTCCATCTTTATCAATATTTGCTAATTTACCTGTAGCCTTATTGCTCCACTCATACTTAGTTGTTTCACCATTGGGTAAATCTGACGACTCAAGGATAGCTTGTATCGGGGTTCCGAAGCACCAACCCAATTTTGTTTTAGCGGTGATACTTGGCGTCGCTGGTCTCTCATAGTTAGTAACCGCAACCGCATCAGATAACACAGAATTACAACCATAGTTTGTCGTGTAAGCCACTTGAACGGAAATATTCGTATTAGCCTTTATGCTCGAAAGATTTCCTAAGCTAGTCTGTTCAACACCATTAACATACCATGTAAATTTCGATGGCGCTGTAGGTCTAGCAGGCATTAAATAGCCTTGTTGCTTCACTAAGCTTGTTGAATCTACATTTAAGGTAGTTACACCATCAACACAATATTTGTTGTTTCCTAAAATTACCGGTTTATCTAAACCGATTTTATTGATAGTAAATACGTTTGAATCTGAAAATCCACAAATACCTGCACCTCCTTTTGAAGAAACACGAACAAAATAATTTCCTTGTCCTCCGGTATTTAACACGCCAGTATAATTCGATGCAACTAAAGTATTGTTTAAAAACCATTGATATGACATTCTACCTGCAAAGGCATCTGACATAGCGGGTTTCAAGTCGATTGCTCTGCCATCACAAATTTCTGTCCATTCCCCTGAGCCCAAAGCTGCTGTTGAACTAAGACGTAAATTTTGTGGAGGGAAGTATTCTCTGCCAACAAATGAATTTCCGCTTCTAGTTTGAGGAAAAACAGTTACTCTCGCGTTGTTACTATCTTCAAAGAGCTTGTTAAACTTACATCTAGCGCGATATTCACCTTCTTGATAGTTACCACTTAAGGTTAAAATACCATCAAATTCTTCCCAAACTACTTCTGTAGAACCATCTGGTTTAGTCCACTCAACTTCATCATAACATCCGTCCGCTTTCAAACGAACTACTCCTCCCGTTGGGTTATCTATGTAAGCACATTGACGACTAACAACGGCTACTGGAGGTGCCCAATCAACAACCGGTTGAGGCAACACATAAATTTGCACTACTGCTTTAGGGTCAGATGGAGCAGTTGCTCCAGCGCAATGTACGGTATATTGGTAAGGCGAATTATTGTCAGGAATCCAAAAACTATTGTTTGCATTGTTACCTAAAGCAACGGTTGAAACGGTATCAGCCGTATTAGATCCGTAGGTCACATCCCAAGTTGTTGACATATCTGAAGTTACCCCTTGATTATTCGAGGCAGACCAATCGTAGCCTGATGCACAACCAGAAACCTTAAAAAATACAGAGTACGTGTTTACTCCATTCATTTTTACATTTGAAAGCCCGTTTATTAGTGGCGTAGTTTGGGAAAACGCCAAAGCGCTAACTATTGTCAGGGCTAGCGTGAGGGAGAATTTGAATAATTTATTCATTATGATAAAGGAATAATTGAGTAGATGTTCTTGTAAAAATCTTTTGGTTATTTTTTCAACTGCCAAGTTAAAAATTATTTTTTAGATTAAATAGAAAAAATTATTAATTAGTAGTAATTAGGCATTTTTTTAATAACGCGATATGTGGATTCTTAGTGTGTGTGGTTGCCAAAATATGTTTATTTTTGTGGGTAATTTTTATTTGATCAAAATAATTAAATGCCTACATGGAAGATTCCAAATCCAAATCTTTGAATTTTTTAGAAGAAATCGTTCAGTCAGATATTGCTGAAGGTAAATATCCGCAAGGCATATTTACACGTTTCCCACCTGAGCCAAATGGGTATTTACACATTGGTCATGCCAAAAGTATATGCCTAAATTTTGGCTTAGCTCAGAAATTTGGAGGTAAAACAAATTTGCGATTTGACGATACGAATCCCATGACTGAAGAGACTGAATACGTCGATTCAATTAAATCAGACGTTGCATGGTTGGGATTTCAATGGGAGAATGAACTTTATGCTTCAAACTATTTTGAGCAAATCTATCAATTTGCGGTCTCCCTAATTTCAAAAGGCTTAGCCTATGTAGACGATTCCTCCGCTGAAGAAATAGCTGCTTTGAAAGGCACCCCAACTTCTCCTGGAACGAATAGTCCGTTCCGTGATCGATCTATTGAGGAGAATTTGTCTTTGTTTTCTGCCATGCGGAATGGAGATTTTGCTGATGGTGCCAAAGTATTGCGGGCAAAAATCGATATGTCGCATCCCAATATGCACATGCGTGACCCTTTAATGTATCGCATTCGACATGTACCACATCATCGTACCGGAAGTCAATGGTGCATTTATCCCATGTACGATTTTGCCCATGGCCAAAGCGATTCCATGGAAGGCATTACGCATTCCATCTGTACCCTGGAATTTGATGTACATCGGCCACTTTATGATTGGTTTATAAATAAATTGGAAATTTTCCCCTCACATCAATATGAATTTGCTCGACTAAATCTCTCTCATACCGTTATGAGCAAGCGTAAACTCTTGCAAATGGTAAATGAAAAGGTTGTATCGGGCTGGGACGACCCACGAATGCCCACCATCTCTGCGCTCCGCAGAAGGGGGTTTACTTCAGCGTCTATTCGTAATTTTTGCGATCGTATCGGTGTGGCCAAGCGAGATAACCTAATTGATATCAGCTTATTGGAATTTTGTATTCGTGAAGATCTAAACAAATTGGCAGATCGTGTCATGGCTGTTCTGGATCCAGTTAAATTGGTCATTACCAATTACCCAGCGAATCAAACCGAAGATTTATTGGTTGAGAATAATCCAGAAGATCCTGAAACCAGTAAACGCATTGTCCCTTTCTCGCGCGAATTATATATTGAGCGTGATGACTTCATGATTGAGCCTCCTAAGAAATTTTTCCGTCTAGGACCTGGTTTGCAAGTTCGTTTGAAAGGTGCTTATATTATCACTTGTGAGCATTTTGAGTTGCATGCTGATGGCTCAGTAAAAGAAATTCATGCATCCTATATTCCGTCAAGTAAATCGGGTCAAGATACATCGGGGATTCAAGTAAAAGGAACCATACACTGGGTTTCCATTCCACATGCTATTCAAGCAGAGGTAAGGCTTTTTGATCGACTGTTAATTGTTGAAGACGCGTCTGAGCTAGGTGACGATTTTGTTAAATTCATAAATCCGGAATCGCTACAAATCATTGAAAAAGCGTTTGTAGAGCCAAGTTTAGCCAACGCAAAACTGGGAGAAGCGGTACAATTTATTCGTAAAGGATATTATTGCCTAGACCGAGACTCAAAACCAGATCACTTGGTGTTTAACCGTACCGTTACCTTGAAAGATACCTGGGCTAAAGAACAGAAGAAATAATTATTTTTTGGCGAAAAGGGACTCAACAAATGTCGTTTTATTGAAAACTTGCAAGTCGGAGACTTTTTCGCCTACGCCAATGTATTTGACTGGAATCTTAAATTGATCTGAGATACCAATTACCACTCCACCCTTTGCTGTCCCATCTAGTTTGGTTATCGCTAAGGCCGTTACTTCGGTTGCCTTGGTGAATTCTTGCGCCTGAATGAAAGCATTTTGGCCAGTAGAACCATCCAATACCAGCAAAACTTCATGAGGCGCCTCTGGGATGAATTTTTGAACCACACGTTTCATCTTAGATAATTCAGTCATTAAATTAACCTTCGTATGTAAACGGCCTGCCGTATCAATGATTACAATATCAGCCTGCATTTCTACCGCTTTTTTAACCGTATCATATGCAACAGATGCCGGATCGGTGTTCATTCCATGATCTATCACCGGAATGCCCACACGTTCACCCCATAATTTAAGTTGGTCGACTGCTGCTGCACGAAATGTGTCTGCAGCTCCTAGAACTACTTTCAAGCCATTTTGATGAAATTGAGATGCTAATTTACCGATGGTCGTCGTTTTGCCAACCCCATTAACACCCACCACCATAATGACATAAGGCTTTTGGGTAGGTTCAGCAAATGCATTTTCTATATCATACGATTTATTTTCGTCAAGCAGTGCTGCCACTTCCTCACGCAATACTTGGTCGAGCTCTTCTGTGGATACAAACTTGTCGCGCTCAACTCTACGCTCAATGCGTTCGATGATTTTAAGCGTCGTGGCAACCCCTACATCTGAGGTTAAAAGAATTTCCTCTAATTCATCAAGGACATCGTCGTCGACTTTCGATTTCCCCAATACCGCACGTCCCATTTTTGAAATAAACCCTTCTTTGGTTTTTTCCAAACCTTTATCCAACGCCTCCTCGAGGTCTGCTTGCTCTTCTGGAGCCGGTTTCTTTTTGAGAAAATCAAATAATCCCATCCGATTAATTGTCTATTTTGTGTTGAAGGTAAACAAAAAAAAGTCCCCGAAAAAGGGACTTCAATATGCTAGCGATAAATTGCCGACGAAAAAACTAGTTTTTCAATGCTGCGTTAACCTCATCTTGAAGAATAATTTCTTCTTTGAAGGTATAAGCTCCTGTCGTTGGGTTTTTAACCGCCTTGATGATTTTAGCGTACTTAACGCCTCCTTCTTTCTTTAGTGTTGCAACTACTTTCTTAGCCATGATTCTTTGGTATTAAACCTTATTTAATTTCTTTGTGTAAAGTAACTTTCTTCAATACTGGGTTGTATTTTTTCAACTCAATACGAGCAGTTGTGTTTTTACGATTCTTAGTCGTGATGTAACGTGACATCCCTGGTAGACCAGACTCTTTGTGCTCTGTACATTCCAAGATTACTTGAATGCGATTTCCTTTCTTTGCCATATTTGTAAAATCTGTTTACGCCTCGATTCGAAACGGAATGCAAAGGTATAAGAAATATTTTTCTTGCCAAACACTTTATCGAAAATATCTGATAATTAATTGATATTCTCATCATGCTACCGCCTTCCGACTTTTATATGTGAGATACTTTCTTCATTTTTGTTTAATGAATCCCATTCAATACGAATTTCTTTCTCAGAATTTTAAAGACTCTGATCCGAATCAGTATCAGCTTGCTGACTTGAAATCGGAGGAAATGTTGATTTCTTTAGGGCCACAACACCCGTCAACGCATGGGGTTTTGCGGCTAGAAGTTATTTCAGATGGAGAGTTGGTAGTAGATGTTGTACCTCATTTGGGATACCTGCATCGTTGCTTTGAGAAACACGCTGAAGCCTTACCTTTTAACCAGATAATTCCCTACGTGGATCGCCTCGATTATATGGCGTCTATGAATTCTGAACATGCCTATGTAATGGGGGTGGAGAAGATGCTGGGGATCTCAGGTACACTTCCAAAGCGTATTGAATACATACGCGTTTTGGTTGCAGAACTCAATCGCATCGCATCACATTTTGTTGCCATTGGAACATACGGGTTAGATATCGGCGCCTACACCCCTTTTTTGTGGGTTATGCGAGATCGTGAACATATTCAACGCTTGCTCGAATGGCTATCAGGCGCTCGAATGTTGTATAATTATGTTTGGGTGGGTGGGTTGTTTTATGATTTGCCCATTGGATTTGAGGAACGAACGGCTGAGCTTATCCCTGTATTGAAAAATACGATTTCGGAAGTACAGAAAATCGTCGAAGAAAATGCTATTTTTATAAAAAGAACCGCTAATGTTGGTGTTTTGCCGCTGAATTTAGCTATAAATTATGGCTGTACTGGTCCTGTTTTGCGAGGCTCAGGGTTAGCCTATGATCTACGAAAAGTAGATGCTTATTCGGTTTATCCTGAATTAGAATTTGATATTCCTATAGGGGAAGGTATAAAGGGCCAAACAGGGGACTGCTGGGATCGTAATCATGTGCGTGTAAGGGAATGTATTGAATCCATTCGTATAATTGAACAATGCTTATCAGTGCTTACGCATGAACATGCGCGTACGCCATCTTTCGACCCGCAAGCGTTTGTCTCAAAGAAAATTAGACCTACAGCTCAAGATATTTATGCCAGAGCTGAAAACCCAAAAGGTGAATTAGGTTTTTATATTCGTGCCGATGGTAAATCAGATATTCCAACCCGAGTGAAAGTGCGCGCTTGCTCATTTCATCACTTGTCGGTAATTCCTGATTTAGCAAAAGGTGCTTATTTAGCCGATTTAGTAGCTATCATTGGTTCCATGGATTTAGTCATGGGCGAAGTAGATCGATAATTATGATACAACAATTTTTGCCCGCGCTGGAAGCCGAAATCAAGGAACAAAAATTAGGAGAATCTCCTCAAGAACTATATGAGCCAATTCGCTATTTAATGCAATTGGGCGGTAAGCGGATTCGGCCTGTACTATGTTTATTGTCCTATTCTTTGTTTAAAGGTGATTGGGAAAAGGTTGTTCCAACAGCCTTATCCATTGAGATCTTTCATAATTTCACCTTGATGCATGATGATATCATGGATAAGGCGCCGCTGCGACGCGGAAAGCAAACGGTTCATGAAAAGTGGAATGATAACATCGCAATTCTTTCAGGAGATGTAATGCTGGTGAATGCCTATCAATATTTAAATAATTGCCAACATTTGTCTTTGGCTGAATACCAACATCTTTTGCTCCGATTTAATCGTACAGCTGCTGAGGTATGTGAAGGCCAACAAATGGACATGAATTTTGAAAGTCGGTCCGCTGTTACGGTGGGAGAATATATTGAAATGATTCGCTTAAAAACATCTGTTTTGATTGGTTTATCGATGGAAATGGGCGGTATTTTGGCAGGAGTGGATGCATCAAAAGCTAAAACACTTTATGAAATTGGGGAACGTATTGGTTTAGGATTTCAATTGAAAGATGATTTGTTAGATGTCTATGGCGATCCTGAGAAATTTGGTAAGCAAGTTGGAGGTGATATTTTAGCAAATAAAAAAACCTATCTGTTGATCCGCGCACTTGAGTCAGCTCAAGGCGAGGCACTTGCTTCATTACATGCTTGGTTAGCAGCCGCTAATCCCAACCCTGCGGAAAAGGTTAGAGCCATTACGCAACTATATACCGACTTGGGAATTCGCGCTGAGACCGAAGCAAAAATTAATCAGTATTTTGATTTGGCTTTTGAGGCAATTGACCAATTAAACCTGCAATCTGAGCAAAAAGAGGTATTAGGTAAATTCCTTTCTGGGTTGGTTGATCGGGAAGTTTAATGTAGTTTTGTAGGCTAAAATTTAATGGGCATAGCCCGTATTCAATGGGGATATCGAATTCACTCAGTTTCATGATAATGGCCATTACGGTCGCAATTTCACTTCTTGCTTGGCAAAAGCCTGCTTGGTTGGATGCGATGACCATGTCACCCTATCGAATTAATAAAAAACAAGAATATTGGCGCTTTTTGACCTCTGGATTTATTCATGCCGACTTCACCCATTTGTTTTTTAACTTATTCTCCTTTTACTTTTTTGGGACGCAATTGGAAATTATTTTTTCAATCATTTTTCCAGGATACGGTGACGTAATTTTTATCATTTTTTATTTGTTAGCTATTCTTGCCGCTGATTTACCTACTTATTTTAAACAGCGAAATAATCATTATTTTAATTCGCTAGGTGCTTCTGGTGCCGTTTCTGCAGTTATTTTTGCTGGGATTATGTTCTTCCCTACTGAGAAGATTTATCTTTTCGGCTTTGTTGAAATCCCGGGTTTTATTTACGCAGGACTGTTTACCTGGTATTCCATTGCTATGGATCGCCGAGGTCGTGACAATGTCAACCATTCCGCTCATTTATATGGAGGTTTATTTGGCGTGCTATTTATTACGCTGCTTAGACCTTCTACTTGGATTGAATTTGTTCAAAAAATCATGTTAATGCTCGGATGAAAAGAATAGCTATTCTAGGATCTACAGGTTCCATCGGGACGCAGACATTGGACGTTGTAAAGCAGCATCCGCATGCTTTTTCAATCGCTGTTTTAACCGCACAATCGAATGCAGATTTGTTGGTAGAGCAGGCCCTTCAATTTCTTCCCAGTCATGTGGTTATCGGCGATGAGCAAAAATATGCCTTTGTTAAAGAAGCGCTTTCTGGAACATCTATTCAAGTTTTAGTAGGAGCGGAGGCATTGTTGGAAGTCGTTTCTTTGGACCATGTGGACATTGTATTGACAGCTTTAGTAGGTTATGCTGGTTTGCTTCCAACTGTGAAGGCGATTAAAGCTGGGAAACCCATTGCATTGGCAAATAAGGAAACGTTGGTTGTTGCTGGTTCTCTGATTATGCCTTTGGCACGTACTATGGGCGTGCCGATATTGCCCGTGGATTCGGAGCATTCCGCAATATTTCAATGCTTGATGGGCGAATCTCATAATCCTATTGAAAAAGTGATTTTGACCGCTTCAGGAGGACCTTTTCGAGGAAAGAAACGTGAGGAGTTAGCAGGAGTTACGCGAGCTCAGGCCTTAAAACATCCTAATTGGACAATGGGGGCTAAAATAACCATTGATTCAGCGAGCTTAATGAATAAAGGCTTGGAGGTTATTGAGGCGGCTTGGTTGTTCGATGTCAAGGCATCGCAGATTGATGTGGTCGTTCATCCGCAATCGATTGTACATTCTTTGGTGCAATTTGAAGATGGCTCAATCAAGGCACAGTTGGGATTACCCGACATGAAATTACCCATTCAATTCGCATTGGGATATCCGAATCGAATGAAGGCAGATTTTCCAAGATTTGATTTTCGAGATTTTGCCATGCTTACTTTTGAACAGCCAGATTTGGAGACATTCCGAAACTTAGGTTTAGCGTTTCAGGCATTGGATCAAGGAGGGAATATGCCTTGTATCTTAAATGCGGCGAATGAAGTGGCGGTAGAAGCCTTTTTGAAAGATGAAATTGGTTTTTTAGCAATGTCAGATTTATTGGCTGATTGCATGACGAAAGGAACTTTTTTACAAGAACCAAGTTTAGAAGACTATATTGCTACAGATAAATTAACGAGAGAAATGGCCCAAATGTGGGTAAATAAACAAAATAAATAAGGTATGGAAGGTTTGATTATGGCAGGACAGTTGATATTGGGGCTGTCGATTTTAGTAACATTACACGAGTTTGGTCACTTCATTACGGCTAAGTGGTTTAAAATGCGTGTCGAAAAATTTTACCTGTTTTTTGATTTTTTATTCCCGATTCCTACCGTGTTAAACTTTGCTATTTTTAAAAAGAAAGTAGGTGATACGGAATATGGATTAGGTTGGTTTCCGCTTGGAGGCTATGTGTCCATTGCAGGTATGATTGATGAAACGCAAGATGCAGCGACATTAGCAAAAGAACCAGAACCGTGGGAGTTTCGTGCCAAACCAGCTTGGCAGCGATTAATTGTCATGTTGGGTGGAGTAATTGTTAATGTGATAACGGGTGTTGTCATTTTTGTGGCACTCACTTTTTCGAATGGCAATAATTTTATATCCAAAGAGGAATTGAACAAAAATGGTATTGTTGCTTTAGATCTTGGCAAGCAAATTGGCTTAAAAACGGGGGATAAGGTAGTCAAGGTAAATGGTTCTGATTTCAAGTCATTGGCAGATTTAAGAACTTCTGACGTCTTGTTGGGGGAAAATTCATCTTACACGGTTTTACGTAATGGCCAAGAAATCGAAGTTAAAATTCCTTCTAATTTCATTGAGAAATTGAGTGATAAAAAGGCTGCTTTCATCGAGCCAGTCGCTGCTTTTAAAGTGGCAGAAGTTGCCGCGCCTGAAGAACCAGGGAGTGAAGATGGTGAGTTATTGCCAGCGTATTCGGCAGGTTTAAAAGCTGGAGATTATATTACAGCCGTGAACGGACAGGCCATTCATTTTTATCATGAAATCAAAGAGATTTTAGGGAAAGAGGCTGGAAAGCCCATACGGTTGGCGATTAACCGACAAGGTAAATCGGATACATTATCCATGGTTGTCGCGAAAAGCGGACAAATCGGATTTATTCCTGAGTTGTTGATTAAAACGACGCATGAAGATTATACATTTGTTCAGTCGTTGGGGATTGGTACGGGTCGCGCTTTCTCGGTTATATCGGATAATATTCGTGGATTTAAAAAGATTGCCACGGGGGATGTTTCGGCTTCCAAAGCCTTGAGTGGACCAATTGGTATCGCTCAGATGTTTGGTGGAGTTTGGGATTGGAATCGCTTTTGGATGTTGACGGGTTTATTATCAATGGCATTAGCCTTCATGAACATTTTGCCTATTCCTGCCTTGGATGGTGGCCATGCCATTTTCTTGATTTATGAGATGATTACGGGAAAACCGGCATCAGAGAAAGTATTGGAGCGCGCTCAGCAAGTGGGTATGATCATCTTACTTGCTTTAATGGCATATACTTTTGGGAATGATTTCTATAAATTGTTCTAAAGATTGAAAAAAGGATTTTTCTTTTTATTGCTACTAGCTTTGCCTGTTTTGGGGAATATGCATCCGTTTCATTCCAGTATGGGTGAATGTATATACAATCCCAAAGAAAAGGTTTGGGAAATTAGTATTCGCTTGTTTCAAGATGATTTAGAGCTTGGCTTAAGTGCCTATTCCGGTAGGAGATTTATTTTTCAGGAAGGCCCGCGGACGGATAAAATCTTAGAGTCATATCTGCGCAAACACGTAGGAATTCTGGTAAATCAAAAACTTACGACCCCCTATCGTTATTTGGGATGGGAAGCGGTTAAGGATGTCATTTGGGTTTATGTTGAATTGCCTACTGAGCAACCATTGAAGGGCATGAATTGGGAAAATAGCTTATTGGCTGAAACTTTTCCGGATCAGACTAATCTTTTCCACGTCGCACGAGGCGATCAAAAACGTTCCTATTTGTTTCAGTCAAATCAATGGAATCACGTTTTTGAATAAAGTGGTCTGCCAAAAGGTCATGTGGCATGATTTTTGATTATGTGCGCATACTTTTAGAAAAAATAACGAGGGGAATAATATAAATTGTGTGTATGAATAATTCAAACGACCTTTTTAAGCATTTGAGATTATCAGATATGTCTGACTTCGAGAATATTGAATTGATTCCAATTGGATCAGAGGGGATGGGGAGTGATGACAAAATGGGCGTTTTGTCAGAGGAGTTGCCGATTTTGCCTATTCGAAATATCGTTTTGTTTCCGGGCATGGTGATTCCCATTACCGTGAGTCGCCAAAAATCGGTACGCTTAGTCAAGAAAGCTTACAAAGGCGATCGTACGATAGGTGTTTTGGCACAAGCTAATCATTCGAAAGAAGAGCCACAGCCGGAAGATTTATATAAGATTGGAACCGTTGGACATATTGTAAAGATGTTCGTTTTACCTGGCGGGAATACTACGATTATTGTACAAGGAAGAAAGCGCTTTGAAGTGAAGGAATATGTCAAGACGGAGCCAAATCTGATTGCGAAAGTCAATTATTTAGAAGATACATTTCCAAAGAAATTGAATCGGGAGAATAAGGCTTTGATTTCCACATTGAAGGAAAATGCTTCAAAAATACTGAATCTAAATCCTGAAATTCCGCGTGAGGTTCAGATTGCACTGGATAATATCGAATCGCCATCGTATTTGGTGCATTTTTTGTCTTCCAATGTCAACGCCGAATTACCTGAAAAACAGGCCTTACTCGAGCAATTGAATGGCCTGGAGCAAGCGACAACTTTGTTGGAGCATATGATGAAGGATATTCAATTATTGGAATTGAAACGTGAAATTCAAAGCAAGGCTTCGAGTGATATTGATCAACAACAGCGGGATTACTACATTCGCCAACAAATTAAAGTCCTCCAAGAGGAGCTCGGGGTGGAAAGTCCTGAGCAGGAATTGGATGGTCTTCGTGCACGTGCATTAAAGAAAACGTGGACAAAAGAAGTCAATGATTTCTTTCAAAAGGAATTAAGCAAGTTGCAACGTACGAATTCGATGTCACCGGAATATCCGATGCTCATGAATTATGTTGAGCTTTTAGCAGACCTGCCATGGGGGGAATATTCCAAAGATAATTTTGATTTAATCAAGGCAAAAAAGGTCTTGGATGCGGATCATTTTGGCTTAGAGAAAGTAAAAGAACGCATCATTGAGTACTTAGCGGTGTTGAAGATGAAGGGCGATATGAAAGCCCCAATCCTTTGTTTGTACGGTCCTCCGGGGGTTGGTAAAACTTCATTAGGCAGATCAATTGCGAAGGCATTGGGTCGGAAATATGTTCGTATGGCATTGGGAGGATTGCGTGATGAAGCGGAAATTCGGGGCCATCGTAAAACCTACATCGGTGCCATGCCAGGTAAGGTAATTCAGAATATCAAAAAGGCAGGTTCTTCGAACCCTGTCTTTATCTTAGATGAGATTGATAAGGTGGGAGCAGATCATCGCGGGGATCCTTCCTCGGCTTTGTTGGAGGTTTTAGACCCAGAACAAAACAATAGTTTTTTAGACAATTACTTGGAAGTTGAGTATGACTTATCGCGTGTTATGTTTGTCGCTACTGCCAATAATTTAGACACGATTCACCCTGCTTTGCGTGACCGCATGGAGATTATTGAGGTGAGTGGGTATACCATAGAAGAGAAGGTTCAAATCGCGAAAAAGCATTTGCTTCCTAAACAAAAGATGGAACACGGTCTTGATAAAATTGCCTTCACCATGTCAGATACTGCGATTCAAAAAGTAGTGGAGGGGTATACGCGTGAATCTGGTGTTCGGAAATTAGAACAAGAGATCGGTCGGGTAGTTAGAAAAATGACAAAATCAATTGCTATTGGCGAGGAATATCCTGGTAAAATTCAAGCTGAAGATGTAGTAAGGATGTTAGGTCAAGAAGTATTCGACAAAGATTCCTATGAAAGCAATGAGTATGCGGGGGTCGTTACAGGCTTGGCTTGGACACCTGTGGGTGGGGATATTTTATTCATTGAAACGTTGTTGAATCGAGGTAAGGGTCAATTGACATTATCGGGCCAACTAGGTGATGTGATGAAGGAATCGGCGGTGGCTGCATTGAGTTTTTTAAAGGCGCATGCGGATGATTACCAAATTGATTATCGCATTTTTGATCAATATAATTTACATATTCACGTACCAGCTGGTGCGGTGCCCAAAGATGGTCCATCTGCGGGGATAACGATGTTGACGGCGATTGCCTCTGCCTTGACTCAACGCAAGGTAAAAGCGAATTTAGCCATGACAGGTGAAATTACGCTTCGCGGAAAAGTATTGCCTGTGGGAGGAATTAAAGAGAAAATCTTAGCTGCAAAGCGTGCAGGGATTAAGGAGATTATTATGTGCAATAAGAATCGGAAGGATGTAGAGGAAATTGAAGCACATTATATATCAGATTTAAAGTTCCATTATGTGGAACATGCAACGGAGGTATTGGCGATTGCTTTGCTGGGCCAACAAGTTAAAAATCCAGTAAAATTTGTATTTCAAGACGAGGCCAAGGCCAAAACGTCTGTTGATTGATAAACAATATCGCCCATTTCGAGGCAATATTGGATCATTTTAGCTGCCTCTGCTTGTGTTAACGGGCGGAGGCACTCTATTAAATCCTGAAGACTCATGGCGCCATTTTTTAGGTAGTTCAGAATTAATTGCCGCTCTTTTTCCATGCCTTCCGGGTAGGCCTTTCCACCGGATTCTTTTTTTCGTTGAATGCAATTATCACAAATGCCACAATTTGCTTGATCTGCTTCTCCAAAATAGGCTGTTATCAATCGATTTCTACATGTACTCTTTTCGCGGACATAGGTTTCAATGGCCTTGATTTTGAATTGGCTTCGTTCTTTCTTCTTTAGGTAATCACTCCAAATAATCGGTAAGTTTTCAGAATTAGCACGTGGGGTAAGCAGCGTAAGCTTTGGAAGACCTGATTGCTTTTCGTATTCGAGTATTTCAAATTTGGTTAGTAATTGAAGGATTCTTTCAACATCCACTAAAGGCATCTTGATTAGTTGGCTGATATTAACTTCTGAAATGGGAATAAACTGGGTATAGAGATTCCCTCCATAGTGCCTTAAAAGGAATTTAATAAATGTTTCAAACTTCTCATTCCGAATCATGAAGTCATAAACTTCTGCAGCTGTGGCCTGAATGCGTATTTTGGAAGGATTTTGAAAAGCATCATTTAGGATTAATAGCCCTTCGCTTTCTAGCGTTTTGATGGCAAAATAAGTCTCGGAAGTAGGCAGTTGAAAGCGTCGTGCCATTTCGGTCCAATCAAAATCATAGGTGCTAAGTTCACCACTTCCTTCAGCTAATTGCAAATAGTTGCTAATGACTTGGTAGGTCTTGCGTAAGACGGTAGGCGTAGGGAATGTTTTTTCAAAATTTGCTTGCAAGTCGAGGATATCTTGTTCTTCAACTAAAATTACAGCATAGGCCTTTTTCTCATCTCTTCCAGCGCGACCAGCTTCTTGATAATAGGCTTCTAAGGTATCAGGTAAATCCATGTGGACTACTAGTCTTACATCAGGCTTGTCAATGCCCATGCCAAAGGCGTTGGTAGCCACAATGCAATGGGTTTTATTTTGTACCCATTCCGTCTGCTTTTGTGTTCTTAATTCATTGGCCAACCCTGCATGGTAATATTCGGCAAGAATACCATTAGACTGGAGCATTTGAGCTATTTCTTGTGTTTTTCGGCGATTACGTGCGTATACAATGGAACTTCCCCCTACTTTTTTGATCATTTGAACAAGTTGGGGGTCTTTATTGTCTTCCCATTTACCAGAATAGGAAAGATTGGCGCGAGTAAAGCTTTTTTGAAATATTTTCGGGTTTTTAAATCCCAGTTTTTCGATGATGTCTTGTTTGACTTCTTGATTTGCAGATGCAGTTAATGCAATACATGGAACACCTGGAATCAGCTCTCTAAAGGTATTGATTTCCAAATATGGGGGTCTAAAATCATAGCCCCATTGGGAGATACAATGTGCTTCGTCGACGACCAAAAGTGTGATGTTCATTTGTTTGGCACGCTCGATAAAAAGATGGGTTTTTAGTCGTTCGGGCGAAATGTAAATGAACTTTATTTGGCCATAGATGCAATTATCAAGGGCGATGTCGATCTGTTTTTTCGACATGCTTGAATTAATCGCGATCGCTTGAATACCACGACTGATTAATTGTTCCACTTGGTCTTGCATCAAAGCGATCAATGGCGTAATTACAATACAAATACCGTCGTTGGCAAGAGCGGGAACCTGAAAACAAATGGACTTGCCGCCACCAGTAGGTAGAAGCGCTAAGGTGTCTTTTTTTGCTAATACTGACTCAATAATATCCTGTTGCAATGGGCGAAAGCTGGTATAGCCCCAATGTTGTTGCAATATTTGATGGATGTCATTCATGTTCGTTCAAATCTACCAAAATTGGCTGAAGGAGAAAAATCAGATGGCTAGTGGAATGGATTTAATTAAAATTAACAGACTGAATATGTGGGAAAATTAGAAGCAAAGCGTACATTTATTTTTTAAAAAACCAGCATTATGTTAACAGCAAACGATTTATTGCAATTGTCTTCCCGCGGTATTCGTCCGGAAGAAGTAAATCAACAAGTTGAATATTTTAAGCAAGGATTTCCTTGGATGAATCTAGAAAAATCGGCGACGGTGGGGGATGGGATTGTTCGTTTTTCCAAAGAGGATTTGGCTGGGCATATTGGCCGATTTGAGTCAAGGCGGAGTTCTTTGAAATTATTGAAGATGGTCCCAGCTTCTGGAGCAGCTACTCGGATGTTTAAGTCGTTATTCGAATATATCGCTTCGGGCGAGCCTAATAAGGAATCCAATTTATTTTTTAGCCAACAAGAATCTTTCGCCTTTTATGAAGAGTTAAATGCTATCTCTGGCGATTCGTCTACTGAGGTTGAGGTTTTAAAACATTTATTAGGGGCATCTGGTATGGATTACGGTTCTTTGCCGAAGGGGCTATTAAAATTTCACAACTATTCTTCAGGTGCAAGAACGCCATTAGAGGAACATTTGGTTGAAGCTGCTGCTTATGCATCAGATGGCAAGACAGCTCGTTTGCATTTTACGGTATCCCCTGAGCATCGAGGAAGATTTGAAGATTTGGTTAATCAATTGATACCCCAATGGTCATCACACTTTGGAGTAGACTTCGAAGTAACTTTTTCGGAGCAAAAACCGGCAACGGATACGGTTGCAGTGAATATGGATAACACCTTATTTCGGGAGGCTGATGGGTCGTTATTATTCCGCCCTGCGGGACATGGAGCTTTATTGGAAAACTTAAACGATTTGTCGGCAGATATCATATTCATTAAAAACATCGATAATGTGGTTCCGGATCATTTGAAGTCGGTGACCATAGAATACAAAAAAGCTTTAGCGGGTTTGTTATTGTGGATACTGGAGGGGATAACGTATTTGGAAATGCGGTTAAGGGGGGAATTGAAGCCGAGTTTGATTGAAGAGGCATTGGTTGAGGTGAAGACCTTTTTGGGTTTTGAAGCTTCGGAGGATTTTAAACAGTTATCATTGGAAGCTCAGGCTACCGAATTATTGAAAATTTTAGGTAGGCCAACGCGTGTGTGCGGTGTGGTTAAAAATACGGGAGAACCGGGTGGCGGGCCATTTTGGTGCCAAGATGCTGCAGGTAATTTGACATTGCAGTTGGTTGAATCAGCTCAAGTAGATATGTCAAATGCGAGTCAAAAGGCTCTGTTTGGTGAAGCTACGCATTTTAATCCGGTGGATTTGGTCTGTGCGACAAGAGGTTGTGATTTGATCGAATACCGAGATATGTTGACGGGATTTATCACGGAAAAAACCAAGGATGGCAAGTCTTTGAAAGCGCAGGAGTTACCTGGTTTATGGAATGGAGCGATGGCGCATTGGAATACCTTATTTGTTGAGGTACCTTTAGAGACCTTCAATCCCGTGAAGACGGTAACTGATTTGTTGCGTCCTGCTCATCAAAATGGCTAGGCTTTTGCTCTTTGTAAAAAATTCCTAATTTTGCACCTCTTCCAGCAGATTTTGAAGGAAGTATATAAATGCTTGATTACAAAAACCTTGTCCGTTATACAGGCAAGGTTTTTTTTATTAAGAAGATGATTTTATTTATCAAGTAATTTTTAAATGAATTGAGCTTTTAGTAGTAATATTAAAAAAGAAGAGAGGGTCAAGCTCTACGCTGCCGGTGGTCTATGACCCCGGCAGCGTAGAAGTTGGCGAGAATAGTTTCCCGCTGCCGGGGTCGCAGACCCCGGCAGCGGGACTTGACACCCTGTCAACCTAACAAAAAAATTATGGCATTAGAGCAAACATGGCGGTGGTTTGGACCCAATGACCCCGTTAAATTATCCGATGTGCGTCAAGCGGGCGCTACTGGAATTGTGAGTGCATTGCATCAAATTCCCAACGGTCAAGTTTGGGAATTAAGCGATATTTTGGAGCGAAAAGCGATCATAGAGGCGGCCGGATTAACGTGGTCGGTGATTGAAAGCATCCCGGTGCATGAAGATATTAAAACACGATCTGGCCATTATAAGCAGTACATAGAGAATTACAAGACCTCCATACGAAATGTGGGAAAGGCAGGTTTGGATTTGGTTTGCTATAATTTCATGCCCATTTTGGACTGGACGCGGACGGATTTAGATTTCCGTTTTACGGATGGAAGTACAGGATTGCGATTCGATGCAGCTGAATTTTGCGCCTTTGAATTGTTCCTGTTAAAGCGTCCAGGTGCGGAGCAACATTATACGGCAGAACAAATAGCGCGAGCCGAAAAATGGTTGGCCAGCGCTACGCAAGCACAGCAAGAAAAATTAATTCGAAATATCATTGCCGGTTTACCTGGTTCGGAAGAGAGCTTTACGTTAAAGTCTTTTCAAGAAGCGTTGGATACTTATGCCAACGTGGGGGAGAAGGAATTACGTGAAAATTTATATGATTTCATACGAGAAATAACCCCGGCAGCTGAGGAGGCAGGAGTAATGTTATCGATTCACCCAGACGATCCTCCGTATCCAATTTTGGGATTGCCACGTGTGGTGAGTACAGAAAGCGACGCGGTTCAATTGTTGAGTGCGTATGAAAGTAATACCAATGGCTTATGTTTTTGCACAGGTAGTTATGGTGTGCGGGCAGATAATGATTTGGTCGGTATGGTTGACCGCCTAGGACATCGATTTAATTTTATTCATTTACGGGCGACGCGTCGTGATGAGTTTGGGAATTTTCATGAGGCAGATCATTTGGATGGGGATGTAGATATGTTTGGAGTAATGAAAGGATTAGTTCAAGAGCAAAGGAAACGAATTGCTGCGGGTAGGAAAGATTATCGATTGCCATTCCGTCCAGATCATGGACATCGGATGTTGGATGATTTACAAGAAGGAAAGAAAACAAACCCAGGTTATACAGCGATAGGTCGTTTACGTGGTTTAGCTGAATTACGTGGTTTAGAATTGGGAATAGAAGGCTTTTTGAAATAATTTTCTGATAAACAGTTTTGTTTTGTCTTACTAATTGTTAAATTTGCACCCCCATTGGTGTGGGATAACTCTATTCAATTGGGTTTGATGCACGAAAGAAGGGATAAAATGAATTTTTAATTAAACAGGTAATTACGCTAAAATGCCAACTATTCAGCAATTAGTGCGCAAGGGACGTGAGCAAATGACTTGGAAATCTA
>NZ_JBIIQN010000006.1:0-103177 GCF_044342065.1 Aquirufa sp. | reverse complement strand
AAATCACGAAGAACAGTTGGCCGCCATCCAAGAGATGCGGGATATGATGGATCAAGCTTCTCGATTCAAATCGATTAGTGGTTTATCGGGAATTTTGGCAGGAATCCTATCGATGGTATGTGTCTGTTTTGCTTATCTGATGACGGGCATTTCGCCATTTGAGTCAGAGGCGTTGGAACGGATGTGGCATTCATCACATCAGACTCTTCTCATCATCCTTATCAGTTCCTTGTTTATAATTTGTGTGGGGATTGGGCTGTTTATGGCAATGCGCAATGCACGCGAATCAGGCAAGCGGGCGTGGGATAATGCGGCCAAACGCCTCACCTATAGCCTAGCCATTCCGGTACTTACGGGAGGTATTTTTGCTATACTATTAATGCAAGTGGGATTAGTTTCACTTGCGGCCCCTGTTTCACTTCTATTTTATGGATTAGGGTTATTCAGTGCGAGTAAATATACCTTGGACGCCGTACGGTCAGTTGGCCTATTCTTTATCATTTTAGGTCTTTTGGCAACGGCCTTTTTAGCGTATGGGATATTGATTTGGGCGCTCGGATTTGGTCTGGTTCATATTTTTTACGGTTTCATCATTTATACCCGATACGAACGTGTCTAATTTATTTCAAGATCTGAATAAGGCTTTTGAAAGTCGGGTCCGACTGGGGATGATGTCCTTGCTGGTGGTTCAGGACGAACTGGATTTTGCGCGTTTGAAGGAATCGCTTCAATTAAGCGATGGTAACTTAGCGAGTCACATGCAGGCTTTAGAAAAACTGGGTTATGTAGAGGTGCGTAAGCAGTTTATCGGCCGTAAGCCCAATACACAATATGCCGCCACGGAATTAGGTAAGCAGGCCTTTGCTCAGCACCTTCTTAGTTTGGAGAAATTCATCAAACAAATGCAATCATAGCATGGAAAATCGCATTAAAGAAAATTTACATAAGCCTGAGGTATTAGAAAAATTATACCGGGCTAACCCAGCTGTTTTTACAGCTGCATTTCAACAAATCTATCCTGATGTTCAGTCGGAAATTGCTGCGCAATTTTGGTATGAGCGCTTGCGCGGGGTTCAATCAGAAATTACCTGGGGGAACTTGAGAGATTGGGTTTTTGTGGGTATTGCTGCGTTGATTGTTGCATTTTTCATGCAAATGCCAGATCTGTTCTCCATCTCGCATGATTTCTATTATCCGCGAAACATGGCATTTTTTGTGTTGCCTGGCATGGCTGGTTTTTTTGTTTTTAAGCAGGGACTGCCTTTCCAACGTCTTTTATGGCCAGTAGTACTGTTACTTTTTTCCGTTGTTTTTGTGAATTTGCTTCCGGATAATTTGTCGAGCAATACCTTGATTTTGACTTGCTTGCATGTCCCTTTGTTGATGTGGTTTTTAGTCGGTTATGTTTTCAGTGGAGCTCAAAGGGCAGAAGTTAAAAAGCGCGTCAATTTTTTGCGTTTTCATGGGGACTTGCTTGTCATGAGTGCAGTAATCTTGTTGGCAGGTGGCCTTTTCACAGCCTTAACGATTAATCTTTTCAACTTGATTGACATTAAAATTGAGGATTTTTATTTCCGTTATTTGGTGCTTTCTGTGTTACCTTCTGTGCCTTTGCTTGCGACGCTGCTAGTGCATCAAAACCCCACACTCGTCAGTAAAATTTCACCTGTAATTGCCCGAATTTTTACACCACTGGTCACCGTGATGTTAATTTTGTTTTTGTGTGCATTCATTTATTCGGGGAAAGATCCGTACAACGATCGTGATTTCTTACTGATTTTTAACGGGGTATTGGTAGGTGTTATGGCCTTGGTATTATTCTCCGTGAGTGAAGCGACGAAGGAATCATCATCATTTTTCCAACGGATTTCGCTTGTTACCCTAGCTGTTTTGGCGATTGTTAATAATGGGATTGCACTTTCTGCCATCGCTTTTCGCTTGTTGGAATTAGGTATTACCCCCAATCGATTAGCTGTTTTTGGAAGTAATATCCTGGTTTTGATTCATTTGATTTTGGTGACCCGCGAGCTACTAGGCTTGATCCGGGGACAAAAGAACCTAGGCGATGTGGAGGCTAGTATGACCTACTTTTTGCCTGTTTATGCGATTTGGGCAGCGCTAGTAAGTTTTGTATTTCCCTTTGTTTTTTCTTTCCAATAAACTGGTTTTAATTATCAGTTTTTCAAAATCAGTAAAGCCAGCAAACCACTACCTTTGGCAAACCTTGGAGGATTGCCAAAGGTAAGGGCCCCAAAGGTGGGGGAGAAAGGTAAGGGGGGAAATCAGGATAGGAATCTCATCCGATTCTGCGTAAACTTACGTAAATCTAAACCTCCCATGAAAAAAATACTTGCCCTGGCGCTCATCGCCAGCTCGCTATCGGCTCAGGTGCCCGCGGGCAAAAAAGTCATCAGCTCCTTGTATATCTATGACCTCAAGTCGGGGAAATCAGAGAAAATTTTAGAAGAAAAACGGCATTTTGAAGCACCCAACTGGTCACATGATGGATCGTTTTTACTCATCAATGCCTACGGGAAACTTGAAAAAGTAAGCCCTAAGGGGGAGAAATTAGGCGAACTGAATACGGGGACGGTGCAGAAGGCCAACAATGACCATGGCTATACCTTTGATGGAAAAACTTTATTTATTTCGAGTGGTAAGCCGGAGATTAAAGGCGGATCGTCCTTCATCTATAAGGTATCCGCAGACGGTGGAGAACCTGTCCAGTTGACCCCTTTGACACCTTCTTATTGGCACGGCGTTTCGCCAGATGCGAAAACAATGGTCTACTGCGCAGTTAGAAACGGGAATTTTGATATTTATGCCATGTCTACGGATGGAGGTGAAGAAATTCGGTTGACGACCAACGAAAGCTTAGATGATGGCCCCGAATACTCGCCTGATGGGAAATACATTTACATCAATTCATATCGTTCTGGGATGATGCAAATTTGGCGCATGAAGGCAGATGGTTCTGAGCCTGAGCAAATGACCTTTGACAACTATTCAAATTGGTTTGCGCACATTGCCCCCAACAATAAAGTGGCTACGATTATTACCTACATGGAAGATCAGCTACAGGCGCATCCGTTTGGCCGACAAATCAAATTGCGCTTGTTGGATTTGAAAACGAAGCAAATTAAAGATTTAACGGAGGAATTTTATGGGGGACAGGGCACGATCAACGTTCCTTCTTGGAGTCCCGATGGAAAAAAGTTCGCCTATGTGCGATACGCATTAGAAGATTTGTAAATTAGCAGTCGAAAAAATAACCTATTTATGAAAGATAACAGTTCCGCATCACGCAGACGATTCCTGCAGCAAATCGGTGCAACAAGTATGGTAGCCGCCGCGGCACCTTTACAATCATTTGCAGCTCAACAAAAAGCAGAAGAGCGAATTTTACGTTATGAAAAACCGATATCGGTAGGCGATAAAATCCGCTTAGGTGTCATTGGATTTGGGGTGCAAGGCCACTTTGATTTAGCCTCAGCCTTGAAAGTACCTGGCGTAGAATTAGCCGGAATTTGTGATTTATATACGGGTCGTATCGAAAATGCCAAAGAACTTTATGGCAAGGATCTTTATACCACCCGTAACTACAAAGAATTATTAGACCGCCCGGATATCGACGCGGTGATCATCGCCACGCATGACGTTTGGCATGCACGCATCACAATCGATGCACTCGCGAAAGGCAAGCACGTATATGTCGAGAAACCGATGGTCTACAAAATCAGCGAAGGCCAGCGCGTGATCGATGCACAAAAGAAATACAATAAGGTATTACAAGTTGGTTCTCAGCGCGTCAGCAGCATTGGTTTAGCAAAGGCGAAGGAGATGTTGGCCAACGGCGAAATCGGAAAGCTCAACATGGTCAATGCCGTATACGATCGTCAAAGTTCGATTGGTGCGTGGGAATATACCATACCTAAAGATGCGGATGCGTCTACTTGTGATTGGAATCGCTTCATCGAGGCAACGGCCAAAATGGAATTTGACGCCAAGAAATTCTTCTGGTGGCGTGCATTTAAAGAAGTTGGAACCGGCGTTGCGGGTGATTTATTCATTCACTTATTGAGTGGAACACACTTCATGACGAACTCAAACGGACCCGAAACCATCTTCTCTACCGGACAATTTAGCTATTGGAAAGATGGGCGTAATTTACCCGATGTGATGTCGGGTGTGATGCAATATGCAGATACGCCTCAGCATCCTGCTTTCCAATTAACCTTGCAAGTTAACTTTGTCAGTGGAACGGGTGGTCAAGAGGTGACTCGTTTGGTTGGTTCAGAAGGCGTAATGAACGTGAAGGGAAATACGATTTCTGTGACGCATAGCATTATGCCGGAGGCACCAGGCTTTGGCGGATATGATTCGGTGTTTACATTCTCGAAAAGCATGCAAGATGAAATGACGAAGGAATATAATGCCAAATGGGCAGAAGCACAACGCAAGCGCCCGATCAAAGAAGATGTGATTTTCAAAGCGCCAGCGGGATACGATGAGCACGTGGATCACTTTACGAATTTCTTTGATGCGATTCGTACAGGCAAGCAGGTCGTAGAAGATGCGACATTCGGTTTCCGAGCAGCAGCGCCGGCTTTGGCTTGTAATGAAAGTTATTTCAATAAGAAAATCATTCAGTGGGATCCGCTGAATATGAAACTAAAATAAGGAAAAGGCGCTCGCAAGGGCGCCTTTTTTTATGGCGTATAATCGAGGGGCAATAATTCTGCCATCCCGATGCGCCCCATGTCTCCCCGCATTTCAAGCGAGAAGGGATCTAATAAATTTCCAGATGGGCTTATTAACACAAGTCCTTTGGGAATTAATATGGTGTAAGGATACGGGGCATCGGGAAAAACAGGCCTAAGAACGCGTCGTTGGTTATAAACCAATTCAATGGCATTTTGGGTATCCAAGATATATAGATCACTAACTTGATAAGGCTTTATCAACTCAGCAGGCTTAAAAGGGAAGTGGCGATTCGTGGATATGTCATAAAATACACCCTTTCTTCCAGCAGAAGTATTTTGGATACCAGGTTTTAGCAAATAAGCATTAAACCCTTCTGCCTCTAAGTTATCTTCAAATAGCGCTTTCAAAAAATGAGCGAGTGATCCGAGGTAGGCTTCTTTCCTATTTTCATCCCAGTTTTTTTGTTGTTTTGGGGTAGTCGCGGTTAGAATTTCATAACGTGCCAATCCCCGAAACGAAGTAAGATTGCTGGTCTTTTCTAGTCGGTCTAGCGTATAGGTAATTTTGTATCCAAGACTGTAATTTTCTATCACCAATGGAGCAATAGCGGTAGCTACCAATCGATCATCTTCCTCATTAAAGTCTACCACTTCTTTGTTCAGTATTTGAACTTCTTTCCGATTATAGTTATCACCCAAGAAAGACTTTTCAAAGTTTCGTATTTGTCTCTCCCAAGCTTTATCACGTTTGGAACTTACTCGAACCTCGTCGAGTGTTTTGCTGTCTTCCTCCAACGAAATGTTGATCACTTGGGATTCCTTCAATAATTCGATAATGAATATTTTGGGTTTGTAGCCAACAAACGAAGCGACTAAGCGATGTCTTCCCGCACTTATGCGATTCAATTTATAGTTACCTAATGAATCAGCTTGTGCTCCTATGGTCGACCCTTCCAGATACACACTCGCTCCTGGAATGGCTTGAGCAGATTTAATATCTTGAACAATACCTGTTATTTGGTATTTTTCCTGAGAAAATAGGGTAAATGAAAGAAGAAGTAATAAGAAAATTTTCATAAGCCCCTGTTGGATAATTTTATGCCATGGGCTGCGCCTGGGTTCATGTACATTTTGGTTTGATTTGGCATAAGTTGTTAAAGTTAGCCTAAGCGATTTTAGGCTACTAATTTTATTTACTATTTTTAGTCCATTCTAAACGATAAATAAATGAAGCCAGTTTTTTTTAAGGCCTGTTTGGTTCTAGGTTTTATTGCAGCATTAGCAGCTGCGTGCTGTTTGTTTTTCGGAGTAATAGGCGCTGCTATGGGTTTCATGCTTTGTTTTGTTTTACTCGCCATTGGCTTTCAGGGTTTTCCTATTTTGAAAGGATTTTCTTATACCTTTTTCATTTTTGCGGCATCCACTTATGCGTTAAATTTCCCGGAAAATTTGGTGGATTTTCATGGGTTTCCCTTAAAGAAATTAGTAACACCTTTACTTGTTATTACCATGTTTGGTATGGGTATTCACATGAATTTGACACGTTTTGTTGAGATTGCCAAATCCCCCAAACCTATTTTTGCCGGGATTTTTTGCCACTATTTAATTATGCCGGGCATTGGAGTGGCTTTGGCTATGACGACCGACTTACCTCCTGAAATAGCGGCTGGGATTATTCTCGTAGGTTGTTCGCCAAGTGGCGTCGCATCAAATGTGATGGCCTATATATCGGGAGGGAATTTGGCATTATCGGTAACTGTTACGGCCATATCAACCTTGTTAGCCCCGTTAGTGACTCCTTTATTGATGAAAGTTTTAGCGAACCAGTTGGTACCCATCAACTTCTGGGACATGTTTTGGCATATTTTACAGATTGTTATTTTCCCAGTTATCGCTGGCTTGGTGTACAATAAATATGCCTATGGAAAACAGAAGTGGCTGGATAATTTGTTACCGATACTATCAATGGCGTCCATCATTTTCATTGTAGCATTGACGGTTTCTGCGGGTCACGATACGCTCTTATCAATCGGTTGGCTATTGATTTTAATTGTACTCATTCACAATCTATTGGGCTATTTTTTCGGATATAAGATTAGCAAATGGATGGGGATTAATGAGCAAGATTCGCGGACAATTGCCTTTGAGGTAGGCCTTCAAAATGCAGGACTAGCTACGGGAATTGCAGCTAAAATGGGTTTCATGGCGACGATGGGCCTAGTGCCCGGTATATTTGGTTCGATGCAGAACATAACGGCGTCTGTTTTAGCGAATTGGTGGGGACGTAAAAAATAGATTTTAATCGTAAATTGCGTCCATGTTTTTCTCAGCTGATAAGTTTATTGAAATATTTAGCAAAGTTAGTGTCCGCTATTTCATGGTAGCTGGGGCTATTTTCTTGCTTTTTTATTACCTACTTCGCCCGCGCATTGCTCGCTATAAAATTCAGCTAGCTTTCCCCGCTTCCAAAGACTATTTGCGGGAGGTTATGTACTCCTTTTCGAGTATGGTTATTTTTGCTGTGATTGTCACGGCTGTAGTCTTTGACCCAGCGGTTCGGCCATTTACGACGATTTACAAGGAGATTGCTGATTTTGGCTGGGCTTATTACCTATTGGCTTTCCCGATCATGTTTGTCATGCATGATACGTATTTTTATTGGATCCACCGGATTATGCATCATCCAGCATTATTCAAGTGGTTTCATTTGGTGCATCATAAATCTACGAATCCGTCCCCTTGGGCGGCCTATGCTTTTCACCCCTTGGAGGCGATTTTAGAAAATGGAATCATCTTGATTTTTTATTTTACGATTCCAATGCACGTGTCCCATGTGCCGATTTTCTTCTTCTTTTCAATCGTGTATAACATCTATGGACATTTAGGCTGGGAGCTTTATCCAAAGGGATTTAGTCGGACGACCATCGGTCGCTGGGTTAATACCTCCGTCGCCCACAACCAGCACCATAAATATTTCAAGGGCAATTATGGCCTTTATTTGTTATTCTGGGATCGTTTGATGGGAACGTTACGTACGGATTACGACGATGCGTTTGATTTAGTGAAAAATCGAAAAGCCTAGTTTTCGTATAGTATTCCCGCACTCGCCTGCAAGGCAAATGTAGTTTTCTGGAGATAGGCTTTTAGGTCTACCAACTTCTCTGCAGCTTCAAGGGATTTCATTTCCCGACTGTTGATTAGAAACAAAGAAGATTCCCCGTTATCAAATCGTTGCTCCTCTGCTTTTACAAGTGATTGAAAGTTGGTATATGCCAATTGCTGTGTTTGAATTTGTTTTTGTAATGCCTCAAATTGGTTAAAATAATTTCGAATCTTAATCTCCACTTGAACCTGTTTTTGATTCAAATTAAGTTGCTCATTTTCGATTTTTAACTTGGCTGCTTGATAGGCACCGCGACCTTCTGAAAGACGGAGTGGCAATTCAAATTTAACGCCATATTTATAGTTGTTTTCCAAGAATGAAGCACCCATTAGTGATGGGCCACCTCTCGACAAATGGTTATAGCTTAAATCAAATTTGGGCAATAAGCTTTGAAACTTTAACCTTTTTTCAATCCCCAATACGGCTAATTTATTTCGGTAGTTATTGAGTTCTGGATGATTTTGCATCGCCTTATCAATAAGACTTTGGAGATTGAGGTCAGCATTTGCAAGTAAATTAACCACATCGTTTGGCGTTGGAATCACGTCCTCGGCTAAATCTACTGGATTGCTTTCTACATTCCAAAGGTAGGCGGAGAGACCGATGCGAGCATTCGCCAATTCTAATACCTTTGTTGTCAACATATTCTCAAAAGTTTGTTTTTGAGTCAAGGCTTCTAAGGTATCAATAGCAGGTCTATCGCCAAACTCTACACTCTTCTTAACAAACTCTAAACGCTTGGACGCATTAATGTAGTTGGCCTGTACCAACTGCCAAGCTTGGTAACTTCTAACCCAAGAAATATAGCTTTCCATCGCATCTAATAGTAGCTTATTTAGCTCGGTGCGCTGGTCTTGAAGCGCCATTTTTTGTAAAATTTTGGCTTGCTGAAGGACCGCTCTCCGCTTATCCATCAATAGGTTTTTAGCTAATGGAATTTGAACGCCGATATAACTCGTTTGGCCAAAAGTTTGGCTTGGATCAAGTCGCGTTCCTCTGATATTTTCTATTCCTGCATTGAACTCGATTCCATACCAGGTAGGAATGCTAAGGGAAGGCGCATGGTAATCGATGTAATTTTTCCCATCCAAGGTTTTTTGCGTACTGTAATGTTCCAAAATAGGGTCAAAAGCACCACGCGCGATAGTCAGTGAGGCATCAGATTGTTTAATTTCAATCAAAGTTTGCTTAACAATGGGATGGAAATTTTGAACAATTTGCCAATATTCGGAGGAACTTAACGTTTTTTGCTGGCCAAAACTTACGTTAAATATTAGCAGTAAAAGCAAGGCTTTATTTTTCATTCTTATCCTTTTTTGCTGTTTTGCCTCGATAGTAATCAGGCGGGAATCCGTTGATGTTTCGCCATAATTCATACCAAATAGGTACATCGTTTAATAGGGCAATTCCTTGTGCCCCTGCACCGATGCGCAGTTGCCTTGGCCATCTCTTCCCTTTGGGATCTTCCTCTACAATGACCCGGAAGAGCCCTTCGTCATTGATGGTATTTTCAACAGCTCGAATTTTACCTGGGAAGGTACCAAAACTTTGATTTGGCCATCCGCCAGCAAATAAGATTACAGGATATCCATCAAAAATTAAGCGGACTTCTTCACCGCGAACGACAAGAGGCAAATCGACAGGCCGCACAAAAATCTCGACTGCTATATTGTTATTATCTGGAACGATCGTTAACAAATCTTCGCCTTCCTTGATAATTTCACCTAAACCGGATTTTGTTGCTTTAATAATTTGCCCTGATTGTGGGGCAATGATGTAGTACATCCCATTCCGAATGGTATAATTTGTTACCAGATTCTCAAGTTTAGCAATGTCCCCTTTGTTGGTTTCAACTTGGCCTAAACTTTGGAATCGTTCTCCTTCGGCCTTATTAATTTTCTCACTGTATTCTTGATCAACGCCTCGAAGTTCAATTTGGGCGTTAGCAATATCCTGCAAGGTTTGATTTACTTTATTTTCTGCCGTTGTCTTTTTAGCGAGCGAATTCTGCATCGCGACACTGCGTTGTTGGTATTGTGTTTGCGATATCAAACCTTCGCGGTACATTTTTTGATTACGTTCGAATTGGTCCTTGGAAAGATTGTAGTCATTCTGTGCAGCCTCAAGCTCCGCTCGCTCACCCGTAATTTTTTGTTGTAATTGCTTTATCTTATTGTCAACCTGATTTTGCTTCAACGTTAATGAGCGTCTTAGGTTTTGAATTTGATCGTTGGTCGCCAGTACTTTTTGCTCGTAATACCGAAGCGAACCCTCTTTTGCCGTAAGCTGCTCTTGTGTTCGCGGTATCAGGTTCGGGTCAAGGTACTCCCCTTTAATCTCGGTAATTTTAGCCAGCGTATCACCTGCTCGCACTGTATCACCTTCTCGTACCCACCACCGACTGATTTTTCCAGCAATTGGACTATATATCTTTTGCGGTTTTTGCTCTTGGTAAATACTCGTGATATTTCCCTTGCTACGTATGTTTTGAGTCCAAGGTAAAAAAATGAGCGCTAGCGTAAGTATCAGCAACGTGATTAGCCACGGCTTAATCTCAGTGCTTTTCCTTTCTTGGTAGATGTGGTCAAAAGCATTAAATTTTTCCATGGTGCATGTTAATTTGTTGGTCTGTCATTCGACTAAAATCCGCATCATCTGAAACGACAACGACTGTGATATCCTTAGGTAAACTCAAAAGGTGTTTTTTAATGATCTCCTTATTTTTTGTTTCCATTCCTGCCCAAGGCTCTTCAAGTAAAAGTAGTTTTTTATCACCACAAAGAGCTCGGAGTAATAAAATTTTCCGAACAATGGTTTGTGGCGTTTTTTTACCTATCGGCTCAATAACTGACTCGAAACCAGCGGGGAAATGACTTAATATATCTTCAAATCCAAGTTGCTGGGCTTTGGCCAAAATTACTTCGCCTGTAATTTCTTTTTGACCTAAACTGATGTTCTCCCAAAGCGTACCACCGAAAATCTCTTGCCCGTGAAGTAATATTCCCGTGTTTTTGCGTAGACTTTTAAGGCTGTAATTGTGAATAGGGAAGTGGTTAATTTGAAAACTACCCTGAAAGTCTTGGTAATTTCCTGTTAGTATACGCAGTAACATCGACTTCCCTGAGCCCTCTGGTCCTGTAACACATACCTTTTGTCCAGGTTTTAGGTGTAAGCTAATCGAATCTAGCACTTTTTTATCCTCGTCGAATGAGAAACTGAAATCGGCCAACTGCACATCTATGCCTTTTTCGGCGTTCAATTCCATTGTTCCAGAATGTTCCAAGGGACTTTCGGTGACACTTGCAATTTTTTCTAGACCAGTGATTACATCGTATGCACTATCCAAACTCGTGATGAGTTTTTCTACTGCACCGATGACCATTAAAATGACGATTTCGGCGGCAATAAATTCACCAATATTTAATTGTTGTTCAATCAACAAGTATGTCCCCAACGTCAACATGAGAACAGTTAAACTAACCTTGAAGAATATTAATGTTTTGTATTGAAATAATAAGACATGAAAATGTTGAGTCCGTGCTTCTAAATACCCACGTGTTTGTTCGTTGGTTTTTTTAAAATTCATGTCCGAACCTTGACTGAATTTGAAGGATTTTAGGGTTCGGCCGATTTCATTGAAAAACCCTACGACCTCGTATTTGTAATTCGATTCTTGAATGCTAGTTGCAATACCTCTTTTACTTGTTAAGTTAAAAATCAATACCAAGAGGACAATGAGGAAAATGCCCAATAAAATAAACAGAGGATGATACAAGGAGAGCAAAAGTATACCAAATGCAATTTGTACGGTGGCAATGGGAATATCTAATAGTAATTTGGCAAATCCTTTTTGAATATTAATGGTATCAAAAAAGCGATTCACTTTCTCGGGGATGAAATAGTGATCCATTTTTTTTAAATCCAAACGCGGGATGGTATCAGCAAAGATGTACGCATAACTTGTAAATACGCGTTGCTGAATAGTCTCGATGATCTTCATTTGATTAAGCTGTAGGATTCCTACGAGAAGAACGCCTAAAACAACTAAGAAAATCAAGACATAGATGGAACTTACCATAGTGGCACCCATTACCAATCCAATGATTGTTTGTACGCCTAATGGCAAACTCAAATCGATTAAACCGCTAAGCATAGAGAAGAGGTAAATGGAAACAACTTCTTTTTTATGCAAATTGACCAGGTTGACAATTCGATTAAACGGATTGGATGGCGCCATGTTATTTTGTTAGTTCGGTAAAATTAAAAATACTTTTTAATATAATGCTAAACCTATTGCCTGTAGAGGTGAAATACATTTAGTGCTCATGTTAATATAAGTTAATTTTGGTGGTAAGCGTCAAAAACTTGGTCAATCACAGGGATTTTTCTAGTAAAAACGTATCCCAAAGGGAATGGCGTTATTTTGTTACAATTATTCTACGGCCAACGATGAATAAGATTGTATTTGCCAATACAGCGCACCCGAAAATGATAATCGCCATCGTGAACGGTGTGCCGTCAAACAAAAGCCCCACAAGCATAGAGCAAACGGCTCCCCAAGCCATTTGGATGGAACCCAACATCGCTGATGCCGTTCCGGCTCCGCGGTGAAAGGGACGTAGGGCAAGCGTCGCCACATTGGGGAAGTTAAATCCTTGACAACCCATAATTAAAAACAAGAGGAAGATGTTTAATTCCATGGTCAACAATTCGAATTTGGCTAAAATCGATAACAATAAACCTAATGCTAATTGCGTAGGTAAGGTCACGCGCAAAACCTGTAAGCTGGTGTACTTTTTAAGTACCACCCGGTTCAGTTGGCTCGCTGAAATAATCCCCGACGCCACAATCGCAAACAAGAAGCCAAACTTCGATTCACTAACTCCGTAATACGTCAAAAAGGTCAATGGTGCTCCTCCTACGTAGGTGAAAATACTTCCCGCACCAATCGCACCAGTAAAGGCAAATACCAAGTATTCTTTTTCTTTAAAAAGCGCCCGGTAGGCTTTGGCAATAGTAGTTATCCTAAATGGTCCCTTTTTTTCATGGTTAATTTTCTCCGGTAGCCACGATCTGATTAAGAAAATGATGACCAATAAGATTCCTGCTAGCACGAGGAAAATGGCTTTCCAACTGGCGATTGTCAACAATAAACTCCCCAATGATGGGGCAAGAATGGGTGAGACACCTAAAATTAAAATCATAAAGGACATGATTTTAGGACGTTCTTTTTCCTCAAACGTCTCGCGGATAACGGCATTGGGAGCCACCATGCCCACACTACCCCCCAAGGCTTGGAATAAACGGAAAACAATTAACGCTTCCACAGATGGGGCAAACGCACAGGCAATCGAACTTAAAACATAGATCGATAAGCCAATGTACAATACATTTTTTCGCCCAAAATGGTCTAGTAATGGGCCACTTATTAATTGCCCCATGCAAATTCCAAAAAAGAAACTCGACAGAGTAAAGCCCATTTCCTCCTGCGAACAATTCAAGGCATGTGCGATATTTTTAAATGCGGGTAAATACATGTCGATGGACAAAGGCCCGATCGCCGAAAGTATTCCGAGAATTAAGATGATTTTCGTGCGGTTTGCAGAAGTAAGCATAGGTATGCGGCATTTTTGAAAGCGCAAAGGTACGCCCAATGTTTGGGAATATTCGTACTTTAGCCAAAGCTATTCCTTTTCCTATGAGATTATTGGTACTTTTTCTGACCTTATCCTTGACCCTTCAGGCGCGCGATAAGCCTGCTTATGTTTTATACAATGCCCAAGGGAAAAAACTACGCTTTGAAAAAATGCTCAAGCAACTTCAACGACAAGATGTTGTCTTATTTGGGGAGTTACATAATAACCCCATCAGCCATTGGTTGGAGCTTGAAGTTACGCAGGCTTGTGCGGAAAAACGCCAACTCATCTTAGGTGCGGAGATGTTTGAGCAGGATAATCAGCAAGCCTTAACGAGTTACTTACATGGTAAAATAACTGCGAAAGGGCTCGATTCATCGGCCCGACTGTGGAAAAATTATCGGACGGATTATGCGCCGCTGGTGAACTTTGCCAAAGAGAAAAACATCCCCTTCATCGCGACCAATGTCCCTCGAAAATATGCTAGTTCGGTGGCGCGTGGAGGTTTTGAAAGTTTATCAAATCTGTCTATGGAAGAGAAGGCTTGTATTGCTCCGTTGCCCATTGCCTACGATGCTAATCTACCGGGCTATCAAAAAATGTTGACCATGATGGGCGAACACACCTCACCGAATATGCCGAAAGCCCAAGCGTTGAAAGATGCGACGATGGCCCATTTTATTTTCTCAAACTGGACTCCAGGCACTTTATTTATTCATTATAATGGCTCCTACCATTCGGATTTCCATGAAGGGATATCTTGGTATTTGAAGCGTTCTAAATCCGATATCAAGATCGCGACCATCGCTACTGTTACTCAAAAAGAGATTGATTCACTGCTTCCAGAGCACTTTTTGAAGGCCGACTACATCATTTGTGTAGAGGAGGATATGACCAGTACCTATTAAAATATAAGATTAAACGTTTATTAAAAGGTAAATTTTTCAGCGGGTCTGCCCTGCTTATTCGCGCTAACCTGTTGTAATTCAGTGAAATTCTGATTTCCTTGTCATTAATTCTAAACCTAGTAATTAATTGTCATGAAAAAAATAGCCGCATGGTGTCTTTTCGGGACGCTGTCGATTTCCCTTTTAACCTCCTTTAATGTTGCAAAAACAGCATTTAATCCACTGGATTCGCTGCGTTTACCCGCAGGCGTAGATCCCAACGATGAAAATTGGAAAGGCATTGACTTATCACCTAAAGATCCCGTTAGGCCTTTGTCCGTAGAAGAAGAAGCCAAACGCTTTCAGCTGCCTCCCGGATATAAAATTCAACCCGTATTGACGGAGCCTGCAATCCAACAACCCGGAGAAATTGTATTTGATGGTAATGGTCGCATGTATGTATTGGAATTGCGCTCATATATGTTGGACGCCGATTCCAAAAACGAACTCGAACCCATCAGCGTTATCTCGCGCTGGGAAGATAAAAACAACGACGGCGTCTATGAGACCGGAACTACGTTTGTAGATAAATTGATCTTCCCTCGTTTCGTACTCCCGTATGGAAAAGATGCTGTTTTGACCATGGAGTCTGATACCGATAATATCTATAAATATACCGATACCAATGGAGATGGGAAGGCCGATAAAAAAGAGCTTTTTACTACGAAATATGGTCGGTCGGGGAATGTGGAGCACCAACAAGCCTTCTTGTTTTATGGCATGGACAATTGGTTATACAGTACCGTAAATGCCTTTCGTATTCGTGAAACGCCGAATGGTATTATTCGGGAAAAGACCGGTGCCAATCGGGCTCAATGGGGAATTACCCAAGATGACAATGGTAAATTATGGTTTCAAGGAGGCGCTTCAGGTGTACCATCACATTTCCAATTCCCGATTCAATATGGAAATTATGATGTCCCAAATGAATTAGCCAAAGGTTTTGAAGTTCCTTGGGGTGCCGCTGTTAAAGTTGCCGATATGCAAGGCGGAATGGATGAAATTCGTCAGCCGGATGGTTCGCTGAATCGCGTGACCGGATCAGCTGGAAACGATATTTACCGGGGAGATCGTTTACCGGCTTCGTTACGGGGCCAACTATTTTATGGGGAACCTGTGGCTCGAATAGTCCGTCAAATTAATCCCGTAGTGAAAGATGGATTGACGACTTTACACAACGTTTTTCAAGACCAAAAATCAGAATTTTTAAAATCAACGGATCCCTTATTCCGTCCAGTTGACATGGCTACCGCACCCGATGGAACCATGTACATTGTGGATATGTATCACGGCATCATTCAAGAGGGGCAATGGACGCCCAAAGACTCCTATTTACGATTGAAAATCGACCAATATCAGTTAGATAAAGTGGTGGGTCTCGGGCGTATTTGGCGCATTACCTATGAAGGTCAAGAGCGTGATAAGAAACCGGCACGCATGTACGATGAAAAATCAGCAACACTTGTTACCTACCTAAATCATCCCAACGGCTGGTGGCAAGATATGGCGCAGCAGGTTTTGGTATTGCGAAAAGACAAATCGGTCGTGCCAGCTTTAAAACAAATGGCATTAAAAGGGTCGACGATAAATGGTCGAATTCATGCACTTTGGACGCTTGAGGGCTTGGGTGCTTTAACAGCGCCAACGGTTCAATCATTAGTTGCAGATGCAAATCCACGCATGCGAATCCAAGCATTGAAAGCATCCGAAACATTGTACAAAGCGGGAGACAAATCGTTTGCCTCCACCTATCAAAAAAGTATGTTGGACGCTGATCCTGAAGTGGCGATGCAAGCCATCTTCTCTTCGAAGTTTGTGAAGGTACCTGAACTGGCGGAACATGTGAAAGCGAGCTTGGTGAAACACCCAAGCGGTGGGGTGAAGTTGGTGGGCGAACAAACCATCACACCCCCAAAACCACGCCAAAATGGGCCGTTTAATGCCGCCGAATTGAGTAAGGATCAAAAGGAAATTTTGGCACGTGGTGAATTGGTTTTCGCGGAACTTTGCTCACAATGTCACGGCAATGATGGCATGGGGAAATCGGCTGGCAATAATAAACTATTAGCTCCGGCTTTGGCAGGAAGTTTCCGTATTCAGTCACATCCTGAATATGCTGTGCGGGTTTTATTGCATGGGTTAGATGGAGTTGTAGATGGGAAAAATTATGCAGGTGGCATGATGCAACCGATGAAAGAGCAGTCGGATCAATGGATCGCAGATGTTGTTTCGTATATCCGCAATGGGTTGTCGAATGATGCGTCGTTTGTAACGGCCCAACAAGTCGCTGCGATTCGGGCAAAGACAGCCAAGCAAGCATCGATGTATAAGTATGAAGCACTGATGAAAGTTGTTCCGCAGGAATTCCCTGCCGATGCGGCTTGGAAATTTACGGCAAGTAATACCGTTTCTACGCGTGTGGGGGGCAATGCCTCACCACGCAGTGCGACAAATTATGAGGGTTGGTCGACCGGAATTACGCAAGCCAAAGACATGTGGTATCAGATTGAATTTCCGCAGTCTATCAACTTGTCTGAATTTCATTTCACGTCCAATACGACCTTTAAACGTCCACCTAAGCCGACGCCCGGTGTAGCGCCAACAATGATTGCAACCTATCCTCGGGTGATGCATCTGGAAACTTCGTTGGATGGACTTACTTGGAATACCCATGTGGCGAATTGGAAAGGAAAAGAAGGGGATAATATGGTGAGTTTTGACCAAGTGAAAACAAAATATGTGCGGTTGAAATTAGCGGAGGGTCTGACGAAAGAGGCAGATGAAATTCCGTGGTCCATGCGCCAAGTAAAAATTTATGGAATTAAATAAACAACCTATATTAATTATGAAATCAAATCGCAGAAATTTTATTCAGTCCTTGGGATTGGGTGCCGCATCACTGAGTGTGGGGAAGGGAGTATCAAGCTCCGTTGTGGCCAATGCAGATGATCAAGTCCTATTTGTGGGGGATCAAATTGCGGTTGCACAAACTGAATATGGCCAGGTGCGTGGATTTATTTTACGTGGAATTAATCAGTTTTTGGGGATACCGTATGGTGCGGATACGAGTGGTAAAAATCGCTTTATGCCTCCGCAAAAACCTGCGGCTTGGTCTGAGGTAAAACCGTGTGTTTGGTGGGGAAATACGGCTCCACAAATTATGGAGAAGCGCTATGCAAATGCGTATGCTTCGTTTGTGGATCATTGGAATTACGATGACGTTTCAGAAGACTGTTTGCGTCTGAATGTTTGGACGCCAGCGATAGATTCGAGTAAGCGACCGGTAATTGTATGGTTGCATGGCGGTGGATTCACGAATGGAAATGCGATCGAGCAAGATGGCTATCACGGGGAGAATATTTCTCGCTTAGGGAATGTTGTTTTTGTCTCGATCAATCACCGATTAGGGCCTTTTGGATATTCACATCTCAAAGCTGTAGGCGGACATCCACATTCCGGGAACGTGGGTAATTTAGATATGGTTGCCGCGCTGGAATGGGTGAAGAATAACATTGCACATTTTGGTGGTGATGCTGGAAACGTGACCATTATTGGTCAGTCAGGTGGTGGCGCGAAAGTGACTACATTGATGAATATGTCAGCTGCCAAAGGTTTGTTTCATAAGGCAGTTGCTTTGTCTGGAACTTCGCTAGGAGGTGTCAATAAAGAATATGCGGAGAAACTTGGTGTGAAAGTGATGGAGGAGGCTGGTTTGAAACCGGGTGAAATCGAAAAACTCCAACAAATTCCTTGGCGTGAATACATTGATATTACCTCGCGTGCGGTGGAGAAAATGAATGAGGAGGCTAAGAAAATGGGCATAGCACGCGGAGGATTTTCGCCGGTGGCGGATGGCGTGACGATGAATGACCAACCGTTCTTTAGCGACCCGAATCATTTTTCGGCTGATATACCGTTGATCATCAATACAACGTTTCATGAGTTCAGTCCATCGCGTACGGACGCGAGTTTAGAATCCATTAGTTTGGCTGGGGTTGTGGATAAAATCAAGTCGCGTTTTGGAGATCAATCTGCGGCGATTGTGGAGGCATTCCATCAAAACTTTCCGAATGCTAAGCCGATTGAACTTTGGGCGATGATTAACTCAAACCGAAAGGGTGCCATTGCCGCGGCAGATGCCAAATTCGCTCAAGGCAAAGCGCCCGTTTATGTTTCATGGTTCGGCTGGCAGCCACCACTTTTCGATGGTCGGATGCGTGCGTTCCATTGCGATGATATCTGTTTTTGGTTTTATAATACGGATTTGATGTTGACACATACCGGCGGAGGCAAACGCCCTCGCGCATTGTCTACTAAAATGGCGAAGTCCTTTTTGAACTTTGTCAAAACGGGAAATCCAAACGGCGGAGGCTTGCCAAATTGGAAGCCGTATACCAAAGCAAATGGCGAGACGATGATTTTGGACGATCAAAGTGCATTGGTTAATAACCCGGATGGACAAGCTCGAAAAGCGTTAGGTTAATTTAAAAAGCCCGGTTATAATGCCGGGCTTTTTTTAAATAATACGGTTACGATTTCTAACATTTATTCCCATTTTCTTAAGCCGAGAATTTTTTCACCTAAGGAATTTAGTTTTGCCGTTTCGTATTTGGTTTGTTCCCAATTACGCGGGTCACCTGGGAATGCATAACCCTCGGGGGCGATGCGGTTCTTCCAGGAATTCACACGCCATTCGCGTAGAGAATCATTGTCCTCTTCGGCAGGCATCATGGAGATGTATTGCGCGCAACGAACTTTATCGCTGTTATTCGCTCGGATACCGTGGGGTTGTAAACTGTTGAAGATTAATAAATCGCCTGCTTCTAATTTGACTTTGGTCGGGGTAAAGCTAGACGTATCGGGTTTAAAACGATCACGATCTTCCGGTTGTGTTAGCTTCCAAGTATCATAGGTTCTGAATAGCTCAGGAATACATTGAAAGCCTCCCATATTTTCATCGAGTTGGTCTTCCAGTGCGAGTACCCCTTGCACCTGAACAGGTTTGGTTTCCGGGTCATAATCCCAGTGAATAAAAGCCTTGTATTCGTGGCCGGGGCGAATCGGGAAATTTAAATTCGCGCGATCGATCGTGACCCATAATTTTTCGGTTCCCCAAATATCTACGAAGGCATCATAAACGCGTTGCATTTGTCGGTTATTCCAAAGGTGCTGATTGTTGTAGCATTCGACCATTCCAGTTCCTCCTAGTTCTTTCATTTTCATTTCCGCACGAGGAGCGGTATACCAGGTGTTCGGATTATGGGCATCTTTTTCTTCGAATTCCCAAAGGAATTTGGCCGTTTCCTGTGCTTGTTCGCGAGGAACCGCTTGCTTGATAATGACGTAACCATTGTGTTTCCAAAACGCCCAGTCCTCTTCGCTCAATACACGGAGGGGGGTACCATTTGATCGGTCATTTAATTGCAAGTTGCTACTCTTAGCGGTAGAGGGGTTTCCCGGAATGTCATAATGGCCATTGTTGGGAATCATGGTCTCGTTTTGCATAGTTGGTATGGTTTATATTGACAAATCTCTGCATTTTCTGAATAGACCATTAACGCCTTATTGACGAATTTTTGTACTCTATTGATAATTTTTTACATAATGTTGAATAATTGTGCATATTTGGGTTAATGAAATTGAAATTAGAACAAATTAATCCGGATGCGGATAGCTCATTTCGTTTATTGCTCACACCGCAATTGAACGAGGTTTTCTATTGGCATTTTCATCCAGAAATCGAGTTGGTCTATGTTGAGGCAGAGCGGGGGATTCGGCACATTGGGGATCATGTTTCTACCTATTATGGTTCAGATTTGGCATTAATTGGGTCGAACATTCCCCATTTGAATTTTGATTACGGGGCGAAAACGCGCGTGGAAACGGTGGTCATTCAGTTTCCGCCCGATTATTTTCAAGTCAAAATGGCTCAGGTACCTGAGATGCAAAAGGTTCAGGCCTTGATGGAACGTGCAAAATCGGGATTAGCCTTTGAGGGCGAAACAAAACGTCAGGTGGGGGCGCGAATGAAGATGATTCCAACCTTGAATCGCTTTGATCAATTTATCGAGTTGTTGCATATTTTTCAATTATTGGCAGAAAGTGATTCGGCAATGACGCTGGGGGTTCGAGCGATTGCGGGCCAACAAGTTTTAAAGCAGCAGGAGCGGATGGCTCGAATTTATCAGTACGTAGAGACGCATTTTCAGGAAAAAATTGACACGGAAGCGATGGCCTCGGAGGTGAGTTTGACGGTACCGGCTTTTTGTCGCTACATTAAGAAAACGACGCATCTTACATATACGGATTTTGTGAATCGCTTTCGGATAAACTATGCCAAACAATTACTCTTACAAGATAAAAATGTAACCGAATGCAGTTTCGAATGTGGCTTTGAGAGTTTGTCCTATTTTAATCGGGTTTTTCACCGTTTTGAGAAGATGTCACCTTCGGCATTTAGACGAGCACAATCCATTAATTAATCGAAATCTCAAACGGTGATGCTGGAAATCCTTGTTCATTCACGAGGTTTCCTTCTGGAAAATCAGACCAGGCATAGCGAACATAGACAGGTTCATTTACCTCATCTGAAGTAATGATGACCATATTATTTTCAATGCGCGCTTTGGCCCAAACGAATTTTCGATCTTTGCCAGCTATGGCAAAATATTGCAATTCGTCTTCATTTCGGGTATCGATTGTCGGATTTCCCCCTTGGGCTTTGAAACGTAGGATGATTTGATTCCCAGTTTTGCTGGCACTTTCTATTTGAGGGCCTGAACTGGCGGATGCGACTTTTTCGATGAGTTGATTTGCCGCCAAAGCCATTCGTTCTCCAATTGGCTTTTTGTTCAGCGGATGAATGTCGTTCCATTCCCCTTGATCGATGGTTACGACCATGGCGCTATTGGGAATTTGGCTTTCTGCTTGGCGCATCTCCTCGCGAAGGATGGCCCAATTACTTTCCACGGGAAGTAATTGACGGTCACCAAAACCGGGTAATTGTGCATAGATAAAGGGCAAGTTGGCTTGGTTCAATTTCGTTCGCCAATCACCTGCTAATACCGCTAATTTCTTCCCATAATTCGTGGGATCGCCTCCATTGGATTCTCCTTGATACCACAAAATCCCATTAAGCGTATAGGGCAAAATAGGGCTAATCATTCCTTGGTAAAGGGTTTTGGGTTGGTACATTTGGGCTGTTGAAACTTGGGGATTTGGGGTCCAAACATCGCCTACTTTATATTGCCAATTTCCTACGAGCGAAATCGTCTTTTCGCCTAGTACAAGTTCATAACGTTTGTCCGGTACAAAGCCTCCCTTTCCTGCCGAATTGCTGACACGGATGACCAATAGATTTTTACCCGCATGTAGGATACCTGGTTTGATTTGATAGCGTCGTGGGGGATATTGATAGGTAATGTTGCCCACGCGTGTACCGTTTACATACATTTCGTCAGCATCCACAATACGTCCCATAAAAAGTTTTCCTACTTCATTCTCCTGTCCCGGTGGGATATCGATTTCTTTACGAAACCAAACGATTCCATTCAGGTCTTTGAGGCCTTGATCTTCCCAAAATCCTGGGATAAAATAGTTTTTCCATCCCTTGGCTACATAACTTGTATCAAACCATTTTTTCCCTTCACGCATTCCGCGATCCTTTTCGATGGGCGCTGGGCTCGATACGAAGGGTTTTTGTGTGGGAATCGGTAAGGGCTTTAGGCCGGATTCGCTAATCCAAGATTCGATGGGTGATCCGCCCACACTGGCATTAATAATGCCGATAGGAACGTGTGTTTGTTCAAAGCGTTTTTGGGCAAAGAAATAAGTCACCGCTCCCATTTTCAAGATATTTTCAGGATTGATTTCGAGCCATTTGGCATTGGGGATATCGTCTTTTTCGATGTCTTTGCTAATGATTGTTGGGATGAAGAAATTACGAATCAGGGGATTTTGCGCCTGGGCAATTTCAGATGGATAGGTTTCTTTTATGCGTTCCATGGGTAAAACCATGTTGGACTGTCCCGAGCAGAGCCAAACTTCCCCCCAAAGTACGTTGTGAATAACGATGTCATTTATACGAATATCAAAAGGCCCCCCTGCAGCAAATGCTGGCAGTTCTGCCTGCCACTTGCCCGATTTATCAGCTTGCGTTTTGATGGATTTATTTCGAGTATCGATGCGAACTTTTTCATCGGGCTTGGCCCAGCCCCAAATTATGGTGGCTTGTCTATGTTGAAGTACCATGCCATCGCTAACAAGTGAAGGAAGCTTGACTTGGCCGAATACCGTTAGCGACACTGAAATGAAAAGGACTAAAATAATGTTTTGCATGTGTTCAATTTTATCAGTTTCCTGTTCGAAATTTTGCTCTCCCCGCACTACCTTTGCCAATCCTCCAAGGTTTGGCAAAGGTAAGTGGGCTCAAACTAAAGTCTGATTTTTATAAATACTTGTTTACTCTCAACCAATTCTCAAAATCCATAGTCCAGTTATCACTCGCCTTATTGTTTTTCCGCATCCCAAATCCATGGCCTCCATTTTCATAGACATGTATTTCGCTTGGGTGTTTAGCGGCAGTCCAACGTTCGAATAAACGAATGCTGTGAGGTGCGAAACCTAAATCGTCATCGGCAGCAACAGCGATGAAGGCAGGCGTCTTAGCATTTGGCATCTCTTTTCCGGTCACTGCACCTGCGTAATGGTAGATGGGAGCGATGAAATTCGGTTTTAATTCTTGAGGGGCACTTAATAATACATTCATCGTCAGGGTACCGCCAGCCGAGAATCCCATGAAGCCCATTTTGTTCGGGTCAATACCTAATTGCTTCGCATTTGCTTTCACATATTTAATGGCCTCGATTCCATCTTGCGTAGCCATTTCCACAACGGGCGCATTGATTTCATCAAGCTTTTTGAAATCCTTCATAAGTGGCATTAACTCTGCAAATGGATTTGGTCCGTTGGTTTTCACCACGCGATAGGTCAAAACGAAAGCGGTGATCCCGCGAGCGCTTAACCATTTGGCCACATCATGACCTTCAGAATCGATCGATAAAATGTGGAAGGCTCCTCCGGGCGCGATGATGATGGATGTTCCATTTCCTTTGCCTGGTGCAGCTGGGTGAATGGTTAATGTAGGTTCTGATACATCGAATAACATTCGGTTATTGGGCATGGGGGTGAATTCTTTCACTTCCCAGTTCCAATTTTCGGATCCCGGAGCTTTGCCCGGATAGAGTTTGATGACTTGTTGGCCTAAAGCCGACAAACTCAAAAGGATACATGCGATAATTTTCATGTTTTGAATATAGTTAATGTATCAAGATTAGACAATATTAATATAGTTTCTATATTTGTTTTCTTTTAAACCCTAAAAATCAATTGATCATGAAAAAGTTTATTGCGCTTGTATTTGTTTTGACGACTTTGTTTTCTACTTCAACATTTGCTTCTAAGCCAGACCCGACTGATTTTTTCGCTGGAAAGTGGAAAATCATGGTGATGGGAACTCCGAATGGAGATGTGACATTTGCGACGAATTTGATTCGTAAAGATGGTGTATTAACAGGCCAATTAAAGATTGTTGGTGACGATACACTTCCATTGATTGACATTACTAAGATTGAGGATAGCAGCGACAAAGTTGTTATGTATTTTTCCATTCAAGGATATGATGTGAATACAGAGTTGACCAAGGTGGATACAGATAATTTGAAAGGATCCTTAATGGGGATGTTTGAAGCAAAAGCCGCTCGCGTAAAAGAATAAATAGTCATAGGCTGTTTAAAATTTTAAATTTATATAGCCATGAAAATAGCTGGAAAAGTATTTTTAGTGACTGGAGCTGGCAGTGGAATGGGACGCGAAATGACGCACCAAATCATGGCCAAAGGGGGTAAAGTTGCCGCATTGGATAGGTATTTGCCTGCTTTGTTGGAGACCCAACAAGTTTGCTCGGGAACTTCCAACACATTTCTAGCTTTAGAAGTAGACATTACCGATCGAACCAAAGTGCTTGCCTTGCCTGAAGAGGTAATCAAGCACTTTGGGCAGATTGATGGCATTATCAACAATGCGGGTATCATTCAGCCGTTCGTGAAGGTGAATGACTTGACATTTGAACAAATCGAGCACGTGATGAACGTGAACTTTTTTGGTTGCGTTTTTGTGACCAAAGCATTTCTTCCCTATTTATTGGAGCGTCCTGTAGCGCATATTGTTAACATATCCAGCATGGGCGGCTTTCTTCCCGTTCCTGGCCAAAGTATTTATGGCGCTGCTAAAGCTGCCATGAAATTATTTACGGAAGGTTTGTATGCGGAACTGAAGGAAACTTCGGTACGTGTTTCAGTGGTTTTTCCGGGTGCAATCGCGACGAATATTACTACAAATTCAGGTATTGAGATACCGGTGACTGCCGATTCTTCTGGCATGACTGCTATGCCCGCCAACGAAGCTGCGCGCAATATTTTAAAGGGTATGGAAGCGGATCAATACCGAATTTTGGTAGGTTCTGATTCCAAATTCATGGATTTCTTGTCCCGCTTAGCCCCAGAATATGCAACGAATTTCATCGCGAAAAAGATGAAAGCCTTGATGGGATAATTATCAATTTCTTGAACTTTTTTCCCACTACCTTTGCCAAACCTTGGAGGATTGGCAAAGGTTAAGCGGGGATAAACGTCTCCACCATCGTCAAGGCTCGATCGATGATTTGATGCATATCGTAATACTTATATTCCCCTAAGCGTCCTCCAAAAAATACATCGGGTTCCTGGTCGGCTAATTCGCGATATTTCTGGAATAATTCATTATTCACCTGGTCATTCACAGGGTAATAAGGCTCCGTCACTTCAGCTTTATAAGGCTCCGGATATTCATAGCTGATCCACGTGCTTGGCGTTTCATTGAACTCAAAATGCTTATGTTCAATGATACGCGTATACGGAATTTCAGCCTCCGTATAGTTCATCACCGCTACGCCTTGGTGGTTTGGATAATCATGTTTTACGTGGTCAAAACGCGTTGTCTTGTATTCCAATTCGCCATGTTGATAATCAAAATACGAATCAATAGGGCCGGTATAAATCACTTTATTGGCCATCGCATTATACCTCGCTTTGTCTGCTAAATAATCCACATTCAAACGAACTTCAATCCCCTCCAATAACTTTTCAAATATTTGCGTATAGCCACCTTCAGGAATGCCTTGGTAGCGATCATTAAAATAGTTTGTATCAAAAGTAAAACGTACGGGCAATCGCTTGATGATTTCTTTTGGTAATTCCTTCGGATCCTTTATCCATTGTTTTGCCGTGTAGCCTTTAATTAGCTTTTCGTAAATATCTTTACCCACCAATTTAATCGCCTGCTCCTCCAAATTTTGAGGTTCACCCACAATGTCCTTTCCTTGCTCCGCTATAATTTTTTGCGCTTCTTCAGGGGTGTTTACATTCCACAACTGATTAAAAGTCCACATATTAAACGGTAAGGCGAATAGCTCTCCTTTGTAATTGGCTATTGGTCGGTTCGTGTAATGATTGAACTTCGCATATTGATTTATCCAATGCCAAACCTTCTCATTTGACGTATGAAAAATATGTGCCCCATAAACATGCAAATGAATATCGTCACGCTTTTCTGTGTAACAATTTCCAGCAATGTGATTACGTTTTTCTATCACTAAACAGGAATAGCCCTGATTGGTCAATTCTCTTGCACAAATACTGCCGAAAAAACCGGCGCCAACAATCAGAAAATCATAGGGTTTTTGCATTACCTTGGGGTTATTTTGGCAACAAAATTAGTTAATTTTCACATGCCTTTTCCAAATCGGTGATGATGAATTTTGACATTTGTAAAAAGGCATAGGTTGCTTTCGGAGCCGTCTCCGGATTCGACATGAATTTCCCCAAACAGCTAGGTACAATTTGCCAAGATACGCCGTATTTATCTTTCAGCCAACCGCATTTTCCGGGCGAACCGCCAGTCGTTAATTGATCCCAATAGGTATCTATTTCCTCCTGCGTATCTACGACAATTACATGAGATACCCCTTCATTGAAGGTGAATTCGTGCATGTGTGAACTGTCCATCGCACCAAATACCTGATTGTTTAAAGTAAATTGGGCATAATTTAAATAGCTAGCAACATCTGCGCCACCTTCCCCATAAGGACTTTGAATGATTGATTTTGAATTGGGGAAAATCGATGTATAAAATGCAATGGCCTCAGCCGCCTTGCCATTATTACCCCCCGTAAACATCATGTTCGGATATACCTTGTCAGCACTGACATGGTCCAACATTAATTGCCAATTCACGCCAAATCGATCTGCCACCCAGCCGTATTTGCTACTCCACGGATAGGTATTTAATGGCATCATGACCTTACCTCCTTCTGTTAAGCTCGCCCATATGCGATCAATTTCGGCCTCATTTTCTACATTATAGTAAAAAGAAATTGATGGATTGATTTTATAATCTGGTCCTCCGTTTAGGTGCATGAATCGTTTCCCCGCTAATGTGTAATTGACGGTAAATGGATTTTCTGAAATAAGTTGAACATCGGTAAATACCGACTGGTAGAATGTAAATGCTTCTTTGGCTTGTTTATCAATCCACAAGCTAGTCATAATGGGATGATTCATGTAGATTTTGCCTTAAAACTCCAAGTAAAGGTAAATTCAGCAACAATCACGCCATCTATATTCCTACCTATGGCCTTGGATGTCAATTTAACTCCTTCGCCCGTTTTGACTGTTTCGTCAACAATGGCTTCCATGGCTTTGCCATCTTCACAGGTAAAAAATAGGGTTCCAGTAGCTTTTTTGACAAACGTAGCCTCAACTTTTTCGACCAACATGCTGACTGCCGGTTTCCGTTTATGTACTTGTGCGTATGCTAGCATTCCACTGCTCATTTCAGCGGCCATCGCTTCCACAGCGAAATACATAGAACGAAAGGGGTTTTGATTAAACCACGATAATTTTACACGTACCACGCAGGTCTCTTCGTCGAAATGGTGGATATTTAATCCCGACCAAAAAGCCGCTGAGAGGTTTTTAAATATAAAAAACTTGAATAAAACGGGGCTTGTTATGATACGCTTAAACTCGTTGAAATTAGTATTCATAGCTTCTTGTTTAGGACGATAAATGTAGGTCTTTTCGTTGCATTTTAAAAATGATTTCGTAGTAGGTTTTTTATCTAACTGCTTTCCAAGCACTTTTTCGCATACGATTTTTCGACGCACATTACCTTCTTTTTCGCTTTATCAAGGATAGAAGAAAAGCCAACAATCGTATTGGATATCTTTTTTCGATGTGAACATTTCAGGCACATTGTTCACTTCGCTAATAGACATATGGAATCAATGCTTTTACTTGTTTGGCATAGTCTTTATAGGGCTGTCCAAATTGCTTTCGAAGCTTTCGTTCCTCCAATTTACTCCCAATAATGATGTAGACATAACTGACCAACATAACCATTAACATCGTATGGCTAGGGAATAGCAAAAACAATCCTCCAATTAGCAGTATGCTGGCAAAATAAAGCGGATGCCGCACGTACCCGTACATTCCTTTGGTAACTAATAGGGCATCGCCATCCGACTTCAATCCTAGAAATTCTGCCATATCAAAGGACTGAAAGGCCTTACGCATGAAATATAGGCCGATTAGGCTAATTAGTCCGCCCAAAATTTGATGGAAAGGTATTTCCATATTGATGGGCTTCGAAATGCTCCAAGCAAGCAAAGGCAATAAACCCAAGATCGCAATCATATTGTAAATGATTCGATAGTAACTAAAGATGCTCGGTAAATAAGAGCGTACTTTTTCTTTCAACCAAAGGCTAGCTAAGGCGCTATGGATAAAAAAATACAAGGCCCAAGAAATCGCGAGTAGAAGCATATCAGGTTTTGAATTATCAAAACTACATGCTTTTTTTAATTTATTCCGGTTAATTTAGGGCTACAATTATTCCATAAAATCTATGCAACGAAGAAAATTTATACAATGGTCATCTTTGTTCAGTTCCCTCTCTTTTATTTCTGCCAAAGCTGAAAATAAAGCGGTAGTGCAGAATGACCGTAGCTATTGGGTAAACCTTTTGGATAAAATCGCAGCCCCTATTTTGAGAAATATGTCGAAAGGGGAGTTGAGAAAAAATATGATTATTGCTTACAGTCCGACTTGGGATAAGCGGAGGTCAGAGGTTGCTTACATGGAAGCCTTTGGACGTTTGTTAATTGGAATTGGTCCTTTTCTTTCGCTACCCGATGATGATAGTTCTGCCGCCGCTCGGGAGGAGACCAATATTCGGAAGCGCATGAAAGCGCAAACCTTGGCATCCCTTGCCCGTGCAGCGGACCCTCTCAGCCCCGATTATTTATATTGGGGTTCTCCTACTTCTAAACAGCCCTTAGTGGATGCGGCCTTTATCGCCCAAGCTTTTTTAATAGCTCCGCAAGCCCTCTGGGAACCTTTATCGGCTGAGACTAAAATGAATTACATCCGTGAGTTTACTACAATAAGGCAGATTGTTCCACCCAATAATAATTGGGTATTGTTTGCAGCGACTATTGAGAGCTTTTTGTTGTTCATCGGAAAACCCTTTGATGCTGCACGCATTGATCAGGCAATTGCCAAAATACAGTCTTGGTATGTGGGCGATGGATGGTACAAGGATGGGGATAAATTTCATTTTGACCATTATAATGGTTTTGTGATACATCCCATGCTAATCGATGTCATGCGGGTTAATCTTGCTAAAGGGCGCTTATCTAAGGCCGATTTTGATTTAGCTTACAAAAGGATGCAGCGGTACGCAAGTTTTCAGGAGCGATACATCTCCCCCGAGGGCACATTTTTAGTGGTGGGAAGATCCTCAACCTATCGAGTAGGGTTATTTCAACCTTTAGCAAAATTAGCTTTAGAAAATTCATTGCCCGAGGAAATTAGTTTAGCGCAGGTTCGCTCAGCATTGACGGCTGTATTTAAACGGGTTTTTGTTGCGTCTACATTTGACCGAGATGGTTGGTTGACCTTGGGATTGGTTGGCGCAAATCAAGCGAATATCGCAGATACATACTCGAATACAGGAAGTATGTACATGACTTCTGCGGCTTTTTTACCTTTGGGTTTACCTGCTGCACACCCATTTTGGGCTGATGCCGATGCTGAATGGACGCAGAAAAAAGCTTGGACTGGCCAAGTATTTCCAAAGGATTATGCTGTCGACTATTAACCTTTGCCAAACCTTGGAGAATTGCCAAAGGTAAAGGAAGGGAATGACATGAACGACTAGAAAACCGATAAACGATTAACAAATGAAAAAATTCTTTAAAATTATTGGCTGGACAATACTTGCAATTATCCTCATGTTGTCTGTAGCTATGGGAACATTTCTGTATAAAGTGAAGTACGGTTTCCCCGTAAGTTACGAAACAGAAATCCCTGCTATTCAATTTCCGGCAGGTAAACCCGCTATTTTGGTATTCACGAAAACAACTGGATTCCGTCATGCTGAGTCCATCGATGCTTCAATTCCTTTGCTCAAAGACTTGGGTAAAAAACACCAGTATTTTGTCTATGAGACTGCTGATGGGGGTGTATTTAATGCGAAACAATTAAAGCAATTTAGTTTGGTCATTTTTGATAATTCAACAGGACGGGTTTTGAACGATGAGCAACAAATAGCTCTGGAAAAATATGTGGAAGAGGGTGGCTCGCTAATGGGAATTCATGGTGCGGGAGATGATTCACACCGTTGGGATTGGTATGAGAAAAACCTACTTGGAGCTAAGTTTTCACATCATCCTTTGAATCCGCAGTTCCAACAAGCCGATGTACGGATGTCTGAAAATGTCGACACCTTGTTTTCAAAAAGTTTAGCAAAGCAATGGAGTAGTATGGATGAATGGTACATTTTTTTTAATCAGCCGAAAGAAATGCAGATTCTTTATTCCATCAATGGGGACATGGTTATCCCTAACGGGAATATGCTATGGATATCGGATAAGAATTTTGGAATGGGAGCTATTCATCCTGTGGCTTGGTACCGAACCGTAGGGAAAGGCAAAACCTTTTATACATCGATGGGCCACTCAGCAGCCGTTTGGCAAAATCCTGACTACCTAAAGCTCATTGAACAAGGAGTCAAATGGTGTATTCAAAAAAACTAGGATAAAAAGGGTAACAACTCCGCACGCAACAATCCACTTCCTCCGCCATAATTTTGGATGATTGGTTGGTTTACATGAGCGCGGATGATTGCCTCATCGGCTTCAGAAACCCCGCTACTGAGTAGAACTAAATCGAATGAAGCTTCCAAAAGTTCCTCGGCATTATAAAATGCAAGGGCTTCGGTGGCATCGTATTGATTAATTAAGCGGACCAATAGCGCTACGATTTCGGTGTGTCCGCCGATGACGGCAATGGTTTTCATTGCGTTAGATTTGCATTGGAACTTCCATGAGTAAAATCTCGGCATCAGATGTCAAGGCTTTAATTTCGATAGCAGCAGCATCTCGGATACCGAGGCCATCGCGCGTCGCCAAGGTTTGACCATCTAGGTCAAAGCTACCCGAGAGCACAAAAACATATACGCCATTTCCTGGTTTTTTTATGGAATAGTTGGCCTGTAAATCCTGATCAAATTTGCCTAAATGAAACCAAGCATCTTGATGAATCCAAACGCCCGCATCTTCTGGACTCGGGGATAAAATCTGTTGTAATTGATTTTGGCGATCGGCGACATTCAAGGTAACTTGATCATATCTCGGCGTAACATTTTTCTTATTTGGGAATACCCAAATCTGTAGAAATTTAACAGTCTCTTCCTTACTGTGATTGTATTCGCTGTGGTAAATGCCCGTTCCGGCACTCATTACCTGAATGTCCCCATGGCGAATAACGGTCGTATTTCCCATGCTATCTTTATGCTCTAAATCACCGGATAGTGGGATGCTGATAATCTCCATATTGTCATGCGGATGTTGACCAAATCCCATACCTCCCGAAACCGTATCGTCATTCAACACGCGCAATGTTCCAAAATGGACGCGTGCAGGATTATAATAATTAGCAAAACTAAACGTGTGATAGCTTTGTAGCCATCCGTGGTTTGCGGCGCCACGGGAATCTGCTGCATGAAATTCGTAGGTTTTCATATTGAATTATCTAAAAGGAAAACAAAACTAACAATTTAGCATTAGATTTGAACTAAAGATTAATCTATGAACAGCAATTCTGAAAATGCTTTTTTGGCAGGGCCGCGATCGAGGTGGAAAGAGTTTTTATTTTCCTTAGATGTCTTATTCCAATTTATCAAAGGATTTCGGAACCTCCATTTTGTTGGCCCCTGTATTACGATTTTTGGTTCGGCGCGATTTTCTAAGGAAGATGTATATTACCAAGTAACAGAAGAACTTGCCACGCTACTGGGAAAGCAGGGTTTTGCCATTATGACAGGAGGAGGCCCAGGAATTATGGAAGCGGCAAACAAAGGAGCAAAAAATGCAGGAGCATTATCTTTAGGTTGTAATATCGAATTACCTTTCGAACAAAAGCCCAATCCTTTTTTGGATCGCATGGTGAATATTCGTTACTTTTTTGTTCGCAAAGAACTGTTGCGAAAATACTCTTCGGGTTTTGTCATTATGCCAGGCGGTTTAGGCACCTTGGACGAATTTTTTGAGGTAATTACCCTTATTCAAACGGGCAAAATGAAAAACTTTCCAGTCGTTGTGATGGGGCTTGAATATCACGAACAATTGATGCGTTATTTTGAGTCACTTATTCAGGAAGCGACAGTTGGGGCTACGGATTTCCAACACATCTTATTCACAGATGACATGACAAAAGCTGTGGAACACATCCGAAGTTTTGCTGAGAAAACACCCGATAAAAATGTGGATGGGAATTCGCCATTATGGATTTTGGGAGAACGAAAAATTGCCAGGAAATCGAATTAATTTAAAACTGGTTGAATCAAAAAATTCTTGACTTCTGTGGCAAGTTGATCTTGCCTGTCTATTTAGGATTTTTTAAGTAAATCCCGGATCTCTTTAAGTAATTCGATTTGCGGGTCTTTCTTTTTTTCTTCTTTGGGTACATCAACAAGGTTAACCTTATTTATGGTTTTAATAATCGCAAAAAGTACGAATGAAATGAGGATAAATTGAATTATGGCTGCCAATGATTTTCCATATTTAACGGCACCCCATGAAAGTTTATCAATGTCGGCAACACCGGCGGCTTCAATAGCAGGGGTTAGTATTAAAGGTGTGATGATGTCGGAAACAAGGGAATTGATGATGCTAGAAAAGGCTGCTCCAATGACCACCGCGACCGATAATTCGATGACATTTCCTTTGATGGCAAAAGCTTTAAATTCTTTAATCCAATTCATGCGTGAAATCATTTATAAACTCAAAGATAAACGCTTATTTTGCACAAAAATACTTCATATGAAAAACTATTTAATTGGATTTATCCTACTCTCATTTTCTGGCTTCGCACAAAAGCCTTTCGGGAAAATAAATCCAAGCTGGGCAATTGACACCCTGGAGACATCTTGCGGTTCATGTAATTTTCAGATGGCTAAAAAAGGATGTTATTTAGCAGTTAAGAAAGATGGGCAAGCGTATGAGGTAAAAGGTACAAATTTAGACGATCACGGAGATGCACATGCTGCGGATGGGTTTTGTATGGCGATTCGTAAGGCGCGGGTTCAAGGAAAAATTGAAAATGGCTATTTTGTCGCTAGCTATTTTGAATTAATGAAATCTCCACTTTAACCTTGAGGGGCGATTTAGCATTACCCGTCATTGACCAATATTATTCGCAAACTTAACAGGCGATGGTATTCCCTCCGCTTACGAATTCTGTTGGAATTTGTTACATTTGGATGTTCATCCCAGTTTAACCCAAGCTATGAAAAAGATTTTGTTAGTAGGGGCTTCAGTAGCCTTGTTTTCGTTTGCCGCAGAGAAGTTCATTACGATGCGTATGCCGGAGCCAACGGTCAATTATCACTGGAACAACTTGAATAATATCAAGTTGATTGCGGATCAAAGCAATTTGCCTCACGCGCAGGTGAAATTCATCATAGCTGCTATTGACAGTCTTCAAAAAGACATGCAGAAAAATGCGCGTTTGGATAGCGCAGTAGCTATACCTGCTCAAACTGCTTTACCAAAGAAAAAGTAATTCCTGATTCATTTTTCACCTGCCTAATCCATCTAATTGTGCCCTTGAACACCACAATTGTCTGGTAGGTCTACCCACTCATTTTAGCCGGAAGAAATTGATTTATCTTGCGTATCTAAACGAAAACATGTGCGGATAAGGTTAATTTTTCTTGTTTTGACAGTAGTTGGTTGTACACAAACTACAGACCAACTAGCTGATGTTTTAGAACCTTTGATTGTCGCCAAATCCACCTTCGGTTCTTCGATTGATTTCAATGCGCTACCGAATTATGCGAATCAGTCGAAACCTGCTTATCTAATAAAAGACAATGTTGGTGGTAACGGAATTATCGACAAACAAGCTACCCTTGGTCGGATACTTTTCTATGATAAAAATTTAAGTTTTGACAATAACATTTCATGCGCATCTTGCCATAGACAAGCATTTGCTTTTGGAGATACGGCAATACAAAGCTTGGGGGTATCCAATGGGAAAACAGTCCGCCATTCGATGCGCTTAATCAATGCGCGTTTTGCGAATGAAAGGAAATTTTTCTGGGATGAACGAGCTAATAGTTTAGAAGCTCAAACTACCATACCCATTCAAGATCATTTGGAAATGGGATTTAGTGGCCAATCGGGCCGGGGAAATATGACTACTTTGCTAGCAAAATTACAAGCAATCCCCTATTATCCCGAATTGTTCACTTGGGCTTATGGTGATAATCGCGTAACTGAAACACGTATGCAAAGTGCTTTAGCTCAATTTATTCGAAGCATTCAATCCTTTGATGCTAAATATGACGTGGGACGGGCACAAACCCCAAATGATCAAGCTCCTTTCCCAAATTTTACTGCAATTGAAAACCAAGGTAAAGCTCTTTTCCTTACTCCACCGGTGTTTAATGCAAATAGCGAGCGTATCGGAGGGGGCTTTGGATGCCAAGGCTGTCATCAAGCACCTGAATTTGACATTGACCCTAATAGCCGGAATAATGGAATTATTGGCGTCATTGGAGGCTCAAGCTTCGATGTGAATGTGACGCGCGCACCATCTTTACGCGACTTAACAAATCCCTCTGGAGAGTTAAATTCTACCTTAATGCACACAGGCGCTATTCGAGGTTTAAATGCTATGTTAGGGCATTACAATGATATCAATGTACTAGCCCGAAATACGAATTTAGATCCGCGATTGAGGCCTAATAACATCGGACAAAAGTTGCGCATGACTGCTAGTGAAATTACGGCGGTTGTCCAATTTTTACGGACATTGTCGGGAAAAAATGTCTATGAAGACAAAAAATGGTCAGACCCTTTTGTGCTAAATTAGCGCGAAGCTACAAGCTTATGAAAGCCTTCATGCATTTCAGAGGCCAACTTGTCGACAGTAAATATGTTGGAATTTTTTTGCGAAAAGGCTTGAATAGCTACGCTATTTTTAGGAAGATTCGCTAGAAAAGCTTGAATTTTTGCGATGTTTTCGTGTTTCTGAATGTCGCTCACGACTAATCCATTTTTCCCATCGATAACTAAGTCATTGGCACAGCCACAAGCCGATGTGCAGATCACGGGTTTCCCTAACTCCTGAGCTTCATTCGCCACCATGCCCCAAGTTTCGGCCGTAGAAACCAGCATTAAAGCCTCAGCATGTTGGTATAAGTTGGCTAAATTTGACCACGCCACTGTACCCAATAAATGTACATTTTCGATGGATTTGGCTTGTTGAGTTAACTCCTCGTATTGTGGCCCATTCCCAACTACTACTAAATCAAAAGGCAATTGCTTCATCAAGTCAAGTAAAGCAGCTAGGTTTTTTTCAGGGGATAATCGACCTACGAAAAGCAGGTACGGTTTCGGATGGGGTTTCGATTGTTGAGGCGTTACGTTTTTTAGAAAGGCAACTTTATCAAAGGCATTTAGAAAGCTCTGAATTTTACGCTTTGGAACCCCAGATTGAAAGAGAAATGTATTTGTATTTAATCCATAGGAGAAAAAACCGTCACAAAGATTTAGCAACAATTTTTTATAACTCGATTTAAGCAGGTGGATTAAACTATTTCCATGCGCAGAAAGATGCTGGACTGACTCAACTGTCATGACTGTTTTTATGCCATAGCATCTAGCTAACAGTAAAACGGCAAGGGTACCTGGTTCACTGTATCCAGTTAAGTTGATGACATCAGGCCTAAACTTTCGAATAATTTTGATCCAATCCATCATCGTCTTCCAGGGAGAAACCTGCTCCAATGGGATGCGATTAAGCAATTGAATGGGGAATTGGTACGCGTAGGTACTTACATCAAAATCAACCAGATCTTCCCGACCCTTTTCAGTAATGGCCGTTTGGACAACCAATACTTCATCACCGGATGCACAGGTTTGAGCAATTTTTTCAAAAATCACCGACTTGTATTGGGACCACAATAAGTTATGTAAGATTAATATCCGCATGTTGGCAAGAGTCGTTTGCAAAGCTACGGGCTTTTTGGCTAAATTCTTGCAATATCAAAAAATCATAAGGCCTTATATAATGAAATGCAAAAAGCAAAATAGGTATTGCTTCGGGCCAAAGGCACATAGAAAATTGGAAAGCCTTTGTTAAACTTGTATTATTGTATCAAATTGTGACAATATAAACCTATTACACATGAAAAAAATGTTATTGACCATGGGCTTTGGCCTATTGTGTTCATGGGCTTCAGCTCAATCCATTAATTTATTTCCTGTTCAAACGGCCATCCAGCATGGCGTTATTGAAGGGAATTATGATACCAAAACCGGTGTTCAAAAGTACTTTGGTATACCATTTGCAAAACCACCCGTAGGGGAATTGCGCTGGAAGGCACCTCAGCCTTTAGCTCCATGGAAAGGTGTTAAGGAAACCAAGAAGTTTGGTCCACGTCCCATGCAAGGAATCGTTTTCGGAGATATGATGTCACGTTCTGAAGGATTAAGTGAAGATTGTTTATACCTAAACGTGTGGACACCGGCAAAAAAGAATACGCAAAATTTACCTGTTTTAGTATATTTCTATGGTGGCGGAAATGTTGCCGGAGATGGTTCCGAGCCGCGTTATGATGGCGAAAGCATGTCGAAAAAAGGTGTGGTTGTTGTAACCTGTAACTACCGTTTGAATGTTTTTGGCAACATGGCTCATTCGGAGTTAAGCGCTGAAACTGCTTATAAAGGGTCAGGGAATTACGGATATTATGATCAATTAGCGGCTTTGCAATGGGTTCAGAAGAACATTGCTGCGTTTGGAGGCGATCCTAATCACGTTACTATTGCGGGAGAATCTGCTGGTTCGGTCGCTGTTAGTTACCAAATGGCATCCCCACTTTCCAAGGGCTTAATTCATGCAGCGATAGGCGAAAGTGGCGGAGGAATTGAACCAACGATGGCCCCTGTTAGCTTAGCTGATGCGGAAAAATCGGGAGCAGAATTTTTACAAAAAGCTGGCGTGAAATCCATCAAGGAATTACGTGGTATGTCTACCAAAGACATCTATGATATGTATCAAGATTCGAAGCGCTTTGGCTTTCCTGTCGTGTTAGACGGCAACTTCCTTTCGAAGAAATTGCCTGAAATTTTTGCGGCAAAAGAACAACATCAAATTCCATTGTTGTTGGGCTGGAATTCCGCTGAAATTCCAGGGGGCGCTTTCATGCAAGGCAAACCTTATACCGTTGAGAATTACCTAGAACGTGTGAAGAAAGAATATCCAAATGATGTAGACAAAGTGATGAGTTTATATCCAGCTCATTCTGAAAAAGAGGTAGAATTGTCGGCTACGGCTTTAGCTGCAGATCGTTTCATTTCTTATTCAACGTGGAAGTGGTTTGACTTACATCGTAATAATAGTAGCCAACCGGTTTATCGCTATTTGTATAGCAAATTACGTCCTCCTTTGGTAGATCAAAATACCGTTTCTGCCTTAGCCGGTGGTACGGTTCGTCGAGAAGGCCCTGTTCAAACACCTCCGCCAGCGGTAGGTGCGCCGCATGCCTGTGAAATCGAATATGCGATGGGAAACCTACATTTAGTGAAGGAATATGCTTGGACGGCTGATGACTTTAAAGTGTCGGATACGATGTTGAATTACTTTACAAATTTCGTTAAAACCTATAACCCCAATTCAGACAAATTACCTGAATGGCCTGCTGCCAAAGCGGGAGATGCAACACCTCCTGTCATGATTATCGATACAAATTCCCGAGCGGAAAAAGCGATGAATGACGCGCGTTATCTTTTCTTAGATAAGGTGTATATGAAATAAGAATGCGGGGCGAATCGAAAGGTTCGCCCTAATTTTTTGCTTGAATAATAGCCTTGATGATTTTTCTTGCCGGCTCATGGATGGTTTGAAATTCATTCCCCACTTCCAACCAGTCCATTCGATGACTGATAAAAGGTTTCAAATCAATTTTCTTTGTTCGCAATAAATCCATCACATAGTGAAAGTCCTCGATCGTCGCATTCCGACTGCTCATCAGCGTGGCTTCACGTTTGTGAAACTCGGGGTGGACAAATGATATCGATTCTTTTTGAAGCCCAATGAGTATGTATTGCCCCCCATGAGCGATTTTAGCAAACCCTGATTCAATCGCTATTTTATTTCCGGTGGCATCTATGACAGTTTGATAACTGGTTTGCGTTGCGGCATTTACATCAAGGTGTGCCTCACAGAATGCCAAACGCGCCGCATTCGGCTCAGATACCTCTACTTCAGCTCCTTGAATTTTAGCCATCAAAATCGTAAACAATCCGATCGGTCCAGCTCCCATGACCAATACCTTTTCGCCCGCCTGAATTTTTCCCCTTCTCACCCCATGAGCTGCGATGGAAAGAGGTTCCACTAATGCAAGTTCTTCAGCAGATAGGCCATTCCCAGGTAATATAAAACGGTCCTCCACCGATATATACTCCCGCATGCCGCCATCAATGTGTACGCCAAAAACCTGGATTTTTTCACAACAATTCGGCTTGGCTTGTTGGCACGCATCGCAAGTTTCGCAATTAAAATAAGGAATAATCGTCACCAATTCCCCTGCCACGAAGCTCTCCGACTCAACCACCTCAAGCGCTAATTCATGACCCAAGATTCGAGGGTATTGAAAGAAGGGCTGGTTCCCAGCGAAGGCATGTATGTCGGTTCCACAAATTCCAATGGCCCGCACGTTCAATAGCGAGTAGCCGGAAGTGCGAGGCGGCATCTCGGTCTCTTGTAATTCAAAATTTCCCGGCTGGGTGCAGGTCCAAGTTTGCATCAGGATTAAATTGGTTTAGGTTTCTGAAATTAGCAATTTTAATTAAATTAGCCTTCAATAATTCTAAACCTCATGAAAATCAAGTCTTTATTCCTAGGCCTCTGCCTAATCTCCAGCGGCCTTTTTGCTCAGAAAACCTATCAAAACAATTGGGAGTCGATTGACAGTCGGCCTGTCCCAGCCTGGTTCGAAGATGCCAAATTTGGCATATTTATTCACTGGGGTTTGTATTCCGTTCCGGCGTATTCGCCTACGGGTCGTGACAAAGTAGGTGTGTATGATCGCTATGCAGAATGGTACTGGCGCCGCTGGCAAGAGCCGAATAAAACGCAATCGTTTTTTACGAATTTTCACAACAAGACTTTTGGCCCAAATGTCAAATACCCTGATTTTGTGAATTACTTCAAAGCCGAAATGTTTCAGCCGGATGAGTGGGCGCAGCTATTTGAAAATGCCGGCGCGAAGTATGTCGTGCTGACTTCTAAGCATCATGAAGGATTTACGCTTTGGCCATCGAAACAATCGTGGAATTGGAATGCCATGGACGTAGGTCCGCATCGTGATTTGTTGGGCGACTTAACCAAGTCTGTAAAGAATAAAAATATCAAAATGGGTTATTATTATTCATTATTGGAATGGTATAATCCCTTGTATAAAAAGGAGACGTTGAACGAATACATCGACCAACACATGTTCCCGCAGATGAAGGATTTGGTGAATACCTACCATCCGGATTTAGTTTGGACAGATGGCGAGTGGGATTATACGTCGGACAAATTACGCAGTACCGAATTTTTATCGTGGTTATACAACGACTCCCCAGTGAAAAACTCGGTAGTTGTCAATGACCGTTGGGGCAAAGAAACCCGTTCCAAACATGGCGGATTCTACACCACGGAATATGACCTGGTGCACAACGGCGATGCCAATGGGTTGGATTTTGGTAAACCATGGGAAGAGTGCCGCGGAATTGCAGGCTCATTTGGCTATAACCGAAATGAGAATTTGGAAGATTATTCAAGCTCGGAGCAATTGGTGCACATGTTGATCAATAAAGTAGCCCGTGGTGGGAATTTATTGTTGAACATTGGGCCAACGGCCGATGGGCGTATTCCAGTAATCATGCAGCAGCGTCTGACGGATATCGGATCATGGTTAAAGGTAAACGGCGAAGGAATTTATGGCTCACGTAAGTGGGATAAAGCTCCTAAAGTTACTCCTGCAACAAAGCAATATTTCACGCAAAAAGGCAACGACTTGTATTTGATTACGACGGAATTTCCAACAGCTGCGTTGCAGGTTTCGGGTTTAAAGAAGCCCGTTTCTGTGAGTCTATTGGGATCTTCTGTTCCGGTAAAAAGTACGTTTAAAAACGGCACTCTGAGCATCGCTCCGCCAGCATTAACTCCTGGCACTAATCCATGTCAGTATGCGTGGGTGGTTAAGCTGGCCGGTGTTCTTTAGTTTGTAGAGACGCGATACTTCGCGTCTTACTCATTTATAACAAGACGCGAAGTATCGCGTCTCTACAAATTTAACGGGCTTTTATCATTAAAGGGAGATTATGCAAATGATGCATATTTCTAGTAAATTTTGTGCATTTTGCGCTTTACAAAGCGAAAGCCTCTAAACAATTTTACATGATACATACGATGCGCTGGTTCGGTCCGAACGACCCGGTTTCGTTGATGGATATACGACAAGCCGGGTGTACCGGAGTTGTTACCGCATTACATCAAATTCCCGTGGGAGAGGTTTGGCCCATCGAAGCCATTCAAGAACGCATTTCCATTATTGAAGCGGGCAATACCGATTGGTCTCCTTTGCATTGGTCAGTGGTAGAATCGCTTCCGGTCCACGAGGGAATTAAAAAGGCATTGCCGTCACGCGATGGCTTGATCGAAAACTACAAAACCTCTTTGCAAAATTTAGCCGCCTGCGGCATCAAAACGGTGTGTTATAATTTCATGCCCGTGCTGGATTGGTCGCGGACTAAATTGAACTTCGAGATGCCAGACGGCGCCCGTGCGTTGCGTTTTGTATGGACCGATTTTGCCGTTTTTGATTTGCATATTTTACAACGCCCTGGAGCCTCGAAAGATTATACTACGGCTGTAAAAGAAACGGCGGCGCAGCGTTTCGCTTCGATGTCTTCCGAGGAAAAAGCAGAGTTGAAAAACACCGCGCTGCTAGGCTTACCAGGTTCCGAAGAAGCGTTTCAATTAGAGAATTTCCAAAGTCTTTTAGACGAATACAAGGCTATTTCTGCGGATCAATTGCGCGACAATCTGCACTATTTCGTGCGTTCCATCGCACCTTTGGCACAAGAATTAGGCATCAATTTATGCATCCATCCGGATGACCCTCCTTTTCCTTTATTAGGTCTACCCCGTGTCGTAAGTACAGAATCAGATTTGGCGGCGTTAATGTCTGCATCTCCGGAACGTGCGAATGGCATTACATTTTGTACCGGATCTTTAGGCGTTCGGGCAGATAATGATTTGCCCCACATGATTCGTCGGTTCGCTGATCGCATTCATTTCCTGCATTTGCGTGCAACCTTTCGGGAACAAAATGATCCCTTGATTTTTCACGAAGCGCCGCATTTAACGGGCGACGTAGATATGTTTGAAGTGGTGAAAGCCGTAGTGCAGGAGGAAAAAAGAAGAGGAGGCGAAGGCATTCCGATGCGCCCCGACCATGGTCACCAAATGCTCGATGATCTGAACAAGAAAACCTATCCAGGCTATTCGGCCATCGGACGATTACGAGGTTTGGCTGAAATCCGCGGACTTGAGTTAGCGATTCGCTCCTTTTTAGCGGTCTTTTTGGTCGTTTGTAGTTTTGCATTAAATGCAGATGACGGCTACCGCTTATGGTTAAAATTTGACAAAGTAGCATCTGCTTCTCGCTATGCGCCCTATGTACAATCCGTGTCTTCGGAGTTTCCTTCCACACCCATATTAGAGACGGCGCGGAAAGAATTGACCCATGGATTGAAAGGTTTGACAGGAGTTTCGCCTTCCAGTGTAGCGAAAAATGGAACCATTCAATTTCTGTTGGATTCGAAAATTGCAGCGGAAGGATTTGAGATTCAGGTCGACCAAAAAGCAAAAATTACCGTCGAAGGTGCCAGTATTGTTGGCCGCAAGTCCATCCGCATAAAAGCCAGTTCCGACCGCGGTATTCTTTATGGTGTGTTCGAATTGTTGCGCATGATTCAACAAGAAAAGCCGTTGGCAGATATCAGCTCTTTGCCCAAAGTAAAATTGCGCATGCTCAACCACTGGGACAATGTGATGGGAACCATCGAGCGTGGATACGCCGGTCAATCGCTTTGGAAATGGTACGAATTACCGGAGACGATCGACCCGCGCTACACAGATTATGCCCGCGCAAATGCGTCCATCGGGATCAACGCGGTTTCGGTCAACAATGTCAATGCCTCCGCGCGTTTCATGACACCCGAATATTTAGCGAAAGTCAAAGTCCTTGCCGACGTGTTTCGTCCGTATGGGATTAAATTATTTTTGTCGGTGAATTTTGCATCCCCTAAAATCCTAGGCCGACTGAAAACCTCGGATCCCTTAGACCCTGAGGTTCGTGCCTGGTGGGCTTCAAAAGCCAAAGAGGTTTACAGCTACATTCCTGATTTTGGTGGATTCTTGGTTAAAGCAAATTCCGAGGGCGAACCCGGTCCGCAGGAATTTGGGCGCACTCATGCCGACGGCGCAAACATGCTCGCCGAGGCCGTGAAACCTTTCAACGGAATTGTCATCTGGCGCGCCTTTGTGTATGCACCTAATCCAAAAGGCGATCGATTCAAAGAAGCCTATAATGACTTCAAACCGCTGGACGGCACCTTTGCTAAAAACGTAATTGTTCAGGTGAAAAATGGTCCGATCGACTTCCAACCGCGGGAGCCGTTTCACCCGTTATTTGGCGCGATGCCGAAGACGCCTTTGGCCTTAGAATTTCAAATCACCCAAGAATACACGGGTTTCAGCACGAATATTTTTTACCAATCGATTCTGTTCAAAGAATGCTTGGATTCGGATACGTACCAAAACGGGAAAGGATCTACCGTCGCGAAAGTCATCGACGGAAGTTTAGGGAATGAGCACATTACCATGATGGCGGGTGTCGCGAATACGGGTTCGGATCGGAATTGGACGGGGCATTTGATGTCGCAGGCCAACTGGTATGCGTTCGGGCGTTTAGCGTGGAATCATACGTTAAGTTCTTCACAAATTGCGGATGAGTGGGTGAAACAGACCTTGACGCGCGATGAAAAAGCGGCGAAAACGGCTGCGGATATCTTGATGAAATCCCGCGATACCTATGTGAAATTTACAACGCCGCTAGGCTTGCACCACGTGATGGGTCAAGGAATTCATTGGGGACCAGAACCGTGGTTGGAGCGCAGCCAACGGCCCGACTGGACGTCGATTTATTACCACCGCGCGGATTCGGTTGGCCTAGGTTTTGATCGAAAAGCCTCCGGCAGCAATGCCTTGAGTTTGTATCACCCGGAGGTAGCGAAGCAATGGAACGATCCGGCTAAAACAGATTTGGATTACGTATTGTGGTTTCATCACATCGGTTGGAAGGATAAATTATCCTCTGGCCAAACCCTTTGGGACGAATTCTGCTATCGGTACAACACAGGTTTGAAGGAAGTGGAGGCTATGCAAAGGGATTGGGATTCGTTGCAAGGCAAGGTCGATCCGGAAATTTTTGCGGATGTGCGGGGGCGATTAGCGGCGCAGCAACGCGAGTCGGTTTTATGGCGCGATGCGAATTTACTGTACTTTCAAACCTACTCGAAATTACCTATTAGCTACGGGACGCCTGCGCGGACTTTGGCAGAAATAAAAGAAATTGTACGAATTTATCAGCTAAAATAAGATGCAACAACCATTCTCATTACAGGGGCGCGTTGCGCTCATCACGGGTGGCGGAACCGGAATCGGATACGACATCGCGAAATGCTTTTTAGCGTCCGGCGCAACGGTCGTGATAACCGGTCGGCGCGCAGATGTCCTCAAAGAAGCTGCGGCTAGCCTAGGTGCAGGAGCCCATTATGCGGTGAACGATGTGTCGGATTTGAGTTTGACATCGTCGTTAGTAGATGAGATTATTTCGAAACATGGGGGCATCGATATTTTGGTGAATAATGCTGGGATAAATATGAAGCGGCATGCGGTGGAAGTTTCGGATGCTGATTTTGCCAATATCATCAATGTGAATTTGAATGCTGTTTTTGCGCTAACGCGTGAAGTGGGGAAACATATGTTGGAAAGAGGAAAAGGTTCGATCATCATGATTTCGTCCATGGCGGCTTATTATGGAATCGATCGCGTGGCGGCATATGCGTCGTCAAAAACCGGTATTTATGGGTTGGTGCGAGTGCTGGCTTCCGAGTGGTCGGGTAAAGGCGTTCGCGTGAACGCGATTGCGCCCGGATTTATTGAAACGGCGATGAGTCGGACTGCGATGAATTCGGATCCGGATCGGAAGCACAAGGCGATGGATCGCACGCCGATGGGCTATTTCGGGAAACCGGAGGATATTGGTTGGGCCGCGGTGTATTTAGCATCGGATGCATCCAATTACGTAACAGGCGTCTCAATCCCGGTTGACGGCGGGAATTCAATCGGATTCTAATGAAAGGAAATTATCGGTGGGTGGTGGTTGCCCTCTTGTTTTTTGCGACGACGATTAACTATTTGGATCGCCAGGTGATCGGCTTATTGAAGCCTACGCTGGAGAAGGAGTTGAATTGGTCGGAGACCGATTACAGTTTCATCGTGATGTGTTTTACGGCGTCGTATGCAATCGGATTGTTGGCCTTTGGAAAAGTAATCGATAAAATCGGTTCCAAAATGGGGTATGCGATATCCATCATTATCTGGTCGATTGCGGCGATGGCGCATGCCTTGGCGAAGACGACTTTTGGTTTTGGTGCGGCACGTGCTGCGTTGGGAGCTGGCGAGGCGGGAAATTTTCCGGCGGCGATTAAGACGGTAGCGGAGTGGTTTCCTAAAAGAGAACGAGCGCTAGCAACAGGAATTTTTAATTCGGGCGCAAACATCGGAGCGATGGTTGCGCCGATTATGGTGCCGTGGATTTTGGGAGCTTATGGCTGGGAGGAGGCGTTTCTGATTACGGGGGCGATCGGATTTATATGGTTGGCCTTATGGTGGTGGTTTTATGAGATTCCGGCTAAGCACAAATCCGTGACACCCGAAGAATTAGCGCACATTCAAAACGAGGAGGAAGATGTGACCGAAGTTGCGCCCATTGCTTGGGGCAAACTTTTCGGTTATCGCCAAACCTGGGTTTTCATCGTTGGCAAGTTTTTCACCGATCCGATCTGGTGGTTTTTCTTGTTTTGGTTGCCGTCGTATTTCTCGACGACTTTCGCTTTGGACTTGAAAAAGCCGAGTTTACATTTGGCGATTTTGTTTACCTGCACGTCGATCGGTAGTATTGGCGGAGGATATATTTCCGGGTATTTTATCAAGAAAGGCTGGCCGGTTTATAAGGCGCGCAAATATTCGATGTTCTTTTTTGCGTTGTGTGCCGTGCCGATTATCGGGGCGCGTTGGGCGACGGATATTTGGCAGGCGGTATTTTTAATTAGCATTGCGGCTTCAGCACATCAGGCATGGTCGGCGAATATTTTTACCACTGTATCCGACATGTTCCCCAAGCATGCGGTTTCTTCGGTGGTGGGGATTGGCGGTTTGGCTGGATCATTAGGCGGTGTGATTTTCCCGTATATTATTGGCGTAATTTTAGATTCCTACAAGGCAGACCAGGCTTTGTCGGCCGGATATAATGTTATATTTGTGGCTTGTGGCTGCGCGTATTTATTTGCGTGGTTGCTTATTCATTTCATTTCGCCTAAAATGGAGGCGGTTAAATCGTAGACCTATGAAAAAATTATTGATTGCATTGCTTGCGTTTTCTTCCAGTGCTTTGGCACAGGAGCACCATCCGTTAGAAGGTGCGTGGGATTTAACAGTTTCGATGGAAAATCGGAACGGAGGTGTGTCGACGGCACCATCTTGGTTGCAGGTTCGCCATTCTGGATTGCGGACATTGACTGGGCATTTTGTGGGGGATGGCGGTTCGGCGCGTCCGATCGCTGAAGTGTTTTTTAAGGATGGCCATGTGTCGTTTAAGATTCCACCACAGTGGGAGAAGGAGGATGCGTATTTGTCATTTGAGGGAGATTTGAAAGATGGAAAATTAACGGGGACATTGGTTAAGCCAAACGGGAAATCGATGGCATTTACAGGTGTTCGCGCGCCTTCGTTGTGGCGTTCATCGGAGCCTACATGGGATAAGCCAATATCATTATTGAATGGAAAAGATTTGACTGGTTGGAAGGCTTTGGGCCCGAAGAATCAGTGGGTTGTGGAGAATGGCGTGATGAAGAGTGCGGCTTCGGGAGCGAATATTTGTACCGAGCAAAAGTTTACGGATTTCAAATTGCATATTGAATTTCGTTTGCCGCCAGGAAGTAATAGCGGGGTGTATTTGCGTGGTCGCTATGAGGTTCAGGTGGAGGATAGCTACGGAAAGGAGCCATATAGCATTTTTTTAGGCGGAATATATGGTTTTATCGATCCCTTGTTCCAAGCAGCAAAACCATCGGGTGAATGGCAAACCTACGATATCACTTTAGTGGGACGTAAGGTTTCAGTTACCTTAAATGGTCAAAAAGTGATCATCGAGCAAAACATTCCTGGCATCACAGGCGGCGCGATGGATAGCGATGAGGCTGCACCAGGTCCGATTATGATTCAAGGGGATCATGGTCCGGTAGAATATAGAAACATTGTAATCACGCCGGCACGTTAAAAATATCAGGAAACTTTTAGAAAATAATTGGAACTTGCTGTCGGGTAGACGCTGCCGGGGTCGCAGACCCCGGCAGCGTCACCTCCAACACCATTTTATACCAAAAACATGATAGCTAACAAACAACTACTTACAGAGGATTGGACGGTCGTTTTTCTTGGATTTTTTCTCATTATTATCGCACTTCTTGGTATTCTGATACCTACCCCATCTTTCGGCTGGGAAACGACATCCGAACTGACAGAAATGGTACTTTCGGGCAAAAATCTTTTAAAATTGGTACAGGTATTTGGTATAACGTATGCCATTGCACTCCTATCCGCACGGTTACTCGGCAAGTCAATAAAGGGCACTGCGCAAGGATTTCCCATTGTTTTTGTGTTAACCAGCCTTGCGCTAATTTTAGCAGGCAATGCATTTTTAAAAAATTGGAATCTGGAAGCGGTGATCTTTAGCTTAACAATTGGATTGTTGTTAAGCAATTTCTTCACCTTACCGGCCTGGTTAACGGAAACACTTTCGACGGAATTATTCGTAAAAATTGGTTTGATCTTATTGGGTACGAGTGTGATTTTTGGGGACATTTTGAAAGCAGGATCGCTCGGTTTAATTCAAGCTTTGGTGGTGGTTATTTCGGTGTGGTACTTTGCTTTTTGGGTTTCCAAAAAAATGGGCATCGACGAAGAGTTTGCCATTATGATATCGAGTGCGGTGTCTATTTGTGGTGTTTCTGCTGCGATTGCAACCTCAGGCGCGATCAAGGGAGATTCGAAAAAGCTTTCTTACGTGATTTCGATTGTCTTAATCACGGCTATCCCGATGATCATTTTCTTGCCATTAATCGCTCAGGCCTTAGGTCTATCACAAGAGGTGACGGGTGCTTGGTTAGGCGGTACCATCGATACGACGGGAGCAGTCATTGCTTCGGGAACGATGGTGGGCGAGGAGGCCTTGAAGATTTCGACGATTGTGAAATTCTCGCAAAACGTACTTTTGGGATTTGCTGCATTTGCCATCTCGATCTATTGGACAATGACCAATAACCAGTCGGCAACCGTGAAGGAATCCAAGCCAACTGTCGCCGTTATTTGGGAGCGCTTTCCTAAGTTCGTTATAGGCTTTATTGCCGCATCGTTGCTTTTCTCCTTCGTGATTTCCTCGGAGACCATCGATGAGGTAAAGGGAGGTTTCAAATCGTTGCAGGGATTGTGGTTTGCTTTGGCATTCACGAGTATCGGTTTGGAAACGAAGTTTTCAGACTTGTTTTCGAAAGAAGGGAAGAAGCCTTTATACGCTTTTTTAATCGCGCAGTTGTTTAATGTCTTTGTGACACTTGCGGTCGCATACGTACTATTTAACTAATTTTTCGCTAGGTAAAATTATATCTATATTTAATCTATCGTTTTTATAGAATAAAATTTATCTTTGTGGAATGAAGAGTTTATTTTTCTTTTTGTTTCCACTGTTTGGGCTGTTTGCCCAACAGAAAATTGAGCATCAATCGCAGGTTTGGTACGGGTATTATTTAGCTTATCCAATTAATAATCAGTGGTTTGTGCAGGGAGAAGTGCACACGAGGCATTTTGTAGACCCGCTCGTTCATCATCAACATGCTTTTCGCGCTCACCTTCACCGGGTTGTTGGTGAAAATTGGGATTTTTCAGCGGGTGCGGCGCTTTTTTTAAATACACCCAATGATCCACATACAACTAACCGATTAGCCATTCCGGAATACCGTCCACATGCGGATGTGGTTTATAAACATGATTGGGCGGCATTTCGTATCGATCACCGTTTTCGTTCCGAGATGCGGTTTAATCGTGGGACTGATGCCAGTCGGACCCAGCTAACAGAAGCGGTGAATTTGAGCAATTATCGATTTCGTTACCGCATTCAGGCGCTATTCCCATTAGTAAAAAGTATTCAAGGAAAGATTAATACAGAGATCTTGTTAAACGCGGGTCAAGAAAACCCGGAAAACGTTTTAGATCAGCATCGCATGTTTGTGGGCCTAAGTATCCCAATTTTAAATAATCTAAGCGCTGATGTGGGATATTTGCATGCTTTTCAGCAGCGGCCAAACTTAAATTATTACGATCGGAGTATTTTAAGTGTCATGCTGTTACATCGGATTCAGTAGGATCTACCTAATTCCAATCCCACAACACAATATCCCATCCGATTCCTCCATAGGACAAGGTATCGATCACTTGAAAACCCCGTTTTTTGTGTGCCTTTAACGAGCGGGCATTCGCTTGAGCCACATCAGTCACGCAATACGTGTATTGATCAACATAATAATCCCGAAAATTCCCGTAAAGTTTTTGGACCAAATTCTGACCCCGATAATCCTTTGACACACATAATTGAGCGACGATCGCATAATTTTCGATGGGATTTCCACGATATACACATCGCTCGATGTTCTGAACTAAATCTGCCAATAAGGGATGTTGGCGAGCCGTTTCGGGTAAAGCCACCAAACTGTATCCGACCACGGCATCTCCATCTTTGGCAATAATACCGGGGCTTGCTTCATTTAATTTCTGCAAAAAGGCTAAGTCATATTCAGCCATTAAAAAGCCTTGACTTAGGGCTTCTTCATCCGAGATGTTTTTTCTTAAATTGGCTTTTTGCAGGTTTAATATGCCTACTAATTCCTGTTCTGTTGTTGCAATTTGTATTTGGACCATGTAGTTTTAAACATTCATCGACAAATTAAACTAAAATGATTCAAATATTAGTCACCGGAGGAACCTTTGACAAGGAATACAATGAACTTGATGGCTCACTCTACTTCAAAGAAACTCATCTTCAAGAAATGCTCGAAAAAGGGCGCAGTAGACTCGACCTGCAGATTGAAACACTTTTCATGAAGGACTCGCTTGAATTTACCCAAAATGAGCGCGCGAAAATCCAGCAAGCTTGCGCAAAAGCATCTAGCGACCGCATCCTCATTACGCATGGTACAGACACCATGACGCAAACAGCAGAATTTTTGGCAAACCAAATCTCAGATAAAACGATTGTTTTAACCGGCGCCATGATCCCATATAAATTTGGTTCTTCCGATGGGATGTTTAATCTAGGAAGTGCACTCGCATTTGTTCAAATTCTCCCTCCAGGCGTTTATATTTCCATGAATGGTAAAATTTTTGAAGCTGGGAAAGTTCGTAAAAACCTAGAGCGAGGGGAATTCGAAGGTATCTAACGGATTTGGATGACAACTCGGCGGTAGCGCGTCAAAGCAGGGATTCCATTATCCGTTCCTTCAACTACGACATGGAAGGTATCTCCTTTTTTTGCGGAATTCGGAATGGATAGGGTTGCCATTTTTCCGCCAAGTGCCACACCTGCCCTGCCAGAACCTGCTTCTGGATACGCCCAAGCTTTTAGTGTAATTCCATTCCGATCTGGATCACGTGTTTCAATATTTATCAAGAGCTCTTGGCCGGGATTTGCCGTCAAAAACATTCCCTCTTTAACCGTAATTTGAGGCGGATGATTAGCATTTTTATATGATTTCACACACCAATCTGCCCTTGCAGCGAAGTCTTCCTGTGCGGCAATCAACCACCTTGTTTGGGAATAATTGACATCATATTTCCCCGTCTCTGGGTTAAAATCTGCTGCTTTTTCACTGTCCTCATAGCGGTATGGATTTCCTTCGGAGGCTACAAAACGCCCTCCCCAACCACCATAGGAAGTATTATTTAAATTATTTAGCCCAACATCCACCAGATGCAGAAAGGCCGGAGAATCTCCTTCTGAAATGAAGTCATATGGGGTAAATGTTCCCCATTGTGCGTTTATCAGCTTGGTAGGATCCCCGTGAATATGCTCATCGTCGCCAGCCTGTTTTTGACCATCTCCGTAGGAATAGTACATTTTTAGCAAGGGTCCGTGGTCCAAAATGATCTTATTCGCCATGTAAGCTCCTTCGAAATAAGGCTGTACGGCTTTGGGCATTATACGTTTCCATGGATACGCTAAACTGCCAAATTGATGCGCATTGTAGAATACGCGAATTTCTGGCCAATGCACTCCGATGTATTTTTTGTAGGTCGCATCTTGATCCATCACGGTATAAATGATTGCTTTGTTCGAAATTTTGGCTTTTATAGTAGGCCAATTTTTATCAGCAGCATATTGTTCCTCGATTGACTTCAACGCCCGGGCTATTGTATTAGTACCTCCCCAGGCTTGCAAATAAATAGGTTCTGGATTTTTGTCTAAAAGTTTGGTTTTGATCCAGTCAGACCCTTCTGTTACTTGCTCCATTTCACCCTCAAAATCAATGTTGCCCACTTTGACTAAGCTTGATAAATATGCAGGTGCTGGGTAGTTTTTGTCATGCAAAATCAGATTTGGATGCACCTGTGCATAGGCTTCCAATAAGTCTTGAATCCAATGCACACCGGGCCAGCGCAAATCTGTTTTCGAGCCATACATCTTGCGCGTCATTTCCATTTCAGAGGTAAATTTGGTCCCCTTTCCATCACCTTTGTAATGCCACATGGAACTCGAATATACCAAACCCTCTAAATGGTATTCATTCGAATACAATAACATGCGGATGAACGTATCCACATCATCTATTTCTCCATCTGTCGTTACAATCGTACGAGGGAGCTGGCCTTTTGCCAAAACTGTTCCACTCATGCACAGTACAAGCAAGGCTATTAGGATATTTTTCATCTTGATTCGTTTTTAAACCTTTCTTTTTAAACTGCTGGGTACTTTAATTTCAAAATAAAGGGAAGTTGGTCGGGCGATCCTTGAGTTGGCCCGAAACAATGGCTTCAATCTCATCCCAAATGCCAACCTCTAAACTACCGGAAGGCTTTCTAGAAGATTTGATTTCATCTAATAGTACTTGTTTCAAAGCGGAGTCAGAATTATCGAGGAAAAGTAGGGTTTTTTGACTGATCTTAGAGAGGTTTTCAGCTAAAGGTTGCAGGTTTGGTATGGTATTGGCATTGATTCTAGCCCACTTATTTAATTCCTTTTGAATAGGCTCTTTTTTACCATCTAGTAAATAGGCTTTCACTTTCATTCTAAACTCAAAGGCTTCTTTAGAATCAGATGGCATAACATCGCGAAGTTCGGTAAATGCGGTAGGTCTTTTTTCAAGTGGGACTGTCATCTCGCTCATCAATCGTTTGTAGCCTCGAATTGGTGTTAAAATGGATAAAAAATCTTTTAGTAGAGGGTTATTTGAAATTGCCAATTTTTTCCCATGGCTAGATTGTAATCCGAGTTTGGATAAATAGTTCTCCACATGAAACAAACGGGTGTACATATTATCTACATCGCTTTTTTCTGGATTAGTCCATAGGCGCTCTCCAATAGCCAACGCACGTGGCCATACCCGACCTTCAAATACATTTTCGTCCACAATTTCCGACCAAATGGCAGCTTCACCCCCTCTCCATGGACTGGTTTGTGTGATTTCTTTATTTTCATAATGATAATGAGCGGGTAAGAATGTATCTAAGTAAAACCCTCTTGATAGGATTCCCTCGTTTCCATTTTTTTGAATGGCGTCAATACCGACGCTAGGTCCCATCATGCCGGGTTTCCAAGGCTGAATGATGACATCTTTAGGTGTTTTTTCATTGAATGCCTCTTCCCAAACTATCGACCTTAGCTCGTATTTTTTAGCAATCTTATTCACTCGCTGTAAGAAATAATCCTGCAATTCATGTGTATTTGCCATATTATTCGCCGCCATGAAGGCAACAATTTTCGGATTATTTTTCCATGCTACCCCATTGCTCTCATCTATGCCCCAATGTATGAATCCAGAAGGGAATAGGAACTTCATTTCTGCGATCAAGGCATCTAAAAATTCATAAGTTAACTCCTTGCTCGGGTCAATGGTTGGCAAGGAAGCCGTTGCCATCATTTGCATGATTTGCATGGTGTTTAGAGGTTTATCCACCGACACGTTAAATCGAGGTCCGGGTTGGTAGATTTTTTCCTCACTGGCTAATTCAGGATAGCCTGCAAACCAACTTTGACTGTGACCAGGTAAGTCAAATTCCGGATAGACCATAATGCCACGATCAGAACAATAGTTGACAAGATCTTGGATTTCCTCTTGGGTATAGTATTTTCCGTTGGAGCCCATTTGATGAAGTTTTGGAAAGACTTTTGATTCAATCCGAAAACCTTCATCGTCACTTAAGTGGAGGTGAAGCATGTTCATTTTAGCGGCAGCCATGGCATCCACATTTCGCTTCAATACATTCAAGGGAATAAAATGACGGGCGACATCCACCATCATCCCACGCCATTTGAACGCCGGAAAATCATGTATCTCCACATAAGGTAAATAGCTACCTTTTGCATCTTTTTGGAGTAATTGGGTCAAGGTTTCAAATGCCCAATTATTTGCTATAGGCCCTCCTGATACAATGTAAATACCATCTTGGCTGATTCGTAGGTGATATTCTTCATTTCCTTTTTTGACAAGGGAGTGAATTTTAACCTTCCCCCCAAGCGGTTCACCACTTAATTTTTTGAAACGTTCTGCCGCTCGATTGGCTGCCTTTATCGTGCTGTAGTCATTTGTTCCTTCAACCAATAACGTACCCGTTTTTGCTAGGCGTAATTTTCCGGGTGAGAATTCAATTTTTTGCGGTTGGGGCATTAATTGTTGGCCAATTAATGCCAACGGGCATACGATATTTAGCAAGATAAGGGCTAGTAATTTCTTCATTTTGAAATAGGTCTTATTATACGCTTCTGGTGGTTCCTGACCCCGTCAGTATATCACGAAGTTAGTAGAATTCAAGGAATTACAGTCTTCAATTTTTTGATAAAATTGACATCTACCGTTTAAAATTATTAATCAACTTGTACCTTTGGCAAACCTTGGAGGATTGCCAAAGGTAAGGGGGATTATTTAGTGAATAGACCGACGAAGGAGTTTGTAATACCAATCACAAAACTGAAAATCAAAGGTGCAATGAATCCATTGACCTTAAATCCGTCAACGTAGGCTTCGACGATGTAAACCATTGCAACGGTAATAACCAAAGAAAATAGACCTAAAGTCAAAAATGTTATCGGGAAACTGATAATTTTCAGGATAGGTTTAACGAAGGAATTTAGAAATCCCATAGCTAAGGCAACAATGAATGCCGTAGTAAATCCATCGACTGTGATACCTTTTAAATAGCGTGGAATGATTAATACCACGCCGGCAATGATGATGTAACGAATGATAAATCCAATCATGTTATTTCTGGTGTCTAGCTTGTAATGTCTTAACGATTTCTTCCAATCCGATTCCGCGATCTTCTAATAAAACCAATAAGTGGAAAATTAAATCAGCGGCTTCCCCTTTAAACAATTCATCATTATTCATCATGGCTTCAATCACTAATTCAACCGCTTCTTCGCCTACTTTTTGGGCAACTTTATGCGTGCCCATTTCGAATAATGATGCCGTGTAAGAAGTGTCTGCGGAGGCATTTTTACGAGATCGAATAATGTGTTTCAAGTGATCTAGCCAGGCTGCATTATCGGTATTTGATTCATTAAAACAAGTATCGGCTCCTGTATGGCAAGTTGGCCCAGCCGGATTTACTTGGATTAAAATGGTGTCTTGATCGCAATCAACAGAAACGCGGACTACATCCAAGTAATTTTCAGAAGTTTCGCCTTTCGTCCAAAGGCGATTCTTTGAGCGTGAAAAAAAGGTGACACGCTTTTCGGCTTGTGTTTTCGTATATGCTTCTTCGTTCATGTATCCAAGCATCAAAACCTTAAGCGTCTGTGCATCTTGAATAACAGCAGGAATAAGTCCTTTAGAAAAATCAGGTTGTAAACTCATAAGGTTAAATTAGTATATCCGCATCGGAATTCCTTTGCTCGCCAAGTATTTTTTCAATTCGATAATCTCAATTTCTTTGAAGTGGAAGATGCTCGCTGCCAAACCAGCATCCGCTTTCCCTTCCGTAAATACCTCATAAAAGTGCTCCATTGTCCCCGCTCCACCTGAAGCGATTATTGGGATTGATGATTGCAATGAAACCCGACATGTCAAGTCGTTTGCAAATCCAGCCTTTGTCCCATCGGCATCCATAGAAGTCAATAATATTTCACCTGCGCCGCGCGATTCCACTTCTTTGGCCCACGCCATCGTCTGTATTTCAGTAATGTTTCTTCCACCGTGCGTATGCACCCAGTCATTCCCATCTACGAATCGCGTATCGATGGCAACAATGATGCATTGTGAACCAAATTGCAAGGCGAGTTCATCTACTAATTTCGGCCGACGAACAGCCGACGAATTAATGGATACTTTATCTGCACCTGCATTAAGTAATGCCGAAACATCTTCAATGCTACTAATTCCACCTCCCACTGTAAATGGGATATTGACATTCCGTGCCACCTCGCGAACCAAGTTAACCAAGGTTTTTCGGTTGTCGACCGTAGCCGTAATATCCAAGAAAACCAATTCATCAGCCCCCTGTTCTGCATACAATGCCCCCAATTCTACTGGATCTCCCGCGTCACGCAAATCCACAAAGTTGGTGCCTTTCACCGTTCGACCTTCCTTAATATCTAAACAGGGAATTATTCGTTTCGTTAGCATAGCGATTCTTTGGCAAAGGTGGCTAAATCTTCTAGTGTAATGCGCCCCTCATAAAAGGCTTTTCCCACAATCACCCCGAATAAATTCATCGCACGCAATTGTTCTAAATCTTGCATATTGGCAACCCCGCCACTTGCAATAATCTTTAATCCCGGATTATTCGCCTGAATTTTTTCATACAAATCAAAGCTTGGGCCTTGCAATAAACCATCCTTCGCGACATCCGTAGAAATAACGTATTGAGCACCTGCTGTTTGATAATCCGTTAGGAAATCAAAGATTGAAATGTTGGAATTTTCTTGCCAACCAGACACCGCAATTTGTTCATTGTGTGCATCTGCTCCTAAGATGATTTTATCGGTGCCGTATTTATGAAACCAACCATGAACGAGTTCCGGATTTCGTACGGCAATACTCCCAGCCGTAATTTGAGCTGCACCAGCTGAAAATGCACGGTCAATCATCTCGTCGGATTGTACCCCTCCTCCAAAATCAATATGAAGGGATGTATTTGATGCGATGCGTTCTAAAACGGCTGCATTTACAATCTCTTTAGCTTTTGCCCCATCCAAATCGACTAAATGCAAACGTTGGATTCCGGCTCCTTCAAATGCTTTTGCAATTTCTAAGGGGTCAGAACTATATACCTTCTTTTGTTGGTAATCTCCTTGCGTTAATCGAACGCATTGTCCTCCAATAATATCAATGGCTGGAATGAGTTGAAACATAGATTAAAGCGCTAAGAAGTTTTGGATGATTTTTTGACCTGCCATACCCGAAATTTCTGCGTGGAATTGTGCCGCGTAAAAATTGTCTTTTTGCAACATGGCAGAAAAAGGTTGCACATAATCGCAAGAAGCTGTAGTATAAGGATTTACGGGTGCGTAAAACGAGTGAACAAAATACACGTATTCTTCTTTTTTGAGTCCTTCCATTAGGATATTTTCACCAAAAGCTTGGATTGAATTCCAACCAATATGTGGTATTTTCAAATCGGAGCTAATAAATCGCTTCACTGGCACATCAAAAACGCCCATGCAAGTCGTATTGTTTTCTTCTGACTCGCGACACAACAATTGCATACCTATACAGGTTGCTAATACAGGTTGTTTTAAGGACGGAATTAATTGATCTAGTCCCTTTTCGCGCAGGTAAGCCATAGCCGTGCTTGCTTCGCCTACTCCAGGAAAGATGACTTTATCCGCAGATTGAATCACCTTTTCATCATCAGTCCATTGATATTTCATCCCAATTCTGTCCAGGGCGTACATGACCGATTGCACATTTCCGGCGTTGTATTTGATGATTGCGATTTCCATGGACAAATTTAAAAGGGCAAAATGCCCTGTAAAGGTAGGCAAAAGGGCTTGGATTATGAAAAGAAGCGTATATTTGTTGGCCCTATGCCTACAAACCGTCGGATTCTTCTTGAAATAGTATACCTGATTTGGATGGGCGCATTACCTGTTCTATTTAGTCTTTTCCTCGGCTATTTTGCCTTAGCAAATCCTGACTTTTTCATTCGTTTCTCCACGGTTGAATTAATTCTTTTCTGGATTTCAGCCATTTTCATCATGGGATTAGCCCTTTGTCCTACGACCTTTTTTGCTCTATTTACAGGTTATGTGTGGGGATGGGCGGGTTTGCTGCCACTGATAATAGCCTATGCCATTGCTTCCTTACTGGGTTATTTTATGGCACGACAGATGAAGGGGGAGGCATTGATTGAATTGATTCGTGTGAAATTTAAGGCAGGTAAATTTTTAGCAAATGTCCAGGCACAATCTTTTGCTTGGGTGTTTTTGGCCCGACTATCTCCCGTATTTCCTTTCGCCATCACCAATGCCTTAATGGCATTTTTGGGAGTTCCATTGCGGCAATTTTTTATTGGGGGTACATTGGGGATGCTTCCAAGAACCTTAGTTGCTTTATGGACCGGTACCCAGGCGGCATCATGGGCTAATCTACTGAATCACCCCGAGATGCTTCGCTGGCAGGATGTTGCCAGTTTAGGTATGCTAATTATTTCTGTTGTAGGGATGTTTGTCCTCGCGAAACGTAAGGCCTAGTGCTTGACAAAAAGATATAAAAATCCGACCATTACCGCTAGTTGCCCAATCCAATAGGTAAACATCCAACGAAGAATATTTTTTTCTGTCTCGGAAATCTTCATTAATATTTTTAGTTCCAACTCCATAAGTCGAACATCCAAGTATTCCTTCGTAACAAAATTTATGGTCCGGCCCTCAATCGTATCTTGAATAACATCCACAAATTCCATAGCCTCCTTTTCCCCCAAGTGGAGTTTTTTATGCGCTAATTGATACAATTGAATTGATTTCGCTTCCATGTGATAAATCTATACTTACTTGATCGAAGAGTCAATTCGAAACCAGAATAGCCCATTATTTATCAGTTTTTCATCAGTAGCGATACAATCATATAAGTCACAGCACCTTGCCCTACCCAAAAAATAAACATCCACTTGACTAGTTCGCTTTTCGCCTCCGCAACCGTTTGGCGTACAAAATCTTTATTTACAAAATCTTGCGTAGACCCTTGAACTTCCGCCTGGATACCATCAATAAACTTGATGCCATCTTGCTCACCCAAATGTAATTTAGCACGTGCCAATTGATATAATTTTCGGGTATGTGGTTTCATGCCCTAAATGTAAGGCCTCTTCCGAAACGAGTCAATTCGCTTTTTGACTATTTTAGATTAATTCAGAATCTATGACTTGAACTTTTCCCCAGAGGTGTTTGTTGTCATCAATGAACTTTTTATGCAAGGGATGGTAGAGATATTCAGATTCTTTTGTCGCATTTTCAAATACCAATACGACAGAAAAGGTATAACTTCCATCCGTTGCCCCTTTATCAAATTCCGTGACAATAGGCCTTCCCACGTGTGCTGTTTGAATCATAGGGAGGGTGCCTAATTGTTTTAAAGCCGCTAATAATTGAGCCTTTTCGGCTTCATTACTTGGGTTTTTTGCCCAAAACAAGACGTGGTGAATGAAGGTCATGGACGTTTTTGCATTAGGTAAAAGGCTGCTGGCAGCTGTTGCCAAACCGGCTTGTTGGAGGAAATTTCTTCTCGAAGTCATAAATAGATTTAAATATTATTCAATTCTACGATGGAAAATTTACAAAAACAATTAATCATTACGGGTGCCACAGGGATGGTAGGAGAAGGTGTTCTACATGAGGCAATTCAATCCCCTTTTGTTGGACAAATACTTGTTATTAATCGCAAACCTTGCGGAATAAGCCATCCAAAAGTTAAAGAATATCTACTTCCTGATTTTTTAAAACCGGAGCAAATGCGTGAAACAATTAAAGGCTATGATGCTTGCTTGTTTTGCTTAGGGGTTTCTTCAGTGGGGATGAATGCCGACGAATACAAACAAAAAACGTATGATCTTACTTTAGGCTTCGCCAAAATCCTACACGATGAAAATCCCCATATGTCCTTTAGTTATATTTCTGGATCAGGAACCGATTCGGCTGAACAAAGCCGTTTAGCATGGGCTCGTGTTAAAGGTAAAACAGAAAATGACTTATCCAATTTAGGCTTTGGCGACTATTATTCTTTCAGGCCTGCTATGATTAAGCCAACTCCCGGATTGAAAAATGCATTGGCTTTTTATAAATACATCAATTGGATTTTCCCGATTTTGCGCAAGCTTGCTCCCGGCATGGCATGTACCTTGCAAGAGTTAGGCGAAGCGATGTTGGAAGTCTCTATTTTTGGCTCATCCAATAAAACGATTGAAGGGGAGGATATTTTGGCATTAGCCAAACAAATGCGTGCGCGTTTATAGCTTTTTGGCTATTTTTACACGATAATTAAATATACTACCAGTGAATAAGAAAGTCGTTCTCATGATTTTAGATGGTTGGGGAATCGCAACCAACCCAAAAGTTTCCGCCATTGATGCAGCAAAGACCCCTTTTGTAGACTCTTTGTATAAAAAATATGCACATTCGAAGTTAGAAGCATCAGGTGAGGCCGTTGGACTTCCTGAAGGCCAAATGGGCAATTCAGAAGTGGGACACATGAATTTAGGAGCTGGCCGCGTGGTTTATCAGAATTTGGTGCGCATTAATAAAGCAGTACGCGAAAATACGTTGGGTCAAGAGCCAGAGTTAGCCAAGGCTTTTGATTATGCTAAAAAAGAAAATAAATCTATTCACTTCATGGGACTGGTTTCGGATGGCGGTGTTCATGCGCACATCGAACATCTTAAATCATTATTGACATCTGCTTCTGAAGCAGGCTTGTCTAATGTTTTTGTTCATGCGTTTACAGATGGGCGTGATACGGATCCTAAATCAGGCATGAAGTTCATGACCGATTTAGTTAAGCATACCAAGAAAACAGGGACAGCGGTTGCCTCTGTGACGGGTCGCTATTTTGCGATGGACCGCGATAACCGTTGGGAACGTGTTGCTTTGGCTTACCATGCGATGGTCGGCGCCGAAGGAACGCCTACACAAGATGTTTTGGCGGCTATTCAAGCTAGCTATGATGCGGGTGTGACGGACGAATTTATCAAACCTATCATTGCGACGGATGCTGATGGCATGCCTTTGGCAAAAATTCAAGCTGGAGATGTGGTGATTTGTTTCAACTTCCGTACGGATCGTGGTCGTGAAATTACGCAAGCCCTAACACAACGGGATTTTCACGAGGAAAATATGCACAAATTGGATTTGTATTATCTGACGATGACAGAATACGATAAAGAATTCCAAAATGTAAAGGTGATTTTCAATGATTCGAATTTACCTATGACGATGGGTGAAGTGTTAGAAGGCGCAGGTAAAAAGCAAATTCGGATTGCTGAAACGGAGAAATATCCACACGTAACCTTCTTCTTTTCAGGTGGTCGTGAACAATTGTTTAAGGGTCAAGAAAATATTTTGCGCAATTCACCTAAAGTCGCCACGTACGATTTACAGCCGGAAATGTCGGCAGCAGATTTACGCGATGCTTTAATTCCTGAATTGGAAAAAGAAGAGGTTGATTTTGTTTGTTTGAATTTTGCGAATCCAGATATGGTGGGGCATACCGGTGTATTTGAAGCGGTTGTGAAGGCGGTTGAAACCGTGGATTCCTGTGCGGAGGCTGTTGTAAAGGCGGGTTTAGCACATGGATACTCATTCATTATCATTGCGGATCATGGAAATGCGGATGTAATGATGAATGAAGATGGATCTCCAAACACGGCGCACTCAACCAACTTGGTTCCTTGTATTTTAGTTGACAATGATTTTCATCCAGAACTGCAAAATGGCAAATTAGGCGACGTATCACCTACTATTTTAAAGTTGATGGGAGTAGCGCAACCCAAAGAAATGACAGGTGTTGCCTTGTTTTAATCGGGAAATTTAGAGGCCTAAAGCAAATATTGTTGAATTGGCGACCATTTACTAAATAACTTTCTTCAACGTTGAGGAATTAGAGTTTCTCTTTCTACCTTTGAACTTTTAAAGTAATCTATGGCTAAAGTTATCATTTTTGGTAATACGCGGACTGCAGAACTTGCACTCTATTATTTGCAAAACGATTCAGAACATGAAGTAGTGGCATTTACGGTTGAGCAAGATTTCATTCAAGAGCCAATCTTTCATGGGTTGCCTTTAGTTCCATTTGAGACTGTTGAGCAGGTTTATTCGCCAGCGGAATACAAATTCTTTGCACCATTGACGGAGAAAAATATGAATCGTGTTCGGGCGCGGGTCTATGAGCAAGGTTTGGAAAAGGGTTATTCTTACATTTCTTATGTCAGTACCCGTGCGACGGTTTTGACAGATCAGATTGGTGAAAATTGTTTTATTTTAGAAGACAATACTATTCAGCCTTACGTTAAGATTGGCAATAATGTTGTTTTATGGTCTGGAAACCATATTGGTCATCATGGTACGATAGGGGATCATGTATTTTTTACTTCACATGTTGTTCTATCTGGTGGTTGTCACGTTGGGGATTATAGTTTTATTGGAGTGAACGCTACAATCCGTGATCAAACCACGATAGGAGAGGGAACATTAATTGCCATGGGGGCAAATTTAACTCGTCAAAAAACGGATCCTTGGAGTATTTGGAAAGGAAACCCTGCCGAGAAGTCTCCCATCTCAAGTAAGGATATTAAGATATAAAAAAAGCCCTTCAATTGAAGGGCTTTTTTGTTAGCGTTCTATGGGTTGATTATTTTCATCAACAATCACAAAAATATCTTCTTTGGGTTTTTTCATCAGATATTTTTCACGCGCAAATTTTTCCAACAAGGATGGATTGCCGATAACCATTCGGCGCTCTTTTTCGAGTTCCTTCTTTTTTTGTTGGTAATACACTTTTTCATTTTCGAGCTGTCGTAACTCATTCCAAAGACGAAACTGAACGGTTATATCATTGGAGTCCAAAACAAGCATCCATACGAGAAGGATGCTAGTTGAAACCCAATAAAACCGGTTTGGTCCCAAAAAAAGCTGTTTAATACGCTCCATGTATTATTTAGAAATTTAATCCTGGGAAATAGGCATTCGCTCCCAATTCTTCTTCAATACGTAGTAATTGGTTGTATTTAGCCATACGGTCAGAACGAGATGCTGAACCAGTTTTGATTTGGCCCGTGTTCAATGCCACAGCTAAGTCGGCGATTGTTGCATCTTCTGTCTCCCCTGAACGGTGTGACATGATATTTTTATATGAATTACGTTTTGCTAAGTTAACCGTATCAATCGTTTCAGTCAAAGAGCCGATTTGGTTTACTTTAACTAAAACAGCGTTTGCTACTCCTTTTTCAATACCTTCTTGTAAACGCTTCACGTTAGTAACGAATAAATCATCACCAACTAGTTGGCATTTCGAACCGATCAATTTAGTTTGTTCAGCCCAGCCCGCCCAATCATCTTCTGCCATACCATCTTCAATCGAAATGATTGGGTATTTATCAGCCCAAGTCTTCCAGTAAGCAGCCATTTCCATGTTGTTCAATTGCTTACCATCAGATTTTTTGAAGGTATAAAGACCTGTTTTCTCATCATAGAATTCAGAAGCAGCAGCATCCATGGCGATGAAGATTTCTTCACCTGGCTTGTAACCTGCTTTCTCGATTGATTGCAATACGATTTCGATTGCTTCCTCGTTCGACTTGATGTTTGGTGCAAAACCACCTTCATCACCTACGTTTGTCGAATAGCCTTTTGATTTCAATACCCCTTTCAATGCGTGGAAAACTTCGGTTCCCATACGCAAAGCATGCGAGAATGACTCAGCTTTCGCTGGCATTACCATGAATTCTTGGAAATCAATTGAGTTATCAGCATGAGAACCACCATTCAAGATGTTCATCATGGGCACAGGTAATGTGTTTGCGTTGACACCCCCAATGTAACGATATAATGGTAGGCCTGCTTCTTGAGCCGCTGCTTTAGCAACTGCCATAGAAACACCTAAAATGGCATTGGCGCCTAATTTTCCTTTGTTTGATGTGCCGTCTAACTCTATCATTAAACGATCAATCATGTTTTGCTCTGAAACTTCTAAGCCCCACAATTCTTCAGCAATAGCTCTATTTACGTTCTCAACTGCCTTTAAAACTCCTTTACCAACATAAACGGATTTATCTTCGTCACGAAGTTCAACCGCCTCATGGATACCTGTAGAAGCTCCTGAAGGAACTGCAGCTCTTCCAAAAGCACCGTCTTCGGTTTTAATATCTACTTCGATTGTTGGATTTCCGCGTGAATCTAAAATTTGTCTGGCGTGTACGTACTGTATTGCACTCATCTTTTTATTGTTATTGTGAATAAATGATTACGATGTAATTGCTTAAATTGCCTTGCAAAATAACGCAAAATTTAAATAATTTCCGTCGTTTTTGTGTTTATTCATGATTATATAACCTGTCATCTCATTTAAATGAAAAAATTTTCCTTTCTAGTCCTGTTTTTGACTTTTTGTACAGGTCAAGCATTTTCACAAGTGCTTGAGGTTGAATCCTTTTCGACCAAAATTACTGAACTTCCTCAAGCACTTTTGCTGGATGTGCGAACCGCTGGGGAGTTCGGCGGCGGTCATTTACCAAAAGCCCGAAATATTGATTTTCGGTCTGAGGCTTTCGGTCAGGAAGTAGATAAACTAGATAAAAGTAAACCCGTTTTAATTTATTGTCTCTCAGGTGGCAGGTCCGCACAAGCTGCCGAACTCATGCGTTCAAAAGGCTTTCAAGTTACCGAACTGAAAGGAGGGTACTTAAAATGGACTACCAAAATGATGCCGCTGGAGGGTGTGCCTGCCGTTCAGCACGATGCCGCCTGGAGTCTTACTGACTTTGAAAAATTAGCGAAAGAAAATGATGCTGTAGTGGTGGATTTTTATGCAAAATGGTGTGCCCCATGCCTTAAAATGATGCCAATGGTTGATAAATTGGCAGGGGAGTACAAAGGCAAGGTGACTGTCATAAAAGTAGAAGCCGATGGAAATCAAGCTATATTACAAGCCCATGGAATTGACGAAATCCCGAGTTTTTTGGTTTTTCGTCAGGGAAAATTAATCCAAAAAACATCGGGATTTCGTGAAGAGCCTAAGCTTAAAGAGCTTTTTGATCAATCTATTGGGACCATTCAGTAGGTTGGCGATCCCAGCGATGTGCACGTAGTTCTTCGACAAGGGACTTAGCTAAGCCATTCCCATCCGAACACGCAATATTACTTTTTACGTGATTTTGCTTTCGCATCCCTGGAATGATCGTCCCTACATCAGGGTTAGAAAGAATAAAGCGCAAAGCCATTTCAGGCAAATTCATACCTTCGGGAACCAGTGGTTTTAAGGCATTGGCATGATCAACACTTGATATAAGATTTTCAGGTACGAAATACGTTGAACGCCAGTCATCTGCCGGGAATGTTGTATCGTATGTCATTAAGCCTGTTAAACTTCCTTCATCGAAAGGTACTCGAGCGATTATTCCCACATCAAGTTTCTTACATAAGGGGAATAACAAATCTTCTGGATTCTGATCAAAGATGTTGTAGATTACTTGAACAGACGAAATTAAGCCTGTTTCTAGCGTATTTAAGCAATTGGTAGGCTCCCATCGATTAACGGAAATTCCCCAATGCGCCACCTTCCCCGCGGCAGTTAATTGTTCCACTGCTTTTTGCCACTCTTCATCTTGTGCCCAAGCGTCTTCCCAAACGTGGAACTGTTGAAGGTCAATTTGCTCAACGCCCAAATTTTTCAGACTTTTTTCTGTGTATTCGATAATGTGTGAAGCTGGGAAACAGTCCGCCAATTTGAAATGTGACTTTGATGGCCAAATGAAATTTTTCGGTGGAATTTTTGTTGCCGCGTACAATTTTTTCCCGGGGTTTCGTTTGATTAATCCACCTAAAATTTCTTCGCTTTTACCTTCGGCATATCCCCAAGCGGTATCAAAAAAATTTGCACCTAAATCAACTGCCAAATCCAGTGATTGATTTACTTCTTGGATATCTGAGCCCGTCCAACCCGCTAAGCCCCACATACCATATCCCATTTCACTTACTTGCCAATTGGTTCTACCAAATCTTCTGTTTTTCATATATATCTTGTTTTTCGCGATGCAATAATATCGTTTTTTATCATGTTTACTATCCGCTTTGTGTTGTTTTATTCGGCTTACATAAGGCACTTGATGACCTTTATTGGCAAATCTATGTCATTATTCACATATTACACATTTACCTGCCAGCCTTTTAATAAATGAATAAAGACCAAAAATAAGCAATAACGCAAATAACTCAATTTTTTTCCTTTTTGGGCTTGAAGTAGTCTAATTTCGAATAGACCCCAATAGGCTATTAATTAGAGAATTTATGTTGTTTGAAGAGAAGTTGCTTGCTTTGCCTGCTTTCATTCTTGATGGAACTCATGTCCTTGCATTTGATATTCTGTTAGTTCGAGGTGAAGGCAACTATTCACATATCATCATGCGGGATGGAAGAAAATTTCTATCCTGCAGAACCCTTAAATACTTTGCTGATGTACTCGAAGATGGGGGCTTTATTCGTCCGTCCAAGTCAGCATTAATTAATCCAGCTGCGATACGCCACATTGACTTTAAATCTCAAAAAGCTATTCGGTTAATCAATGATGAAATCATTCCGATTTCTCGTCGGAAAGTACGCACCATGCGTTTACTTTTTCAACCTGAAGCAGTCTAATTTGTTAGTTAAAATTTCGTAGGGATAAATTGTTTCCAAAATCGGGGTTGGTAACGTTCCCATGCGTGACATCCAAAAGGTAATTTGCCTAATATTTTATAGCAGGTTTCTGGATTTTGCTCTATCGCAAATGACATTGCCTCTTTCCAACTTGGCAATTTTAGGAGAAATCGAAATGGATATACGCGCCGTTGAGCAAATGAAAACATGGCATCTTCATTGGCTAACCAGGCATTAAAAAACAGTTGGTATAGGCGGATATACCGCAGTAAAGGTTTCACTTTTCTCAATGATATTCCACCATTCATTAAAACCGGTAGGCATGATGGCTGACTTGCTACGTGGTGCTTTCTTAGCTTAGGCGCTCCTACATAGTCATATCCTTTGCCACACCATTCTAAGAGCCTGTCTTCAAATACATACGCATCTAATTGGTAAATTAGGATGTATTCAACATTTAAAAAAGCTTGGTAAAATTCTTGACTAGTTAATAGTTTATTATAGGTCTTTGGACTTTTAAAATAATCGTCATTAAATCGAATGGATTGTATATCATCTATCCAAGTAGATAAAAATGAAAGATCAAGTGATTCGGGAGCTACGAATCGAATCGGGTGTTTTCCCAAAACTTTTATACATTGAAGTAAGGAGAGTTCTTCCCCAAGATTTAATTGAGATTTATAAAGTGGGATGACTATGGCTACTTTTTCCATATTTATTCTACTAAATCGCCTAGTACTGGCCGCCACCACTTGCCGCCTTCCTCTTCCTTGTAAGAACCATTTAATGCGTGTTTAATTACTGGTACAATCCGGGCCAATCGATTCGCCGGGAGGTTTGCGCGCATACGATAAAAGGCTTCCCGGGAATTTAATGCTGCAATGATTTTCGATTCTACGTGAGGTAGCCCTTCAAAATGCAACAGCATCGCATTTGCAATATCGGCTTTTTTGCGCAATGTACTTAATTTTTCCTCTCGAGCGCGTGTAAAGCGTTTCAATAACGAAACACGTGCTGGTTTGCTTTTAAAACCTACTTGTTGGTTTGAATGTTCTCGGTATTGAATTAAACAGGTATTAATGAAGCCGATTTGGTTGTTTATGCTCAAATTGAGTGCAATCCAACCATCATGTATGAGTTCTTTTGTAATGTTGGGAACCGGAGAAATGTTTTTTAATGCTCTTTTTTTGATAGCTAATGCCGCCCCAGTTACAATATATCCTTTTAGTAGGATGCGGAATGAGCCTCCGGCTTGCCATATTGACTGAATTTCAGCTGTAAATTCAATTTGATCAAATGAGGTTTTTCCCGTAGGAAATCCAGCCTGGTCAATCATGGTAGCATTGGAAAAGACCGCCTCATGTTCAGGATGTTCAGTTAAATAGTGCACAATTTGCTCTACTTTTTGAGGTTCCCAGACATCATCTTGATCACAAAGAAAAATCAAATCCCCTTCACAGAGCTTAATGCATTTTTCAAAATTCTTACTACTTCCCAGGTTAACGGGGTTTTGATGTACCTGCACCGAAAATGGAACCTGCTTGCTGAATCGCTCTAAAATGGCTAGTGTTTCATCGGACGATCCATCGTCACAAACCACCATTTCGTGAATAGGCAGGGTCTGCTGTTTGATGGATTCCAATTGTTTCGAAAGGAATTCTGCACCATTAAACGTACATAATGCGACTGATCGTTTCTGCATAAAATCCTAATTACATCGGCACGTAAACGAGTTTTTTGGTTTCAAAAAATTCTTCTTTAAAATAAGATGTCAGTGCAGTAACCTTCACCTTTTTTCCTAATTCAGCGATTTCTTCTGTTAATTCTCCCCCCTTTAATAACAATAATCCGTTACGTTGCGTATGAAAATGATTAGGGCTGATTTTATTTTTGACCCAATAATAAAATGGCGTCAGTCGGGTTACTGCCCGACTAATAATAAATTCAAAATCTTGATCTACGTCTTCTGCGCGCATGTGTTTTGCCTCAACGTTACTTAATTCTAAAGCCTCGGCTACACCTTCCACCACTTTGATTTTTTTGCCAATACTATCAACTAAAAGGAAATGCGTTTCAGGATACAGAATAGCTAGAGGGATGCCTGGGAATCCACCTCCTGTACCTACATCGAGGATTTCGGTGCCGGGTCTAAAAGGCAGAAATTTGGCTATGGCTAAGGAATGCAACACGTGATGAAGCAGCAAGTTTTCAATATCCTTACGCGAAACTACATTGATTTTTTCATTCCATTCCTTGTATAATGGAAGGAGCATATCAAATTGTGCTTCTTGTTTTTCCGTAATTTCCGGAAAGTATTTTTTGATCAATGCGGCGTTCATTTCCATATAATTACAAAGGTACTAAATTCTCACCAACGCAATTATTTCCTTTTTCTGCGGGCCTTTTTTGCCTCTGATAATAATTTTTTGGCCTCCACGTGTTGGGCCGATTTCTTTTCAGCCTTATCTAAAACCTCCTTACAATAGTCGACTGTCTTGTCGTAATCATTCTCTTGAAAAGCGATTCGAGCTAATCCCAGGACAGATGCCCAATAATAGCCAGACTCCATTGCATTAGTCTGCTTACTAAAGTCCATGCATTGCTGGAATAACTGTTTAGCATCTGCCCGATTTTTATAGACATACAGTTGGTAATAGCCTAAAATATAACTTGCATATCGACCTGAAACGGCTTCATAACCTACTTGGTGCCTGGCGATTCGTGCTAGAATTTCTTTAGATTGTTCCATTGCCTCATCCATTTTCCCGACAATAAACGCAGCACGCGCGTGATAGCGATGGAAAAATGGGTTATCCGGGTAATTTTCATGCGTATACTTGGCTAAGTCATATGACTTATCCGTCATATTTTCCATGGCATAAATCTGCAAAAGGAAATAACGCGCTTCGGTACGGGTATAGAATGCTTGGTAGCTAACTTTTTCCAATTGAGCGACGCCTTGCATTTTGTTGGCTTTGGGAAAAAGCCATAGAACAGGTCGCAAGAGTGGAAAATTCTGTTTAATGAAATGGTAATAATAATTATATAGACCATCGCCAAACATCAACTCAGGGCTGAAGTCAGCAAATTTGCGCGAATGTTCTAAGTATTTTAATGCATTTTTTGCAGCGAGTGTCGCGCGTGTCCAGTTCTTACGTTCTGCATGTAAGCGCCCTTTAAAGGCGTATGCCGCAGCCATAAAAAAGGCCGCTTCAGGATTCTCTGTATCGTCCCAGATTTTCTCGGCTTTGCTGATACTGCTATCCATGTACTCGATTAATCGGTTGTCATATACCTCATTTTCCGTATTGGGAACTATTTTCCACCATTGCATTAACCCAAGCAGAAAGTCGGGAAGCGGGTGGTTGGGATATTTAACCTTAAGATAATTGAATTCTCTTTCCGCTTCAGGAAAGTGATAATTGTACATTTGATTGATAGCGGTAGTGGCTTCAATTTGTACTTCCGAAGTTAACAGAAGCATGCCTTTTGAGCGCTCTTTTTCGGCGTCTTCAGTTAACTTCCACCATTGACCTTCCGCTTGAAAGGCCAATGGCAGTGTTAATTGACATACAATGAGTATTCTAAGAAGAGATTTCGATTTCATCTCCGTTTTGGTTTAAGAATTTAAATTCTGTAATGCCAAACGAGGAGTCTTCCATCATGGAAATCCAGGTTTTATACTTTAAAAACCAGTTCATTCGAATGGAAGGGAATCCTTTGGTGAAGTAGGCATGCAAGAATGGATGAACCAAAATAGTTAATTTCTTCTCATTTTGTTTCAATACCAAATGTTCCACATGCTGTGCTACAATCTCAGATACAGCAATACTCGCTGTAATTGATCCTGTACCGCCACAACTTGGGCAGGTTTCATGCGTTGACACATTCATTTCCGGACGAACCCGTTGACGCGTAATTTGCATTAAGCCGAATTTTGTCAGGGGAAGAATGGTGTATTTAGATCGATCTCCTCGCATTTCATCGCGCATGATGTCTTGAATCAATTTGCGATTTTCCGCCTTCTTCATGTCGATGAAGTCAATCACAATAATTCCACCCATGTCGCGTAAGCGTAATTGACGCGCTATCTCTTTGGCAGCCTCCCGGTTGACACTTAAAGCCGTAGCCTCTTGATCATCTTCCGAATTTGATTTATTTCCCGAGTTAACGTCGATAACGTGTAATGCTTCGGTATGTTCTACAATTAAGTAGCCTCCACCTGGTAAGGATACCGAACGGCCGAACAGCATTTTCAATTGCTTTTCAATGCCTACCTGTTCGAATAATTTTGTTTTACCTACGTGGAGCTTAACAATCTTTTCTTTTTCCGGAGCTACGTTGTGTACATAATCCTTGGCTTCATTGTAAAGCTCTTGGCTATCCACAATTACATTATCGAAATCGTTGTTTAATAAGTCGCGTAACATGGATGTTGCACGGCTCATTTCGCCGATAATACGATCTGTGGGTTTGGCATCAATTAACTTTTTGATTCCCTCCTCCCATTTCGCGATGGACTCTTTCAAGTCGCGCTCCATTTCTTCCACGGCTTTGCCTTCAGCAACGGTACGAACGATCACCCCATAATTTTTGGGTTTGATGGACGTCATTAATTTTTGAAGTCGGTTCCGCTCTGCTTTTGACGTTATTTTTTTCGAAATATTGACCCCATTTGAAAATGGGACCAACACCAAAAAGCGTCCAGCTATGGAAATATCGCAAGAAAGGCGCGGGCCTTTCGTTGAGATAGGCTCTTTGACAACCTGCACAAGTGCTAATTGTCCTCGAGTCAGCACTTTATCGATTTTACCTAATTTGTCTATTTCAGACTCCAACTTATAATTTTCCAACTTAACGTTTTTCCCTTTTTTATTCAGGACATCGCGTGTGAATTTTTGGAGTGTGGCCAAATTAGGTCCAAGATCATGGTAATGCAAGAATGCATCTTTCTCATAACCAATATCAATAAAGGCGGCGTTTAATCCAGATACCAATTTTTTAATCGTCCCCAGGTAAATATCTCCGACAGAGAATTGGGGTTCAGATTGTTCAATGTGGTATTCTACAATCCTTTTGTCTTGCAAAAGGGCTATTCTATCACCCTTGGGTGTAGAATTAATGATTAATTCATTGCTCACAATTTTACAAGAAGAAGGTTTAATTCAGACCTAAGTCCGAATATAAAATATACAGGAAATTAAACGCCAAAAACAGGCTATTTATTGCTAAATAAAATGCCTGTTCTTGGGTTTTGCTTACAATCTCATAATGAAACTGTTAACCTTATATTACTTCTTCTTATGACGATTCTTACGAAGACGTTTTTTTCTTTTGTGCGTTGAAATCTTATGACGTTTTCTTTTCTTTCCGCAAGGCATAGCTTTTAGCGTTTAAGTTTTTAATAATTTACCAAGCTGATTTTCAGCTTTCTAATGTTGCGAAGGCACATAAAACGGCGCCTCTACAGTATTTAATGCTACATTTCTGCTAGCAATTCTTTTGCGGCTTTTGTTTCTTCAGCATCTTTACTTTCGTTCAGAACGCGCTTAAGAACTTTTTTGGCCTCTTCTTTTTTATCTAACTGGGCCAAACAAAATCCGAGGTTTAAGGCGGCTTTGTAATTGTTCGGTTCCAGCTTCAATATCTGGGTGAATCGTTCTTGACCTTTGCCAAACTGATTCGATTTAATGGCTAATATACCCAAATTGAAAATCGCCGGCACGAAAGTCGGCTCCTGTTCAATCACTTCCCGTAAAAGGCTAATGCCTTTCATTGGGGTAGGCGTATCTACATAAGTCATCGCTAAATTCGTTTTAACCAAAAGGTTATTCGGATCAATTGACAACGCTTTTTCAAAATAATTACGCGCTTTTTCGCCTAAGTTTTGACCCTTTTTGGCGTTGATCGCGTAGGTTTGTGCCTCAAAATACAGTTGTCCGGCGCGTAAAATATGCGTCAAACTTGCATGATTATCTGCGTAGTTTGCTGCATAAAATGCGGCACTATCATATTTATCAGCGCCAATGAATGCACTTGCGAGTTTTTCTAATGCGTCAACTTGCTGTGCTTCTGTCTTGGCTTCTTGCAGCTTTACTTTTAAACCTGCAATTTGTTTTTGCTGCTCCGGTGTTAATGGAGTTGCATGGCTGGTTTCGGATTCCTTTTGCGCAGATTCTTTTGCCGCAGCATCTCGGTTGGCCCCTCCAGCCACAGAGGTTTCCGTTTTATTACTCACATTCCCTTTGGGTAATTGGAAGATGAGGGCACTTATTGCTAGGCCTAAACATAAAATGATTCCTGTTGTCTTCTTCATTTTATTGACCATTAAACTTAATTCAAAATGGATTAAGCTTTCGCAGGGTCAGTGCTTGTTTTAACTTGTTCGATAAACACTTTGGCAGGCTTAAAGCTTGGCACATAATGCTCATCAATTGTAATTGACGTGTTTTTAGAAATATTACGAGCAATTTTCTTCGCTCTTTTCTTATTTATAAAACTTCCGAAACCACGAACATAAATATTTTCTTGTTTCGCTAGGTTGTCTTTAACAACCTCAAAGAAGTTTTCTAACGTTTCAGATACATCTTTTTTATCTATCCCTGTTTTGCTGGAAATCTCAGCAATTACATCTGCCTTAGTCACGGTAATGAGTCTTTATTAAATCGTTGATTCTATTTCGTTCCCTCTTGCTTTCAAAAGGGATACAAAAGTAAGGTTTTTCTTTAAAAGGGGCAAATGAAAAAGCGATATTTATTTTTTTGCTTCTGATTGGCCAACTATCTTTGAACAAGCTATGAAAAAAAGCCAAGCGCATCCTTTTGCTGAAACCTTGATTTCTTGGTATAAAGACCATGCCAGAGACCTTCCTTGGCGTAGAACGCAAGATCCTTATCTGATTTGGTTATCAGAAATCATCCTGCAACAAACTCGTGTCGTTCAGGGGTTGCCCTATTTCTATACCTTATCTGAAGCTTTTCCTACCGTTTTTGATTTGGCAGCTGCCGATGAAACGACCTTGTTTCGCCTTTGGCAGGGTTTAGGTTATTACAGCAGGGCCCGAAATTTGCACAAAACAGCCAAATTTTTAGTGGAAACACGAGCTGGAAAATTTCCAAATACCTATGTTGAGTTACTTCAGTTGCCAGGCGTAGGGCCCTACACAGCTGCAGCCATCGCTTCTTTTGCCTTTGGTGAAGCAAGCCCAGTGGTCGACGGAAATGTATTTCGTGTCTTAGCTCGATATTTTGGGGTTGAAACGGATATTTTACACGCCTCTGCCCGTAAAGAATTTACCTCGCTTGCCCAGGAATTAATTCCAAGGTCTGACCCTGCTCGCTTCAATCAAGCCATTATGGAGTTTGGCGCTTTGCTATGTAGTCCAGCCCCCAATTGTGTTGAATGCCCACTCATTACCACTTGTTATGCTTACCGAAACAGTCGGATTCAAGATCTTCCTGTCAAGACAAAGGCAAAAGCCCAACGAATACGTCATTTTAAATATGTGGTGATTGAACAATCAGGCCGCTTGCTTGTACATCAGCGGCATGCCAAAGATATTTGGCAAGGGCTTTGGGAGTTCTTTTGTGTGGAGTCAACTGATCTTTCAGAAGCAATAAATTTATATCCTTTTTTGTCACTGATTATGCCCTTTGCTCTTCCTTTAGAAAGTCCAGGGATTCATGTATTAAGCCACCAGAAAATAGTATCAGAAGCTTGGTTGGTTCGATTACCGACCAATTATACTTTTGAATTGCCCGATAATTATCAATGGATTTTGTCATCCGAATTCGAGCAATTAGGCAAGCCTGTCTTGTTATTAAATCTGATTACTGATAATATTGCACTGAAGGAAATATTGGAAGGCTAGAAGCAGTACATTTGGCTGTTCAATTACCTAACCTTTTAAACAAGACAATTATGGCAGGCGTAAACAAAGTAATTTTATTAGGCAATTTGGGGGGAGATCCCGAAGTGCGGGCATTACCCAATGGGGTCAAAGTGGCGAATATCAATATCGCAACGTCTGAGGCCTACACAGGAAAAGATGGACAACGCGTCGAACAAACCGAATGGCATCGGGTAGAGCTTTGGGATAATTTGGCTAACATCGCCGAGCAATATTTGCGAAAAGGCAATCAGGTCTATATTGAAGGAAAAATTCGTTCGGAGGAATGGCAAGATAAAACGGGGGCCACCGTTCGTGGCTATCGAATTCGCGCTACGAGCATGAATTTAATTGGTGGAAGGAATGAAAAAGGAAACGATTTACCTGAACGTCCAAAGCCTCAGGCAGTAAATTTAAATGCCCCTGCGGCGAATGAAAACCCATTTCCAAGTGTGATGCAAGAGGATGACGATGTGTTGCCATTTTAAATTTTAAATAAGAATGGGGAATTTAGGATGACTCTATTCCCTTTTTCTTAAATTTGTGCTTATTGTGCACAAAAATTATGGAGGCTGACCCCTTTCCCATTCATTTATTGGGCTTCGTAGATCCCAATCTGTCCCTTAGTTCGGTGTTTTTTATCGGGCTTCTTTTGATTGCTCTTCTCTTACTTTCAGCCCTATTGGCTGGTTCTGAGGTAGCATTTTTTTCACTGAATGCAGATCAGCGTTCAGCGCTACGAGAGAGTGATAATCCTGCAGAAAAGGCTGTGAGTCGGCTGTTGGATAAGCCACAACAGCTTCTCGCTACTTTGTTAATTGCAATCAATTTCGTGAATATCATCTTTATTACACTTTCAAATTATTTGACGGGGATGATTTTAGGTGTTCCAGAGGATCCAGAAATAGCTTTAGTTATTACCTTGTTTTTACTATTTGGGGTAACCTTCATCATCACCTTTTTCGGCGAATTGATTCCGAAGGTTTGGGCCCAACAAAATAATATTCGATTTGCGACGTTCTCAGCTACGTTAATTCAATTTTTTACTTGGGTATTTACTCCGCTTTCTAAATCGCTTTTAGCTATCTCGAATCTGATTGAAAAACGTATTGAAAAGAAATCCTATACCCTCACCGCGCATGAGTTAAATCATGCATTGGAGATTACAACGGATGAAAATACGACAGAGCAAGAAAAGGATATCCTACGGGGGATTTTAAATTTTGGGAATACATCCGTGAAGTCAGTCATGAAAGCACGACGCGATATTGTGGCTTTTGACACCGAAATGGACTTTCATGAATTGATGGATAAGATAAATAAGAATGGATACTCACGCGTTCCAGTTTTTAAAGAAACCATTGATAAAATAGAAGGTATTTTATACATCAAAGATTTGCTTGTTCACGTGGAGGAAGACGAAAAGTTTGATTGGATTTCATTACTTCATCAGCCTTTTTTTGTTCCAGAAAATAAGAAAATTGATGATTTACTTTATGATTTTCAAGAGAAGCGTGTACACATGGCGGTCGTGGTGAATGAATATGGAGAAACGGAAGGCTTAGTTACCATGGAAGATATTATAGAAGAAATTGTAGGCGAAATTAATGATGAATTTGATGTTGAAACTGCCGATTATAAACAACTCGATGATCAAAATTATTTATTCGAAGCTAAAACATCCTTAAATGATTTTTGTCGAGTTTTTGATTTGGAATCTGTTTACTTTGAAAAAGCGAAGGGAGAAAGCGAAACCTTAGGAGGATTAATGATAGAATTGTTTGGGCGTATTCCAAATTCAGGGGAGGAGCTCACCTATGAATCGTTTAAATTTAAAATTCAGTCAGTAGATGCACGTCGCATCAAGAAGGTAAAAGTAAGTAGTACAAAAAAAGAGGAAAAAGTGTCTGAGAATGAGGTTTAAGCAAATAACATACGGATTAATATCCTTGATGAGCCTGTGTTTGTCATCTTGCATCAAGTTCATGCCAGAACCTACTGACCCTAAGGCTGGGGAGTCTTCGTACAATGACGCTCTCGATTTAGGCATTCTAGAAAACACCCGATTAACTGAATCGTCCGGAATCGCGGCTAGTCGGGAAAATCCAGGATATTTTTGGGTAACCAATGATTCAGACCCTCAAGGCCCCATGCTTTATTTAATTGATTCCTTAGGTAAAGGGAAAAAAGAATACCTGCTAAGTGGCGCAACCCAACGTGATTGGGAAGATTTAGCGGTTGTAGGGGAAGCAAATGGCTCTGCGACAGTGTATGTTGCCGACATAGGGGATAATTTTTTGAATAACCCCAATTATGTAATCTATTGGTTTAAAGATTTGAAAATTACAAGTAATTCCTATACCGTATTGACTGATGTAAAGAAGCTTTCGTTTACCCTACCTGATGGGTTTCGTGATATGGAAACCTTGCTCATAGACCAGAAAACAAAAGATATTTTTATTATTTCCAAACGAGAAAACAACAAGCGTTTATACAAAATTCCAGCATCGCAAGTCGTAAATGGAACAAATACCATTGCTGAATATGTCCAGGATTTGTCTTTTTCAGTTCCCTTTACAAATGACTTAAAAATTCAACAAGCCTATTACATCACCGGAGGATGCGTTTCACCAGACAATACCGAGATTCTGATTCGTAATTACATAGGGATTTATTATTGGAAACGTAAAGCCGGCGAGAGTATACCTGAGGCATTACTTCGTACAGCAAAAGCAGTTCCATACAAATTAGAACCGCAAGGTGAAGGCGTAAGCTATTCTCACAACGGTTCTGGTTATTATACAATCTCAGAATCCCCTGATTTATCTCCCACACACTTATATTATTTTAAGAAAAAGTGAGAAGAAGGAGTCGCGTTCAAGTTATTTTAGTGGGTTTACTCGTTTGGGCGTGTCAGTCATTTTACATCGCTGAAGAAGAGTTTACACGAACGAATTTTCAAGGAACGAAGGATTTAGGGATATTGGCCAACATAGAGATAGACGAGGCCTCCGGTATGGTGGCGTCCCAGCGCAATCCAGAACATTATTGGGTAATCAATGATTCGAAAGATTTAAATAGGATGTTTTTGGTAAGTCAAACAGGTCAAGGCAAGGCTGAGTTTACGTTAGCGGGACTTCATAACCGAGACTGGGAAGCTATGGGTCGCTGGCGTAATCGTACAGGGCAAACCTATTTATATGTTGCCGACATAGGGGATAACTTGGCACGGAATTCGAGTTACCACGTTCATCGCTTTTTGGAGCCCTCTCTCCAATTAACCGATCCACTTCGTAGGGTGATAAAAGCCACACAAAGTCTTGAGTTTAAATTACCTGACGGCTCACGCGACATGGAGTGCATGCTTATTGATCAAATTTCCGGGGAGCTTTATTTTATTTCAAAAAGGGAAGACCATAAGCGGCTGTATCGATTGCCTTCAGATGCGTTTGCTTATCATGGAATTCAAACAGCACAATTTATCTGTGAATTGAATTTTTCTGTGCCTACATCAAACCTAAGCCTATTGAAGAAAATTTACTACATCACAGATGGGAATGTCGCGTCCTCAAACGAGGAAATTATTGTAAGAAATTACTTAGAAATATATTATTGGAAAAAGGAAAAAAAAGAAAGTATTGCCGATGCGCTGCGTCGTAAACCGCGTGTAGTACCAAGCATCTTAGAACCTCAAGGGGAAGCATTGGCTTTTGATGGTTTAAATAAAGGTTACGCCACAATCTCAGAAATAGCTACATTATCTAGCCCAGCACACATATACTATACGGCTAAGCGATAATCATCAATTTCGCAAAACTGAGTAACAAGGTTTTTTCACCTACGCCCTTTTCAAATACTATATGTGCTTTGCGTTCGGCTCCATTGACCTCTAATTTCTGTATGGTTCCAAACCCAAATTTCTGATGTTCCACCTTTTGGCCTGCTTCTAAACTCATCGGGTCAGATTGAATAAAATTTGCCGAAGGAACATGTTGGTAATTCGTATTTTGCTTCGGTTTTTGAATTAACTGTGCCGCGCTCGCACTCGTGGATTTTTCCACAAATCCCGTTTTTTGTACTGGGCGGAAATTAGAGGTGTCTTTTTTCCCTGGCGTTTTCGCCATTTTTAGGTAAGTGCTATCGAGTTCATCAATGAACCTACTCGGTTCACAACTCTTTAAACGGCCAAACTGGTAACGGGATTCCGCATAAGAGATCATCAGTTTTTTCTCGGCTCGGGTAATCGCTACGTAGAATAAACGACGCTCCTCCTCAAGGTCGGCTTGACTTTGCAACATCATTTGGCTTGGGAAAAGGTCTTCTTCCATACCTACCAAAAACACCTGTTTAAATTCCAAGCCTTTGGCCGAGTGAACCGTCATTAAGGTTACTTTGTCCTTGTCGTTTGGATCTTCGGTGGTATCTGCATTCGTTAGCAAGGAAACCGACTGTAAAAAGGTCGATAGCGATTTATCTTCATTTTCCTCCGAATCGACAAATTGTTTGATGGCATTCAGTAATTCTTGCACGTTTTGGTAGCGCGCTAATCCTTCCACCGTTTTGTCCTCATACAATTCGCGAACTAGCCCCGAGGTTTTTGCCACATGGCTGGCCACTTCATAGGCATCTTTTTGCTCGACTTCGACCATCAGTTTATACGACTTAATCAAGTCGGCGAATTGTTCAATCGGAGCCGTGCCACGCACGCCTTGAAATTGATTGATATTGGATACAACTTCCCAAACCGTTGAATTTTGTTCAGCAGCCGTTACCGAAATTTTCGCAATGGTGGTATCCCCGATTCCTCTTTTGGGTAAGTTTATGATCCGCTTAAATGCTTCTTCATCTTGTTGATTCACAACAAAACGCAAGTAACCCAAGACATCTTTGATCTCTTTTCGTTGGTAGAATGACAAACCTCCGATGATCCGGTATTTGATATTTAAGCGACGAAGTGATTCCTCAAATGAACGTGATTGCGCATTTGTACGATACAAAATAGCAAAATCGGAGAAGCGCAAGCCTTGTTTTTGGCAGGTTTCAAAAATTGTGGATGCGATGATCCGCCCTTCTTCGTTGTCACTTCCTGCTCGGATGATTTCAATCTGGTCACCATCTTCATTGGAAGTAAATACGTCTTTTTTCAGTTGGTTTTTATTTCTTGAAATCACCGAATTTGCTACGGCAACAATGGCTTTGGTTGACCGGTAATTCTCCTCTAGTTTGATAGTGGTCAAATCAGAATAGTCCCGCTCGAAGTTTAAAATATTTTGGATATCAGCGCCACGGAAGGCATAAATACTCTGGGCATCGTCACCTACTACACAAATATTGCGATGAACAGCCGAAAGTTTTTTGGTTATCAGGTATTGAGATACGTTGGTATCTTGAAACTCATCCACCATGACATGTTTGAATTTATGTTGGTATTTATGCAACACATCCAAGTGATCACGGAAGAGGATATTGGTTTGGAAGAGTAAATCGTCAAAATCCATGGCATTAGCTTGGAAGCAGCGTGCACAATACAACTTGTAAAGCTGCCCCATCATGGGGATCTTGGCATAGCGATCTTCTTGTTCTAAAACAGGGCTATTGATATATTGTTCTGGTCCAATCAATCGGTTTTTTGCGTTGGAAATACGGTTTAAAACTAGATTGACTTTATAAATTTTATCGTCGAGATTTTGTTCTTTGATAAGCGCACGGATAAGCGATTTTGAATCATCTGTATCGTAGATCGAGAAGTTCGATGTATACCCCAAACGCTCTCCCTCAAATCGCAGGATTTTGGCAAAGACGGAGTGAAATGTCCCCATCCAGATGTTTTTGGCTTGCGCCCCAATCACGGTTTCAATACGATGACGCATTTCCCCAGAGGCTTTGTTGGTAAATGTCAACAACAAAATACTAAACGCATCGACGCCATTGGCAATTAAATGGGCGGTTCTATAGGTCAAAACGCGGGTTTTCCCTGAGCCGGCACCCGCAATGATCATTAAGGGACCATCGATGTGTTCAACAGCTTTTCGTTGGGGCTCATTCAGACCTGCCAGGTAATCCATAGGGTAATTATTTTAGTATCAATGGGGGGAGCAAAAATAGGAAATTTTGACGGGTAATTTGATGTGCGAATTGATAAAAAAAGGCGCAGAAAATCCGCGCCCTTTTATCCTTAATCTTTCACTTGATGACTTGCTTACTGCACAGCGACTAAATCGCGTTTCGTTTCAGTACGTATGTTAAATGTTTTGGTTTGGATGACTTGCTTTTTGGCATTCATGATTTCCATTTTATACTTCCCGTCAAGTAAATTCGAGAAGTTGTAGAGTTTCTGGTTCACGATAGCTTCTCGGTGTATGATATTTTGATCTGCATCGGTAATGATGACAACAAGTTTCGAATTCGGATCAGCGCTAACGAGGAATTTCATTTTTCCCACTTGGTTGATGCTTACGGGTAAGCTTACTTCTGTTGCCATTGCGTTAGAAGTCATGGACATGCTCGTTGTGAAGTAGGCAATAGCTACTGCGTAAATGATGAGCTTTTTCATAATGCTTGATGTTTTAAACTTAGGCGGAATTATTTCCGTTTGTTGACCCAAAACTAGGCTTTCTACATTACCTCCAAATTAATTCCGTGTAAAATTTAATTTTTTCAAGAAAGTTCTTCTTAAAAAAATTATAATTCTTCAAATAGTACTATAAATCGCCTTTGATTTGTTGAAATTTAGTCAAAAAATTAAATGGAGGATTTCATGTTACGGAATTGTTAAGTGTAAGAATATCCTTTTAACATTGACATAACGAAAGCCTTACATTGGCTTAATCGTATCCAGAATTGGCTAGTATAATTTTGTTGCATGATTAATTCAAGCAATAAATTATTTCACACCAATTCCATCATGTATTCATTTAAACACCAATTATTCATTTTATTATTTTTAATACCTTTACTTTCTTTTGGTCAAACTCAAGTTTCAGGAGTTGTAAAATCATCTAAAGAGACACTTATTGGTGTTACGATCTGGTTAAAGAATCCTACTTCAGGGAAAAACATTGGAGCATCGTCTGACGTCGATGGTAAATTTATATTTCAAAATGTAGCCCCAGGGAAGTATACGTTAAGTTCAAGTTATGTGGGGTACAAAGAATTTGTCAACAATTCATTTGTCGTTGGTTCTGAACCCGTCATCGTTTCTATTGAATTAGAAGAGGATAGCAAGTTACTCTCTGACGTAGTTGTACGGACTGTAGTTAAGAAGGAAACGGCATCTGCGTTAATTAATACGTTAAAAGCCAGTTACATTGTGGCAGATGGTTTATCGATTGAATCAATTAAGAAAACCCCCGATAGAAACGTAAGTGACGCGTTGAAGCGTGTGAGTGGTGTAACGATCCAGAATGATAGATTCGTACTTGTACGTGGTCTTGCAGATCGTTATAATTCTGCCTTATTAAATAAAACACAATTGCCTTCAACGGAACCAGATCGTCGTGCCTTTTCTTTTGACATTATTCCGACGGCATTAATTGATAATATTATTATTAATAAAGGGGCTGCGGCTAATTTGCCTGGTGATTTTGCTGGAGGTTTAGTTCAGATTACAACTAAAGAAGTTTCGGGTGATTTTGCCTCTGCTTCCTTAGGGGTGAGTTATGGTTCTTTATCTACTTTTCAAAACTTTAAATTAATTGAATCTGTCGCTTTCCCGTCTATTTTCCCTGCGACAAATACTTTTCGAGTGAGTGGTAACGGAGATAAGCGTGCCTATACCAAATTGATTGATTCACCAGGGATCACCGAGTCATCAAGTATTCCCAATATCAACGGTAGTGTTTCTTTTGGGGTAAAGAAAAATAATTGGAACGTATTATTTAGTTCTACTGCAAGAAATACCTTCTCCTCAAATACAACCGAGCGGATTGATTATTTGTCCTCTACGGATTTAGCCTATAAATACAAAGACATTAACTTCTCCCAAACGAAGTCGTTAAGCGGTTTATTGAATGTGGTTTATTTAGGCGAAAATCGTTATAGTTGGAAAACTATCGCGAATTACCAAACAGAAGATTACTTCTTAAATAGAACAGGAGAGAACTACGATAACGTACAGAATGTATTCAGTAATTCTTCAAATGCGATTCGCAAAATGGTAGTTAATACCCAGTTTGATGCGAAAATCAAGACTTGGGATTTTAACGTGGGCTATAACTTAATGCTTCGTGATCAGCCCGATTACCGTGTAAATCCAACTGCATCGTATTTGAACTCGGGTGATCCATTCCTAACAGCATGGAGAGATACTTACCGTTTTTGGAGTGTGATGGATGAAAATTCAGGGAATGCAGCGATAAATAAGTCCATAGGTGATTTTAAGGTAGGGATGGGTTATTTGAAGAAATACAGAAATTTCAAGGCGCGTGTTTTCCGGTATGAAACCATCGATATGTTAGGTGAGATAACGAATAATACAGATCGTTACACGGCGGATTTTGACTTAGCAAGTGGATATGTGATGTACGAAAAAGAAATCGGTTTACTTAAGCTAAACACGGGTTTGAGAACAGAATATAACGTATTTACGATTGGGACGGCGGACTTTAGTGGCCAAAAAGTAAACGTTCAACGGGAATATTTAGATCTTTTACCTTCGTTGAATTTAACCTATGCTGCTACAGAGAAAACGAAATGGAGAACTTCTTTAAGTAAAACATTAGCTAGGCCGGAGTTCCGTGAGGTAGCGAATTTTGCTTACTATGACTTCGTTCGTAACGCGCAGTTATTAGGAAATAAAGACCTAGAAAAATCCGATATCTACAATGTGGACTTTAAGTGGGAACTCTATCCTAACGCGGGAGAGATCTTCTCTGTTGGCGTTTTTGGAAAAAAATTCATTAAACCTATTGAGCAAATTGTAGCCGATGGTTCAGTTCCTTCAAATCTAGCTTTGACCTACACGAATCCTCCATCCGCCATTGTTTATGGTTTAGAAATGGAATTCAGAAAGTCGATTAATTCTTGGTTGGATCTTTACTCAAACATGGCATTAATTCAATCGGAGGTTGAAGTGCAAGGTGTTAAACGCCAGTTGCAAGGCCAATCTAATTATGCATTGAATGGAGGGTTAAATTTCCATAAAGGAAATAATACCATCAACCTAACCTATAACCGAGTTGGTGATCGTATTGCATCAGTTGGTTTTCAAGGGTATCCAGACATTTTTGAAAACTCAAGAGACGTTATTGATATCGTTTTCTTAAGAAAATATAATAAGGGGGAAATTAAATTGGCGGTAAGCGATATGCTTGCTCAGCCTACTGTTTTCTACCAAAAGCCATCACGTGATTTAATAAAAACAAACAACGAAACATCTGTTTCACTCACCGTTAATTACAACTTCTAACATGAAAAAATTACTTTTTATCGTTGCAGCTTTAGCGACATTTAGCTGCTCAAAGGATTTAGGTGGCGATGTTGCCCCTATCAACGTGCCATCCACAACTACGTTAAGTGGTAACATTTCTGTAACGACTACTTTGACTGCGGACAAGGAGTGGACATTAAAAGGATACGTTTACGTAACCGATGGAGCTACATTAATTATTCAACCTGGAACAGTTATTAAAAGTGATATCTCGGAGAAGGGCGCTTTGTGCATCGAGCGAGGGGCTAAAATTCAAGCTGAAGGTACTGCAGCTAAGCCAATCGTATTTACCTCTGGTAGACCTGCTGGCGAACGTACTCCAGGGGATTGGGGAGGAATCGTAATCCTAGGAAGAGCCAAAACGAACCGTACGTCGGAGCCTACTATAGAAGGAGGTATTGGCCGCGCTTATGGCGGCTCAAATGATGAGGATAACAGTGGTGTGATGAAATTTGTGCGTATTGAATACGCGGGTATTGCCGCTTTACCTAACTCTGAAATCAATGCCTTGACTTTGGGAGCTGTAGGTAGCAAGACGGTGATTGAAAATGTACAGACAATCTATGCCAATGACGATGCATTTGAATTCTTTGGAGGAACGGTATCCCCTAAGTATTTATATGCCTATGCAACAGCGGACGATGATTATGATTTTGATTTTGGGTACACGGGTAAAGTTTCATTCTCTATTTCAAGACGTGATCCACAATTCGTAGATACAGGCGATGCAGGAAATGGAATCGAATGCGATAATGACGGAACAGGCTCTTCAGCGACTCCGTTTACGCGTCCAGTATTAGATAACCTAACATTAATTGGACCAAATGATCCAACGGCACTTTCTAATCACAACCTAGCGATGCGTTGGAGACGTGCTACTCAGTTTGAAGTAAGTAACTCCACGTTTATAGGCTACATGAAAGGGGGCTTTAGCTTGGAAAGTAATGAGACAGCACAAGCCTATAAGGATGGGAAGTCAATCTTCAAAAACAATAAAATAGGCACCTTTACCACCAATACCTCAAGGAATTTTATTAGTGGAGCAACGTCAATCATCAGTTCTGCGGATGTGAAAACAAAGGCCTTGGCAGATGGAAACACGGAGATTGAGTCTACAAATGCTGAAATTTTAAAACTAGAAAAGCCAAGCTGGACGACAGGATGGACTCGTTTTCCAACAAAAGGCAATTAAGATTTTATATTGGTGTATTGAAGTAAATGTCGGTAGGTTTCCTGCCGACATTTCTTGTCAATCAAGAAAATTACACGTTGTTAATCTTTGGGTTAAATGTGTAAATTAGCTTTGAGTCAGAAACCAAACCTTTTTAACATGAAGTGGAAATATACCTTACTAGCGGCTTTGCTCTCTTTTGGTGCGATAGGCCAACAATCAGTTGATCATCGGGTGATTGTGATAACGACTGACGGGTTTCGTTGGCAAGAGGTATTCACCGGATTAGACGCCGAAATAGTTAAATCAAAGAAGTATCACCACGGGGATAGCCTTCGATTAGTTGAAACCTATGGAGGTAAAACAGCGGAAGAGAGCAGAAAGAAATTATTGCCCTTTATGTGGTCTACCATGCAGAAACAAGGTCAAATACACGGAAATCGGGCTGCTGGCTCTCTGGTTAATGTAGCTAATCCGTATTGGTTTTCGTATCCTGGATACAGCGAGATTTTAACGGGGCAAGTAGATACCGCAGTTAATGCGAATGATTACAAGCCTAACCCCAACACAAACTTTTTTGAGTACTTGAACGCGTTACCAGCCTACAAAGGTAAGGTAGCCGCTTTTGGTGCTTGGGATGCATTTGATCGGATCTTGAATGAGAAGCGTTCCGGTTTTCCCGTAATTAATGCATTTGATTCCTATCAAAGTTATGTCAAAACGAAAGATAGCGAATTGCTTTCCCGCATGACAAAAGATTCTTTTCGGGCTTTTGGCAACGCGGAGGTATTGGACGTTTTTACGCATTACCAAGCAATGGATTATTTAAAAAATAAAAAGCCCAAAGCAATGTATATTTCGTACGGCGATACGGATGAATTTGCGCATGAGGGAACTTATAATCATTATTTAGATGCCGCCCACCGGGTAGATGCCTTTATTGCTGAGATTTGGAATTTTGTGAATACAGATCTTGATTATAAGGGAAAAACTACCTTGTTGGTTACAACCGATCATGGACGTGGTGATGCCATTAAATCAGAATGGACATCGCATGGCGAGAAAGTGAAAGACTGCCATGAAATATGGTATGCCATGATCGGCGCGAATGTGCCTAGTTTGGGAGAGGTGAAAACTTCTGAGCAGATCTATCAAAAAGAGTTGATTCATAAAGTTGCTTCAACCATGGGATTGACATTTAAAAGTGAGCAGCGTTAGATTAAAAAAATGTAAACGTAATCTTTAGATTACACTTTGTTAACAATTTCTTAACATTGGAAAGATGATGAAGGCCTACTTTTGTGCCGTAATTATCACCAATATAAATAAACCTATCATGTTCGGACTCGATCCAACTTTGCTATTCTTGTTATTTTTCTGCCTATTTGCAGCGTGTGCCTTCGAATTTGTGAATGGTTTTCACGATACAGCTAATGCGGTGGCAACGGTAATTTACACGCATTCATTGAAACCAACGCAAGCTGTTGTATGGTCAGGATTCATGAATTTCTTAGGTTTATTGACAGGCGGAGTAGGTGTTACGATGAGTATTATCGGATTGTTACCCACTGAACTACTCATTGATTCTAATGTGTATCATTCGATGGCAATGGCTCTCGCGCTATTATTATCCGCTATTTTATGGAATCTTGGAACGTGGTATCTTGGTATACCGGCGTCTAGTTCTCATACTTTAATTGGATCTATAATAGGTATTGGTGTGGGTCATGCCCTATTGCCTGAAAATTCTACAAAAGGTGTTTCTGCCATCAACTGGGATAAGGCGATTGAGATTGGTCAAGCCTTATTGTTATCTCCTTTGTTTGGTTTTGCTGCGGCAATTATCTTAATGTACATCTTAAAGAAGTCGATCAAGAACAAGGCTATATTTAAGGAACCCAAAAAGGACACTCCTCCACCGATGTGGATTCGAGCTATTTTAGTGACGACATGTACGTTAGTTTCTTTCTTTCATGGTAGAAATGATGGCCAAAAGGGGATTGGATTAGTTATGGTTATTTTGATTGCCTTTTTACCCGGATATTTTGCGGTGAATACAAACTTAAATCTAAATGAGGTGAAAGCTAGTTTGTCAACAGTTAAGGCTGTTACCGCTAAAATTGACACGCTACCTCTTTCTGAAAAGGAACGTGAAAGCTATCATAAAATCATGGACGCAAGTACTGATTTAGATGTAATTATTGCTTCGGGCTTATCGCCCGCAAAATTGACCACAATACAGAAATTTGATATTCGCAAAGCTGCTTTGAATATTAATAAACATGCTAAGAAATTATTAGAAAGCGAGTCGGTAGATTTATCTGCAGGAGATAAGAAGATTTTAAAGAAAGCAACTGCCGGAGATAAGGCACCATTCTTTAGTTTTGGTTCGACTTCGTCAACAGGGATTGCTGGCGTAACAGACTTTGCACCTGCTTGGGTGATGTGGATTGTGGCATTATCATTAGGTCTAGGAACTATGGTTGGTTGGAAACGAATCGTTGTAACCATCGGTGAGAAAATTGGGAAAAACCACTTGACATATGCGCAAGGAGCTTCTGCGGAGTTGATTGCATCGATAACCATTGGATTAGCAACAGCTTACAAGTGGCCCGTAAGTACAACGCACGTATTATCATCAGGTATCGCAGGAACTATGGTTGCGAATCGTGGAATTAAAAACTTGCAAGGGGGAACGGTAAAAAATATCGTTATGGCATGGGTATTAACGCTCCCTGTTACAATTATTCTTTCAGCAACTTTATTTGTTCTTTTCCGCTGGATTGCGGGGTAAATTCTAGTAAGGTCCTTGTACTTTGAGTACAAGGACACGCATATCAAACACCAATATAAAAATGAAAAAAGTTTCCCTTTTCTTCGGGACACTAGCTATGCTTTTGTCTTTAGATTCCGTAGGCCAGTCGGCACCAAGTACTAAAAAATGGTATGATTCCTTCAGTATTCGTGGATATGGCCAAGTACGCTACAACCGATTGTTTGAAACAAATGATAAGTTGAAGTCTGAGCAAGGCGACCGTAGTATAGGAGATAATGGAGGTTTTTTTATTCGCCGACTCCGCATTATTTTCAGCGGCCAGATTAATGAGCGTGTTTATTTTTACATTCAACCTGATTTCGCAAGTAGCGCTTCTTCAACAGGCTTACATTTCGGTCAATTGCGGGATGCATATTTTGATTTAGGATTAGATAAGGATAATGAATTTCGTTTCCGTGTAGGTCAAAGTAAAATACCTTTTGGTTTTGAAAATATGCAGTCAAGTCAAAATCGGCTGCCTTTGGATCGGAATGATGCTTTGAATAGTGCGGCATCCAATGAACGTGATTTAGGAGTTTTTTTCTATTGGGCTCCTGCTAAAACGAGAAAATTATTTAGTTCATTGGTGAATGATGGATTAAAAGGGTCTGGAGATTATGGTGTATTTGCCTTTGGTGCGTATAATGGTCAGACAGCCAATAAACCTGAGTTAAATGATGAGCCTCATATTGTGGCAAGGTTATCCTATCCGTTGGAAATTAAAAATCAAGTTATTGAGGCAGGGATTCAGGCATATTCTGGTCAATGGACCATGGCATCCGATCAGTTGAGCGCGGGAGTGAAATCAAATAGTACGAAAACATATCTCGATGAGCGCGTAGCTGCTAGTTTTGTTTTATATCCGAAGCCTTTTGGTATTCAAGCAGAATACAATGTGGGAACAGGCCCCGAATTTGACAAGAAAACAGGCAGCATCGAAAACAGAAGGCTTTCTGGGGGATATGCTACCTTTTCTTATAAGCTTGACCTTAACAAACAGGTGTTGATTCCTTTTTTACGTATTCAGAATTATGAAGGGGGTAAAAAACATGAACTGGACGCCCGGAGTTACCGAGTAAATGAAACGGAGATTGGAATCGAATGGCAGCCAAACAAGAATTTTGAGCTTGTGACGATGTATACTATGTCAACAAGGCGTGCGGAGGATTTTAAATTAAAAGAAAATTTACAAACCGGAAATTTGCTCCGCATTCAAGCACAAGTTAATTTTTAGCAATATGTAAGGCAGGTGTTATAGCTGCCTTAATTTTTACCACGTGGTAGATAAGCCCCCTTCATTCTTCGGACTAAATTTCGGAGCATGAAAAGGTTTACGAATTAAGTCGGTCAATAGATAGCCAAAATTAGCTTGAGAAACCCAGTACTGATAGCGTTCTTGCACGAGTTTATGATGTGGTAAATAATCGTTGAAAACATTTAGGTCAAACGACCCTGCTCGTACGCCTGCGCCCGATAATTCTCCATCGTGTGCATTGATCATTTGTTCAATGTGATTCGGTACAGGAACCATCATTACAGGTTTACCTAAGTACATCGCTTCAGCTACGGATTCAAAACCTGCTGTCGAAATCAAACCTGCGCAATGCGTCATTTTCTCCAAATATTTTTCTGCATCGATGGGATGAAAAGTTAACGATTCAGAATATGCATATTCTGTTTTACGCGTCGGATTATCCCAAAAACAATCCAATTTAACTTCCGGATGTTTTTCTGACCAAGCCATGATTTCATCCGCTAAGCGGTAGTGAGTTAAATATACTAGCCAGCTTTCCCCCGCTTGCGGTTGAATTGATTTAACCTCTTGACGAAGCAGAGGAGGAACTGTTATGATGTTACGTTTTGGATCGTTCGGGATTGGTCGAAAGGATAAACCCAATAATTTCCGAGAACCTATCGCCGTAATCTTGGTGTTGATATTCAGTAAAAAACGATCTAAGGCTTTTTCTTCAATGGATTCGAAATGTTCATTTAATAAAAGGTACTGATGTCCGATAGACATGCATGGCGTTTTAGATCCAGATTTTAGAAAGTATAATCCGGTGATGGACTCATAGAAGTTGACAATACCATCGGGCTTTAATTCATCAATGAAATCACCTAGTTGTGTCGCGCTTTTCCAATAAGTGCCAAATTTCGTAAACGCCTGCAGGGCAGTTTTTCCGAGCTGCACCGATTTCCCTTTGCCATAATTAATGGAGGGACTTTCGTATTGGATGATGGGGGTATCTCCAATAAATTCTGCAAAAAATGGTGGGATTTTTCGGCCTTCAAATGAACCAACAGCATAGCCAACGACCTCGTGTCCCGCCTCTCGGGCAATTTGAGTTAGCGAGATTGCTTGGGTTAAATGCCCGCGACCTTCGCCTTGAACGGTAAAGATGAATCTGCCCATAATATGTCGCTTAGTTCTGTTTTTAAATCAAATGTGGTGTAATCAAGTAATTGCCATTCTCCCGAATGTGTCTCAACTAAAGCGGTTAATGATTCTACCCAATCCCCTGAGTTCATGTAGGTAATCCCGTCTATTTGTTTGATTTCGGCTTTGTGAATATGTCCACATATAATGCCATCGGCTTCTTTAGCTTTGGCTAATTCTGTTAATTTCTCTTCAAAATCCGAAATGAAATTTACGGCCGCTTTTACCTTCTGCTTGATGACTTGCGATAAAGAATAATAGGGTTTTCCTTGCCAAGTACGGTATTGATTGTACCACTTATTCAACCACAATAGAAAGGTATAACCGATATCTCCCAAATAGGCTAGCCATTTCATTTGGCTGGTAATGCTATCGAAAATATCACCGTGTGTGATGAAGTATTTTTTGCCGTGCGAGCTCAACATGTAATCTTGTCGGATCGAGAATTGTTTACCAATTTTCAAAGGCAAAATTTGGTCCAAAAAATCATCGTGATTTCCGCGTAAGTAGATGACCTCCGTATCAAAACGGTCCATCATTTTTAATACGGCACGAAAGAATCCAGTGTGTTTTTTCTTCCAAGAGCCCCCTTTTTTCAATTGCCAGCCATCAATGATGTCTCCATTTAAGATAAGCTGGTGGCAGGAATGTGTCCGAAGGAATTCGTTTACCTCTTTGGCTTTTGCTCCCTTACTCCCTAGGTGTAAGTCGGAGATGACGATGGTCTTGTAGGTTGGCCGCATGGCATATATTTTCGTTTAACAAAAATACATGCTAACTATCAAGCCTTGATTAATAGAATGTTACGTAAAAATTAAGGTTTGGTGACCAAATAATATTCACCAAACCTTAAATTATATTCCGCGAAATAGTGAGACTAGTCGTCGATCCTTGCTGTTTCTAATTTAGGTGCGAGCGTATAGATAATTGCCCAAGCCAACAAATAAGCAGGGCCACAGCATAAGAAGATGTAGTTATAACCTGCATTTAATTCATTTATTAATTTGTAATGATCCAATAGCGAACCTACATAAAAGAAAAAGATAATTCCGCCTACGGAACCAGCCATTCCCCCAATTCCAATGACAGAACTTACCGCTTTCTTAGGGAACATATCCGTAGCAATGGAGTAAATATTCGCACTCCAAGCCTGATGCGCTGCCGCCGCCAATGAAATCAAGGCAACCGCTTGCCAAATGTTATCACAATAGCTGGCTAACATAATAGGTACTACTGCTAAAGCAAATCCTAACATGGAAATTTTGCGGGCATTGTAAAATGCCCATCCTTTATTAATAAGCATCCCAGATAGCCAGCCCCCACCAATACTACCTACCGTTGTTGCAGTGTATACAACCACTAATTCTAGACTAGGTTTACCTAAGTCCAAACCAAACTGGCTCTTAAAGTAGGAAGGTAACTGAGTTAATAAAATCCACCAAATGGGATCTGTTAATAATTTGCCAAATAAGAACGCATAGGTTTGTTTAAATCTAAATAATCGTCCCCATTTAACCGGTTCTTGATTCTCATCTTTTTCATCCATGTCCGCATGAATGTAATCATACTCTTCCTTAGTTAGGTTCTTTTGTTTCAAAGGGACTTCATAGTATAACCACCAAAAAATCAACCAAATAAAACCAACGGCACCGGTAGCAATAAACACCATTTGCCATCCGAATTGACTAAAAATCCAAGGTACAACGATCGGCGCAACGACTGCCCCAATGTTAGCTCCTGAGTTAAAAATACCGGTTGCTAAGGCTCTTTCATTTTTAGGGAACCATTCTGCTGTCGTTTTAATGGCAGCAGGGAAATTACCCGATTCTCCCAATCCCAACAATGCACGCATAAATGCAAAACTCATAGTACCAGAAGCCAACGCATGTAGCATGGCCGCTAAACTCCATGCAATGATGGAAATGGTATACCCTAATTTTGTACCGATGCGATCTATAATACCACCAAACCCTAAAAGTCCAATCGCATAAGATGCTTGAAAGGCCATATGTACATACATATAGTTTGATTCACCATTTGGTCCATCCCATCCAAACTCATGTGCTACTAACGGCTTTAATAGACTAATTACTTGTCGGTCTAAATAGTTGATTGTTGTCGCGAAAAAGAGCAATGAACTTATTCTCCAACGATAATTTCCAATTTTATTCATGGTTATGGGGTTTTTAAGGCTTATTTTAAGCCCTTATAAATGTGTATTAAATCACTGATGGTATTCGAAATACTTTGATAATCTTGTTTGGCTATTAAGGCTGGAGGAAATAATTGTGAGCCCATTCCTACCGCTGCCGCACCCGCATCAAACCAGGATTTCATGCTTTCGTGCGTTGGCTCAACGCCACCCGTTACCATGATTTTACTATGTGGCATGGGTCCTTTGATAGCTTTAACGAATCCTGGTCCAACCACATTACCAGGAAAAATTTTCACAATTTTAGCACCTAGGACCTCCGCATTACGGATCTCCGTTAAGGTCATCGTACCTGGCATCCAAGGTACATCGTGTTTAGCACAAATTTCGCCTACTTCCGGCGTAGTGAAAGGTTGCAACATAAAATCAGCCCCCATTTGAATGAATTCAGATGCTTGCTTTGCGTCATATATTGTACCAATACCCAAGACTAAATCTGGACACTCCTTCTCACAAAATTCGATTAGTTTGGCAAAGATTACCGGGGCTTCTATACCGCGGTTCGTAAACTCAAATACGCGAATTCCGCCATCATAACAAGCTTTTAAGACTTGTTTAGCGACACCTAAATCCGCATTAAAAAAAAGGGGTACGATGGGTGTTTCGGTAATTCGTTGGTATACAACTGAAGAACTATTTCTTGCCATGATTATCGGTTTAAGCGACCAGTCAGATCGCCTTTCATTACTAATTCAATTTCATCCAAATTCGCTCGATTGATATCGCCTTCTATGGTATGTTTTAACGCGGAGGCTGCTACTCCAAATGACAAAGACTTTGCTTCATCCATGTAAATTAGATTTCCATAAATGTAGCCCGCCATGAAGGCATCGCCGCCACCAATGCGATCAACAATTTGACTAATTTCAACTGTTTCAGATTTCAACACTTTATCTCCATCAAAGGACACCGCTGAAAGCGTATTTTGCGAGGCGGAAATTTGACCTCGTTTGGTATTTATGATTTTTTTCAAACGCGGGTATTGGGCCATGATTTGCTTGCAAATGGAATGCCAACCACTTTTTACACTGTCGTCTGGCACGATGCCTAAAATATCCTCCGCATCTCCTTTTCCACAAACAATGATGTCACAACCTTCAATTAAGTCCGGCATAACTTCTTGTACGCTTTTCCCATATTGCCACAAATTTTTGCGATAATTTACATCGGCAGAAACTGTGATTCCCATCGCATTAGCTACCGAGATTGCTTCGCGTAAAGCTTGAGCTGCCGATTCTGAGATCGCTGGGCTAATGCCGGTCCAGTGGAACCAGCACGCATCTTTAAATATTTCTTGCCAGTTAAATTCCGATGGACTCAAGTTGGCAAATGCAGAATCTGCTCGATCATAGGTCACTTTACTCGGGCGCATCGCTGCTCCAAACTCCACAAAGTATAAACCCAAACGTCCTTCTCCATAAACAATATGCGAAGTATCAACACCCACTTGAGCATAATATCCTGCAGCTGCTTTTCCTAACTCATTCGCCGGGAAACGCGTCACATGCTTAGCCGGTATACCAAGATGTGCTAAACCTCCAGCTACATTAGCTTCACCACCACCATAGGTAATATTGAAGTTTTGTGTCTGTATAATTCGGCTATAGCCCGGAGGGCTTAATCGCCCCATAATTTCCCCAAACGTTACTACTTTTTTCATGCTTTATTCAAAATTAAAAAATGACGAGGCATTTTTGTAAGAGATGTCCTCAACCAATTTCCCTAACCAAGGGATGTCTGCCGGCAATTCACCGTTTTCTACATCTTGGCCAAGTAAATTACATAAGATTCTTCGGAAATATTCATGTCTCGGGAAAGATAGGAAACTACGCGAATCAGTTAACATGCCGACAAAGTGACTTAACATACCCATGTTTGAAAGTGCATTAATCTGCTTTTCCATACCATCTTTTTGATCCAAAAACCACCAACCAGACCCGAATTGTATTTTTCCTACAAGGGTGCCATCTTGGAAATTACCCGTCATGGCCGCAAATAATTCGTTATCTCTTGGATTTAAATTATACAAAATGGTTTTTGCCAATTGGTTTGTTGAATCAAGATGATTTAAAAATGCTGACAAGGGTTTTGCTTGTTCAAAATCACCAATCGAATCAAACCCAGTATCGGGCCCCAATGCGCCTAATAATCGCGCGTTGTTGTTACGCAAAGCGCCTAAATGGAATTGCTGCGTCCAACCCCGAGCATGATCTAAATGGGCGAAATAGACAAGCATGGCCGATTTAAATTGCCACTTCTCTTTTTTACTGATTAGCTTTCCCGTTATTAAACGCTCAAATATCAATTCGATTTCTTCACTTGTAAATTCATCCGCATAGATGTGTTCCAAGCCATGATCGCTTAAGCGGCATCCTGCATCATGGAAGAAATCATGGCGAGATTTGATCGCTGCTTTGTAATCTGATAAACTGCGAATCGAGTGACCAGCCGCCTCTGCTAAAGCCTGCACATATTCGACAAAAATCACTTCATCATCTACCCCCATTGCTTTGTCAGGACGGAATGTGGGCAGGACTTTAATGCTAAAACCACTCGCTGCGATTTGCTTATGATACGCTAAATCGTCAATCGGATCATCCGTCGTACATAGCGCCTTCACATTCATTTTTAGCAATAGATTTTTTACAGAGAATTCTTTTGTGCGGAGCAAAGCGGAACAATGATCGTAAATGCGTTTGCCAGACTCCGCATTAAGCAATTCCGTAACGCCAAAATACCGTTGTAATTCCAAATGTGTCCAGTGATACAAAGGATTACGCATCGTATATGGAACCGTTTCCGCCCATTTCATGAATTTCTCCTCATCGCTTGCATTACCAGTAATGTATTTTTCATCTACCCCATGCGCACGCATCGCACGCCATTTGTAATGATCACCGTATAGCCAGATTTGGGTAATATTGTCGAATTGCTTATCCTCCGCAATTTGTTGGGGCACCAAGTGATTATGATAATCGATGATGGGCATCTTAGCCGCAAAATCATGATAAAGTTTTTGCGCCGTTGGCGTTTGTAATAAAAAATCTTCGTTTAAAAATGCTTTCATAATTATTCCAGAAGTCCTTAAATGTATTTTTGTACAGCCGCCACAAATCCAGGCAAAGCGCTTAAATCTTCACCCCAAAGTTTAGTGTCTGATAATACTTTATTCAAATCAAAATCTTTCCATGCCTCGTAAAAGTACCCAGCATAATCGCAATTAATCGGATACAATTCACCATTTGAATCTCCGTAATATTTGCCGTTTTCTTCCTTCACAGCCTGCATGAATTGTAAATATGCCGCAAATCCCATGGCAAAAAGCTCTGGTGCCTTGCCAAATTCCTTGTAGTAATTCACCAACAAAGGAATATTACGCATGCGCATTTTCGTTGTGTATTGTACCGTGATATCAATCAATTTATGGTTGATGAATGGGTTTTTGAAACGATCTAACACCGCCCGACCAAAACGATCAGCCACTTTAAAATCCATTTTATATGGAATGGCTAAGGCTAATTCACTTAGCATTAAATTCATGATTAATTTGCTCAAATAGCTATTTGCCATGGCGTCTTTCACTAGTCGAAAACCCAACAAGTAAGACATTCCACACATCAAGGAATGCGTACCGTTTAATAAACGTAATTTTAACTCACGGTGTATTTCGATATCCTCTGCTATGACAACTCCCGAATCGGTTTTGGCGAAACTTAATACTTCCCGAACCTTTGCGCCACCCTGAATAGCCCATAATCTATAGACCTCTGAAACAAGCATGTTTTTGTCTTCATAGCCTAAGTCTTTATAAAGTGTGGCGGCCGTTTCTGCATCTGGGGCACCAGGTACAATGCGATCCACCAATGAATTACAGAAATGGTTTTCTTGTTGTAACCAAGTGGTAAACGCATCAGGTAATTGATGGTCAGCAACTAATTTAAACACGATTTCTCTCAGCGCATCCCCATTATTGATGATTAACTCGGTAGGAATGATGACCATACCCGTGTTGGGCGCACCTTTAAAATGTTGCCATCGGGCATACAAGAATGCTACTAATTTAGCTGGGAATGATTTTGGACAAGCTCCTTCAATGGGATCATTTGCATGATATTGAATGCCTACTTCCGTGGTGTTCGAAATAATAACCTGCATATCAGGACTTTTAGCACATGCTAAAATTTCATTCCAAGCCGTAGCAGCTGTTATTGTTCTGGAGATGGAGGCATTAATAATCGTTTCCTCGATGGCAACACCCTCTTCGATGCCTTTGATACATTGAGTGAATAGCCCATCTTGTTCAGTGAATGTGTCAGCGCCTGGACGATCCGTTGATTTAACCACAACTATTCGACCTTTGAATTGACCTGCATTATTTGCCTTATCAATGAAATAATCAACTAGCCCGCGCAATAAAACCCCTGTTCCAAATTGCAAGACTTTTTCAGGATAGTCAAAGACGGCTGGGTTAGGATACAGAACCTTTATTTTGGAAGAAAATCCGGCTGCTAAATTTTGTTTATTTAATATGGACATGCCTAATGTTAGAGTTGTTCTTTCAGGTTAAAAGGCTAAATAAACCCTTTTTTACCCAAAAAGCCCGAAATAATTCGGGCTTTGGTATAGATAATTTTTTTAAAACGATTACGCCTCGCCTATGGGCCCATTATATGACATGGGAAATTGGAAGCCTGGATCTCCTCCCTCTTTATTTATCGTGCCAAAACTATCTTCATAACGTTGAACATTTTCTTGCAATGCTTGCAACAAGCGGTAGGCATGATCCGGTGTCATAACGACGCGGGACTTTACTTTTCCTTTCGGAATCCCAGGTAAAATGCGGATAAAATCCATGACAAATTCGGATGGGGAGTGGGCAATTAATGCCAAGTTTACATAAGCGCCTTCCGCTAGTTCTTCAGGCAATTCGATATTTAATTGGTTCTCTTCTGTAGGGTTTTCCATGGTCAATAGTTATAAGATTTGAATTTACAAAAGTGTGTGGACAGATTAAACCAAAATGGCATTTTGTTTTTCGCATAAATTGAAATATACATTTCTTGCCTCCATTAAGGTGCTGTGATTACCTGATTCCACACAGGTCCCGGCATCAATCACATATATGAGGTCTGCATTTTTGAAATTATGCATGCGGTGACTAATCAATACTATGGTTCGCACTTCTTCCCGAATGACCTGAAGTATTTGAGCTTCGGCCGTGGAGTCCAAAGCAGCTGTGGCTTCATCCAATAGTAGTACTTCAGGTTGGCGGTAAAGCGCGCGCGCAATTGCAATTCGTTGTTTTTGGCCACCTGATAATGCAATACCATTTTCACCAATGATCGTTTCTAATCCGTGTTCGAATTGCTTGATAATGGGATCTAATCCGATACGTTTAGATAGGTTTTTAACGCGATCTACATTGGGTGAGATTTCTCCCAAGGCAATGTTTTCACTAATACTTCCATTAAATAATGCGATTTCTTGAGGAACGCAAGCAATTTTCGCACGTAATTGCTCTGTCGAGATGTAATCAAAAGATTCACCATCCCAAGAAATTTTTCCCGTTTGGGGGGTATAAATTTTTTGAAGTAAATGGAAAATGGTGCTTTTACCGGAGCCGCTTTCACCAACAATCCCCGTGAATTCTCCGGCCCTAATTTGAATAGTTAAATTCTTTAGTATGTTCCTTCTAAATCCATATTGAAAACTGATTTGCTGGAATGATATATTCGTAAAGTCGGCATGTGGTTTTTTTAGCCCTACATCATCTGGAAGCATTTCCATCACATCGTGAAAGCGTTCACTTGCAATGTGGGCAGATTGATGCGCTTTATTTGCTTGAATAAGCTGAGCCAAAGGTCCTGAAAAATAGCCATACAAGGCAAAAAGAGCAAATAATTCACCTATGCTTAGGCTTTCTTGGATTACCAATTCTCCCCCTTTCCAAAGGAGTAACAAGGTGAAAAATGCGCGGATGCATTGAACCATAAAGTCAGAAAAAAAATTCAGCCGGTTGGATTGAAGAACCATCCCTAGAAACTTATCGAGTAAATGAATGGTTTTTTGCTTTAGAAAGTCCTGGGCTTGAAAAAGCTTGAGTGTTCGTATGTTGCTCAGGGATTCTACCAGGTGGTTTTCTAGATGAGCCGTTTGTTCCATCATATTGCGTTCTTGTTCCTTATTCCAGCGGCTAGCAAAATAAAATACAAGTAAGTGCAGCGGAATCATGCTACTCATGTACCAAGCCAAGCGGGCATCCCAGTAGAATAATACCCCAAAAGCTGTTAAAACGATACTGGCATTCAATAGAATATCAAGTAAAACTTCATTCGCAAAATGCCTTATTTTGACCGCATCACTCACGCGTGACATAATTTCACCTACTCGGTATGTATCAAAAAATCGTTGTGGCAGATTATAAATATGAGAAAAATAACTTCCCATGATTCCACGGTCTAATTGATGTCCCGTATCCAATACATAGTGTGATTTAAACGCTTGAAAGCCGAATTGAAGCAATAAAATGCCCGCCATTCCTATGGCATAATGCTGAAGCATGTCAAGGTTTTTTTGCGGAATGATAACATCCGCAATTTGTTGGATAAATAGACTCGTAGTCAGACCCAAAAAAGTATAGAATGTTGCAGCTAGCCAACTAAACAAAAGCCGGAACTTGAAGGGATAAATCATTTTCCAGAAACGTGCATATAGCGGAGTTTGCGCATTGTAGGCTTGAAAATTTTCTGCTGGCTGGATCAATAAGACTATTCCCGTCCAAAATTTCTCAAACTCAGGCCAGGTTATTTTCCGTGTTTCTCCAAAGGTAGGATCCATGACCTTCACATAGTGATCATTCAGCTCACTAATCACCATAAAGTGCGTTAAGCGTTGTTCAATCACGCCATGGACGATTGCTGGTAATGGAAGGCTAATTAATTGCTCGCGCGTTCCGCGTAAAGCCTTCGACTCGAAGCCCATCTGCTTAGCTGCATGTAACATACCTAGCAAGTTGGTTCCTTGCAAATCCGTTTGCGCCCAGAGCCTAATTGTAACCATAGGAAGGTGTAAGCCATAATGCTTGCCTATAGCGGCCAAGCAGGCGATTCCACAATCTTTTGCGTCTTGTTGTTTGATAGTGACCATGCCCATAATTTGGCAAGGAAAACGAGAAAACCTTATTCGAAAAAAGTATTTATCAAGAAGCTGATAAAAAAAGAACCCTGAACGGAAATGTTCAGGGTTCTCAACGCAAAAGCGGCTAGTTAAATTAGTTACCTGCTGCTAATTCTTTTACTTCTTCTACTTCAGATGCTGTCGCTTTTTCCAACTGCTTCAACTCATCTGCTGAGTTTACTAAGATGTTTTTATAACGACGTACACCTGTACCAGCTGGAATCAAGTGACCTACGATAACGTTCTCTTTCAAGCCGTCTAAGGTGTCCACTTTTGCACGAATCGATGCTTCAGAAAGAACTTTCGTTGTTTCTTGGAACGATGCAGCTGAGATGAATGAATCTGTACCTAAAGATGCTTGTGTGATACCTTGTAAGTTTGAAGAAGATACCGCTGCTTGCGCATCACGAACTTTCATCAACTTCATATCACGACGCTTCAATGATGAGTTCTCATCGCGTAAAGCACGTGCTGAAAGAATCATACCTGCTTTATACTTTTCTGAATCACCTGCATCAGTAACTACTTTTTTATCCAAGATGGTATCATTTTCTTGACGGAAGACAAAACGATCTACGTTTTGACCTTGTAAGAATTGCGTATCACCTGGCTCTAGGATTTCAACTTTCTGCATCATTTGACGTACAATACATTCAATGTGCTTATCGTTGATTTTTACCCCTTGAAGACGGTATACATCTTGAATCTCATTTACTAAGTATTCTTGAACCGCTGTAGGTCCTTTGATTTTCAAGATATCAGAAGGGGTAATGGCTCCATCAGATAATGGCATACCTGCACGTACGAAGTCATTGTTTTGTACCAAAATAAAACGAGTCAATGGTACTAAGTAGTGACGCTCTGTTCCTTCTTTTGGCGTAACGATAATCTCGCGGTTACCACGCTTGATAACACCGTATGAGATAACACCATCGATTTCAGAAACAACCGCTGGGTTAGATGGATTACGCGCTTCGAATAACTCCGTTACACGCGGAAGACCTCCCGTAATGTCACGTGTTTTACCTGCCGCACGTGGAATCTTCGCGATGATTTGACCCGCTTTGATTTTATCTCCTTCGTCAATCGCCAAACGCGCACCTACCGGTACGTTGTAAACCAAGTTATCCTTGCCTTTAGCAACAACCAATACGGATGGGTTTTTCGTCTTATCTTTCGATTCGATGATTACCTTCTCACGCATACCTGTTTGCTCATCAGCTTCTTCCTTGTAGGTATTGTTTTCTTCGATTGCCTCGAATTCAATTTTACCTTCAGCTTCTGATAAGATTACGGCATTGTAAGGATCCCAAACGCAAATTTCATCGCCTTTTTTAATCGCTTGCCCTTCTTTTACACGTAGGAATGAACCGTAAGGTACGTTGTTCGAAATCAACACCTGCTTATTTGCTGGGTTAACAATCTGAACTTCACCCGAACGACCCATAACGATTTCAGTTGGGTTACCATCTGCATCCGTTGAACTTACCGAACGAACTTCTTCAAAGTTGACAATACCATCAAACTTCGCTTTCACGCTCGCATCCAAAGAAACGTTTTGAGCTGTACCACCCACGTGGAAGGTACGTAATGTCAACTGTGTTCCCGGCTCACCGATGGATTGTGATGCAATTACACCAACAGCCTCACCGATGTTCACCATACGTGCCGTAGACAAGTTACGTCCATAACATTTCGCACAAACACCACTACGTGTTTCACAAGTTAATACCGAGCGAATTTCTACCGAATCAATAGCTGTTTCGTCGATTTTTTGTGCTGCAATTTCAGTGATCTCTTCGCCTGACCCAACGATCATTTCACCAGAAACTGGATCAATAACGTCATGTACAGAAACGCGGCCTAAGATACGTTCAGATAATGGCTCGATGATTTCCTCATTGTCTTTCAATGGGAATACTTCAATACCACGTAACGTACCACAATCTTCTTCATTCACGATAACGTCTTGAGCCACGTCATGTAGACGACGTGTCAAGTAACCCGCATCGGCTGTTTTCAAGGCAGTATCTGCCAAACCTTTACGCGCACCGTGTGTTGAGATAAAGTACTCTAATACGTCAAGACCTTCTTTAAAGTTAGAAAGGATTGGGTTTTCGATGATTTCACCTACCGAACCTTGTAAGTTCTTCTGAGGTTTCGCCATCAAACCACGCATACCCCCTAGTTGACGAATTTGCTCACGAGAACCACGGGCTCCAGAGTGCATCATCATGTAGATCGCGTTAAATCCTTGGTTGTCCTCTTCCATCTGCTTCATCAAAGTCTCGGTAATTTTCGAGTTAACTTTTGTCCAGATGTCAATAACTGCATTGTAACGCTCGTTATCTGTGATTAAACCCATTAAGTAGTTGTCCCAAACTGCTTGAACATCATCCTGTGCTTTCTTCACTAATGAAGCTTTCTCCGCAGGAATTTGAACATCACCAATACCCATCGATAAACCACCGTGGAAGGCTTGTTGGAAACCTAATTCTTTGATATCATCCAAGAATTGCGCTGTACGAGCCATACCACAGATCTTGTGAACGTGTGAGATGATTTGTTGCAACTTCTTCTTCGTCAATAACTCATTGATGTAACCTACTTGCTCAGGAACACATAAGTTGAATAATACACGACCCGCAACAGTTTCCACCATTTCTTGAACCAATGTACCATCTTCTTTACGTACCGTAGCTTTCACCACGATGTTCGCGTGCTTAGACAATTTCTTCTCGTTCAAGGCGATAACAACCTCCTCAAATCCGTAGAAACGAGATCCCTCACCAGCCACTTTGTGATCTGGTGTCGACTTACGTCCTTTTGTTACATAATATAAACCTAACACCATGTCCTGAGATGGTACCGTAATAGGCGCACCATTCGCTGGGTTCAAGATGTTATGCGATGCAAGCATTAATAAAGAGGCTTCCAAAATCGCTTCATGTCCTAGTGGAACGTGAACCGCCATCTGGTCACCGTCAAAGTCGGCGTTAAATGCCGTACAAGTTAATGGGTGCAATTGGATCGCTTTTCCTTCGATTAATTTCGGTTGGAATGCTTGGATACCCAAACGGTGTAACGTAGGAGCACGGTTTAAAAGAACTGGGTGTCCTTTCATGACGTTTTCCAAAATATCCCAAACTACTGGATCTTTACGGTCAACAATCTTCTTCGCAGACTTAACTGTTTTTACGATACCACGTTCGATCAACTTACGGATAACAAACGGCTTGAATAATTCAGCTGCCATGTCTTTTGGAAGACCACATTCGTGCATTTTCAATTCTGGACCTACCACGATAACCGAACGACCTGAATAATCGACACGCTTACCTAATAAGTTTTGACGGAAACGACCTTGCTTACCTTTCAACATATCAGAAAGAGACTTCAAGGCACGGTTACCTTCCGAACGAACCGCATTTACTTTACGTGAGTTGTCGAATAAACTGTCAACAGCCTCTTGCAACATACGTTTTTCGTTACGTAAGATTACCTCTGGCGCTTTGATCTCGATCAAACGCTTCAAACGGTTGTTACGGATAATCACACGACGGTATAAATCGTTCAAGTCAGATGTCGCGAAACGACCTCCATCTAATGGCACCAATGGACGTAATTCTGGTGGAATTACTGGAACCATTTTGATGATCATCCACTCAGGACGGTTGTCGATACGACCTACTGATTCACGGAATGCTTCTACTACTTTCAAACGCTTCAAAGCCTCAGCCTTACGTTGTTGAGAAGATTCTGTATCAGCCGCGTGACGAAGATCAGCCGATAAGCTATCTAAGTCGATGCGTGTTAATAACATGTTTAACGCGTCAGCACCCATTTTCGCGATGAATTTCTGTGGATCTTCATCAGGCAGGTGTTGGTTCTCGCGAGGTAATTTATCTAAGATATCTAAGTACTCGTCTTCTGTTAAGAAATCAAGGTATTGGCTACCGATCTTTCCTTCTTCCGCGTACATACCTGCTTGAACGACACAGTACCGCTCGTAGTAGATAATCTGATCTAATTTCTTCGTAGATAATCCAAGCATGTAACCGATTTTGTTCGGTAAGCTACGGAAGTACCAGATGTGTGCTACGGGAACCACTAATTCGATGTGGCCCATACGCTCACGACGTACTTTTTTCTCCGTCACCTCTACACCGCAACGGTCGCAGATGATGCCTTTGTAGCGAATACGCTTATATTTTCCGCAATGACACTCCCAGTCCTTGGTTGGACCGAAAATACGCTCGCAGAACAAACCGCCCATTTCGGGTTTGTAGGTACGGTAGTTAATTGTCTCCGGTTGAGTTACCTCACCGTTTGAACTTTCAAGAATCGACTCCGGTGATGCCAATGAGATGGTCACTTTTTGGAAATCGCTGTTCAGTTTTCTCGTCTTTTTAAATGACATTTTCGATGTAT
>NZ_JBIIQN010000028.1:0-33509 GCF_044342065.1 Aquirufa sp. | reverse complement strand
CTTTAAAAATATCTGAAGTAAAGTGTTTAATACCCTCAGATTGATTAGAGTCTGAAATGAAACCAATGAGTAGGCTTCCGAAAATCATTAACACGCTTCCGTTGGTTAAGGAATGCTTCAAGGCAGAAGGCCATGGAGTTTTTCCCGCGGAGGCTTGCTGCCCTACAGGGAATAAATTCATGAGTATTACGCCCATAATAATGGCGGGGAACTCCATCGAAGCCATGACGGCGACCATTTCTCCTCCAACTGTCATCTGATTCATCTCCAGAAAAGCAACTCCCGTTACAAAAGTAACAGCACTAACAGATCCATAGCATGAGGCAATGGCTCCGGCGTCAATGGAGTTCAATTTGATTTTTAATATAAAAAAAGAGTAGATTGGTATAAGTGTAGCTAACAAAAGGCCAAAAAGTAAATGCATGACTACCTCTTGCGTAATTCCCGTTACCGCAAGCTCCGAACCCCCATTAAATCCAATGGAAAAAAGCAAATACAGCGCAATAAACCCTTTAGAAGCCGTTGGGATTTCTAAGTCACTCTTGACTGTTCTAGCAATTACACCTAAAATGAAAAAGAGTAGGGTGGGATTTTTAAGATTAAATATGAGCAACTCAAAATTCGACATGAAAAGATTAATTTGGAGATAAGGGTAATAGAATTAGGCGCAATAAATCAATGACCAAAAGGCTAATTATCAACATATCAAACCGGGTAAACAAAATCAAAAAGCTGAATTCTTTCCCTTTGCGAATGAAACAAAAAGGAAAGGTGAGAAAATAGCATCTGCCGAAATAATTAGTTGAATTCAAAATTTTTCACAAAATAAGGGTTCCAATATTGATAATTTTTATTTAAGTTTATAATGGAATATATTAATCTCGCTTATGAATTACACGTTAAACCAATTACAGATTTATTTAAAGGTTGTGCAAACAATGAGTATTACGAAAGCAGCCGAGGAATTAAACCTGACACAGCCTGCTGTTTCAATACAGATAAAAAATTTCCAAGCACAATTCGAAATACCTTTGATTGAAATCATTGGAAAAAAAATATACGTTACTGAATTTGGCTTAGAAATAGCAAAATCTGCCGAAGGAATAATTGAACAAGTATATGCTATAAATTATAAAACCATGGCATTTAAGGATCAATTATTGGGTAGGCTTAAGGTTTCAATCGTATCTACTGCGAAATATGTTCTTCCGTATTTTTTAACAGATTTTTTAAAAAACAATCCAGGGGTAGAAATTAGCATCGATGTAACGAATAGAGAAAAAGTATTTCAAAGTTTAGAGAATAATGAAGTTGATTTCAGCCTTATTTCAACAGATATTAACACCCCTACGTTTGATCATATCGATATTTTAGAAAATGAACTATACCTAGTTGGTAATGCAGAAACCGCCAAACTAAAGCCAAAATTTGTTTTTCAAGAATTCAACAAAGAGCTCCCACTTATATTTCGTGAAAATGGCTCTGGAACAAGAAAAATCATGGAGTCTTATCTAAAAAAGCAGGGAATTCATGTCCTGAAAAAAATCGAATTGGTGTCAAACGAAGCGGTAAAACAAGCCATCATGGCGGGACTTGGTTATTCCATCATGCCTAAGATTGGCATAAAAAATGAGTTAAAAAATGGCCAACTAGCCATCATTCCGCGAAGCGGTTTACCTATTCGTAACACCTGGAAATTAATATGGCACAAAGAAAAAAGTCCATCCCCCGTCGCAAAAGCTTTTACGAATTACATCTTAGCAAACAAGGATGCTATTAAAAAATCCCATTTTGAATAAATAAAGCCAAGCAAAACTGCCTGGCTTTATAAAAACAACCCTTTTCATTAATTAAAGTACTCAAACGAAATCGTAAAACGTATTTTGTCTACGACACAAACTTAAATTATGATAATGATAAAAAAAAATTAATTTTATTATGCTTACTATTAATTTTTTTTATTATTTAGCTTGTCTAATTTTAAGCCTTAACTCGAAGTGTAGTCCCTGAAATATCTACTGCTAATTTAGTTAATCCCCTAGTTGCTGGCCCTTGTATCAATGCTCCTGTTGAGCTGAAAGTTGACCCATGTGCTGCGCATAAAAAAGAGGAAGAGTTTGCGTTGTATTCAACAGTGGCTCCTGCATGGGGGCAAACAGAAGAATAAGCCGCAAAGCTAGCTGCAGTGTTGCCGCTTGCCGTTCGAATAACGATGATTCCGCTTCTAGCCACAAAGTTATTTACCGCTTTTAATTCCGTATCTAAATTAACGGAAAACCCACTATTGGGAGAAGGTGCATTAACGGCAGCCGGTGCACCATTTTCCTCTTTGGAACAAGCGCTAGCTAAACAGGCCACACAAGCAAGGGATATTGGCCCTGTAATTGTTGATAAAAATTCTCCGCGTTTCATAAAAGCATTGGGATTAAGATGAATTTCAAATGCTAAACTTGTTTTTAGTAAAAAAGTTTAGCCCGGTATGTTTATTCTAGTACGCTTGCAAGATTTAATCGAATAAACAAGGCAGGGTAAAACAAATATATAATCACGTAGTTTTGTTTTAGAATTTAAGAAAATGGGATGATTAATTGGAAAGAAAGTAATCAAGCACTTGAAAAAACGTATTTATTCAACAACTTTGAAGATGTCATGCGTTTTATGGTGCTGGCAACCCCGTACATCAGCGAACAAAATCACCACCCCACGTGGAGCAATACCTATAATCAACTGTATGTCAAGTTGACGACACATGATGCAGGGAATCAAGTGACCGAGAAAGACAAGGAATTAGCCAACTTTTTCGATAGCCTTTATCTCCGATTTGTAAAATAAATCACTTGTTAGGTAAAAAGAGGCGAATCGTGTAATCCAACAAACTACCATCCCCGACCTTCCCGTGACCTGGAATCACCCATTTAACCTGCGGAAATGCGGCTTTAACTTTACCTACCGTCGAAGACCACTCGCTCAGATTTGCATCCCCTAAAAAGCCTTTGGATGCGTCCATTTCTTTAATCAAACAACCCCCAAAAAGTACCTGATCCTTCGCGAAATAGCCAACCACATTGTCTTGCGTGTGGCCTTGCCCAAAATATCGAATCTCTACCTGATCTGTTCCAAAAGGTAGAACTGTTTGTTGGCCGAATCCCTGCTTGGGTACAACGGCGTGATTGGCATCAGCCAACTCGAGCGTTTGCTTATTCGCTATCGAGTTAATGCCTTTATCATGAAATGCTTGCAAGCCGCCTAAACAATCATTGTGAAAATGCGTCGGAATTACACCCCTAACCCGCGCATGCAATATATTTTCTATCCATGCAATAAGGGTTTTGGATCCGGCATCGTCTGTTGGGGTATCAAAAATAACAACCTCCGAACCGCTAAGCACAACTAATCCATTGCATGGCACCCTGCCAAAATCATTGGTTTGTAAATAAGAAGTATGAACGAAAGTGTTTTCAGAAATTTGGGTGATAAGGACATTCGAAAGGTCCCAAGAATTATTTTGAGCCCGGGCCGTTGAAAATACCAAACAAAAGCCGAGAAGTATTAAGAACTTTTTCATCGTTAAAGCTAGCAAATATTCGAAAGATTCCCGTAGTTTTGAATGTAAATACCATAACATAATGTCCTTCCAAGCTTACCTCGATAACATTCAAGAGAAGACCAGAAAAAGTCCGGAAGATTTTAAAATCCTTGCTACAGCAAAAGGATTTTTGAAAGAAGGCCAATTATGCGTAAAAGCCACTGAAATTACGAACTGGCTGAAGGACGATTTTGAATTAGGGCATGGACACGCCATGGCCATTTTTGCATTATTTAAAGGAAAAACCGTATAATGAAACTACTTGCTAAAGTTATTGGGGGCATCGTTGCCTTTGTTTTCATCCTATTGATTTTTATTTGTGAAAGCGATCGTCCAGTGGAGGAGCTGATTCCCTTGTATGCGAATCAAGATTCAAAATTCATGCCCGTCCTAGGAATGAAGGTTCACTACCGCGATGAGGGCGTGCAAACGGATTCGGTGCCCTTGATTTTGTTGCATGGCATGTCATCCTCTTTAAATACTTGGGACAGTGTTGCAATGAGCCTGAAAGCTGAGCGACGCGTAATAAGCTTGGATTTGCCGGGCTTTGGTTTAACGGGGCCTTCGCCAGAAAATGCTTATAATTTCCCCTATTATTCGAAATTCATCGATTCATTTACGACCCGCCTGAAAATTAAGCGCTTCATATTAGTGGGCAATTCGATGGGTGGGGCTATCTCTTGGAATTATGCTTTACATAATCCGAAGGGACTCGCTAAAATGGTCTTAATTGATGCGGCGGGCTATCCGAAAAAAGGGGAGAGTGGATCTCTGGGATTTAAAATTGCCTCCACACCGGTGATCAATAACCTACTCTTGTATGCGACGCCTAAGTTTTTAGTGCGAAAAAGCTTAGAGACGGTATACTACGATCCCGCTCGCGTTACGGATGCGCAAGTGGAACGTTTTCACGATGTGGCAATTCGAGAGGGAAACCGAGCAGCTGCTTTACAAATTTTTAAAGGATCCTTTACGGGAAGTTCGAAGCGATTCTTGAATTCTGATGTTCCCAAAATTAAGGACATCAAAACCCCAACGTTAATCTTGTGGGGCGACAAGGACAATCTGATTGGCGTAAATAATGTGGATAATTTCTTGCGCGATATACAAGGAAGTCGGGCAGAAATCTACAAAAATGTTGGGCATGTTCCGATGGAAGAAATCCCTGGGAAAGTGGCGGAATCAATCCAAAAATTTGTGCGCTAAGTAGCCAAAAAATACGTGACCAAACTCTCCCATTCTGCTTCCAAAGAAATGTTGGGCCTAGTCTTTTTTGCTTTTGCGTACCAGTAATCCGAATTCCAATTATCACCCTCTTTGCGATGCAAATAGGCGTGTACCCAGGCAGCCTCCGAGCCGGGCAATTGATCGACAAGGTCATGTGCAGTTTTCCAGTCGCCTTTGGCATCATACCACAGGCTTTTCAAAATGAAGGGTAGCTGCTCATCTGGCGCATCTAATGCGAGGGATTCTTTAAATGATTGGCTATTGTTCATGCAGATTTTCTTAAAATTTTCTCCATCGCTTTTCCTTTGGCAAGTTCGTCCACAATTTTATCCAAATACCGAACCTGTTGGGTCAGTGGATTTTCAATATCTTCCACGCGGTATCCACAGATAAGCCCTTTAATTAAGGAAGCATTCGGATTCAATGTGGCTTTTTCGAAAAAGCGCTCAAAACTTGATTTGTTTTCAATCATTTGGGCCAATTCCGCCTCATCAAAACCCGTGAGCCATTGAATTACTTGATGTAATTCAGCTTTGGTCCGACCCTTACGCTCTACTTTGGCTAGATAGAGCGGGTAAACCGTTGAAAAGGTCATCTGAGCAAAACGCTCGTCTTGATTTTTATCTACAGACATCTTTGAGACAATCTAGATCTGATACATGTTTTCCTTTTTTGTATTTATAATTAGGTCTACATCGATCAATTCCAAAGACAGCACCATATCCTTCACAGCCGCCTTGTATTTCTTGAAATGGGCGGTAAGTATGTGGGATTGATAGGCTTCTTGATTCGCATATACCTCGAATATCGTCATGCTTGACGCATCTTTCTTGTCGGCGACTACCGTATAGGACAAAACCCCTGGCTCCAATTTAATCGCCGCAAGCATCTGCTCATTTAACAGGGATTTATATAAATCGAGCTGCTTGGGATCCACTTTAATTTTAGCAATTCTGTGCATTTCATTCGGCCGCTGGGCAAGAAGTTGGCCGCCACCATAATCCAAATAGGTTAATTCCCCTTCCCAAAAACCAACCGATTTGGCAAGGTCTTTGACCTGAAAACTTTGGCCATAACTCAGAGAAATGGCCCATGAAAAGAGTATTGTAAGTAGTCGCTTTTTCATAAAGTACATGTGGTGGAAATCAGACACATGGTAAATTATCAGATTTTTATCTAATTTACCCTTCAATCGAAGTAAAAATGATAAAACGCAGGGAATTTTTGAAGCAAAGCTCAGGACTCTTAGGCTTATCAGCCTTGGATTTTGCGGCACCTAAAAAACCACTTCTTTCCTTTTCCACCTTAGGCTGTCCAGCTTGGACATTTTCTCAGGCGCTTCAACATGCCTCCACAAATAACTACAGCGGTATTGAAATCAGGGGGATAAAAGGCGACTTAGACCTTCCCAAAAATCCCATCTTTTCAGCGTCGAACCTAGCTTCTACAAGACGAGAAGCGGAGGATAAAAAGCTTAAAATTGTCAACTTAGGCTCATCAGCCAACATGCATTTTTTGGATCCTGATAAGCGTCAAAAAAATCTCAATGAAGCCAAAAAATACATTGATTTGGCCCAACAATTAAACTGCCCTTTTATACGTGTTTTCCCTAACGACCTTCCCAAAGATCAAGATGAAAAAGCGACTGTCGGCGCCATCATTTCAAGCTTAGTAGAATTAGGAGATTATGCGAAATCAAGTGGTGTCAAAGTGTTGCTTGAATCACACGGGAAAGTCATCAAAAGCGACATGCTTTTGCACATCATGCAAGAAACGAATCATACGAACGTTGGCCTCGTTTGGGACTTCTTTAACATGTGGTCGGTGACGAAAGAATCCCCCACCTACATGTATAGCCAATTGAAAAAATACATATTTCATACACACATCAAGGATGCGATGTTAACCGAAAAAGGCGAAACTTATACCCTGTTGGGCGAAGGAAATGCCCCGGTTCGTGAAGCACTTCTAGCCTTGAAAAAGGGTGGTTACGCGGGTTATTACAGCTTTGAATGGGAGAAGCTTTGGCACCCGGAGATTCAAGAACCGGAAATTGCTTTTCCTCAATTTAGAAAAACATTTGACACTTTTTGGAAGTAGGTATGGGCACGAAAGAAAAACGAACATTTGACGCAATCGTCATCGGCTCTGGAATCAGTGGCGGTTGGTCCGCCAAAGAACTCACCGAAAAAGGCTTAAAAACCTTACTTCTAGACCGTGGGCGAGACGTCAAACATGTAACCGACTATCCTACCATGATGCATAATCCATGGGATCTCCCGCACCGGGGCCAAGTTCCATTAGAGGTAAAAAAGGAATATAAAACCGCCAGCAAGAATTTTATTTTTACCGAAGCGACGTCCCATTTTTTAACCAAAGACGGCGAGCAACCTTACATTCAAGACAAACCTTATGATTGGATTCAGGCTTACCATGTGGGTGGCCGCTCGTTGTTATGGGGCCGCCATACCCAGCGCTGGAGTGATTTTGATTTCACAGGACCTGCGCGTGACGGATTTGCCGTCGACTGGCCCATTCGCTATAATGACCTGGCTCCTTGGTATAGTTATGTGGAAAAGTTCGCGGGAATCTCAGGCAATAAAGATGGCTTAGAAACTTTGCCGGATGGGGAGTTTTTGAAGCCTTATGAATTGAACTGTGTAGAGAAGCATTTTGGGCAAGTAGTCAAAAGTCAATATCCGGATCGGCATGTGATCAGTGCGCGGACGGCCAACTTAAGTCAGGCCGAAATAATTCACCAAACAGTAGGCCGTAGCCAATGCCAAAGTCGGACACTCTGTGAACGCGGTTGCCCGTATGGCGGCTATTTCAGTAGTAATTCGGCTACCTTGCCCGCGGCATACCAGACTGGAAATTTGACCTTAAAACCACATTCGGTGGTTCATTCAATAATCTACGACGAGAAGAAAAATAAGGCAATGGGTGTTCGTGTGGTCAACGCGCTGACGCTTGAAATGGAGGAATATTTTGCGTCGATCATTTTTGTGAACGCATCGCCTTTGGCCACGAACTTAATCCTATTAAATTCCATTTCGTCCCGCTTCCCGAATGGCCTTGGAAATGACTCAGGAATACTTGGAACGCACATGGCTTTTCACAGCTATCGGGGACGAATTACGGCGGAATACGATGGGGAATTGGACAAGACAACAGGAGGCAAAAGGCCAACCTCCGGGTACATTCCGCGATTCAGAAATGTCTATAAACAAGAGACCGATTTCTTGCGCGGCTATGCGAGTAATCTTACCGCCAGCAGGATGGTTGACAGTGCCAAAGAGCATGTGGGAGAATCCCTAAAACAGGCATTATTGAATCCGAAACTTGGCAACTGGCACATCAACGTAGGTATGATGGGGGAGACAATTCCTAAGGCCCACTCGACGGTTCGCCTTGATTCACAGCTGAAAGACAAATACGGCATTCCGCAGCTTCGCGTTTCGATTGGGTATGATGAAAATGACGAGAAGATGTTGACCGATTTTCACCAACAATTCACCGAGATGTACACAGCCGCTGGCTTTCATAACATTCAGCCCATCGACACGCGGCGTTTACCTGGAAATGAAAACCACGAAATGGGGGGAGTTCGTATGGGTCGCGATCCTAAAACTTCGATGCTCAATGCGTTTAACCAAGTTCATCATTGCAAGAATGTGTTCGTCACGGATGGATCCTGCATGACATCGACATCGACACAGAATCCATCATTGACGTATATGGCACTGACCGCAAGAGCAGTGGATTATGCGGTGAAAGAGAAAAAGAAATTAAATTTATAACTTAATTCCCCACGCTTTATTCAACTTCCGACCAAGCAATGCGTTTGCGCCAGCGTCATTGAACTTCTCCGTTTTTGGATTCCAAGTTAATGATTTGTTGACCTCATAGGCAATGTTGCCAATGTTACACACAGAGGCTGTTCGGTGGCCAATCTCCACATCACAAATAGGACGTGTACGATTTCGCATCGCAGCCAAGAAGTCCTTATAGTGATTCGTACTTTCATACACGTGCTTTTCATTTGGCGCAATCACCCGATCTTTCAAGGCCGCGTTTGATGTTTCCAATTTCTTTCTTTGTACACGTAACGTACCCTCCGTCCCCACAAACTCGATCGCGTTATTCCACTCCCAAGGCTGATGCGTCATCTTAATTCCATTCGCGTAGGTATATGTCAAAAATTCGTTGCCGTTGGTTTTGGGAGCATCCACCTGAACCGGTCCACTTCCATCCATATCCAACGCCCATTGAACAATATCAAACATATGAGCACCCCAATCCGTCATACCGCCGCCACCAAATTCCTTGTATTTCCGCCAATTAGGGAACACGTCTTTTGAAATCGGCGGAGCCAATTCAGCATTAAATGGAACCGCATCATTCGGCCCTAACCACTTCTCAAAATCCAATCCGGAGGGTAATTCTTCAGCCGATAAATTATACGCTACGGGAGGTGGGCCAACATTCACTTTGATCGATTTCACTTCGCCTATATAGCCGTTGCGTATTAACTCCGCTGTTTGTCTAAACTCAGGCCAGGAGCGCTGCATGGATCCGGTTTGAAAAACACGGTTGTATTTCCGTGTCGCATCTACCATGGCACGTCCTTCTTTGACGGTCAACGAGAGCGGTTTTTCGCAATAAATATCTTTACCGGCAGCAGCAGCGCGCACCGCCATGGCTGCATGCCAATGGTCCGGGCTCGCAATCACAACCCCATCAATATTTTTCAAAGCCAACAACTCTGTAAAGTCTTGGTATTGAGGTATTTCTGAGTAACTACCTAGTGTTGATGATTTGGAATAAATATCTTTTACCCGATCTAAAAACAGGTTTGCCTTTGCTTGATACACCTCAGAGATGGCAGCAATACGAACCTCTCCTGTATTCAAAAATGAATTAGCTAATCCTCTTCCTTGTTTACCAGTTCCAATAAATCCTAGGTTAATAAGGTCACTAGGCGCTATATAAGCAGATCCGTCAGGACGAGTTCCTCCCAAAACATGTCGGGGAACGATAAAAAAAGAGCCAATAGCAAGGCTCGATTTAGTCAAAAAATCACGTCTTTTAATCGAGTTTGGATTTTTCATAATATCATATTTAACATGTACACTTTAAAAATAGCACCTTGAGCACTTTATCAGTATGTCAATTCAGAATAGCGTTTCAATGGATTTAGCTAAATGACTTCGCTAAAAAATCAAATCAAACTAAAATTAGTTGAATACCCAAAAGTTTGGAAAATTTTTGTTCATGAATGCAAGAGCCTTTCAGAAAATTAGCGGAATTCAATTAACTTCCGTAAGATTGTTTTTAGACTTTGCATAATTGTAACGTATCAAATTATTAACAATTCCTATCCAGTGTTTATCAATTCCGCGCAAATGGAAGTTAAACTTAGCACTAAAAACATGTTGACAAAAATTGAATATGAATCACTCTGGAATACCTTTTTTCAAGGACGAAAAAAGAACATGACAATGCCAGCCTATTCAGACTATAAAAAAAGAGAGGAGAAGAAAAAGGAATACATCGGCGGATTTAAAAAGGCACAAAAGACAATAAAATATATCCTTTTGGGAGAATGTGCTCCGGATACGGGCAATTTCATTTATGTAGATGGGTTAAATTCCTATATAACAGCACCATTAAAAGCTGTCGGATATAATACAAAGAAGAAATTTGACCGAATTAATGCGTTTATGCAGTCAGGATTCTTATTAATAGATCTATACCCTTTTGCAATCAACTACAAGGACATGCGCACTGAGTTAACAGAGAATATCAAATTCCAAAAAATAATACACCAGCATTTGATAAAGGAAATTACCAGCTACGGCAAACTAGTAAATGATGATTGGGATTTTTGTTTTGTTGCACCCGAAAGTACGTCGGCTGGCGTTCTTAAATACCTAATAACACATCAGCAGGGCGCGTTAATGAAGCGCAAAAATATCTCACACAAAAACGACCTTTTGAGTGGTCATGAAGACTTTGTCGATAAAAGTGGCAAGATTTATCATAACTACGTTGATATCAAGGGAAAAATGATGCCCAAAATTGCTCGCCTTGCATCAAGGCGGGGATCGACAGGGCCATCAGCGGATTTAATTAAGCGTGTCCTCTTTTAATACCATTTTATGCCCCTAAACCAACAGCTGCTAAACGCTATCCAAAAAGAATTACATCTTATATTTTCAGGAGCCAATATCCGTGAGCTAAATCGTGATGAATTTAATTTACCAAATCCCAACATTATTCTTGACGATTCCGAATTTGACCCTGCTGTAGATAACGAAAATCTTTATGATGCACTAGGGTATTTTAATGATAAAACTAGCGATTCAATTCACCTCTGTCCAAAGAAAATAGCAGTATCGGCAAGTAAAAAAGCTATAGACGTAGAATTATTCACAACAATCATATACATCCACGAGACGGCCCACTATTTCCATTTTCATGCCCGAGAAAAATTTAATAAAGGAGATTTTAGTAAAATGACCCCTTTGTTTGCCGAGTCATTCGCCCAATTGTTAACACATCGTGTTTGCCAACAACTAAATGACAAAGCCTTATTAGCTATTTTTATGCGGCTTACTGAAGAGCAGCCAATTGAATATAAGCAGTATAAATTGCCTTATGAATATGAAACTTCGTTCCCATTTGAGAAACAAAAAAAGATTAAAGTTGATAACACATTAATGAAAAATTTCTCCGTAGAAAGTATCGTTAAGGCTTTCGTTATGGGTGAATTAAATACCGATTGTAGCGACATCATTTATTCGCTTCAAGCAATAGCTATAGAAAAGTATTTAGCTAGCCATGAGCCATACATGAAAACTGCCTATGAGTATGGATTGTACAATATACCCTATGAAGAAGATGAAAAATTTATCGACTAAGCCATTGTTATTTTTGCCCTAACAATTTCCAAACGCTGAATGAATGGAATGCCGCAATAAATACGTTGCTGATAATGACCGGGTTGGTCAGCGTGCCTACCATAAAGGGGCTTAAAAATTTATAAATGATTTGAACCGATAAAAGCGCTATCTCCATTTTGGCATCAAATTTAAACAGTAAAACAGCTGAGAAAATTAGAATTGCGAAATAGATCGAAAGCAAAATCCCGCGTGCCGGAGTTTCAATTCCAAAGGAATCAACGGCCCAGTTAGCCTTTAAAAATAATCCCGAACATACCGGAATTAGAACAAGAATGTTGAGAAGGAGCGATAGTTTGGGTAAAGACATGAGATTTAATTGTTACAATTTGGCATAAAATTAGGACTTAATTCTTAGCATAAGAAATTAGTTTTATTTCCATTTATAAATTTGAAATAAAGCTAAATCTCGAGCCGCAAATTAATTAGCCGTTCCGCCAAAAAAATAGACATCGTTAACATCATTGAATCTAATTCTCATCGCTGGATCTCCATGTGAACTATATATTCTATACTTCCCGGCTGGAATTCGGGTTCCCTTGTAGTCCAATAGATACGAATACAACATCGAATTTGTATTAATCATCGTAGCTGAATTAGTCCCACTTGAAACAATCTTTGTGCCATTTTTCGCATAATAGCCAATTGAAATTAATTTTTTGGCATCATTCGCTAGAGCGCTCACAGGAATTAAAACCGTTACCCAACCAAACTCATTGAGGGTACCTTTGTTAATTTTAATTGTATTAAAACTATACTGCCTCATATATTGACCAAAATCGTCGCTACCTCCCGAAGTTTGCGGAATATCCGACTGAATAATTGCCGGTAGCGTTCCGTCATACCAAAAGGGCATGTCGATGTAGTTTAAAAAGTCAGTATAATTAGTTGGCTTGATAGAGTTTACAAAAAATCCATAAAACGGTGTACTACTAACTGTTTGGGCGCTACTCGGCTTCGTTTTCAAATAATCCACCATAATCCCTGTTTTGGACTGAGGCTCAATAAAAATATAGACCTTATTATTAGGTACTACTGAAGCTAGGGGCTCCTTTGACTCTTTCGCGCAAGAAAATACTAGAGTAGAAAACAAAATAATGGCTACGAAACGAATAGGCATTGTTGTAAATTTAAGCTTTTCCATGGTTGACATACTCATAAATTAAACACTAACAGCCAAGTAGGTTTAATTATTCAAATGTAGGTTTTTCTCGCCAAATGATATCGCGAGCTTTCATAAAATACTTCGTATTGCGTATAGTAAAAATTCAGGATACGCGTCAAAAAATATAATCCATTTAGCAGATTTTGGCAATATTTAGTAGGTTTACAGCTTATGAAATTATTTTACCAATTGTAATATCAAAACTATTTTTCTTGCCTAGATAACCTAAACCTCCCTAATTATGAGAAAACGATTAACCATTTTAAGTCTATTAGCATGCCTTCTTTGCATGAATTTACCGGCAAATGCCCAAGCCATTTTAAATTTTAAAGTTAAATCTGCGGCTAATGAAAAGGACCGTACGATGATGTTGGATATCTTAAGAGCCACCATGTACCAAGGGTTCAAACAAGAATTTATTTACAAGGTAAATCATTTTAAAGTGGGCGGAGGCTATGCCTATTTTACGGGAGAGGCTTTACGCAAAGATGGAAAAGAGATCACTTGGAGCGAAGACGAAGCACATGATTGCTGTTTTGTAGGCGCATTGTTTCGGAAAAAACAAGATAAATGGTACATGGAGGAGTCGTGTATTTTTCCTACTGACATGTGTAATACGGGCATAAGCCAACGTTACCCCAAGGCGCCTGTTGGTATATTTGATGATTTAGCAAAATCTCAAATTGGCGATTAAATTCTGTTTTTATGCAGCCGCGTTTATATGAACTGAAACCCCCTATTTTTTCATCTTAGCAGTGCAGAGTTTCTTAATTCCACAAAAACAGCAAATAAAGCGCTCACCCCAACTACCCATATAAATTTATAAGTCCCTGCTATTAAAAGAATTAGCTGTTTTTAAACACACTAATCTCAAATTTTATTAATTTTAAATTGGTAAATATTTCCATTAATGAAAAAATTAATTCTGGGTATAAGTTTGCTCTTTTTAGCGTGTCAAGAAAAACAGCGGCCCAATCTTGCCGTAACGCCTGAATTACAAAAAGCCTTGCAATCCATTCAAGTTTTGGATGGGTTTGAGGTAGAATTGGTGGCGGCCGAGCCATTGGTCGAAGATCCAGTAGCCATGGAAATCGACGAAGATGGAAACTGGTACGTAGCCGAAATGCCGGGCTACCCCTTAGACCTGAGTAAAAAGGGACAAATACGAAAACTTATTGATACCAATGACGATGGCTATCCAGATAAAAGCATTGTTTTTGCCGACAGCCTAACGCTTCCCATGGGTCTCATGCGCTGGAAAAAAGGAATTCTAGTCGCGGACTCCCCTAATATTCTCTATTTCGAAGATACAGATGGAGATCAAAAAGCAGATAAACGGGAAGTCATCCTAACTGGCTTTTCTTTATCAAATCCTCAGCACAACATGAATACCCCGAAATTCGGGATTGATAATTGGATTTATTTAGGCCACTCAGGGGCGATAAATTCCTTCTCGTATGAAAATATCTTTGGCGATAAGGGGACCGAAATCACCTTCCCCAACAAACCCAATGCCGCATTTTTACCTAAAAATGGAAACGGACGAAACGTTCGGTTTAAACCTGATTCATATCAAGTCGAGTCCCTTTCTGGAGAAACACAATATGGCCATACGACTGATCCGTGGGGACGCCGCTTTTACACGGATAATGCGAATCATTTATTCCATGAGGTAATTGACGCGCGCTATGTGAATGCCAACAAGAACCTGGTCATTGCCGATGCGATGGAAAAAATACCGGATCACGGCAATGCCTGTGAAATCTACCCGATTTCAGAAAATCCAAATCATCAATTATTGACGGATGTAGGCGTGGTTACTTCCAGTTGTGGTATTACCTGGTATGATGGTGGGGCGTTTGGTGAGAAATACAATAAGGTGACTTTTGTAGGCGAGCCGGTACATAATTTGGTGCATGCCGACATCATTGAGTCTCTTGGGGCGACCTTTCAAGGGAAACGCTTAGTAGAGAAAAAGGAATTTTTGGCCTCAAAAGATCCTTGGTTTCGTCCGGTGAATTTCTATGTGGGCCCGGATGGAGCTTTGTATGTTGTGGATTATTACCGCCAATTAGTGGAGCATCCAGAGTGGATGTCGGATGAGGTAAATAAAAGTGGCGCCTTGTACAATGGCTCGACTAAAGGCCGCATTTACCGCATCACTAAAAAAGGTGCGGGGCCGATGGATTGGATGAAATCGGTGAAGTTATCTGCTGCATCTTCGGCAGATCTTGTACAATTTCTAACACATGAAAATGGCTGGTATCGCCGGACTGCACAACGTTTATTGTTTGACCGGAAAGACAAATCTGCGACACCTTTATTAAAAGAATTATTGGCCGATGATAAAGCTTTAGGCAGCGTTCAGGCGCTTTGGTTATTGCATGATTCAGGAAGTTTAGATGCTAAAGACCTTGCCAATGCCTTAGGGTCTTCCACAGAGGGCATTCGCGAAAATGCTTTGCAAGTGGCCGACCGGATGATTGACAAACCTGGATTTGCCAACAATCCTGCCTTACAAAAACAACTGGTTGGCTTAGCCGACGACCCATCTGCCCGCGTACGGTTCCAGTGGTTATGTTCGTCGAGCTTTTTACATTTGCCTAATTCAGCCGCTTTGCGGGCTAAAATTTTAGCAAAAGATATTGAAGATCCGTGGGCGGGCATTGCGGCCATTGCTTCGTCGGAAGGCTCTGAAGAGGCCTTGCTTGAATCCTCGGCAAGGACGTTGGGCGCAAGTCCATCGAAAGGCAAATCCCTGTTTTTTAGCTACCTCGCGGCGACGTTGGTAAAGAAGGGGGATCCAGCTTTCATTTCTTTGGCTATCGACCAGAATCCTTCGAATGACTGGTGGCAGGCTGCGATCTGGTACGGGGTGGCGACACTCATCAAAGAAGCGGGCGTGCCTTTCCCGCTAGAGGAAAAACAAAGAGAGGCGCTTTTGGCATCGTTCATGCAAACAAACCAACCTGAACTGCGCACCTCTATTCTTTCACTATTCAAGTCCCTCGGGCTGCCTAAAAACGCGACCCAATTCGCGCGCGTGGAGCAGCGATTTAGCCAATCAAAAGATGCCCAATTTCAGCGAGATGCCTTGTCGCTCTTAGCCTTGCGAGGAGACGCAAAAACCCAAGCCACATTAATCCAATACCTCTCTTCGAAAAGCCCAGTTCACTTACAATTAGGCGCCATCGAATCCTTACCAAATACCTTAACTAAGGCCGATTTACAAAAGATAAATACCTATTATCCTTCGTTATCAGAACCGGTAAAAAAAGCTTGGATTGCGTATTTGCTGGAGCATGAAAATCAAGTGACCACCTTACTGCAGGAGGTAAAGAAAAACAATATCAAACGTGCCGATTTAGCCTGGCCACAAATCGTGGAACTGATGAATTACTACGATACAGGCGTGCGTAAATTAGCCCGCTCGGTATTGGCTATATCGGAAGACCGAAAGGCTATCTTACAAAATTACCTGCCAGCGGCGGAGAAAGTAGGAGATGTGGCGATGGGCCAAAAAGTCTTTGAGACAAATTGTACTTCGTGCCATGCCATCAAAAATTTGAAAGGGGTAGATTTTGGCCCTAACTTAAATACGTTGAAGAGTAGAAACGCGCTTTCCATCATTACCGAAATCATTAATCCAAACAATTCCATTGCCGATAAATATGGCCAGTGGGACATCGAATTAAAGAATGGCACGCGCCTAAACGGCATCATTACTTCGGAGAATGATCAAACCATCGCGCTAAAACTAATGGGAGGAGCCATTCAAAATATCTCCAAATCAACCATAAAAGCGAAAAAAGACTTGCGCGTTTCAGCCATGCCAAATGGGCTAGAGGCGAACATCAGTGTGCAAGCAATGGCGGATTTATTAGCTTATATTAAAAAATAACCCCATAAATCCACCACTAATGCGGATAGATATTCTTGCCCATTATTTCGACAATGATGGGGTTATTCCTAACAACAAACTTCCTGTATTGATTTACAAAAATGTGCTTCAGCGCGTTAAAATAAAGGACTTTGCATTTACATTTAGCCAAAATGGCTGGGCAAATAATTGGCAAGATATCATTTTGCCCTATGACCATTTTCACAGCAATACCCATGAAGTTTTAGGACTAAAAAGTGGTCAGGCTCAGTTAAAGCTAGGTGGCAAAAATGGAAAAATTATACGGGTTAAAGCGGGTGACGTAATTATTATTCCTGCTGGTGTTGGCCATCATTCAATTGACAATTCAAATGATTATCAATTTGTTGGCGGCTACCCAAATGGGGCGGATTGGAACTTGATGGTTGGTTTAACTGATGCAAATCGCACTTCCATTATTGACGAAATTGCTCAAGTTCCTATACTAGATACAGATCCTATTTTTGGTGTGGATGGGCCACTCTCTACGTATTGGAAATAGAGGAAGGCGATTGCCTTCCAGCGGTTTTTACCTGCTACATTTCATGTATAAAGGGTGTGCTTCATTGAATAACCCCTTCAGACGTAACACATGATCGGTGCTAATGCTAAGCCCGCTTGAGCGTCAACCCAATTTGACCTGCGTGATAGGAATTATGATACAGGATATGTGCGAATAATTTAGCCTTCGAAACGCTGCCAAAGAATGGCGTATCTATTGTCTCGTTCCAACCACCCGCGGGGGTATTTTCAATCAATTGCTCAAGCATCGCAAAGCCTTTATCCATTAGGGCTTTCGTTGCTGCGACATCGGCACCTTGGCCTGTATCTGTTTGGCCCATCGTCGTGTTCGCCACATCGCTCGGCATTCCGAAAAAATACCCAAACATCAGCATGGTCTCAGCAACGTGTCGGTACATAAACCCGACAGAAGATGTGTTCGAATTAAGCTTGAGCGCTGCATTTGCCTGATTCACTTCGTTAAAAGCAAAACTGCAGCTTAACTTATTTTGCTCAAGGAGGTCTCTGAAAATTTGTTGGTCCATGGAAATTTAATTGAGTTTCAATATTAATTGGATTCTATCAATATTACAAATGTGCCATTTATCTGGGTAAGTAATTTCAATTAGTAAAGTATTTTTGGTTAATTTGATTCAACAAAACCTCTTTAATCTCGTATGAAAATTTTCGCACTACTCGTTTTTGTCTCGTTCGCAGGACTCGCACAAAACACCTACAACCTCATTCCATTGCCTAAAGAGGTCGTCCCTCAAACGGGTCAATTTGTAGTTAAAAAGTCTACCGCAATTGGTTATTCGCATGCTGATTTCGCTCCCGTGGCGAATTTACTACAAGAGTATCTGCAAGGATCCAGCGGATATCCAATCCCTACAAAGTCGGCTAAGTCTTCGTCAATTCAATTTTCGCAAAACAACAGCTTAGGCGAAGAAGCTTACACGCTTTCCATCCATTCTTCGAAAATCAGCATTCAAGCAAAAACAGGAAAGGGGGCTTTTTATGCCTTGCAGACCTTGCTACAATTAATGCCCGCACAAGTCTATGCTGGAACAAAAATGCAGGAAACGATATCCATTCCAAACGTTCAGATTAAGGACGAGCCTCGCTTTTCGTACCGCGGATTAATGCTTGACGTAGGGCGTTATTATTACCCTGTGGCATCAGTCAAACGCTTCATCGATCTAATGGCGGTGTATAAAATGAATACTTTTCATTGGCATTTAACGGAAGACCAAGGCTGGCGAATCGAAATCAAAAAATACCCATTACTAACTTCCATTTCATCCGTTCGGAAGCAAAGTATGTTGGGCCATTACAAGGACCAACAATACGATGGCAAGCCACATGGTGGATTTTATACCCAAGAAGAAGTAAAAGACATTGTGGCCTATGCTGCTAAAAAATACATCGAAGTGATTCCTGAGATTGAAATGCCGGGACATTCACAGGCGGTATTAGCAGCCTATCCGCAGTTTGGGGCAAATGCCGACAAGATTTACCAAGTGAAAACGAAATGGGGTGTATCGGAAGATGTGTTGTTTCCTCGGGAAGAAACATTTACGTTTTTGGAAGATGTATTAACTGAAGTTATGGCGCTTTTTCCAGGTCAATACATCCACATCGGGGGAGATGAATGTCCAAAAACCCAATGGAAGGAAAGCAAGTTCTGCCAAGATTTAATCAAGAAATTAGGCCTGAAAGACGAGCATGAATTACAGAGTTATTTCATTCGTCGGATCGACAAATTCGTCACCTCAAAAGGCAAAAAATTACTCGGCTGGGACGAGATCTTAGAAGGTGGTCTTTCGCCTAACGCTATGGTGATGTCGTGGCGCGGAACGAAAGGGGGGATTGAGGCCGCGAAGCAAAACCACGATGTGGTCATGTCGCCGAACTCCTATTTCTATTTGGATTACTACCAAGCAGATCCGAAAACGGAGCCGATTGCGATTGGAGGAAATTTACCTTTAAGCAAGTGCTATTCTTTTGAGCCAAATCTGCCTGAATTGACCGCTGAGGAAGCGAAGCATGTCGTAGGTATTCAGGCAAATCTTTGGACGGAGTACATTAGCAACATTGCCTATGCGGAATACATGACATATCCACGAGCTTTGGCGCTTTCAGAAATTGCCTGGTCAACGAAAGAATCCAAAAATTATCCGGATTTCAAGAAGCGCTTGACGGGTCATTTGCCTGCGATGGATGCGATGAAAATAAACTATTCGAAAGCGTTTTTGGCACAGCCATAAATAATAATGTAATAGTATGGATAAGCAAGACATCATTAAAAAACTTACTGAAAATCACCAGGAATTTATAGCCTGTGTAAGTCAACTTTCAGCCGACGAATTTAGTGTAAGTAAAAACGAAAAGTGGACAGCTGGCCAACAGCTAGAGCACATATTACTGTCTGTTAAGCCGGTTGGTTTAGCGTTTCGATTACCCATGTTTTTATTAAAGCTTATATGGGGGAAATCGAATAGAGAAGGGAGAAGCTATGATGAACTCATCGCGCGATATCACGCCAAATTAGCCAATGGAAGCAAGGCTACAGGTCCGTTCATCCCTAAAAAAGTTGACCTACATCATGGCCAAAAGTTAAAAGCGAGCTTAACAAATGAAGTTGCAAAACTAGGTAAGGCGATTGAAAAGCGCTCAGAGGAAGAGCTTGATCAGTACATTTTGCCGCATCCTTTATTGGGCAAGCTTACCTTACGCGAAATGCTTTATTTTACAATTTACCATGTGAAACACCATGAAAAGCTAATCGAAAAATCTTAGGAAACGAATGGGTTGATTTTTTCGATTATTGACAATTTCCAAACACTATAGGTGTGAAATAGGGCGATAAAAAAATTGCTAATGATGACGGGATTTGTCAACGTCCCCACTATGATTGGACTTAGTAGCTTGTAAATAATCTGCACCGAAAGCAGCGCGATCACCATTTTGGCATCAAACTTGAAAAGCAGGAACGCTGAGAAAATTAGAATGGTCAAATAAATCGAAAGCAGAATTCCCTGTGCAGGCGTTTCGATGCCGAAGGAATCTAGTGCCCAATTGGCTTTAAAAAGTAGCCCGGAACAAACGGGAATTAAGACCAATATATTAAGTGCAAGCGATAATTTAGGTAGTAGCATCGATGAATTAGAAGAGTGTAAAATAGTCCCGGTGCACAGGTTAAATGCCTACACTGTCGTGTAAACATGCCGTTTTTGAGTTAAAATGGCCCATTTGTCTCGCACAACGCAAACAAATTTAATTGTTTTTGATTTAGTAGTAGCCAATTTAAATCAACATTGGTAATTTTAACTACACATCAACAAACAAAACATACATGAATAAGATATTGGTGATTGGTGCGGGCGGCCAACTAGGCACGGAGCTCACACAATCCTTAGCCAATACATACGGTAGCGAAGCGGTTATTGCAACCGATTTTCTAGAAAGCGCACGATTAAAATTTGACTATTGTCGCTTCAAAACCTTAAATGTACTGGACAAAGAGGCCGTTGGCAAACTGCTTCAAGAAGAACAAATTACGCAGGTATATCACTTAGCTGCAATTCTTTCTGCCAATGGGGAGAAGGACCCAATGCAAGCCTGGGATATGAATATGCGGGGATTGCTACATGTACTCGAATTAGCGAGAGAACATAAGCTAGAAAAAATCTTTTGGCCCAGTTCGATAGCCGTGTTTGGCCCACATACCCCTAAAATAAATACGCCTCAGGACGCTTTGAAAAATCCGACCACGGTGTATGGCATTTCGAAATTAGCGGGCGAGCATTGGTGTGAATATTACTTTAACACCTATGGGGTTGATGTAAGGAGCTTGCGATTCCCTGGGCTGATTGGCTATAAATCTTTAGCTGGGGGTGGGACGACTGATTATGCGGTCGATATTTATCATCAAGCAATCCGGGAGCAAAACTTCACTTGTTTTTTAACAGCAGATACTTATTTGCCTATGATGTATATGGATGATGCGGTCCGGGCCACCATGCAATTAATGGCGGCGCCTACCTCAAGCATTCGAGTTCGCACCAGTTATAACGTCTCAGGAATGAGTTTTTCTCCGCGTGAAATTGCGGAAAGCATTCAATCCCACTATCCAAACTTTCAGGTACAATATGCTCCGGACTTCAGGCAACAAATCGCAGATTCGTGGCCTTCGCGTATCAATGATGACTGTGCTCGAAATGACTGGGGATGGAAAGCTCAATTTGACCTTCCAAAAATGACCACTGAAATTTTAACTAAATTACCTTCCTATATCCACAACCTGTAAGATTATGTACGAACAATATAAGCCATTCATCACGAAAGAAATTGAGTCTATAAAAGCGGCTGGATTATTCAAAAAAGAACGCGTCATCACCTCGCCACAAGCGTCCGAAATTACGATTCAGGGCGGCGAAAAAGTGTATAATTTTTGTGCAAATAATTACTTAGGACTTTCATCGCACCCTGCGGTCATTCAGGCAGCAAAAGACGCGATTGATACCCATGGATTTGGGCTATCTTCGGTTCGCTTTATTTGTGGCACACAGGATATTCACAAAACCTTAGAAGAAAAAATCTCTACCTTTTTGGGGACGGAAGATACGATCTTATATGCGGCTGCATTCGATGCCAATGGGGGAGTTTTTGAGCCATTATTAGGCGAAAAAGATGCGATTATTTCTGATGCCTTAAACCATGCCTCCATCATCGATGGCATCCGATTATGTAAGTCGATGCGCTACCGTTATGAGCATAATTCCATGGACGATTTGGAGGCGAAATTAAAGCAGGCGATGGCGGATGGGGCCCAACAAAAAATGATTGTCACCGACAGTGTTTTTTCAATGGATGGCACCATTGCCCAATTAGATAAAATTGTCGCCTTGGCGGAAAAATATGAAGCTATGATTATGATTGACGAATGTCACTCCTCTGGCTTTATGGGAAAAACGGGACGTGGTGTGCACGAACTGAAAGGGGTAATGGGTAAAATTGATATTATTACGGGTACCCTAGGTAAAGCGTTGGGCGGAGCATCGGGCGGATTTACGTCCGGCCGCAAGGAAATCATCGACCTTTTAAGACAGCGATCTAGACCTTATTTATTTTCGAATACCTTAGCTCCATCCATCACCGGCGCGTCGATTGCGGTTTTTGATATCTTATCTAAAACGACGGAATTGCGCGATAAGCTGGAGGAAAACACGGCGTATTTCAGGGAGCGGATTGTTGCTGCCGGTTTCGATATCAAACCTGGCGAACACCCGATTATTCCGATTATGTTATACGATGCGGTTATTTCCCAAAAAATGGCGGAAAAACTATTGGAAAAAGGGATTTACGTAATTGGTTTTTACTATCCAGTAGTGGCCAAAGGGCAAGCGAGAATTCGTGTCCAAATCTCCGCTGGGCATACGCGAGAACAATTAGATCACGCGATTGCAGCCTTTACGGAGGGGGGAAAAGAACTGGGTGTTATTGCGTAACCGCTATTAAAAAGGGCTGAAATTTCAGCCCTTTTTTGTGTTCAATGATAAGAATCGCAAGCAATAGTCCTGCCAAAAAAACAATATTGCTTCAATCCAGACAAATGCTTTGGGTTGTTTGTAAAAATCGTTCATTGTTTATTTACTATGCGTACTTGAACTTAGCTTACTAATGACTTGATTACATCTCTGAATATCAAGAAAAGATAGACAAGAACACCCACAATAACTTCATTTCGATATTTGGTCAAGAATTGCTTCATCATGAATTAAACTACGCGTTTTCTGCCCATTAATAAATAAACAATCCCTGCAATGGCACCTAAAATTCCCATAAAAATGAAGGCGATTGTCCACATGATTTTTTCATTTTTGTCTATCCGGTAGGAATTCCAAATTTCATACAAGGATGTGACAACAAATACCCCATTCGACACGATGCCCGTGATGAGCAGTTGGTCCGCACCTGGTAAATGTAAAATCTTCATCAACGCCCCTACGAGCGACGTAGCAAGGCTAATGAAAAAACTCCACGTAACAAGCGTTCCAAGTTTCATAGGTAAAAAACGGATGATATGTCAAAATAAATGATAAACCCCTATAAAACCATAACATCTGATTAATTATCTTGATGTTCTAAACCTGATAAAACCTATGAAATCGCTATTTTTTGCCCTTTTTTCATGTTTCACTTTCACTACTATCGCGCAAGACGGAACCATTTATCCGCTTGAAACCCCCAAAGAACCCCATGCCATTCCCTTAAACACCGGTTCGGTAAAAGACCAACCAGCGCCGGAAACGTGGTTTCGCCAATGGGGCGATCCGATGGCCCGCAATATTTCGACAGCCACACTAACACCCTTCTTTCCTGAAAAGGGGAAGGCAAATGGCGCCGCTGTCATTGTGGCTCCAGGTGGGGGATATCGCTGGCTTTCCATGGGAAATGAAGGTTGGGAAGTGGCTGAGGCTTTGGCCAAAAAAGGCATAACTGCGTTCGTCCTCAAATACCGCTTATTCCCAACCCCAGAAAAATTGGAAGATTTTACTGCTTGGATGAACCGCCCACGTCCGGCTCCTCAAAAGAATGATAGCACGGCAAAGAATACGAATCCAATGGCTCAAATGGATTTAACCAACCAGCTCACAGATGCTGAGGCGGCCTATGCCATGATTATCAAAAACGCCACAGCCTGGGGCGTGGATATGCAGCGTATTGGTATGATTGGGTTCTCTGCTGGAGCGGGATTAACGATGCACGCAACGCTATATTCAAAAACGATGAAGCTCGCATTTATTGGCCCGATTTATGGCGGCATGGGGCCAGTGAAAGTGCCAGCAAACGCTCCCCCCATGTTTAATGCCATCGCTTCAGATGACTTCTTATTTAACTCCCAATTTGGGGTGATTGAATCTTGGTTTAAAGCGGGTAGACCTGTTGAATTTCATTTGTACCAAAACGGTGGGCACGGCTTTGGCCTAGGCAATCCGAATAGAACGAGCAATAAATGGTTTGATGCGTTTGTTCACTGGTTAGATGTGAATAAGTTTTTGGTGGGGAAATAATGGGCCCAACTACTTTCCGTTCCAACCATCTATGATACCCGACTTGATATCTGTGTAACTCGTCAGTAACCAAATAACCAAAACAATCAGGAAAATCGTTTTCCAATGTGTTTTAAACAAAACGGTTAAGTCGTGTAAGAATTGATTCATATCTGTGATTTTAAGTGTTAGATTAAACTCATAGGGTTTGGTTTCGGATGATTTTACCCAGGGAGATAAGTCGGCCTGCAATACTTCCCCCAGAACTTTTACCGAATAAAGACTTGGTTTTACCTCATTGTTCTCGATTCGCTGAATCGTTCTGAGGGTTAAACCCGTCTGCTCGGAAAGTTCTTTTTGCGAGATGTTTAAACGTGTTCTTAGCTCTTTTAATCTGGCACCAAATTCCATTTGCAAATATGATAAGCGTACATGAATTTTTTTAGACACGATGACGTCATTTGAACGACATTTACTTGTCTCTAGGGCAATAATACAAACAGATTCCGAAAAATGAACAGCTCAATATAATTTTTGGGTATTTCCATGTTTGACAAATGCCAAGCTATATATTTGAAAAATTATTGGGAGCATTCAACCCCCTAACTAAAACACTATGAAAAAAATCCTACTATTTATGGCCTGCGCAGCCTTGTCGATTGGGCTTCACGCCCAAAGCCCGTTAGGCGCGTGGGAATCCAAATCTATTTCTGAAAGCGGGGACACGCTAAGAAGTGTTGTCATTTTTGCAGATGGCTATCAAGTATTGACTATATACCATGCAAGCAACGGCAAGTTTATTCATGCCAATGGTGGTACATGGAAGTTGAATGGGGATATAGTGACCGAAAAACGTGAATTTCACACGGATAATGCAGCGCTTGTGGGCACGGAGGTCAGCTTTAAAATTGCGATTACCCATGATTCCCTCACCATCGTAGGCAGTAAGAGAAAATTTAGAAGAATCGATGACGGCAAGCCTGGTGTGCTGCAAGGGGCCTGGCTGATGTCGGGAAGAATTATCGATGGCAAAGAGCAAAAGCGGGATACGAGCACAGCCAGAAAAACCATGAAAATTTTATCGGGAACTCGATTTCAATGGATCGCTTACGATACCGATACAAAACAATTCCTAGGAACAGGAGGTGGTACCTACACGACGCAACAGGGCGAATATGCAGAACGCATTGAGTTCTTTTCAAAAGACGAGACCAGAGTAGGCCTCCGTTTAAAATTCCAATATGCATTAAAAGATGGTCGTTGGGAGCACTCCGGTCTATCAAGTAAAGGAGATCCCATTCATGAAATATGGAGCATACGAAAATAGGTTTAACGGTACATTTCAAGAATTTATATCCACATGATTGATCGGCTTTTTGCAAAACCCTTTTCCGATAGCACAAGCGTCGCACTGGATTTAAGCGCCAAAAATACGGAATTGAATTCCTCCATTTATGGAGATACTGCCGCTTTCTGCGACTACATCACCGCGAAATTAGCAGGTAAAATCGGCTATGGTGGATACCTCGAGCACCGGGTGGTTTATGAGTCGCATGAGAACTTTGCGACTGCCGCTGCCGACTTCCGAAATATACATTTGGGAGTGGATTTTTGGACTACCGCGGGGACTTCGGTTTATGCGCCATTAGCTGGCGTAATACATAGCTTTCAAGTTAATCCGGGGTCTGGGAATTATGGCCCCACCATTATTTTATATCATCCTACGGAAAATATATACAGCCTCTATGGTCATTTGGCAAGCGAGGATTTGGTAGCCCTAGCAGTGGGTGAACCGGTGGTTGCTGGCCAACTGCTCTGTCATTTGGGAAAACCTGAAGAGAATGGGGGCTGGCCGCCGCATCTGCATTTCCAGTTGATTCGTGATATGCAGGGGATGCTTGGAGATTATCCAGGGGTATGCTCACAGCGGGATGTAGCGTTTTACGCGAATAACTGCCCAGATCCAGCTTCTTTTGGATGGGTCTAGTTTACTAAATAATAGGTTTGCTTTGTGCTTGTTTGAGCGAATGTAAAGAACACGCTCATGAGTAAGCAGGTGGTTAACATTAGTTTTTTCATAGGTATTAGAATTAGTTTTTCCCCTACTCATAAGGCTTTTCGGTTACGCCCCGTTTTTTAAAGTGGGTTCTAGTCTCCACTGGTATCTTTTCGAAATTAATGAGTTAGTATACAGTGCGGCGGCGGCTTTAAAATAAGCGAAAATGCTTCCCGCGTGTGCGAATAATTGTATGATTTTTGGGTTGTTAAGGTGCTTTTGTCAAGAATAAAGAACGCATATTTATTATTAACAATCCAACCCGCTTTGTCCCACTTTACGGATTTGGGAACAAATTTATCTACGCACCTCCTGCATGACTTTCCCTATAAGTATGCGTAATTCGGAAATCATACCGTTAGCTTTCATTCCTTAAACTAAAATTATTTTCTAATTTCGGTAGCTCTAAATACAGATATCAATTCATTATAAATGAAAGTGAAACATGGAAAAAACAACGTTAACAAAATCGCTAGATGAAAATGCAGTTCAATTTATTGAATTAGTGAAGGGCTTAAATCAATCCGAATTTGAAGATAACATAAACGATAAATGGTCTGCGGGTCAAGATTTAGTGCACTTAATTAAAGTCCTGCGAATAGTCAATATCGGCTTTACGTTACCAAAACCCATTTTACGTGTACTGTTTGGTATCAATAAAAATGATAGTCGGCCTTTTGAAGATCTCCGGCAGGTGTATAAAAACGCATTAGAAGGCGGGGCTAAAGCTCCAACAATCTATATCCCCAAACCCGTTTCATATCATGATAAAGAGCGCTTGATTCAAAAGTATGCGTCATTGAATAAATCGTTTATCGAAAAATTGAATAATCATACGGCATTTGAGTTAGATAGCTATCGATTGCCTCACCCAATCTTAGGAAAAGTGTCCTTAAGAGAACTGGCTAGCTTCACGTCCTTCCATACGGCGCATCATTTCGACTTATTAAAGTCAAAACTGGCACATTTAAACAACTAATAATAAATTAAATCAGGTTTCTATTTTTCAATATCTACTATTAAGTTGCTCCAAAGGGAGTCCTTGAATTTTCTTGAAAAGAAGCCGGTGTGTCCAATTTTTCTAACGCCCATTTTTAGGGGGCTAATTGTTTCTACTTCGATTTTGGCATTTTTAAAATAGCCTACTAATTTATTTGCGGTGATTTTAGTTGCGATGGGGTCATCATCAATTTGAATAGACTTTAGGGGAATTACGTACTTGTCAAAAAATAATTTTGTGCTTGAATTTTTGAAATGGTCCTCGAAATAGTTCGGATTAATGCACCACTTGCGCCATTGTAAAGCAACACCCTTCGGCAAATTTTCTCCTTGCCCTATTTTTTCTGCATTTGCATAGCCATACATCGCCACGATAATCGGAATCAGTAAGAACCACAATGGTGGCATTAGCCATTTAAATGGGCTCCCCATATCTTTCCAATATCCGGTAGAAGAGGCAATCAGAATAAGCCTGTCTACTTTATCATAATTGTCCATTAACCCCACAAGCTGCCCGCCCATACTGTGGCCAATAATAATTTTGCGTTCAGAAGGGAATTCATGATTAATCCAATCGAAAATGCCTGTCATATCTAAAATCCCCCAATCTTCCAGATTTGCTTTAAATCCCTTTAAACTCGCTGGTTTAGAATTCCCTATGCCCCGATAGTCATAGGTAACGGTAGCATATCCACACTCGGTCAGATAGCTTGCTAAATTACTGTATAGATTTTGAGGAATTCCAGTGCCACAATTGATTTGAATAACTCCCTTGACTTCAGCCACAGGTCTTCGGATCGTTGCCGAAAGTTTATATCCGTCTCTCGCTTGAATTAAGATATGCTGTGCCATTATTGCTCTTTTTCCATTTGCTGTAGTAAAAACTCTTGGCCAAATGAAAGCTTCTTGGCTAGTGCACTATTGGGTTCAATCACTCTCCAAAAAGGTGTGATTTCCTCAAGAGGTTTTCCTTGTTGCAGCTTTTCATAATTTGCTTCGGCCACAATTCGCAAAAATATTCCTGTTGTCACAGGACACGTACAATCAGCATTATGCTCTATAGCAAGGTCCTTTCGTAGTGTTTTTAGGTCTATGCGCTTCCCAACACTAATTTCTTTAATGTACGCATCGATGAGTTTTGGTGTCGCGATAAACATATTGCAGCCAGATGGAATATCAGCAAAGTCAATATCTATTCGTTTAATTTTTGGCTCTTTATTTTCATTCAATTTATCAAGCCAGCTTTTCTTAATTGCCATAAAAAACTTCTAAATCTAAAAAAACAGAAAAAATGTATTTTATTAATGAGTTAACTCCCAGAGCCACGCATCTCCAATTTCGTGATCTTGAACAACCTTTTGGTAAACAAATCCATTTTTACTTAAAATTCTTGAAGATGCATTTTCTTCTGGTGCAGTTTTGGCAAAAATAACTACGCCTTGGCTATGAGATTTTGCTATTTTGATTAATTCACGACAAGCAAATGTCGCATATCCTTTGCCTTCATACTCCTGAAAGGTGTAATAAGAAATCTCTACCTCATTATTTTCAGGCACACCATTAAAGCCTGCTGCTCCGACGATTACATCAGAATCCACAACCAAGTATCCAACCCAAGGTTTATGGAAACCAATATGAGTATACATATCAATCGTTGCTGAAATTACTTGTTGACAAACAGAATTTGCATACTTTTCAGCCTGGTATGATTGTTTTTTCTCTATAATTTCTAAATGAATAGTAGGTGTCATCTTAGTTTAAGTGATCAATAAATTTAATAAAAGATGTAAAATTTAACTCACTGATGAACAACAAAAAAACCGATCATTTTTGATCGGCCTGTTCCCATTACGGACGAAAAATACAGCATTTACAAATTAACCCCTTTAAAATATATGAACGTGCTTAAACTAGTATTTGTGAATACTATTATTTTTTTAAATTTATAAGCACTTATTGAATAACTATAAATTGAAAAAGAATGCCACTACTAATTTTATTTTCTTGGTTCTCCATTATTATAGGGTTACTGTCTTCCACTAAATTGGATACAACTCAACAGGGAGACTCAACGCCCAAGTTTAAATTAATCCCTGCTCCTAAAATTACTTTCAATTCGTTTGTGGATTGTAATATGGCAGAGGTGTGGATTGGCGATACATTTAGAATCTTCCCTGGCAAATATGGCGAAGATCCTTTATGGGGTTATGCAAAAGATTTAAAGTATTCAGATGGAGAAAATGCAGAGGTTGTTTTTAAAAACCCTGCTAGCAAGTTCTTTAACCCGAGTATGCCGAGCAATGTACCTATAGGGCAGAAAGGCTTACATGGAGCTGTTTGGTTTGAAACAGTTTATCAAGATTCTAAAGATAAAAGTGGTCAAACATTATATGGCATTTACCATAACGAAAATTATCCAAGCACCTTACCATACGATTCCGTTACCAAAGAGGGATATAGAAATGTCCGTTGGCCACAAGGTTTGACTGGTCCAGAAAGTCCTGCAGCTGTTTGTAGAATAGGTGTGATGAAATCCATAGATGGAGGCAAAAGCTGGGATAACAGGGGCATATTTATTGAGGATTACGACCCAAGGATGATTAGAAAGCCAATTAATACTTCCAATACGTTTGCGGGTGGTGTTGGAGACCCATCTGCTGTAGCGAGTGGTGACTATTTGTATTTATTTTATGGAGAGTATGGTTATCCTGGCGTGTATGATGAAAAAACGTATACCGTTCAAAAAGAGTGGAGTGGTCAATGTATAAGCATCGCACGTATCGCTTTGAAAGATCTAGATAATCCCGTTGGAAAGGCCAAAAGATGGGATGGCAAATCATTCTCTATTCCTTACGATAGTTATGGAGTTCCGGTTCGTTCTTTACAAATCCCAATCAATGAAGGTGGCGGTGGCGCTTCTTCGCCAACTGGTGGATTTCATTGGGGACCATCTGTTAGTTGGAATACATATTTGAATTGCTGGGTAATGATGATGGGCAAAGTGGAGGGAAAATCATGGCAAGGTGATAAGATCTATATTTCATTTAATAAACATAAAGATTTGGGTATGGGGAACAATAGCCAAGATTGGTCAAAGCCTGAATTGGTTTTTCAGAAACCAGGATATATTTTATGGTACCCTTCATTGCAGCCGCTAAATGACCCACATGATATTAAAGAAAAATACACCTCCGTTAAACTTGGGAAGCGTGCCCGTTTTTTTGTCAAAAGAATTAAACCAGGGGATGATGAATATGCGTCGGAGCATTACATTGAATTTGAAAAGTAGACTACCACACTAAATAGACAAAGAAAAAGCCATCATTTCTGATGGCTTGTCCAGTTTGGCTCCCTTAAAGATTATAACTTTTACGAACCATCCAAAAGTACCACTTATCAGAAAGTAATTTTCTAAGTGTTAATAGCATCGGGCCGGGTTTACCCACCACATATCTCATTTGATTACTATTGTCGGTTGCTGATTTATAAATCATCTTGGCTACAACTTCTGGGCCTTCTGCGTCTTTCATTACTTTTTCGGCAGCATGATTAAACTTTTGAATAAACCCATCATATTGATTTGTGTCAGTTGGTTTAACAAATTGCCGACTTCTTCCATAGAAATCAGTGACAATCGGACCTGGCTCAATGAGTTTCATTTTTATATTAAATTGACTTAACTCATAATGTAACGACTCTGTAAAACCTTCCACTGCAAATTTTGTAGCGTGGTAAATACTATACAGGGGGAAGGTAATTTTTCCCCCCATACTTGAAATTTGAATAATGGTTCCTCCTCCATTTGGTCTCATATGCTTTATCGCTTCTCGTGTCACACGCATCAATCCAAAAACATTCGTGTTAAATTGTTTTTCAATAATTTCATCTGACATTGCTTCAAATGCGCCATCCACCCCGTAGCCTGCATTATTAATTACTACATCAATTTTCCCAAAATCACTTTGAGCATTTGAAAATACCGCATTAATACTTTCCGGTTTGGAAACGTCAAGCGCAAACAATTTTACATTAGCCAGTTTATTTAGATCGGTTTCCTTTTCTGGATTTCGTTGCGTTGCAATGACATTCCATCCATTTTGGGCAAACTCAAAAACAGTTGCTTTGCCTATTCCACTAGATGTTCCTGTGATCAATACAGTCTTCTTCATTTTTCTATTGTTTTATGTTGAACAAAACTATTAGGTTAATTTCAAACCTACAACAATAGAGTATGGTCTATGGTTGACATTTATTTTTCTGCGCACTATATTTGCCTTATGTTAATAAATGAACTATCCAAAAAAACGGGGCTTTCGACACACACGATCCGCTTCTATGAAAAGTCGGGGTTAATCGAGGGAAAACAAAACGAAGCGGTTAAATCAAATAATTACTTTCATTATGACGAGGTGACCGTTGAAAAATTAGAGTTCATTAGTGATGCCAAATCGGTAGGATTTACCATCAGGGAAATCGGTCAAATGATTGATGCTTGGTATAACCAAAAATATACCAAGGAACAAAAACTAGAAATTCTTGATGATAAGCTGATTTCTCTAGAGCAAAAAATGAAAGAGATAAAGGAGATGAAAAAACAAATCATTGAATTTAAAGATGACGTGCTAAATGATAGGTGCTAGAGATTACCAATTTGAAAAAGATGCAACCACAAAAAATATCCGTTTTACGAATGTAGACGTGGTTTTTAAACAAAAAAAGAGGTCGAAATGACCTCTTTTTGATTACCGCTCCCTTAATAGGCGGAATGTTGCAGCCATTTTGGTTTTTAATTCACAATATTCTACCGCCTAAAGTAACCTAAATTGACTAAAGTGATGAGTGAAATGTTTGTTGTGAAATATTATCCACTCTTGATAATTCAATTCTCCCATTGTAGGATTTATGGGTTTTTCAGATGCATTAACATTGAAATAATTATCAAAATCAGATAATTCTGTTTTGAGATTTTCAATGGCAGTTGTCAAATTTGTAAAAGTTAGTGATGGAAGTCCTTCTACCGGTAATACAGGGGACTTAAAACCAATTGGCAAAGAACTCCCTGTACCAATAACAAAAGCCTTAATCTTTTGCTGTTTTTCAAACGTATAATTATGATGCTGCGGATATTTTCCATTAGAAAAACGAACCGAAAGTGCCAAATGTTCGACCATATGTTGAGCAGTCATTTCTCCAAATTCTGGCGTTTCTCCTGCTTGCAGCTTGTTTAAAATCTTAAACAATTTTATTCTATCTAAAATATCAAGCATTGTTCATTGGGTTTTTAAAACTTATTTATCACGAATGTATTTACACATTCTCTCTCCACCAACAACAATTTAAGAAAATATTATAAAGACAAAAACCTCTACTGACCTCGAACCACAAAATCCATCATTAAAACCTCCATTTGATTCAATAGACCACATTTATCCTAAACCTTGTGATTTAGGGTTGTAACTTTTACTAAAAAAGTGATGTTGGAAATGAAAAAGTTGCAACCACAAATAATATCCGTTTAAGGACTGTAGACGTGGTTTTTAAACAAAAAAAGAGGTCATTTTGACCTCTTTTTGATTACCGCTCCCCTTTTCGACGAAAGATGCAACTATAATACGATGATTGAGTATGTGACTATTAGGAAATTGAAAGGTTAAACTTAGTACAATTTTGCAGGAGGTTTATTTTTTGATTTCCTTTTAGCAATAATCAATTTTTAAAATCAAGACTACCGCAGGGAACCATTACAACATCTGTACCGGCTGTAATCTTGTAAAATAGTTTTTTATCTTTTAAGACATATTCTGCCCTTACTGGCCACTTAGTTTTATGGATGAAAATTGCACTGTAAAATAAATAATTTTTGAAAGGTGAAATTCTATTATTCAAATCCTTTAATTGATTTAATTCATTAGTTAAAAAAGCTGGTATGCCCGAAAGACCATAATCGAACTCTTGCACTTTGTCAAGTGTCATATTTGACTTTGTAAAGACAACTTTGGCGTACGTTTCTTTAGATTTAAAGGAAATGATTGTCGGAAA
>NZ_JBIIQN010000027.1:0-34411 GCF_044342065.1 Aquirufa sp. | reverse complement strand
AATGGGTCTCCTACGTATACTTCCGCTAATGGTGGTGGATATACCACCTCAGCAACTTCGTATATTTCTTTGCCTACTAATTTATCCAGTACGTTTACTGTTAGTGTTGCATGTTCCTTGAATCCATCTACCTTTTGGGCTACTCTATGGGGGAATGAATCATGGACTGCTGGTAGAGGGTATATAGCTTATTTTCTTTCAAACACTACCCTAAATTTGGGTAGTTCTTCTGGGCCAGTTAGTATCGCTGTATCCGGAATTAATACCATTCATATCTGGGATTTTGTGGTAAACGGAACAAACTACACCTTATATAGGGATGGAGTGAGCATTTCAACTGGCACATTCACTGCACCTTCTGGAGGAGTCAGTACGACTGGACTTTATTTTGGTGCAAGACATACCAATGCTGGCACCTCCTTTACTGATGCTTGTCCTGGTACATATTATAGTATGCGTGTTTATAACAGAGCATTAAGCGCAGATGAAATCAATACTAATTTTACAGTCCTTAGAGGGAATTATGGATTGTAAAATCACCCATTTTGTAACTCTTTTTCAAGTGAAATTTTAATTAAGCAAAATGGAAAACAGTACCCAGATTACCATCGAAAATATCCAGTATAGCCTTAGCGATATCGAAAAAGATTGTTGGAGCCGATTAGTCAACGGAGCTGTTAAAAGCAGAAGTCCTTTTCACACCCCTGCTGTGGCCACATTCGGTCAAAAGGAAATAAGTTTACGGACCGTTGTCCTGCGTAAAACAATACCCGAAACACGCGAGATACGCTTTCACACCGATGTGCGAAGTAGAAAATGGGCCGAATTGCTTTCTAATCCCGCCATTAGTGCCTTGTTTTATGATGCCTCAACTCGTATTCAATTGAGGCTTAATGGCCTGGCTTCATTGCATCAGCATAATGATATAACTAATGACGCTTGGCAAAAAACAACCTTGTCCAGTAGACGATGTTATTTAACCCTCCATAGCCCCTCGAGCTTTTCGGATATCCCTACCAGCGGATTAACCGAAGATATTGAGCAGGAAAATCTGAGTTTTGAAGAAAGTGAAATAGGCTTAAAAAATTTCGGGATCGTTTCCATACATGTGCAATCCATCGATTGGTTATGGCTTCATCATGCGGGGCACCGGAGGGCATTCTTTGATTATACCGATGGGAAATATCAGTGGATGATTCCATGAGGGACAAATCAACTATTTCCTTTCCTGAATTTTTCCTTGTGTAAACCTTTTGATTAATTTAGTTTCCTCAGATTAAACTCATTTAAAAAAATGTTAACTAATTTATTGAAAACGGCATTGGGGCGACTACGAATTGTTGCCTTTTTAGAAGGTTGTTCGTATTTGCTTTTGGGATTTACGATGATTTTGAAATACAAATATGCTATGCCACAGCCTAATTATGTGGTGGGTTTAGCACACGGAATCCTTTTTGTGCTATACGTCGGTTTACTGCTTCAAGTTTCCTTGATACATCGGTGGAACCTACTCAAAATGTTTGGGGCATTTGTGGCTTCTTTAATACCATTTGGTACATTTTGGGCAGATAAAGCACTATTTAGATCGATAGATAAATAGGTTTTTCACTTCGCACACAGGTTCACAGGCGATGCGAACGACTGAGTAATTTTCAATACACGTTGATTTAAGGTAAAACTGAAGTAAAATGATTACTACCTTACGTAAAAAATTTGGGTTTTTACAAGTAGTATTTATCCCACTTGCATTTCTTTTCGCATGTTCAAAAGCGGATGAACCTATTTCAGCGCCATTAACCGGTGCACCGGTGATTACGGTAACCACGCTCTTAAGCAATCAGGGAATCATTTGGGGCTTTGATTTTCTGCCAAACGGCAACCTGCTTTTCACACAAAAAACTGGAACAATGCGCTTGTTTGACACGACGACGCAGAGTAATACACTTATTTCTGGCTTACCGGCCAATATCTCAGCATCCGGGCAGGGGGGATTGCTGGATGTAGCTATTTCGCCGGATTATGCCTCAAGCAAAAGCGTATACGTAACGTATAGCATTACAGGGGGATTTCTTGTGCTAGCAAGATTCACCTTAAATGGAAATACAGCTAGCAATTGGCAAGTACTAAAAACCACCGAATCGGCTTCAACCTGGAATGGCCATTTTGGAAGCCGCATTGCCTTTGGGCCGGATGGTAAATTGTATTGGAGTGTAGGAGAAGGGGGAGGAGGAAGCCTCGGAGGTGCTTCAAGCCCACATCAAAATGGCCAAAGATTAACCACGATGTGGGGTAAAATACATCGCATGAATTTGGATGGAACCATACCAACGGATAATCCTTTGGTACCTGGCCAAACTACACGAACCACGATATTCAGTTATGGCCATCGAAATCCGCAAGGCATGGCTTTTGACCCTAAAACAAATCAACTTTTTGTTAATGAACATGGCCCGAGCGGTGGCTGTGAACTTAACCGCGTTCAAGCGGCAGAAAATTTCGGTTGGCCTTTGTATAGCAATGGCATTAACTATAATGGAACGAACATAAGCAACGGACACAATGCGGCAGGAATTGTGGCACCACTAAAAAGTTGGTCGCCCGCATTCGCGCCATCGGGTTTAACCTTTATCAACCATCCTGCATATAAAGATTGGAATGGCAATTTGCTCATGGGTAGTCTTGTTCGTCGGCATTTACTCATGATCAAGATGACCAATGGTATACCCAGCAGTGAAACCATTTTACTTGAAAATAATGGCCGCATACGAAATGTGAAAATGGGACCCGGTGGTAAAATTTACGTCAGTGTGGAAGATGGAGGCAAGTTGATAGCATTAAGTGCGCAATAAATTTATTGCAATGATTATCTGCTTTAAACCAATGGCATGCTAACTATATGTAATACATTTTTCAGTGGATAACACCGTGACAACAGCAGCATAGTGAACTGGGAAATTGCGGACTAGGCAATTTACACCATTGTAATTTAATCCTTCACGCATCGAACCGATAAACCATAGCCCTTATCATCATAGGTTTGCGCTTCACCTTGACGGTCTAGTGTATAATCCCAAGCCTTGCCTTTTTCGGTATCAGATTCAGAAATACTCCACCAACTTCCTACGTTTCCAAGATCCATAAAATCACCATCAGGGAGCCTAAAACCAGCAGGTTTAGCTAAAAAACCACTCTTGTTATTACCATTCCCCGAGATGTTTCTCTCAGGATGGTATTCCAAATTACCCCCCGTACCCCCACAAATCGCACAGGTAATATACCGACCACTCAAGGATGAATACCTTTCACCTGAACCATTGCAATAAATACAAGACTGACCTGATTCGTATTCCTCCGTAATGTATCGATTCCAACCAGTCGTTGACTTCAACATATCAGCGGCCTCCCCAGTTTCATTTAATTTCTCAAGCATTTTTTCCCATTCGTAATAATTAGGAATATGCCAACCTTTTGGCGCCAAACCCCGCGGATCAATAACGGCATACCAATTATACAAACGACCATATTTAACCCCATTCTTGGAATCATTCTTGTAATAACACCAAGCAGGCTTTTGATTCTCATTCGCCAGCTTCCATTGATCCACTGTTCGAACTTGCGGAATTGGATCCCCATTACGGAACTTGGCCACATTTAAATTGGTGGTCATCCAAACACTATGACCTATTTTCTTCTGTCCAAACGACGAAAGACTCATGGAGAAAAATAGACATGCCAAAAGGCATTGAAGGTGAAATCTTTTCATAAGTATAAACAAGGTAAAAACTTTCTTAAGATTTTTAAATCTAATAAAAAGCGCTGAAAATAACATTAAAAATACATCTTGCGCAATTTGAGAATTCCTTCCAATTCGTTAATTATGATTAATTCAATTCTAACATAAAAAGAGCCTTAAAAATATTCAAGGCTCTTTTTAACTGTATATTAAAATAAAAGATTACAAATGAAATAGGGGCTAAATTTACTCCGGTCTACTTAATGTAGTGCCGTCTGCAAAAGAAATATTAGTAATTATTACTCGTTTCTTTAGAGCATCTAAATCCATATTTGAAACTTTTGTAACTTCAGGATCATAAATAATTGCATTTGAATTAGCTCCTTTAGGAACTTTACGATCTAATTCGAATTTGCCCCAATATAGCTCCTCTCCCGATTTATTTTCTATAGATACATTGAACATTATAGATACAATATTCACAGAACCAATATTTTTTACTTCGAACTGAAGTCGATCTTTAGAGCCATCATTATAGATTTCGCTTTTCAAAAATTTAGTTAATTTCAAATCCAATGATTTTTTTGATTTCTCATCGAAGGATTTTGTTCTTGTGCGCCATAGAGAATAGTTTCTAGCATAATCATTTAGGATTTTATTGTAAGTCAAATCTGCAGGTTTTGAAGGACTTAAGAATTGATTTCTTAAACTAGACCAAGGATTACCAACGACCCCAGCTTCTTTTTCATATTGATAAATCTTACGATCAAGTAAGTCATTTAAAAAAGTCAAAAGAATTTCTTGATCTTTCTTATCTGGAGAATCAGCAAAAGCGTCTTCAATCGAGGTTTTATACGTCTTACTATCAAAAACTTCAACAGCGAGATCTACTTTTTTCTTGCAACCAGACAACAAGATGAATGCCAATAGGAATTTAATGTAGGTGATTTTCATAAAAATTTATTTTTTACATGTTTTTAGATAACCAAAAATTAATAAATTTTATTTGATTTACAATATTTAATAATTGAAAAAATATTGGAGAAAAGTAAGAAACAGCTAAAGATACAAAAGGAATAAACGTATATTTCAAAAACAAAAAAGCCTCAGATTTCTCTGAGGCTTTTCATTTAGAAGTGATCCCGCTGGGATTCGAACCCAGGACCCATACATTAAAAGTGTATTGCTCTACCAACTGAGCTACGGAATCATCAAGCCGAAGCTTGTATATCAATTGACCCACTCGGGGGTCGAAGGGAAGTTCGATCACTGACCGACCTTCATTTGCTTTTGAGGCATTTTATTGCCTTATTGCGATGCAAAAGTAGTAGTGTTTTTCGAATTATGCAAGCAAGACTTCTAAATAAAGTTCTATTTTTTTGTTTTTTTTATCTGGGCTTCACTCAATTTGTTCACAGCCAAATAGATAGAAAGCAAATTCATTTGGCTGATTCACTCTTTAAATCCAATCGCCTCCTCGAAGCCGAAGAAATTTACCAACATAACCTGAATCCAAATCTCAGCGAATTCGAGAATATTCAATTCAAATTAGCCTACATCGCCAAAGTGAAAAACGAATGGGTTACTGAATTGTACCGACTATCCAGTATCCACGCCAAACAAAATACGCCCGCCATTGCCAACAGGCTTGCCGAAATAGGAGAGAAGCAACAAATTCAAGGCTATGAAGTCAGCCTCCTCGATCAAGTCGAATGGATCTATTTCTCCATTTTTCCCTACCTCATGGGAACACTGCTGCTGCTTGGTTTATACGCCATCATCATTTTATTCCGCAAATTCCTCCAAAAAAGACGAATCCCGCGGTCTCAACTGATCTTCGTTACGGCCTACCTCTTGTTTTTATCCTTGTTCACGAACCTCCCCGGACTTTTGCGCTTTGGCATCATCACCAAAGACAAAGCCTATGTTCGCGCCTTCGCCTCCTCCGCCGCGCCAGTGAAACAAGTCCTAAAAAAAGGCAATCGAGTGAATTATTGGTTTACCAAAGACATTTGGGTAACCTGCATCGTGAATGGACAAGTAGGCTATATCAAAGCCAGCGATTATACCGCCATCAATTAAAGGTGTAAAATCTCAAAACTCAAATCCAAGAGAATATCCCGCTCTGACTCAGCAGCCCCAATAACCCCCTTTACTTTTAAGTCGGCATGCTTAATGGCCTCCAAAATTCTTACCACCTTCGCCAAAGAATAATTGCGTTTGGCCAATTGATAATCCTTAACGAAATAAGGATTTACGCCAATTTGTTTCGCCAACTCGCCATCAGATAAGGCGCCTAAATCATGTACCATGAGTACCTTGGAAAAGAAACCAAATAACAAGGCCAACATCGGGGGAACCGGATTCTGCTTCGTATTTTCCGCAAAATAGAAGGCTATTTTCTGCGCTTTGGCAACATTACGCTGCATCAAAGCCTTTTGATATTCAAAAATGTTATACTCACGCGATATACCCACATACTTCTCTACCTCCTCAGGACCTATTTCCGAACCTGCGGGGCAATTGACAATCAATTTATCCGCCTCATGAGCCATACGCTGCAAGTCGGTGCCCACATATGAAACCATTAATTCCAAAGGTGCCATCTGAATAGACAATTGGTGTTGGGCCAAATAATCCTTCAGCCAATTACCCACCTGGCCATCGGTTACTTTTTTGGAACATACAACGACACCCGTTTTATCCAGCAAAGTCAAGATTTTGGCCTTTTCATTCACGAGATTCTTGATGGTAAACACCAGTAGGGTAGAATCCGTAGGCCTAGCGCAATAATCCTCCCAGGCTTTCATGTCCTCATTGCCTTTGGCTTCTTTGCCTTTAGCTAAAGCCTCTAAAAAACTAGCCTCCTTAACAATAATCACTTGTTTTTCCGCCATCATGGGATAACGACGGGCATATGATATCACAGAACCCATGCTTTGATCCTTACCAAACAAAACAAATTGATTGAAACTTTTTTCAGATTCAGTGAGAACTTGATCCTCAAAGGCATCCGCCACTTGGTCAATAAAAAACGGCTCATCTCCATGCAATACATAGATAGGCGCGTATTTCTTCGCCTTGATGTCTTTAAGTACTTCTTGAATCGTTTTTTGCATGGGGAACCAGTCACTAGTCGATGAGCGCAAAGATAAATAGAAGTTAAGAATTAAGAGGTAAGAGTTGAGAATTAAGAGTTGAGAATTAAGAACTAAGGGGCAAGAACTAAGAATTTTAGCAAAAATAGTTTCCAACTCTCACCTCTTAACTCTTAGCTCTTAATTCTTTTTATTACCTTTATCCCTCAAAACAAAACACCCATTCATGCAAATAGCACCCAATTCTGTTGTTTTCATCTCGTATGAATTAGCATTTCCAGATGAGAACGGCCAACCGGATGTCGTTGAAATCGTAGATGAAAACGAACCCATGGTATTTATTCACGGCTTAAGTGGCCTACCAGAAAGCTTTGAAGCCAATTTAGTAGGTTTAAAAGCAGGGGATACCTTTAATTTCAACATTGCTGCAGAAGATGCTTACGGGAACGTTGACCCCAATGCCATCATTTCATTGCCAAAATCCATTTTCGAGGTGGAAGGTCAAAAAGCCGACGATGTTCTGGTTGTAGGGAATTACATCCCGATGTCAGATGACCAAGGAAATCGCATGCAGGGCATGGTCGTTTCCATCGGCGATGATCACGTTATGATGGATTTCAACCACCCTTTGGCAGAAAAGGAACTTATATTTACGGGAAAAGTCATTAAAATTAGAGAAGCAACCGCCGACGAAATTGCCCATGGACACGTGCATGGAGAAGGTGGAGTGCATCATTAAAATTTGACTTTAGACTTTGGACATTAGACCTTAGCTATTTTTAACCTCCTGTCCAACGTCTAATATCCAACGTCCAACGTCTAACGACTAACGTCCAACGTCTAATGTCTAATGTCCAACGTCTAACATGAAACCATCCTTCGATTCCATCTACATGGAACTTGCTGAAAAACTAGCCCTACGCTCACACTGTACACGAGCGCAGGTAGGAGCCGTTTTGACCAAAGACACCCGCATCATTTCGATCGGTTACAATGGTCCACCGCAAGGAACGCATAATTGCGACGAAGATTTTCACGAGGAGGGAGGCTGCCCAAGAGATTCCAAAGGATCTTGCTCCCTAGCATTACATGCCGAACAAAATGCCATCTTGTATGCTTCCAAAAACGGTGCATCCATCGAAGGATCTACCATTTACGTAACCCTTTCTCCTTGTATTTCATGTGCTCGGATCATCTACAGCATGAAAATCAAACGTGTCATTTACTTGAATAGCTACGCCGCATACAAGGGCATCGCCTCCGACGAAGGTGTGGATTTCTTACGAAAATTCGGGGTAGATGTTATGGCCTATAAGGATATAGCCTCTTAACTTAGTTTGCTGCTTTCAAATAGTCCGCAACTTCCTTCGAAAAAATCAGCGCACCGCGTGTAACTAAATGACTCTGGTCATAATAGTACTTGGCATCCTGATAAACGCCATTTGCCTGATACGTATAGATTTCTGTTTTTCCCATTAGATTCGCCCGAACAAGCTTTTCATACGCCGCATCAAAAGCATAGTAATTAGGCGGAAATACGACAATCAGCCGGATATTTTCATCCCGACAAATTCGTTGGATTTCCTTAAAACTTTTAATGAGCGCAGGATTGATTTGACTACGCTTATTTTTTTGAGGCTTATCAAACTGTGGTTTCCAACCGTTCTTTTGAAACGATATCGGCATCGATCCACAAGCCAAAATCGTATCAACTGCTGAAAAATGTTTCTGCTTCAATATGATTTGTGACTTACTTAGTTTAGCGATATTAGAATACAGTGCCAAAGGGCTTTTCTTCTTTCTTTCAATTAGCGTTTTAATCACCAACTCATCTGATACCAAAGGATACAAGCGATCAAACCTGAATTCCAGGGAAGTATTAGCCAAAAAACCCTCCGGGGAGTCTAATGTGAGTAAAAGGGTTTTGGGTTTCTTATTTTTACTAAGCAAGTTTTTCAGGATAAACTCATGAAACGCCAGATTGGACCCCGGATAAGATAGATTATAACTCGAATATCCCGTTAATCGCTCAATTTCAGAGGCAATAAGATCCCGAGCCCCACGAGAGGATCCCATGATGATAAGTTCCTTATTAACCTGTCCCTTCAGAATTTTTTCCAGTCGGGTATCAACTTCGTAGCGTGGGAATTCCTTTAGATACAGGCCAACAAGCCTATCGATGCTAGAAACAAGGATCACCAACCATAAAATTCGTAGTAAAAACCTTTTCATTAAAATTGGAAGTAAATAAACGACTGCTCTTGACTAAAGAATACAAGGACTAAAATGATTAAAACGATATATAAAAGCCAGTTGGCAAGGGTCGTACTAATTCCTTGACCGGGCATTAATTCTTTCAATTGCCGTTCATCTCGCCTAACATACCAATCTCCCATAATCAACGGAAGTATATAAATAAAGGCGATTTTCCCTTCAGTCAGTTTCAATAACTGACTTGGGTGCTCTACCACACTAAATCCTATTTGTTGAATATACCCCCATGCCATTGGGATATCATCCGCCCTGAAAAATATCCAAGCAAAAGTGACAAAGGCGAATGTGCTCAACATCTGCCAAAGCTCCTTAAAATTGGGCAAAGTACGGTCCTGAGCCACTACATCCGACACGTGTTTGCGGTTTCGATCCAGTAGAAGTAAGGGAAGAAAACCACAGGCATGAATAAAACCCCACGCAATGAAGTTCCAATTAGCCCCATGCCAAAACCCACTTACCAAGAAAATAATGAACGTATTGCGAATGGCTTTGAATTTTCCATTTTTCGAACCACCAATTGGTATATACAAATAATCCCTAAACCAGGAGGAAAGTGAAATATGCCAACGACGCCAGAACTCGGCCACATCCCGCGAGAAATAAGGGAATTTAAAGTTACTCAAGAGTTCGAATCCAAATATTTTGGCAGTACCTAATGCGATATCAGAATACCCTGAGAAATCGCCATAAATCTGAAAACTAAATGCGATGGCACCTACGAGTAAGGTAATGGCATTGTGATCTTGGTAATTTTGAAATATTTGATCAACGATACTGGCCAAAGAATCAGCTATAACGACTTTCTTAAATAATCCCCAAAGAATCAGTCGGCATCCGGCAACCGCTTGAGCGTAATTAAACAGCCGAGGCTTTTGAACTTGGGGTAACAGATGGTTGGCACGCTCAATAGGACCAGCAACTAAAAGCGGAAAGAAACTAACGAATACGGCATAATCGACAAAACTGCGTACCGGAGTTTGATTTCCACGGTAAATATCAAAGACATAGGACATGCCGTGGAAAGTGTAAAAGGAAATACCAATCGGCAAAGCGATGTTGAGCAAAACGGGATTGACATGAATTCCGATCAAGTCAAAAGCTTGTTGAGCCTGAAGCGCGAAAAAATTATAATACTTAAATACACCTAGAATACCCAGATTATTAAAAATACTTAACCATAGAAACAGTTTAGCTTTCTTAGGATTGGGGGATGCCACCCAGAAACCGTAAAAATAATCTAATGCGGTGCTCAGCATCAACAGACCCATGAACTGCCAGCTCCACCAGCCATAGAAGAAATAGCTCGCTGCTAAAACCAAAGCATTCTGCCATTTTAATGATTTGTTGAATACAAACCAATAGAGTGCGAACACAATGGGTAAAAAAAGTAAAAATTCAAATGAGTTAAAAAGCACCGAATCTATTTATTTCGTTTGGGTCATAATAGCCCTATAAGTCGCTAAAATACCAATATATCCTTAAACATACTAGTTTCGTTAGATTCCAATTCAAGTAGAGACGCGATACCTCGCGTCTAATAAAGTAGAGACGCGATACTTCGCGTATAATAAAGTAGAGACGCGATACTTCGCGTATAATAAAGTAGAGACGCGATACTTCGCGTATAATAAAGTAGAGACGCGATACTTCGCGTATAATAATAGAAAAGACGCGAAGTATCGCGTCTCTACAATCAAAAACAAAAAAAAGACCTTGCTCTCACAAAGTCTTTCTAGTAGCGGGGAGCAGAATCGAACTGCCGACCTTTGGGTTATGAATCCAACGCTCTAACCATCTGAGCTACCCCGCCGAAACATGGTGCAAATGTAATTGAAAGGTGCAAGAGTCACAAATATTTTACGAATACTTATTAAATTTGTATCTGATTTGCGATTCATCCGAATTCGTTTACCTTTGTTTTTAGGGACACTTTTGGCCCATCCCATGAAAACCCAATAGCATTATGCCAGCAGTAAGCTATGAATTCGAAATCGAGATAAAAGCCTCGCCCAAAGTACTTTATCCATACATTAGTACGGCCTCTGGCTTGCAGCAATGGTTTGCAGACAAGGTTACGGTGCAGTCACAGCAAGGCTTTATTTTTTTATGGGATAATGAAAATCATCCAGCTACCATTGTTCATAATAAATTGAACAAAAGCTTCAAATTGGACTTTACCAAAGCGGGGGAACCTGCGCATAGCGCTTGCATTGAATTCAAATTAGATGTGAGCGAACTTAGTAACACAACCTATTTGGTGATTACCGATTCCGCATCCACGTTTAAGTCGGCCAGCGACGCCCAAGAACTTTGGGACTATTTAACTGATAAACTCAAAGAGATCGTAGGGAGTTAGTATGCGTAAAATAGATAAATTAGTACTGAAAGCCTTCTGGGGGCCCTTTGTCTTAACAACGCTAATCGTAATCTTCATTTTCTTATTACGATTAGTACTCTTTTATTTTGCTGATCTATTTGGCAAAGACCTAGGCGTAGGTGTCTATATCGAGTTATTTTTCTATTTTTCTCTCATTACATTGCCACTCGCATTACCTCTTTCGGTATTGCTTTCTTCGCTCATGACTTTCGGGAAATTGGGTGAAAATTTTGAATTAACCGCACTAAAAGGCGCTGGAATATCCATTATACGCATATTCCGCCCCATCCTGCTTATCGCCATTATGTTGTCGGGCTTCATGTTTTGGTTTAATAATGTGGCTATGCCCTGGGCTAATTTGAAAGGATGGGGATTGTTATATGACATTAAGACCACCAAAACGACGCTGAACATCAAGGAGGGAATCTTTTATTCCGATTTGCCCGGCTATTCCATTAAGGTGGCCAAAAAATACCCAGACAACAAAACGCTAAAATCCCTCATTATATATGATCATACACACAATGACGGGAACCGACATGTTACTTTAGCAGATTCAGGATTGATGTATACCATGTTCGGCAAGAAATACCTTGTTTTTGAGCTATTCAATGGCAAGGATTACATGGAAGATGCGGATCGAGGAAGCAATTTAGATGCGTCTGATTTAGCGGTACATAATTTCAAAAAGAGTAAAATCGTCATGTCCTTGGATGCTTTTGACCTTCACAAAACGGAAGAAAGTCAATTCTCACATTACGAAATCATGCGAGATAATTTCCAATTACAAGCGGATGAAGACTCGCTACGAAAAATAATGAGTAATATGAAGTTGGGCTTCATTACCTCCATTGGCCCTAATTTTATGTACTTCCACAAGCCGATAGGGCAATCGATCAAAATGTTATCGAATACCCAATGGGTATCGAAACGATTGAAAAAAGGATTAGCCGAAAAATCAACGCGCGACCCGATGGATATTGCAATCCAACAGGTTCAAAACATGCAAACCTTTGCTCAAACCAATTTAACAGCGCTAGAAACACGGCAGGATAAACTTAAAACTACCCGGCTGGAATGGCATAAAAAGTTTACGACCTCTTTAGCTATTCTCGTAATGTTCTTGATAGGTGCCCCCTTAGGAGCCATTATTAAAAAAGGAGGATTTGGGGTTCCCGTGGTAGTTGCCGTATCGTTCTTTATCCTCATGTATATTTTAACCCAACAAGGCGACAAAATGGCAAAAGAAGGGAAGGTGCTTGTGGAAATAGGCGCCTGGATATCGAATAGCGTACTAACTTTGATTGGGATGTATTTCTTAAAAATAGCCTTAAATGATTCACGATTATTCGAATCAGACTTCTACCGAGTCCTTTGGGATCGTGTTAAAGGCTTGAAAATACTGCAAAAGAAATATTCAAGCTAAGGGCTTGCTGATTCCGACTATTCTGTGTACTTTTGCGAATTAATTTTTATAAACTTTTTAAACTGGTAAAAGATGTATTTGTCACCCGAAGTAAAAGAAACCATTTTCGAATCAAAGGGAAAAGCAAAGTCTAAAATCGATACTGGTTCTGCTGAGTCGCAAATTGCGTTATTCACTTTCAGAATCAATCATTTGACTGAGCACCTTAAGAAAAACAAGAAAGACCACAGCACACGCTTAGGACTTTTAAAATTAGTTGGTAAGCGTCGCCGTTTACTAGATTATCTAACACGTACTGATATTACACGTTACCGTGCAATTATTGCTGAATTAGGTATTCGTAAATAAATACAAGCAGGGTTCCTTTCATTTAGGAGCCCTGTTTTATTTCTTTTTACCCCGTTTGGATTCATCAAACAAACATTCTACTCACGCAAGGTTGCGTGAAAATTTATTCCGAAACGTATGTCATTTAACATCATTACAAAGCATATTTCGATGCCTGACGGCAAGGAAGTCCAAATTGAAACTGGCAAATTAGCCAAGCAAGCGGATGGATCTGTTGTAATCAAGTCTGGAAATATGATGCTGCTCGCTACTGTTGTAGCAAACAAAGAGGCCAAAGAAGGCGTAGATTTCCTTCCTTTATCAGTTGATTATCAAGAAAAATTTGCGTCCAATGGACGTATTCCAGGATCTTTCTTAAAAAGAGAGGCACGCCTTTCTGATTATGAAATCCTAATCTCGCGTTTAGTTGACCGTGCTTTACGTCCAACTTTCCCAGATGATTACCATGCAGATGTGCAAGTGTTGATCAATCTAATCTCAGCAGATGCAGAGGTTTTACCGGATGCGTTTGTAGGATTAGCTGCCGCAGCTGCATTGGCAGTTTCGGATATCCCGTTCAATGGACCTATTTCAGAAGTTCGCGTTGCAAAAATCAACGGAGCGTATAAAGTAAACCCAAGTGTTAGCGAATTAGCTGGTGCTTCTTTAGAATTAATCGTTGCGGCTAACGAAAACGATATTTTGATGGTAGAGGGTGAAGGCGATGAAGTTTCAGAAACAGAAATGTTGGAAGCCTTGCGCATCGCACACGATGCTATCAAATTACAATGTAAAGCCTTAAACGAGTTAACTATCGCTTGTGGCAAAACTGAAAAACGTACGTATTCACACGAATCACACAACGAAGAGTTGCGTGCTGAATTGTGGAAAAACTACTACGATAAATATTTAACGGTTGCTAAACAAGCTAATCCGAAGAAAGATGAGCGCAAAGCTGCTTTCAAAGCAATCGTGGATGAATATATCGCAACTTTACCTGAAGACCATTTAGTAAACTTGTCCTTAGCGAAGGTTTATTTACATGATATCGAGAAAGAAGCTGCTCGTCAATTGGTATTACAAGAACGTTACCGTTTAGATGGCCGTAAATTGAACGAAATTCGTCAAATTACGTGTGAGGTAGATTATCTACCTACGCCACACGGTTCTTCAGTATTTACGCGTGGTGAAACACAATCATTGACTACAGTTACCTTGGGTACGAAGATGGATGAGCAAATCATCGATCAGGCGATGACTCAAGGTTACAATAAATTCATGTTGCACTACAACTTCCCAGGTTTCTCAACAGGGGAAGTTAAGCCAAATCGTGGCGTAGGTCGTCGGGAAGTAGGTCATGGTAACTTAGCCATGCGTGCAATCAGAAAAGTTTTGCCTCCTATGGAGCAATTCCCTTATACTTTACGTGTTGTTTCTGATATCTTGGAATCAAATGGTTCATCTTCGATGGCGACCGTTTGTGCAGGTACTTTAGCATTAATGGATGCTGGGGTTCAAATCAAAGCGCCTGTTTCAGGTATTGCGATGGGATTGATCTCAGACCCAAAAACAGGTAAATACGCCGTTTTATCAGATATCTTAGGAGATGAAGATCACTTAGGCGACATGGACTTTAAAGTAACAGGTACTGAAAACGGTATCACAGCTTGCCAAATGGACATTAAAGTTCAAGGTCTATCATACGAAGTTTTAGCCGAAGCCTTATCTCAAGCAAAAGAAGGTCGTTTACACATCTTAAATGAGATGAAGAAAGCGATGCCTGCTGTTCGTGCCGACTTCAAGCCACAAACGCCACGTGCTACGGTTATCAAAATTATGAAAGACCAAATCGGTGCCGTTATTGGACCAGGTGGTAAAGTCGTTCAAGATATCCAAAAGCAATCAGGTGCTACTGTTACCATCGAAGAAAAAGAAGATGGAGGTTATGTGAGCATTTTCTCTGCCAATGGAGAAGCGATGGCACAAGCCGTTCGTATGGTTAAAAATATCGTGACCGTTCCGGAGGTAGGAGAGGTTTACGAAGGAAAAGTTAAAAATATCCAAGCTTTTGGTGCATTCGTTGAATTCCTACCAGGAAAAGACGGTTTATTGCACATCTCTGAAATCTCATGGGATCGTATCGATACGATGGACGGTGTTTTCAAAGAAGGTGATAAAGTGAAGGTTAAATTGGTAGAAGTAGACAAAAAAACGGGCAAATTCCGTTTATCTGCTAAAGTTCTTTTACCAAAACCGGAGGCTCCAGCCCAAGCGGAATAATTTTATAATTTAAATGGGCAAAAGAGAAACCTTTTGCCCATTCAATCTGTTGTAAGATCCTATGAGACAGCTAAAAATTAGCAAACAAATTACCAACAGGGAAAGTCAATCACTTGACAAATACCTGCAGGAAATCGGTAAAGTCGATTTATTAACGCCGGATGAAGAGGTAATACTCGCTCAAAAAATCCGTGATGGGGATCAATTGTCATTGGAGCGCTTAACGAAGGCCAACTTGCGTTTTGTGGTTTCTGTGGCGAAACAATACCAAAATCAAGGTTTGAGCTTAGGTGACTTAATCAACGAAGGTAATTTAGGTTTGATTAAAGCAGCACAACGTTTCGATGAAACACGTGGGTTTAAATTCATCTCCTATGCGGTATGGTGGATTCGTCAATCAATCCTTCAAGCTTTGGCTGAACAATCACGTATTGTTCGTTTACCCTTAAACCGTGTAGGTTCTTTGAACAAAATCTCAAAGACCTTTTCGGAATTAGAACAAAAATTTGAGCGTGAGCCATCACCGGAGGAATTAGCCGAAGTATTGGAAATTTCAACGGGTGAGGTTGTTGATACCTTGAAAATATCGGGTCGCCATGTATCCATGGATGCACCATTCGTTCAAGGAGAAGAAAATTCACTATTGGACGTGCTTGAAAATGACTCGGAAGATAAGCCTGATTCAGGATTGATCAATGATTCATTGCGCAGAGAAGTTCAACGTGCCTTGTCTACCTTAACCCAACGTGAAGCTGACGTCGTGACGCTTTATTTTGGATTGAATGGTGAGCATGCGATGACCTTAGAGGAAATCGGTGAGAAATTCAACTTGACTCGTGAACGTGTAAGACAAATCAAAGAGAAAGCAATTCGCAGACTCCGTCACACGTCGCGTAGCAAAGCCTTAAAAACGTATCTTGGATAATTTTAAAAGCCTCTAACGAGGCTTTTTTTTGCTATGGCCTACCCAGCAGGACTTGTGGATTTAATTGATGATTTATACCAACAAGGTGTAAATGAGGCAGTTATATGCCCTGGGTCTCGAAATGCACCTATCATGCTGGCGCTTGTACGTCACGGCGGATTTCGGTGTTATTCCATAGCAGATGAGCGATCAGCCGGATTTTTCGGGCTGGGATTGGCCTTGAAATCAAAAAAACCTGTCATTATATGCTGTACCTCAGGTTCAGCTGGTTTAAATTTTGCCCCGGCAGTAGTTGAAGCCTTTTTTCAGGAGGTTCCCCTGATTGTTTTAACAGCTGATAGGCCTGCGGAATGGATTGGACAATGGGATGGACAAACCATTTATCAAAATAACTTATATGGTAAGCATGTAAAACATTTTGAAACCTTTGAAGCCTTTAAACCGCATCAATTGGTTCAAAAAGCATTGGATTTTCCACAAGGACCTGTTCACATGAATATTCCCATAGCTGAACCATTTTACCCAGCAAAAGGGGAGAAACTTCCAGTTCGAACCTCTAAGGTGGCAGCTATGCCACATAAACAAGATTATTCTTGGGATAAAAGTATTTTAGACACCATATCAGACCAAAAACTATTGATAACAGTGGGCCAGCGTCCCTACGATGAAGCTGAAAATACCTTGTTTAAACTACTGGTGGAAAAAGGAATACCGGTTATTGGTGACGCTACAGCGAATTTACCAGCGGCTTGCGAACTGAATCATGATCTAGTTTTAGCCAATGAAGGTCTTTGGTCTACTTATCAAGCTGATTTCCATCTACATTTTGGGAAATCATTCGTGTCTAAACGCATCAAACAAATGATGCGTCAACATAAACCTGCCCAATCATATTTGGTACACGAAAATCCCATTGGTAAACCTGATCCATTTCAGTCTTTGACAGAAGTTATTCATGCCACAAGTTTATCCGTTTTACATGAACTCATTTCCAAAAATTTAACAGCAAATCCAAGCTTCAAAACTTGGAATCCTGCCATTCAAGAAGCTTTTTTCAAAAAACAAGCTTGGAATGAGTTACATATCTATAATGCCTTGATTGATCATATTTCGAAGACAGATGCCGATGTCCACGTGGGAAATTCGTTGGCAATTCGTTACATCAATTGGACCGAAGCCAAATTACATGCTCGAGAAGTATTCTCCAATCGTGGTACAAGCGGAATCGACGGATGTTTAAGTACGGCGGTGGGAGCAAGCCAGTTGGCCAACAAGTTAACTATCGCTCTTTTAGGAGACGTATCCTTTCATTATGATCGAAATGCGTTGTGGAACAAGTACCTAGGACCTAATTTACGCATCATTGTAATGAATAATGGGGGCGGAGGAATTTTTCAGGTATTGGACGGGGCTAAAGACCTGGTAGAATTAGGCGAATTCATGGTGACCGAACATACGAAAACGGCCGAAAAAAGCACGTTGGATGCTGGATTGAGCTATAGTAAGGCAGAGAATTTCGACGAATTGAACTCCGTATTTCGCGATTTCTTTAAACCAAGCGCCAGCGGAAAAGTACTTGAAATCTTCACGGATGGCAGCGAAAATACCGCAGCATTACAAGCCTATATGGCACTATTCAAGCATTGATTTTTTCTGAATTCGTTCCCAATTCTTCACATACAAGGGGTTTTTGGGGTCAATTTCCAATGCCTGCTTAATATATTTTGAGGCCAAATCCCATTGCATTCTTCGAATCGCTAAGTATCCTAAGTTGTTGTAAATCAAGTCTTTAAATTTCCCTGAAGCTAATGCTTTTTGGAACATTTTTTCCGCTAAATCCAATTGATCCAATTCTTGATAAACAACTCCTTGGTTAATCATGGTTTCCACAGATGTTTTATCCAAGGCTAAGGCGCGATCATATGAAGCCAGTGATTCATTCCAAAGACTTTTTTGCATTTGAATATTGCCTTGCAGGGACCAATTGGCAGAAGAATCAGGAAAGTTTTTAACCAATGTCTCGGCAGAGCTAATCGCTTCATCGATGCGATTCATGGTTTGTAATATTTCTGTTTTTTTGAAAAGGGCTAGTGAATAGGCGGGATCTTGCTCGACAGCTTTAGAAAAATCAACCAGTGCTTCATCATTTTTCTCCAATGCCTGATAGACTAACCCTCTGTTATAATAGGCATCTGGGAATTGCGCTTGTTTTTGAACGGCCTCAGTATACCATTTGATGCTTTCAAAATACTCCTTTTCCTTAAATTTCGCGTTTCCTCGTAGAAAAAAATCGGTCGCCTCTCGTTTATCACTATCCGTTTGGCAGGCTATAAAAAGAATAGACAATAGCAGGATGGAGTACCTCATTTTCATTTTAATATTTATCTTTGTGGCTCAAATTTAATTAAAAAAAGATGGCATACGCAGAAATGTTGACCGATAAAGGGTTAATGAAAATCGAATTTTATACAGAAGATGCTCCAATTCATGTGAAAAACTTCATTGATTTGGCGGAAAAAGGATTTTATGATGGGCTTTCCTTCCACCGAGTGATTGCTGATTTCGTAATCCAAGGCGGGTGTCCAGATGGAACGGGTGCTGGTGGTCCTGGTTATTCCATTCCATGTGAGTTAACAGGAAACAATCAGTTCCATGATCGAGGTGTTTTATCGATGGCTCACCGTGGACCGAACACCGGTGGCTCACAGTTCTTCATTTGCCATTCTAGAAACAATACAGCTCACTTAGATCGTAAGCATACCTGTTTCGGTAAAGTGGTAGAGGGCTTGGATGTCATTGATCAAGTACGCGAAGGAGATGTAATCCAAAGCGTGAAAATTATGCACGATTAATGCATTTCATCAAAGAAATACCGCATGAAAATATGCGAATCTCACTTTTTGAATGGAATTCAAAATACATTCTGAAATTTGAGACGCCCCAACTCGAACAGAGCTATAAGTTCTCTGTATTGGATTTTTCAGGCCAAAAAGAAATAGAGGAGCTGGCAACCAGCTCCTCCTTTCAAAATTTTGTTATTACAACCTTTCAGCAAATGTATGCTGAGATGGGTAAGCAAATTAATTAAGTGCTAACCACTTTTTACGCAAATTCAATTGCGAATCGTTTGGACTAGCTATGGGTTGAACTTCATATGCCTTCATTGGAGTTTGAAGCACTTTCAACTCGAAAGTACGATCCAAACCATCACGCTTCACCTTGAGAGTTAGCAAATCACCCACTTTTTTGTCGGCCATAACCTTATCCAATCCCGTAAAATCTGCTTGATTAACTTGGATAATTTCATCGCCAACGTTCAATCCTGCTAAATATGCGGGTCCAGCTTTGTAGATTGACGTAATCCGATTGTTTGCAACGGATAATCCAACAAAAGGAATGGATTTTCCTTGATTTACATCGGTCCAAGTGTAACCGAATTTGGCAAAAATACCCGCATAATCTGGCGATTTAACACCATAAATATGATCTTTAAAGAACCCGGTAGCAGATGTACCTGCTACAGTAGTGAACGCATTCTCCAACTCCGCGTCCGTGAAACCACGCCCTAGTTTTAAATAATATGCTGTGTAAAGCAACTTAAATACATCATCTAAACTTTTGGCTCCGCTAGTATGTTGAATAATCCACATGTTCAAAATACCACCTAACAAAGCACCCTTATCATAATATGAAACGGTTGAGTTCCTTGAATTTTCATTTGGTCGGTAATATTTAATCCAAGCGTCCCAGCTAGAAGAAGCGGCAGATTCGACATGAGCGCCCGGTGTATTTTCAACAGCTGAAATTTCTTTTCCCAAATCATTCAAATAAGAATCCGGAGAAACCATTTTAGTACGAAGGTTAATCAAATCAGCGTAATAGCTCGTGATACCTTCTGAAAACCATAAGTTGTGGGTATAGTTTTCGTTTTCATAATCAAAAGGTCCCAAGGCAATTGGACGAATCCGTTTAACATTCCATAAGTGAAAATACTCATGAGCCAATAAATTCATAACTCCTTGATAACCACCTGGCGTTTCATAGGCCGACCTCGAAACAGAACAGGTCGTTGAATACAAATGCTCTAAACCGCCTGTTCCTCGTTGGATATTGTGAATAATAAACACATAGTGATCACAAGGATGTTGGCCCACAACTTGTTGGGCTGTTTCCGCCATCTTGGTTACATCAGCAATAAACTTCAATGAATCCACTTTAGCCTGTCCAAAAAAGGCAATTTGATGCGGTATATTGTTTACTTTGAAATTCCAAACTTGGTGATTGCCAATCTCGATAGGTGAGTCGATTAACTCGTCTAAATCTTTCGCGACGTAATTAAATCCACCGACATTCTTGAGGGCCGTTGATACCTTTTTGAAATCTTTATAAGGCACAATACTTATTTCATGTGGTTGTTTTGAGAATTTATCAACATACAATAAAACACTAGCTGGATTAATATAGCCGTGAACATCATCTAAAAAAGATGTCCGAACCGACAATTCAAAGGCATAAACTTGATAATTCACTTGAACGGTTTTGGTTCCTGGCTGAAAGGAAACACGCCACGTATTCTTGGAAATTTTCGAAATAGGCAAATCCACATTTCCGCTGAGTGCCGATATCTGCTCAACATTTTTTGCAAATTCTCGGATTAAATAGGAGCCAGGCGTCCAAGAAGCCATTTTCAAATCAATGAATTTTCCTTTTTCTTGGGAAACATCCACCGTGGTCGTTACTTCAAAATAATGCGAATGAGGAAAGGGCATTTGAATGTAGTGCTTAATGGGAGCCGCACTCAAATGAAAACCCAGGAATAATAGGGCTAAAAGACCTAATTTCTTGAAAAACATAGGTTTAAAATTTAGTTAGATGAAATAGAAAGGGTAAAATTAAAAAAATACCGCATATCTTTTATGAATTGGACATTTATTGGTCAAAAACCTTTAAAATATTTTCAGAAATGCCAACAATATTTTAAAAGAAAAATCGTATTTTTGATTAATTGTGCATGCTGTAATCAAATTCTAATGCGGATAAATAAAAAATCAACTAGTTGGATAGTAGCCATACTCATTTTTGGCATCACCTATTGTGCTCAAGCACAGCAAACCTTTATATACAAGGATCAAACTTTGCACTTTCGGCAGGCTAAAGAATATTTTGATGCTAAAAATTATGTAGCGGCGAGGGAAGAATTCAATGCATACTTAGGTAGCATTGAACCGATGAGCCATGAACAATCAGGTCAAAAAGTGCTTGCGGAATATTACATTACGATGTGCTCGCTTTATATGAGCCAACCAGAAGCTGAAATACTCGCAGAACGATTTGTAGCTAATAACCCAGAGCATCCGCAAGCGGTCAAGTTGTTACGTGGCATAGGAACTTTTTTCTATGAAAATGGCGATTACGCTAAAGCCACAAAATACCTATCTCGCTCATCAGAAACGAATTTAGAAGCTAAATACCGCTTGGGTATTTCCTATTATGAGTTAAAGAATTTTGTAGAGGCACTGGCCGTATTTAATGATATCAAAACGGAACAGGATGAAGAATATGCATTCTCTGCAGCCTATTATGCGGCTATTATTCAATTCAATGATAAGCGTTATGCGGATGCGGCACCTGATTTTATCAAAGCCGAAGGAAGTAGCAAATACCGGAGAGAAATTGCCAATTGGGTCGCTTTGTGCTATTTCAATCAATCGAAATTCACTGATTTATTGAATTATGCTGAGCCTATTTTGGCTAAAAAGAATTCGGGTTACCGGATAGATGAACTATCTCAATTGGTAGCTGATGTCCAATTCAAAATGGATAAATTTGAAAAAGCGGCTAAAAGTTATGAAGTATTAATTCGCGCAAGCAATGGCAAAATCAATCCGCTTGCGCAATATCGCTTAGGTTATTCGTTGTATCGAACTAAAAAATTCAATGAATCAGCTAATCAGCTCAAAGGTTTATTAGCCGCAAAGGATAGCTTGAGTCAATATGCCGCCTTTACACTTGCTCTTGCCCAATTAAATGCAGGGAATTTGGTTGCGACTTTAGACGCATTTGAAATCGCAAAGAAGCTGCCATTTAATGCCGCCATTCAAGAGGAGTCAGCATTCAATCATGCGAAAGTCCAACTTGACCTAGGACATGCTTCAGAGACGATTCAAGAGATTCAAGCATTTAATACCCAATATCCTACCAGTAAATTTGCCAATGAGGCTACCGAGTTAGTGGCTGATGCATTTCTTAATTCGAATAATTTGGAAGTAGCATTAAGCTATTTAAAGGGAATTACCAAGCGCTCACCAAGACTCAACGAAGCTTATCAAACGTTAAGTTATAATTTGGGCGTTCGCGCATACAATGATGAGCGATTTGAAACTGCTATCGATTTATTTAATAAATCGATTGAAACAGCCCAAAAAGAACAATATACAGCCTTAGCTAGCTTAGGTAAAGCTGAATCCTTGAGCCAACTGAAGAAATTCGAGGATGCCATTGAATTATATAACCCATTATTGAGCGGAAAAGGACAAACGGAAGACTTTATCCAGCAAGTTCGTATTGGATTGGCATTTGCATACTTCAATACCAAGGAATTCACGAAGGCCAATAATTTGTTTAAAGCCTATGTAGATCGCTTAAAAGCGACACCAAATTCTAAAAACAATCCGACCATCTTGATTCGCTTAGCTGATACCTATTTGATTTCACGCAAATACCAAGATGCCTTAACATACTATACGCAGGCAGCTGATTTAGCGAAGTCGGAAAAGGATTATGCCTTATTTCAAAAGGGCATGACCTTGAGTTACTTAAGCCGTGATGCTGAAGCTCGTCAAACGTTCAAACAAGTACGTAACAACTTCCCCGATTCTAAATATGCGGAAGATGCCCTGTATCAAGAAAATTTACTTTTGTTCAATGGGAACAATTATAAAGAAGCCATTACCGGGTTTAGTGAAATCATTGAGGCCAAAATGAAAGGTGAGTATTTAGCTTTATCAATTCTTAAGCGGGCACAAGCTTATACGAATACGGAACAATTTGAATTGGCATTAGCTGATTATAAACGAATCATCAATGAATTCTCAGGTGAAAAAATCGCGAAAGATGCCTTAATTGGATTACAAGAAAACTTAATTAAGGTGGGACGTCCAGAGGAATTTGGTCAGGTATTAGAAAATTTCCAAAGCTCCACGAATGCAGTTGAGGATAACGATGCCATTGATTTAAAATACAGTGCAGCCAAAGGAATCTATGATGGTAAGAAGTTTGATAAGGCAATTCCTGCTTTAAAAGAATTTGTTTCCAAATATCCATCAGATGAAAACGTGGTGGAAGCGTACTACTTGATAGCTGATGCTGCAGATCAGATTAAGGATTCCACAGAAGCCTTACAAGCATATAAAAAAGTTATTGAACAAAATGCGCATCCGCAAATCAATAAAGCTATCACGCGAGCGGCTGAACTTGAATTAAATGCAGGAAATACACTCGGAGCAGTATCATTCTATCGAATGCATGCGAGTAAAAACCCGGAGGTTGAAAATCAACTAAATGCTTATAACAACATTTTCAAGGCATTTTATGCGGCTAAACAACTAGACTCTGTTGCAAAAGTTTTTATAGAAATAGAGCCATTGAACTTGTATAGCACAGAAGAAAAAGCAAAAATGAGCCGTGCATTAGCTGAAGCTTTTTCAGATAGTTCATCTGTTTCTTTACGATTAGAATGGTTAACTAAAACCATTGCTTTAGATCCTAAAGGGGATATCGGGGCTGAGGCACAATACCAGTTGGCCTATCAATTATCCAAAGAAGCCAAATACAAAGAATCCAATGACATGATTAGCAACAAGTTCAAAAACGAATTTGCAGATGCATCAGATGCGGTTATTGGAAAAGCCTATATTTTGTTGGCGACCAACTTCGTATCATTGAAAAATTTACCACAAGCGAAAGCCATATTAAAATCAATCATTGATAATTCTACGGATAACCAGGTGATTGAACTCGCCAAAACAACCTTAAAAAGCTTACCCCTAAAATAATTGTATATGAAATTTCAAATGAAAGCCAATCCATTTATCATTTGTAGTGTACTCATGCTCGGGGTATCAGCTTCTGTTTTTGCGCAGGATAAGAAGGAAGGTAATATTCAGAATGATGATATCATTTTGGAGAAGGAGCGTAAGATTGTACTCCAACCGCAAATTTCCCGCAATTTTGAGCCTTTGAATGAGATTGAAAACACGCAAAAGGGGCGCAAAATGAAATATGAGTTTTTTGATCGCAAATGGGAGTCTGGTAGCAACACCTTATTAACGACCTCCATAATCGGACCACGTGAAGGCGATGAACTGATTTCTTCGTATGGACCCAAATTTAAAAACATCATCAAAATAGGAGCAGGTAATTATGGCCATACCTTGTTAAATGGGCATTTTGGATTTACACCTAAGGAAAATCAGTTTCAAGGAGTTTATATAAATCATGATTCCAATCGGAGAGGCCCAGTCAGTTTAGGAAATTCAGGCCGGAATGAAAATGAAGCGAAGGTATACAGTAAAACATTTACGGGGAATTATTTCTTAGATGGCCAAATCAGCTTTAAACGTACTGAGAATAATTACTATGGACGTCCAGAATCTGCATTCCTTTCAACACCATTTATTAAGGATTTAGATATCGCTTACAACAAATTCAGCTATTCCGGTAGTATTTCTAATGCAAAAAAAGATGTTAAGTGGGATTACATTGCATCATCAGGCTTAACGTATTTGACAAATAACTACACAAGTAAAGAATGGATTTGGGAAAGTAAACTTCAAGGCATCCTGCATGTCAATGATAATTTTTCTGCCTATTTAACTGGGGAGATGAATTTATCAGAAAACACTTTTGAAAAAGCCAACGATCGAAGAGAGCTTTATCGTGTTAAACCAACTTTCCTTTATAAAAACAATCGTTTGTCTTTAACAGGAGGATTGAATATCGTCAATGAGAAAGAACAAAGACTTACGTTAAACAAAACCCGTTTATTCCCCTTATTAAAGATTGATTTTAAACCAACTGATTTTATACATTTATTCGTGGGATTAGGCGGTGATACTTACTTTAATAGCTATAATCAATTTACTAATGAGAATAATTGGATGGCGCCACGTTTAGCACCCAACTTGCTGAATACAACGCAAAGTTCCAATATCTACGGTGGAATCAAGGGTTCAAATGAACGTAATTTAGATTTTGAATTAAAATTTGGTTATTCAGAATTCACCAATTTAGCGATGCTCGTAAATTCAACGTTGGATCCGACCCATTTCGAAGTAAAGTATGCGAATACGAAAGTAGAAAAATCAGCGAAAGTATTTAATATGTCAGGACAAGTAAACTATCAAACGTTTGATAAAGTATTGTCCATCTTAAAATATGATTTTAATTCGTATCAAGATTTAGCATATGGTGATGCTGAGTTAGCAACAATTGATAAGCCCATTCATCGTCCTTTGATGAATTTATCATTTACAAACTCAATTACCTTTAAAGATAGAATTATTGTTTCGCCCGATATTTTTTACATAGCTGGATTGTATAGCTTTGAAAAGTCATTGACTCCAAAGGCTGAACAGATGGATGATATCATCGATTTGAACTTAAAGGTGAATTATTTAATCACCAAAAAGTTTAATATCTCCGTGAGCGCAAATAACTTATTAGGAAAAAATTACCAACGGTATTTGAATTACATTAATCAAGGACTCAACTATACGGTTGGTGTAGCATACTCATTTTAATTAAGACGTTGATGAATATAATGATTGAATTTATTGAGCGTTTACTTTACACCCACGATTGCGTGATCATACCGCATTTTGGTGGATTTGTATTGAATACGAAAGACTTTCAATATTTAGAGGACGATCAACTACTAGTTCCGAAATCCAAATGGGTTGCATTCAATGAGCGACTTCAATCCGATGATGGTTTATTAGCAACCAGTTGGGCCAAAGAAATGGGAGTGAGCCAAAAGCAGGCATTTACAGCCGTTCATCAATTTGGACAATCGTTAGCAGAAACCATTAAGGCGCAATCACAATTTCAATTTGGAAACATTGGCGTATTTAGCGTGAATGCCTCAGGTCGTTTTCAATTTGAGCCAAATCAAACGTTAAATTTTGATTTAAATCAATACGGATTAACACCTGTATCGATAGGACAAGCTAGAAAGAAACCTGTATTACAAGAAAATCCGATTGAGAAATCAGTTGAAGATTTACCAACAATCCAACCTGTCAAACGGACCCGTCAAAATCAATTTTATGCTTATGTGTTGCTAGCGTTTTTAATTGGCGGCATGGCAGCCTTTTATTTGACGGAGCCTAATACACATCAGGTCAATGGATCTTTCAGTCCATTAACAATTCGAAACAAAGTTAACAAGGCTGAAAAAACAGTAGAAATCAATCCCGCAAAAAATGATGTACCTATAAATACAGAAAAGCCTGTCGAAGAGCAGGTAAAAAGTATAGTAAATGCGGCGCCAGAAGCATCAGGCATTTACTTGGTGGTGGGTAGTTTCATAACGGAAGCGAAAGCCGCATCCTGTCAGGCAGATTTAGTAGCGAAGGGTTTCGAAGATGTGAAAATCATCGCTAAAAGGGATGGCGAAAAGTATTTCCGGGTTAGTTTAGGGGAGGTTACCACCTTTGATGCAGGGTATGAAGCAGCGGCCCGCATGAAGACAGAAAATAAATTAGACATTTGGGTTTATAAAAGATAGAGATATGAGCATTAGCTATTCACAAAAAAACTTTGAAAGAAAGAATCAAATAAAAGCCTTGGTCCTTACCGTTTTGATCAATGCGGTATTGTTTCTTTTAATTTGGCAGGTGAAAATTTGGAATGAATCTCCAACACCGAAAATCCCGAATACCGCAGAAGCTCAAACGGGTGAAATAACCTTCGAGCAAGAGCCACCAGCTCCTGAACCTGAGGCAAAGCAAGAAATTACCCAAACCACAGAAGCAGAACAGGTTAACACCGCTGAACCCATTACGAGTAAAGCAGAAAGTCCTGTAACCGTAAAAAAAGCCCCTGAGGTCGCCAAAAAAGAGGTAAAAGAAGCAGAACCCGTAATTGATAATAGTTATATTTTTAATAAAAGAACTGCAAATAATAATGCGTCTGGAAATGGTAATGGTTCAGGAAGTAGCGCTGGAAATGGTAATGGAACTGGCTCTGGAGCAGGTGGCGGTGGAAAAGGTAATGGTGCCGGCGCAGGAAGTGGTGAAGGAAAGATTGCACAGGAGTGGACTTTTGATTCATCGCCTTTGAAGGGTATCGATAATGGTAGTGAAACAGGTGAAATTACTTTCTTCATTCGAATCAATGAAAAAGGAAACGTTACAGAAATTAGAATTGACCGAACCAATGTGAAATTATCACTGGCAGAGCGCTACAAAAAACTCATCAAAAATGCGCGTTTCTCTCCCAAAAGTGAAGGAATCAGACGAGGAGCCAGTGGTTTTAAAACAATAAAAATTGTGCCTACCAACTAATCATGATGAGTTTCGAAGAAGTCATGAACTTCTTGTATGCGCAATTACCTGTGTTTCATCGCGAAGGCAAAAAAGCATATAAACCTGGTTTAGGGAATATTGAGAAGCTTTGTCAGCAGTTGGGCAATCCACAAGATTCTTTTATATCCTTGCACATTGCAGGCACAAACGGCAAGGGGAGTAGTTCCCATTTTATGGCCTCCATTTTAAAGGAACATGGCTATAAAGTAGGTCTATATACCTCTCCGCATCTTAAATCCTTTACCGAGCGTATCAAAATCAATGGCCAAGAGGTTGAAAAACAATGGATTGTAGATTTTTTTCTTCGTAATAAACCCTTGTTAGCCGAAATTAAACCGAGTTTTTTTGAATGGACCGTAATAATGGCCTTTCAATATTTCAAAGAAAAAGGTGTCGATTATGCCATTATCGAAACGGGACTAGGGGGACGATTGGATTCGACGAACGTCATAAAACCTTTGGGGTGTTTCATTACCAACATTGGTTATGACCATCAAGATCTACTAGGAGACAGTCTTGAATTAATTGCCGCTGAAAAGGCTGGAATTATCAAATCACAAACACCGATCTGCATCAGTGAAAAACAAGCGGAAACGGCTGCTATTTTTTTAAATATGGCGGCTGTAGAACAAGCACCTATTCAATTTGCCCAAGATGAAGTTTTGGTAGAGAACTCAAGCTATTCGATTATGGGCTTACAAATGGATGTGACGGCAAATACTTGGGGGAAATTTCAAGTTCATAGTCCGTATGCTGGCATTTATCAGATAAACAATATTCGAGGCGTTATTGCTTGGTGTGAACAGTTGAATTCATTAGGAAAACTGCATTTGGAGTTGGCTAAAATTCAATCAGGAATAGCTAAATGTCGTCAAAACACCCAATTAAGAGGTCGGTGGGAGGTTTATCAAGAAAAGCCATGGATCGTAGCCGATACAGGACATAATGAATCAGGCATACGTCAAATTTTGGAGCAGGTAAAACAATATAAGCCACATAAGTTGACAATTATTCTAGGAATGGTTGCCGACAAAGATATCAATCGAGTTTTTTCTTTGTTTCCCAGAGAAGCGCATTATCTATTTACGGAGGCTAAAAACCCACGCGCATTACCGGCACAAAAATTAATGGAAATAGGTAATCAACATGGACTAAAGGGGAGTATATCGGCAAATGTGAATGAAGCCATCAAGGAGGCCCGTTTATCAGCCTTAGAATCCGATTTTATATTAATAACGGGCAGCACATATTTAGTAGCTGAAATAGATTAACGGTTTTGAGTAGACAAAAGACATATAAATATGAATGGGCGGAGCGACTAGCAAACGTCATTCAATCACCTAAGCCTTTCTTTTCCATTTGTCAAGGAAACTGGAATCAAAGCTATTTTAAGAATTCCAATAAACTCGTGGTTGAGTTAGGCTGCGGGCGAGGTGAATACACGAATGGTTTAGGAAAGCTGTTTCCAGATATGAATTTCATAGGCGTGGATGTCAAGGGGGATCGTTTAGCGGCAGGAGGACGAGAGGCAGATGGCTTAGGCTTAAAAAACGTAGGTTTCTTACGAATTCAGATTCAATTTATTGAAGATTTTTTCGAACATGGCGAAATTGATGAAATCTGGATAACCTTTCCAGATCCTCGATTGAAGGACCGAGATGAAAAAAAACGCTTAACCTTTCCATTTTATTTAGAAAAATATTTGCGCTTACTCAAACCCAATGGACTTATACATTTAAAAACGGATTCGGAACCATTCTTTGATTATTCGATGGAGCAATTTCGTTTATACGGCTTAGCGGTTTTGGCAGAAACAAAAAATCTGTATGAGTCGGAGTGGAATGATGATCACTTTGGAATAAAGACTCGATTTGAGAAGATTTGGTATGATAAAGGGTATTCAATCAATTATGCACGTGTTCAAAACAAAAAAGAGGCCTGAGCCTCTTTCTTATCATAAAACATGGACTTGCATTATCCAACGCGAGCGATCAAATCAGCAGCACGAGAAGAATAACCAAATTCGTTGTCATACCAACCAACAACTTTCACCAGGTTACCCATAGCGGTTGTTAATTTAGAATCCAAAATACAAGAATGTGGGTTTCCGATAATATCGATAGAAACGATTTCGTCAGTAGTGAATTCCAAGATACCCTTCATTGGGCCATCAGCAGCAGCTTTTAGAGCGGCATTGATTTCCGCAACGGTAGCGTCCTTCTTTAATACAACAGTAAAATCAGTTACCGATCCATCCGGAGTAGGAACACGCATTGCATTTCCATCTAATTTTCCTTTCAAATGTGGAAGAACTAAGCCAACAGCTTTAGCTGCGCCAGTAGATGTAGGAATAATTGAATATGCAGCAGCACGAGAACGACGCAAGTCGGCGTGTGGAGCATCTTGTAAGTTCTGGTCAGCCGTGTAAGCATGAACCGTTGTCATAAATCCTTTCTCGATACCAAAAGCGTCATCCAAAACTTTAGCCATAGGAGCCAAGCAGTTGGTAGTACAAGAAGCATTTGAAATTATTGTCATGTCGTCCGTTAGGGTATTATCATTTACACCCAATACGACCGTAGGAATATCACCTTTAGCAGGAGCAGAGATAATTACTTTACGAGCACCAGCAGTTAAATGTTGACCTGCACCATCTTGATCAATGAAACGACCTGTAGATTCCAAAACAACATCAATTCCTAAAGCACCCCATGGTAATTGCTTCGGATCACGTTCAGCGAATGCTTTAATTGCATGACCATTTACCGTTATGCTATCAGCATCAGAAGAAACTGTCCCGTTAAAACGACCGTGAACTGAATCATACTTTAATAAATGAACTAAAGTAGCGTTGTCAGTTAAATCATTAATTGCTACGATTTCTACATTTTCTTTTTCCAATAAACGACGGAAAGTAAGTCGACCGATGCGACCAAAACCATTAATGGCAACTTTAATTTTTTTCATTGAATGAATTAATTTGATTTCCTTAGTAAAAATCAAAAATAGCACTTTCATTGAACAATTCCAAGAATTGAGAAATAATAAACCATCATTTAATCGTTTAAAATAGAATATTGAACAATTGTAAACGGAATATTTATATTTAGCAAAATAGACAATTGTAGCTATTTTGAGAAAATTTTTCTCGGATACGTTTTTTATTCAAGATTATTTTGCATATTTGTGTAAGGAATTGCTGCTCGAATCCAGTAGGGCAGGGGAGTGACAGAATGTCACTTGTTCTTTTAGCTAATTTTAGGCTTACAAATTCACCAAACTTTATTTTGTACAAATTATCAACTAACTGATAATCAATAACTTAGCTCATTAAAGTTTAAGTTAAATTTATCTCATATATTTGGCCCAAATTCCGTTAAAATGGAATTTAAACCTTGATTATTTTCTATTTCAATTTCGATTAAATTAATTAAGTGGTAATTTGCAGCTTCAAATTTTGGATACTAAACATATGAATTCAGTCGAACAAATCATTTTATCCGCATGGGATACCCCGGAAACCAGAAATACACCAGCAGTTATCGCTGCTATCGAAGAAGTTGTTGCTAAAGTAGATGCAGGCGAGTTAAGAACTGCGGAGCCCTTGGCAGATGGAAGTTGGCAAGTAAACGAATGGGTAAAAAAGGCCATCGTAATGTATTTCCCAATTCGTCAAATGGAAGTAAGTGAGGTTGGTATATTTGAATACCATGATAAAATGCGTTTAAAGACCAACTATAAGGAATTAGGTGTACGTGTCGTTCCACCTGCTGTGGCTCGTTACGGTGCATTTTTAGCAAAAGGAACAATCTTAATGCCATCTTACGTGAATATTGGCGCGTACGTTGACGAAGGAACTATGGTAGATACCTGGGCTACCGTAGGAAGCTGTGCGCAAATAGGCAAACATGTGCATTTGAGCGGTGGTGTAGGTATAGGGGGTGTTTTAGAACCACCACAAGCGGCACCTGTCATAATTGAAGATGGAGCATTCATCGGTTCACGCTGTATTGTGGTAGAAGGTGCTCATATCGGCAAAAAAGCTGTACTTGGAGCTGGGGTTACCATCACGGGATCTTCCAAGATCATTGATGTTTCAGGACTTGAGCCGGTAGAATACATAGGTTATGTACCTGAAAATTCGGTTGTTATTCCAGGTTCCATTCAAAAGAACTTCCCAGCTGGCACGTATGGCGTACCTTGTGCGCTTATTATTGGAAAACGCAAAGAAAGCACGGATTTAAAAACCTCATTGAATCAAGCACTGCGCGAAAACAATGTGGTAGTTTAAACTAAAATCTATCCTTACCTTTACAACCCGGTTCAAACAACCGGGTTTTTTTTATGGAAAATGAATTAAAAATTGGTGAATACAATCACCTACGCATTATCAAAGAAGTTCCATTTGGTTTATACTTGGATGGCTATGAAGATGAAATCTTACTCCCATTACAATATGTACCGGAAACCTATGAAATAGATCAATTCATAGATGTTTTCATTTACAGAGATTCAGAAGATCGAATTATCGCCACCACCTTACGTCCAAAAGCAACCATCGATCAATTTGCTTACCTTGAAGTTAAGGCAGTAACACCGCTAGGTGTATTCATGGAATGGGGATTAGCAAAAGATTTATTCGTTCCATTTAGCCAACAGTTTCAAAAAATGTCAGTTGGCCGCTCTTACCTGGTATATATTTACCTAGATGGACAAACAGATCGCATTGTTGCATCAGCACGTATCGAAAAATTTCTTCCATTAACTGATGGTTCTGAATTTACAATTGGCGACAAAGTAGAGGCAATCCCCTTTGAACATACTGACTTGGGCATTAAGTGCTTGGTAAACAATTGTAAAATTGGAATGCTATTCAAAAATCAAGTGTTTACAAATTTAACTTTTGGAGAAACTACATCTGTATACATTTCCAACATCCGGCCAGATGGCAAACTGGATCTACGTTTAGAACCCGTTGGCATGATACGCATCGATGCGCAAGCAGAACGTATTCTTTCAGCTATTAAGGAAAACAATGGTTTATTAAAGCTGCATGATAAAAGCCCTGCTGAAGAGATTTACCTACACTTGGGCATGTCAAAAAAGGACTTCAAAAAGGGAGTTGGCGCTTTATACAAAAGTAAACTAATCAGCTTGCATAGTGATTGTATATCACTTTTGTAAATTACAATTGTGCTTATTTTCGAATTTGTTTTTGTTAACTTTTAATTTACTTTTGTAATAATTAAAGTTTACAATATACAATTATGAATTTAAGTGAGAAGATCGAATTGTTAATTAAGCGCAAGCAATTGAGTGCGTCTCAATTTGCTGATAAATTAGGAATACCCCGTAGTAGTATTTCTCATATACTTTCTGGCCGTAACAAACCAAGTTTAGATGTCGTACAAAAGATTCTCCGCGTATTTCCAGAGATAAGCGCAGAGGATCTATTGTTTGAGGATCGTAGCCTAGGAGCTTCTATTCTATCGAGTACTCCTAAAGAAACCATTGCTATACCGTCGCCATCTCTTTTTGATGCTATTGAACCTGCGCCCTCAGAATCGCCTGTAAATATTTTACCTGAGCCAACGATCGTACAATCAAATCTCAGACGTCCAAAGGAAACGACAACTTCAACTCGAACCGAACCGATTATGAGTTCGGCAAAACCGGAACGATTAGAAAAGACCATCGAGCGCGTACTTATTTTTTACAGTGATGGGACTTTTTCGGAAAGCCGTCCTATGTAAAAAAGCAATTTTAAACTTATCCACGACTTATCCACAGTTGTGAACATTTGGTTACAATCGAAAAACACTTATCCACATTTTTATGTGGATAAGTGAGAATAATGTGTACAATTGGTAAAATTGTTAACAAATTGAATCGAAATTTATCCATTCATTAAGCCATTTGCCTAATAGAAATCCCTAATTAAATGCTTAATTTTAAGCATAATACCTGTTTTTATGCAAAAAATAGACTCATTAAATCAAGTTGCTGAGTTCCATAAAACCTTTGGAGCGCCCATATTAGCTAATCCTACGATTCCTTCACCTGAGCGTTGTGCTTTACGTGTAAGTTTATTGTCCGAAGAATTAGATGAATTAAAAGAAGCCATTGCAGCCAATGATATTGTAGAAATTGCTGATGCATTGTGTGATTTACAATATGTTTTATCAGGAGCTGTATTAGAATTTGGAATGGGAGAACGCTTTGTTGACCTATTCAATGAGGTTCAACGTTCCAATATGTCAAAAGCCTGTCAAAGTCTTGAAGAGGCTGAATATACGGTTAAGTTTTACCAAGACAAAGACGGTACAGAGGCTGAAATTAAGGAAGAAAATGGCCTGTGGAAGGTGTACAGAAAATCGGACAATAAA